>NZ_CP012946.1:350000-1024968 GCF_001402875.1 Blastochloris viridis | reverse complement strand
CCCGTTGCCACCGACATCGGCCACTTCGTGAACGAGAAGGTGCAGTTGATTCCCGGCATCCAGGACACCAAGACCATCATCACCTTCAAGGCGTTCACCGGGGCTTGAGTCGGGTCTTGCACCCGAGGCCCTGAAGGCTGACCTTTTTCGGCCTCATGGTGAGGAGGCGGCAAAAGCAGCCGTCTCGAACCATGGGGAAGGCCTCAGCTCTCGGGTGCCAACAGCATTCTCCGCAAAAGCAAGAACCGGTTTTGCGACAGACCCGAACGGCCGCGTCAGCGAAAAAGCGATGAAACAAAGACCTGGCGCGGCCGCCTGACTCAGCAAGGTCGGCGGGCGCTCTCGTCATTCCGCCGGGGTGGCCTCGCGCTCCCGCGTGCGCCGCAGGCCGAGGCGGCGCTCGCGCCAGATCACCGCCAGCCCGGCGCCGACCACCACCAGCGAGCCGACCAGCACCATCGGCCCCGGCACCTCGTGGAACGCCACCAAGCCGAGCGCCAGCGCCCACACGATCGCCGTGTAGTCGAACGGCGCCAGCAGCGAGGCGTCGGCATATCGATAGCTCTGCGTCATCAGGATCTGCGCCACCCCGCCCAGCACACCGATGGCGATCAGCAGGAGGGTGGTCGCTCCATCCGGCATCACCCAGCCGAACGGCGCGGTGGCGAGCGCCAGCACCGTCGAGTAGACCGAGAAATAAAACACGATGGCGCCGGTGGTCTCGGTCTGGGTCAGCCGGCGGATCTGCACGATGGCGGCCGCCGACAGCACCGCGCCGATCAGCGAGGCCGCCGCCCCGATCGCCGCCGTGCTGGTGAGGTCCTCACCGAACCGCGGCCACAGGATGATCACCACCCCGACCATGCCGACCACCACCGCGCTCCAGCGGAACGCCCGCACCTGCTCCTTCAGGAACAGCGCGGCAAACGCCACCGCGATCAACGGCATGGCGAAGCCGATGGCGGTGGCTTCCGCCAGCGGCAGCAACGCAAGGCCGGTGAACATGAAGAACATCGCCAGGATGCCGGTGAAGCTGCGGAAGAAATGGCCGAGCGGGTTCGCGGTCCGCACCGCGCTGGCGAGCTGCCGCTCATAGCCGAGCCACAACAGCAGCGGCACCAGATTGAAGAAGGCGCGGAAGCACACCACCTCGCCGGCCGGCACCGCGGTGCCGATGTGGCGGATCAGCGCCGACATGGCGCTGAAGCACAGCACCGCCAGAAGCTTGAACAGCACGCCTTTGAAAAGCAGGGACATCGGCCGTCGGCAGGCTGGAAGGAATTTTACAACAGCACGAATGCCGCACCGCCGACATGGCGGTAACCGCGGAGCAGCGATGCGAACCGGCCGCGGCACGCCGCCGCGCGCCGGGCCGCAACGCCGCGGCGCAAACACCTCGTTCCGCCACCCGTCGAACCGGGCGGCGGAACGTCGAGGCTCATTCCACTGGCGTCGCCGCCGCGCGTGCACGCGCCCGCCGCTCGCCGAAGCCGGCGATCCAGCGGCACACCACGTAGAACACCGGCGTGAAGATCAGGCCGAACACGGTGACGCCGATCATGCCGGAGAACACCGCGGTGCCGAGCGCGCGCCTGAGCTCGGCGCCGGCACCGGTGGCCCAGGCCAGCGGCACCACGCCGAGGATGAAGGCGAGCGAGGTCATGAGGATCGGGCGCAGCCGCAGCCGCGCCGCCTCCATCGCCGCGGCGAAGCGGTCGCGGCCGTCGTCCTCGAGCTGCTTGGCGAACTCCACGATCAGGATGGCGTTCTTCGACGCCAAGGCGATCAGCACCACGAAACCGACCTGTGTCAGGATGTTGTTATCCATCCCGCGCAACAGGATGCCGGTGATCGAGGCGACCAGACACATCGGCACGATCAAAATCACCGCCAGCGGCAGCGTCAGACTCTCGTACTGCGCCGCCAGCACCAGGAACACGAACACCACGCCGAGCACGAAGGCGAAGGTGGCGGTGTCGCCGGCGCGCTGCTGCTGGAAGGCGATGCCGGTCCACTCGAAACCCATGCCCGGCGGCAGGATCTCGGCGGCCAGATTTTCCATGATCGTCATCGCCTGGCCCTGCGAGGTGCCGGGCATGACGTCGCCGTCGATCTCCGCCGCCGGATAGATGTTGTATCGCGGCATGCGGTAGGGACCGGATATGTCGCGCACCGTGGTGAAGGAGCCGAACGGCACCATCTCGCCGGTCTTGTTGCGTACCCTCAGGTTCATCACGTCGCTCGGCTCGAGCCGGTAGGGCGCATCGGCCTGCGCCTGCACCCGGAAGGTGCGGCCGAACAGGTTGAAGTCATTGACGTAGGACGAGCCGATATAGATCTGCAGCGCATTGAAGGCGTCGCCGAGATTGACGCCGAGCAGCTGCGCCTTGGTGCGGTCGATGTCGAGATAGAGCTGCGGCGTCGCGGTCTCGAACAGCGAATAGACCTGCTTCAGCCCCGGCGTCTGCGCCGCCTTGCCCATCATCGCATAGACCGCGCCCTGCAGCGCCTGCGGCCCCAGCCCGCTGCGATCCTCGATCATCATGCGATAGCCGCCGGCGTTGCCGATGCCGTCGACAGGCGGCGGCAGCGCCACAATCATGAACGCGTCCTGAACCACCGCGAAGCGGGCGAACAACGCGCCCTGGATCGCCGCGGCGGTCTTGGCGGGGTCGCCTTTGCGGACGTCGAACGGCTCCAGGATCACGAACATGGCGCCGGCATTGGGCGCGTTGGTGAAGGTCGCGCCCGAGAAACCGACGATGTTGACGACATGGGCGACGCCCGGCGTCTGCAACACCATGTCGGCGGCCCGCCGCATCACCTCGTCAGTGCGGCTGATGGCGGCGCCCGGCGGCAACTGCGAGGCGACGATCAAATAGCCGCGGTCCTGCTGCGGGATGAAGCCCTTCGGCGTGTCGTTGAAGAAGTCCAGGCCGAGCGCGATGATGCCGACATAGACCGCCAGCATCACCACCGAGATGCGCACCACCTTGCCCACCACCCAGCTGTAGCCGCGGGCGAGGCCGTTGAAGCCGAAATTGAAGCCGCGGAAGAAGGCGTGGACCGGTTTCTCCCACCACTTGTCGCGGTGGCGCGGATCGTGCGGCTTGAGCAGCAGCGCGCACATCGCCGGCGACAGCGTGAGCGAGATGATCAGCGAGATCACCGTGGCGCTGGCGATAGTGAGCGCGAACTGGCGGTAGAACTGGCCCGAGATGCCGGCGATGAACATCGAGGGCACGAACACCGCGCACAGCACCAGCGCGATGGCGATCAGCGCGGCGCCGACCTCGTCCATGGTCTTGCGCGCCGCTGCGTGCGGCTCCAGTCCGTCGGCGATGTTGCGCTCGACGTTCTCCACCACCACGATGGCGTCGTCGACCACGATGCCGATGGCGAGCACCAGGCCGAACAGCGACAAATTGTTGAGCGAGAACCCGGCCGCACCCATCACGAAGAAGGTGCCGATCAGCGAGATCGGAATGGCCAGGATCGGGATCATTGCTGCCCGCCAGGTCTGCAGGAACAAGATCACCACCAGCACCACGAGCACCACCGCCTCCAGCATGGTCTCGAGCACGGCGTTGACCGATTCCGAGATGAACTGGGTGGGGTTGTAGATAATGGAGTACTTGATGCCCGGCGGGAACGACTTCGCCAGCTCATCCATCGTGCTGATGATGGCCTTGCCGGCCGACAGCGCGTTGGAGCCGGGCCGCTGGAACACGCCGAGCGCCACCGACGGATTGCGATCGAGATAGGAGGTCGAGGTGTAGTCCTGCGCCGTCAACTCCACCCGCGCCACGTCCTTGATGCGGACGATGGCGTTCTCGGTCTGCTTGACCACGATGTTGCCGAACTGCTCGGGCTCGGACAGTCGGCCCAGCGTCTGCACCGCGACCTGGAACGCGAGCTGGTTCGGCACCGGCGGCTGGTTGAGCACACCCGAGGCGACCTGGATGTTCTGCGCCAGCAGCGCCTGGGTGACATCGGTCGCGGTCAGGTTCAGCGATTGCAGCCGATAGGGATCGAGCCACACCTGCATCGCGTAGTCGCGGCTGCCGAACACCGTGATCGAGCCGACGCCGTCGACGCGCGACAGCACGTCCTTGATCTGGATGTTGGCGAAGTTGGAGATGAACAGCGTATCGCGCGATTGATCGGGCGAGTACAGGTTCACCACCATCAGGATGTTGGGCGAACTCTTGGCGACGGTGACGCCGATCTGCTGCACCTGGCTCGGCAGGCGCGGCGTCGCGATAGCGACGCGGTTCTGCACCTGCACCTGGGCAATGTCGAGGTTGACGCCGATTTCGAACGTCACCGAAATCGTGAAGCGGCCGTCGGCGGTGGAGTTGGAGGAGATGTAGAGCATCCCCTCCACGCCGTTGATCTGCTGCTCGATCGGCGCCACCACGGTGGCCGCCACCGTCTCCGAGCTCGCGCCCGGAAACTGGCCGGTGACGTTGATCACCGGCGGCGCGATCTCCGGATACTGCGCCACCGGCAGGCGGAGGAACGTGACGCTGCCGAGGATGATGAAAACGATGGAAACGACCGACGCGAAGATCGGCCGGTCGATGAAGAAATGGGACAATCGCATCGGGGCGGAGCCTTGCTGTCGCTGTCTTACTTGGCCGGCGCCGCGGCGGCCGGACCGGGCGGCGCCCCTTGCGGCTGCGGGGTGACCTTCATCATCGGACGGATGCGGGCGACGCCGTTGACCACCACGCGGTCGTCCGGCGACAGCCCTTCCTTGATCACGCGGAGCCCGTCGACCAGTTGGCCGAGCACGACGTATTTCGGCTTGGCGACGTTGTCGGCATCGACGACGTAGACGAACTTGCGCACCTGCTCGCTGCCGATCGCGGTGTCGGGCACCAGCAACGCCTCGGCCGGCGCCGCGCCCGGCACCTGGAGGCGGGCGAACAGGCCCGGCGTGAACAGGCCGTTGGCGTTGGAGAACTCGGCGCGGCCGCGGATGGTGCCCGAGCCCTTGTCGAGCACGTTGTCGATGAAGTCCATCCGGCCCTGGTGGCCGAAGGTCTTCTCGTCGATCAGCCGCAGCATCACCGTCGCGGCGGCGTCGCCGCCGCCGCTGGAGACGCTGCTGGCGCCCTGCTTGGCCAGCCGCTCGTAGCGGATGAACGACGCCTCGTCGAAGGTGAACTCGAAGCGGATCGGGTCGATCGAAACGATGGTGCCGAGCAGCGTGGTAGTGCCGCCGGTGCCGCCGGTAACCAGGTTGCCGGGCGACACCCGGCGGTCGCCGATGCGGCCGGAGATCGGCGCGTGCAGCTCGGTGAAGCTGAGGTCGAGTTCGGCCTGCCGCACCGCCGCCTCCTGGGCGGCGACATTGGCCTCGGCGACCTTCTTGGCCTGCGTGCGCTGGTCGAAGGTCTGCTCGGTGATGGTCTTTTCGCGCACCAGCTGCTGGGCGCGCCCCAGATCGCTTTCGGTGTAGGCCAGATTGGCCTTGGCCTGCGCCAGATTGGCTTTGGCCTGCTCCAGCGTGGTCACGAACGGCCGCCGGTCGATCGAGAACAGCAGGTCGCCCTGCTTGACGAGCTGGCCGTCCTTGAAGTGCACGGCATCGAGATAGCCCGACACCCGCGCCCGGATTTCAACGGAATCGACCGCGACGAAACGCCCGACATATTCGTCGGTTTCGGTGACCACCTTCTTCACCGGCGGTGCCACCGTGACGGCGGGCGCCGGCGGCGCAGCTTGCTGCTTCTGGCCCTGCCCGCAGCCGGCGAGCGGCCCAAACGCAACGAGAGCCAAAACGACGATGCCGATGCGGCGTGCGCCGGCGCCTCTGATCTGCATGTGGTTCCCCTGCTGCCGCCAACCCATACCCGGCACGCGTGACCGGGCGGCTTTACTCCGGACGGCTTTGAGGCTTCCCTATGACATTGGATCGCGGCAACGATCAAATGCGATATTTGCCGGCGATTCCATCAACGGCTGGAATGGTTGCCGCCAGAAGACCGCCGTTCGTCCAGTCGGCGCGCGCAGCAAACCTCTTTCACGTTACCATCGTACGGCCAGCCATGCGGTTAGGCGGGACCGGTCCCGCCATCACCCTTTCGTGAAACAACCGCCGCCGCGCCGAGCAGGCTGCGCAGCCGACCGCGCCCGAGCAGCCCCACCACCATGCCGACATAGACCACAACGCCGAGAACGCCGAGAACGGCCAGCGCGGTTTCCTCGCGCAGCGGCAGCGCGGTCGTGGCGGCCCGCACTGGTCCCTCGGCCAGCACCAGCACCAGCGCCAGCGCCGCGGTGGCGGCACCAAGCTTGGCGATGGTCGCGACCATGGCGCGGTCGAACGCAAGATAGCCGCGCCGCGCCGCCAGCACCGCCAGCAGGCCGACATTGATCCAGGCACCGGCCGCGGTGCCAAGCGCGAGACCGACCTGGGCCAGCGGCGCCATCAGCGCCACTTTCAGCGCGACGTTGACGCCGACCCCGGCGAACGCCGCCACCATCGGCGTGGTGGTGTCGCGCCGGGCGTGGAACGGCGCCACGAACGCCCGCAGCACCACGAACGGCAGCAGGCCGATGGCATAGGCCGCCAGCGTCTGCCCGGCCGCCACCGCGTCGGCGCTGGTGAAGGCGCCGCGGGCGAACAGCGCCTGCATCACCAGGTCTGGAATGGTGAGGAACACCGCCAGGCACGGCAGCGCCAGCAGCAAGGTGATGAGGATGACGCGGTTCTGCGCCGCCTTCGCGCCCGCCTCGTCCCCCGCCGCCAGCCGCCGCGACATTTCCGGCAACAGCACGGTGCCGGCGGCGATGCCGATCACCCCGATCGGCAGTTGCTGCAGGCGGTCGGCGAAATAGAGCGCCGACAGCGCCCCCGCCGGTAACAGCGACGCGATGATGGTATCGGCGAACAGCGCGATCTGGGTGCCCATCGAGCCAACGGTGGCCGGCCCCAGCGCCTTGAAGAACCGCGCCACCGCCCCGCCGAACCGCGGCCGGCGGAACGGCGGCAGGATGCCGGAGCGGCGGGCATCCGCCATCAACAGCGCGAGCTCGGCGATGCCGGCGACGAACACGCCCCAGGCGGCGGCATAGGCCGGCGCGAGCGAAGCCCCGGTGCCCCCCTGGGCCGCACCGGGGACGATCGCGACCCACGCCAGCGCCAGCACGATGGCGACGTTGAGCAGGATCGGCGCCCCGGCGGCGGCGGCGAAACGCTTGTGGGCGTTGAGCATGCCGCCCAGCAGCGTCACCACCGACACGAACACCAGATAGGGAAAGGTGATGCGGGTCAGCGCCACCGCGAGGTCGAAGCGAACGGGGTCGTTGGCAAAGCCCGGCGCCAGGAGATCGATCGCCTGCGGCGTGAACACCATCGCCACTGCGGTCAGCACCCCGGTGGCAAGCACCAGCAAGGTGAGGATGCGGCCGGCGAACGCACGCGCCTCCGCCTCGCCGTCCTCCTCGCGAGCGCGGGCATAGGCCGGCACGAAGGCGGCATTGAAGGCGCCCTCGGCGAAGATGGCGCGGAAATGGTTGGGTAGCCGCAACGCGACCAGGAAGGCGTCGTTGAGCGGCCCGGCGCCGAGCACCGCCGCCAGCACCACGTCGCGAACGAAGCCGGTTGCGCGCGACAGCAGCGTGAAGCCGCCGACGGAGAGGATGCCCTTCAGCATGATCTGAGCTTAAGTGAGGAGATCGAAGGCACCAAGCACCCTGTACCGGCGGGGTCCCGCACAGGGTGAGGCACGCCGGCATCGGCCAAGAAACGACTCATTCGGTTTCCGGCTGATCGCCTCGTGACAGCCACGTTCGGGAGCCGCCCTTCTTTCTCCCTCGCTCGGGCACGCTCTCCCACAAAAAGCGCCGGCGTCAGCCCAGCGCCCGGCGCACCGCCTCGATGATGCGGCCTTGGGTCGCCTGGTCGAGATAGCCGTGCATCGGCAGCGAGATCACCTCGTCGACCAGCCGCTCGGTCACCGCGAGCCCGCCGTCCGACACCGGGAAATGCTGGTAGGCCTGCTGCTGGTGCAGTGCCTTGGGATAATAAACCGCGGTCGGGATGCCCTCGGCGGCAAGATCGGCGGCAAGCTTGGCACGCCGGCCGGGCCGAAGGCGGATGGTGTATTGCGCCCACACCGAGGCGAGGCCGTCCGGCACCTGCGGCACGATGGCGACGTCGGCCAGCGCCGCAGTGTAGGCCGCGGCGGCGCGGTCGCGCGCGGCGATCTCTTCCTTGAAAACCTTGAGTTTTTCGATCAGAACGGCGGCCTGGATGGTGTCGAGCCGGCCGGTCATGCCGAGGCGGATATTGTCGTATTTGTCCGTCCCCATGCCGTGGACGCGCAGCGAGCGCAGCACCTCGATCAACTGGTCGTCGTCGGTGAGCACTGCGCCGCCGTCGCCGTAGCAGCCGAGCGGCTTGGCCGGGAAGAAACTGGTGGCGGTGGCAACGCCAAAGGTGCCGACGCTGCGGCCGCGATAGCTCGCGCCGAAGCTCTGGGCCGCGTCCGACAGCACCGGCAGGCCGTGTCGCTCGGCCACCGGCAGGATCTCGTCATAGTCGGCCGGCAGGCCGAACAGGTCGACCGGGATCACCAGCGCCGGCCGCAAGCCCAGCCGCGTGGCGGTGGCGATGCCGCGCTCCAGCCCCGCCGCGCTCATGTTGAAGGTGCCGGCGATCACGTCGACGAACACCGGAGTGGCGCCGACCAGCGCCACCACCTCGGCGGTGGCGCAGAAGGTGAAGGACGGACAGAACACCGCGTCGCCGGGCTTGATGCCCTTGGCCAGCAGCACCAGCGTCAAGGCGTCGGTGCCCGAGGAGCAGGTCAAGGCGTGCTTGGCGCCGCAGAACGCCGCAAGCTGGCTTTCCAGCTCGCGCACCTCCGGCCCGAGGATGAACTGGCCGTGCTCGAGCACCCGCGCCACGGCGGCGTCGACGGTGCCTCCCAGCCGGCTGCGCTGGGCCTTGAGGTCGATGAACGGAATCGGGGGGGAAGCGGTCATGTCGTGTCCGGTTGGTGGACTTAAGGCCATCCGCCGGTCCAAACGAACGAGGCGGATGGCCTTGAGTTTTTGAATTTGCGCACTTTCCTCCGCAAGACCGGTTCCCACTCTTGCGGAAAATGCTCTAGCGAACCTTGCGGGCCTTCGCCGCGGCGAAATCCTCCACCGCGGCGCCGACGGCGGCGCGTTCGGCGAGACAGCGCATCGCGATGTCGAGGCTGATGACGCCCTCCTCGCCGGTTACCGCCGGCGCGGTGCCGGAAACCAGCGAGGTGAGGAAGCTGGTGAGTTCCACCCGCAGCGGCTCGGTGTGGCCGACCGGCAGATGGCGCATCGAATAGCTGCCGTCGGGCCGGAAGCCGGAGCACTCGGTCACCTGCCGGGTGATCAGATCGCCGATGACATACTTGTCGCGGGTTGCAACGTGAATGTGCCGCGCCTTGAACGGCGTCAGCCAGTTGGTGTTGATGTGGGCGAGCACGCCGGAGGCGGTGCGGAACTGCAGAAGGGCGATGTCCTCGCGCTCGGCCACCGCGCTCTTGAACTGCGGCTGCACCTCGACGATGTCCGACTCGGTGAACCAGCGGATCAGGTCGATGTCGTGCACGGCAAGGTCCGTCACCACGCCGACGCTCGACATCCGCGGCGGAAACGGGCCGACCCGGGTGATCGCGATCGACAGGATATCCTCGCCGCGAATGGCCTCCTTGACCGCCAGCACCGCTGGATTGAAGCGCTCCACGTGGCCAACCATCAAGGTGACCCCGGCAGCGCGGGCGCGCTGAACCAGATCGCGCCCCTCCTCAGGGTTGGACGCGATCGGCTTCTCCACCAGAACATGCACGCCGCGGGCGATCGCGGTCGACGCCAGTTCGTGATGAAGGTGAGTCGGTCCGGCAATCACCACCGCCTGACAGTCGAGATCGAGCAAATCCTCGATGCTCGCAACCGCCTTCGTATCCAAGGTGGCGGCAATCGGATCGACCACCGCGGGGTCCGGGTCGGCGATGCCGACCAGTTCGGCGAGCGCAACTTCCGACAGCACCCGCGCATGGTTGCGGCCCATGACGCCACAGCCGACCACACCCACTCGCACCCGCGCCCCGTCCGGACGCAACGTCTCTGACGCCATCACTCCCTCGACTTTGGGATTTGTTCATCCCTGTCGGCATCTAACACGCTCTCCGGCGCGGCGCGATAGCCGATCGCCTTTGTCACAGCTTCGTCTCATCACGAGACGTTACAGTCTGTGTCCGGACAGTCTGCGGCCGGTTTCAAGCGTATCCGATCGCCGACGCCGTAGCGGCATCCAGCCTGCCGCCAGCAATCCGGGACGCGACGTCGATGGTATTGTCCGCAACACCTGGCGGCAGGCAAAGAGTGACGTGAAATGGTTTATCGGCAACTCGGTAACGATTTCTTCGGCGCCTGATTCGAAAATCATCCGCCGAATTTGACTGATCGCGACACCGTGGTGTGCCATGCCCTCATCCCAGCCCGCCGACGCGACGTCGCTGCTCGCCGACATCGACGAGGTACTGACCCGCAGCCCGCACGCCCACCGTATCGACGCCCTCCGCCGCGTCACCGACCTGTTCGTGCGCACCGAGCCGACCCTGACCGGGCAGCAGGCCGAGCTGTTCGACGCGGTGTTCCAGCGGCTGGTCGACGACATTGAGGCGGCGGCGCGCATCGAGCTGTCGGAGCGCATCGCCCCACTGCCGCAGGCCCCGCACGGCGTGGTGCGCGGGCTCGCCCTCGACCCCGAGATCAAGGTGGCCGAGCCGGTGCTGCGGCACGCCAGGGTGCTGCGCGACGACGACCTGATCTCGGTCGCCGAGACCCACGGCAACGGCCACATGCTGGCGATCGCCCGCCGCGACCAACTCGCGATTGCGGTAACCGACGTTCTGGTCGAGCGCGGCGACCGCGAGGTGGTCCGCACCGCCGCCGCCAACGACGGCGCGACGTTCTCCCGCGCCGGCTTCCACCGCCTGATCGACCGCTCCAAGGGCGATGCCGAGTTGCAGGAGACCCTCGGCACCCGGCCCGACCTGCCGGGTGACTGTTATCCGGCGCTGCTCGCCCAGGCCAGCGAGACGGTGATTCGCAAGCTGTCGGCGACGCGGGTGTTCCACGATGCCGGCCACGTCCGCCGCGTCACCCACGACGCCGCCGACCGTCTCGCCGCGGCGCTGATCGACGGCGCCGACGATCTGGCGAACGCGATGGCGGAACTACAAGCGATGCGGGACCGCGGCCAGCTCGACGAGCGCCTCATCCGCGATTTCGCCCGCCGCCGCCAGTTCGCCTACGTGCTCGCCGGCATCAGCCTCCTTTGCGACCTCGGCCTCGCCTTCACCAAGCGGTTGTTGACCCTGAACACACTCGACCCGCTGGTGGTGGTGGCCAAGGCCAACGGCCTCGGCTGGCTGACGCTGCGCGACATTTTGCAAGCCGACGACGCGCGCAGCGCCAACGAGGCCGCGATCGCTCAGGCGTTCGACGCCTACTCCAAGATGTCGCGGGAAACCGCCCGCCGCATCATCCGGTTCTGGCAGGAGCGCGACCCGGCGATGCGGCCGCCGGCGGCCTAAGAGCCTCGTCGGCGGCTACGGCGAGGCAGATAGGCCCCGGACAGGGACGACCAGCACGGCGCGGACAACAACGTCACTCCGCCGCCGAGCGCCGTCGGGTGTCGAGGCTGAGGCCCGCCGCCGCGGTGTCCTTGACGAAGGCTTTGACCCCGTCCAGCGACAGCTGCTCGGCCGTGCCGCCAAGGCCCGACAGCTTCTTCAGGATATCGGCCGGGGCGGTGATGATGTGGCAGCCGATGCGGTCGGCCTCGATCACGTTCCACACCTCGCGGGTCGAGGCCCAGATCACCTCGATATTGTCGGTGCCGCGCGCCAGCCCCACCGCGTAACGCATGGTCGGCATGTAATCGATGCCGCAGTCGGCGAGGCGGCCGGCGAACACCGAGACGTAGGCCGGCGCGCCGCCGCGCAGGGCTTCGGAGGCGTGGGTCACCTGGTCGTCGGCGAAGATGACGGTGAAATTGATCTTGATGCCCTCGTGCGAAAGCTTGTGCACGAGGTCGTAGAGCGGCTCGCCGCGCGAGGTCGTCACCGGCAGCTTGACGTAGACGTTCGGCCCCCAGCTCGCGATCAGCCGCGCCTGCTCTTCCATCTCGGCGATATCGTCGGAAATCACCTCGAACGAGATCGAGCGGTCCGGCACCGCCTGCAGCAGATCCCGCGCATAACCCTCATAGTCGGTCACCCCGGCCTTGCGCAGCAGCGACGGGTTGGTGGTGAAGCCAGCGATGAACGGAAGCTTGGCCATGTCCACGATCTGCGCCTTTTCGGCGCCGTCGGTGAACAGCTTCACCTTGAGGTCGGCAAGCGTCGTCACGGCGGGCGTGGTCCCGGCAGGCGTCGTCATGGGCGTGTCCTCCGTTGGCTCGCGGCGGGCATTAAGATACCTGCCTTCATTATCAGACTTCGCGAAACTGGATGGCGTAAAGGTTGGCGTACTTGCCCTTCGCCGCCAGCAGCCGGTCGTGGCGGCCGTGCTCGACCACCCGTCCGGCCTCGACCACGCAGATCTCGTCGGCAGCGACGATGGTCTGCAGGCGATGGGCGATGACGATGGTGGTGCGGCCGCGCATCAGTTGCTCCAGCGCCCGCTGCACCTCGCGCTCGCTCTCGCTGTCGAGCGCGGCGGTGGCCTCGTCGAGCAGGATGATCGGCGCATTCTTGAGCAGGGCGCGGGCGATGGCGATGCGCTGGCGCTGGCCGCCCGACATCTGGGTGCCGAGTTCGCCGACCTGGGTGTCGTAGGCGCGGGGAAAGGCCATGATGAAGTCGTGGGCGTAGGCCGCCTTCGCCGCCGCCTCGATCTCGGCCTGGGTGGCGCCGTGGCGGCCGAACGCGATGTTCTCACCCACCGTGCCGGCGAACAGGAAAGTATCCTGCGAGACGAAGGCGCAAGCATCGCGCAGCGAGGCGAGCGACACTTCGGCGATGTCCTGGCCGTCGATGGTGATGCGGCCGGACCCGAGCGGCCAGAACCGCTGCACCAGGTTGACGACGGTGGTCTTGCCGGAACCGGACGGGCCGACCAGCGCCGTGGTCTTGCCGGCCTCGGCGACGAAGGTGAGATCGCGCAGCACCGGCTCGTGCGGGCGGTAGCCGAACGTGACCTTGTCGAACTCGATACGGCCGCCCGAAACCTGGAGCGCCGGCCGGCCCGGCGGATCGAGCTCGTCCGGCGGCACGTCGATGATGTCGAACAGGAGCTGGGTACCGACCAGCGCCGCCGACAAATCGACGTTGAGCTTCGCCAGCCGCCGTGCCGGCTCGTAGGCCAGCAGCAGCGCGGTGATGAAGGAGAAGAACTCACCCGGGGTCTCGCCGCCGCGGATGACGTTGTGGCCGGCATACATGATGACGAGGGCGATCGCGATGCCGCCCAGCGTGTCCGACAGCGGCACCGGGCGGGAGGCAACGTTGGCGATGCGGTTGGCGGCGTGCTCGACCTCGACGACGTGGTGGACCATGCGCGCCCGCATGGCCTGCTCCAGCCGGAAGCTTTTGACCACCCGGATGCCCTGGACGGTTTCCTGCAGCGCCGACACCACCCCGACCGTGCCGGCCACTTCGCGCGGCACCACCTTCTTCACCCGCTTGACGTAGCCCTTGACCACGAAGGCCGCGATCGGCATCGCCACCAGCGCGATCAGCGACATGGTCGGGTCCTGGACGATCATCACCACGACCAGGGCGACCAGGGTGAGGATGTCGCGGCCGATCGAGGTGGCGAGCAGGTTGAGCACGTCGCGGGTGGAGGTGGCGCCCTTCTGGATGCGGCCGACCAGTTCCCCCGACGTCACATTGGCGTAGAAGCCGACGCCCTGGCCGAGCAGGCGGTCGAACACCCTGGTCTGGGTCTCGGCGATGATTCGGTTGCCGATGTGCGCCAGCACCACGGCGTGGCCCCAGCTGGCGAAGCCCTTGACCACGAAGATCGCGATGACGACGCCGGACAGCCACCAGATTGCAGCATAGTTGGCCTCGACGAAGATGCGGTTGATGACGTCGCGCATCAGCCAGGCGGCGAGCGCGGTCATGGCCGCCACCACCGCCATCAACGCAAGCGCGATCAGGTAGCCGCGGAGGTGCTGGCGGCCCTGGTCGAGCACCAGGCGCTTGATCAGCGGCCAGGATCCGGCGTCGAGCTTGGGTTTGGGCGGTTGGGACGGCGTGGCTTGCGGTGCGTTCATCGTCGGGCTTTTAGCATGGATGGCGAGGCGCCCGGCAATTGGTTATGAACAAGCATGCCCGATCCGCTCCGTGTCGCCATCGTCCTGCCCCGCCACATGAGGTTCTCATGGCGCGGTGCGACGTCGATTGACCTCGTGGCGCACGATCTTGCTCTGTTCAGCCGCCACCGCTCGACCACCGTGGTGGTGGCCGAACTGATCGACGACCCGTTCGACGACGTCGCCATGGTGCCGTTCGCGCGCTGGCCGCTGGAGCCGCACGCGGTGCTCGGCTGGCGCCTCGGCCGCCGGGTGATGGTCCGCGGACTCGATATCGTGGTGGTACACCAGCACCTGCCGACCGCAGCGGCCTTGGCGTTCGCAGTGGCGCCGGTACCGGTGGTGCTGCACACCCACGGCTGGCCCAAGCCACCGAAGAACCCGCTCGACTACTGGCACCGCCACCGCCTGCTCGGCCGATTCGCCTCCGTCGTGCTGGTGTCGGAGGCATGCCGCAAGGCCTTCGTCGAGACCTGGGGATCCGCTATTCCCGCCCGCGCGGTGCCGAACGCGCTCGATCTCACCACCTGGCGGCCGGCGGCCGAGCGTCAGCAGACGATCGCGATGGCGGCCCGGCTGGCGCCGGAGAAGGGCATGCTTGAGGCGGCCCAGGCGCTGGCGAGGGTACTGCCGGAGTTGCCCGGCTGGCGGGCCGAGCTGTTCGGCGCCATGGGCGACCGCCACCCCGACTACGCCGCGGCGGTTACCGCCGCGCTCGCCCCGCTCGGCGAGCGGGTGGTGATGCACGGCGACCGTCCCCACTCCGAGGTGCAGGCCGCGTTCGAAAAGGCGGCGATCGCGCTGGTGCCGTCCAAGGTGCGGGAGGCGTTCGGCCGCACCGGGCTCGAGGCCTTTGCCGGCGGCGCCGCGCTGGCGGCAAGTCCGGTCGGCGGCCTCGCCGAGCTGATCGAGGGCTGCGCCCTGCCCTTGCCGGAGGTCAGCGCCGAGGCCATGGCCGAGGCCATCCGAAAGCTGGCCAGCGATGCCACGCTGCGCGCCGACCTTGCCGCCAAAGGCCACGCCCGCACCAAAGGCTTCGACATCCGCGCCGCCGCCGCTGCCTATGACGACATTCTGGAAGCGGCGGCCCGCAGATGAAGTCCGTCCTCGTCGTCCCGGAGCGAGCGCAAGCGAGCATCCGGGACCGTTCGGCGAGGGCGCATCTCTTTCTGGCGACGATCCCGGACAGCGCCGGATGCTGCGAATCCGGCGCTGTCCGGGATGACAAAGCCGTGAATGGATCACACCCGCGACGACGGCCGCGACCTGAGCCGGGCGATCAGCGGCGGCAGGCTGTAGAGGTGGCGCATCGCGAATGGACCGCGGGCGGCCACCCGGCCCTCGACGGTGATCGCCACCATCCAGGTGCCGGCCTCGCGGGCGCCGACGATGTCGTCGAGGCTGTCGCCGACCATCATCACCTCGCGCGGCTTTGCCTTTTCCAGCGCCATGATCCGGCGCAGGTTCTCGGCCTTGGAGCCCGAGCTGCCGAGGATGCCGTCGAACAGCGGCGCCCAGCCGCGCTTGCGCACCACCGCCACAAGGTCGCGATCGGGCGTGCCCGAGCTCAGCCACAGCCTGAACCCCTGCCGCTTCAGCGCCGCCAGCGTCGTCCGCGCACCGTGGCGGATCGGACAGCAGCGGATGCGGTTCTCGCAGCAGTGGCCGTAGCGGGCGGTGAGCCGGCGCGCCAGCGCCATGGTCTCAGCGGCGTCGGCGTCCGGCTTCAGCCGCCGCGCGGTCTCCGCGAAGATGCGGTAGCGGTCGCCGCCCAGCGCACGGGCGGCGGAAAGCGCATCCTCGCCACCCGGCTGCCCGGCCACCGCGACGTGGAAGCAGACGTCCTTGATCGGGTTGCTGTCGACCAGCGTCCCGTCGAAATCGAACACAACGACCCTGATCATGCCGGCCCGCCGATCCCCATAAGCAGTCCATCATCCCGAGCCGAGCACCGCGCCGGCCCGAGGCAGTCGTTCGACCGCCTCGCTCATACCCCGTGATAGTCGCGGTACCAGGCGACGAAGCGCTCGACCCCGACCTCGATCGGCGTGGCGGGTGCGAAGCCGACGTCGCGCGCCAGCGCGTCGACGTCGGCGCAGGTTTCCGCAACGTCGCCCGGCTGCATCGGCGCCAACTCGCGGATGGCCTTCTTCCCCAGCGCCGCCTCCAGCACATCGACGAGATGGAGCAGCTCCTCCGGGCGATGGTTGCCGATGTTGTAGACCCGATAGGGCGCGTTCGAGATGGCGGGATCGGGGTTGAGGTTCGACCACGCCGGGTCGGGCTGGGGCGGCCTTTCGGCGACGCGCACCACCCCCTCGACGATGTCGTCGATATAGGTGAAGTCGCGCCGCATCCTGCCGTGGTTGAACAGCTGGATCGGCTGACCGGCCAGGATGGCCTTGGTGAAGATCCACATCGCCATGTCCGGCCGGCCCCACGGCCCATAGACCGTGAAGAACCTGAGGCCGGTGGTCGGCAGCCGGTAAAGGTGGCTGTAGGTATGGGCCATCAGCTCGTTGGCCTTCTTGGTGGCGGCGTAGAGGCTGATGGGGTGATCGACCGGATCCGATGTCGAAAACGGCGTCTTGCCGTTGGCGCCGTAGACCGAGGATGACGATGCGTAAGCAAGATGGCCGACGCCAGCGTGGCGGCACCCCTCCAGCACGTTGAGGAACGCCACCAGATTGGCATCGATATAGGCGTGCGGGTTGGTGAGCGAGTAGCGCACCCCGGCCTGGGCGGCGAGGTGGATCACCGTGCCGGGCTTGACCTCGTCGAACAGCCGCGCGGTGCCGTCGCGGTCGGCCAGGTCGAGCTTCTCGAACGAGAACGCGTTGTGCGGCTGAAGCGCCGCCAGCCGCGCCTCCTTGAGGCGCGGATCGTAATAGGCGTTGACGTTGTCGACGCCGACCACCCGCCGCCCCTCCGCCAGGAGCCGCCGGGCGACGTGAAAGCCGATGAACCCGGCAGAGCCGGTCAGCAGAACTGTTTCGGAAGCCATGGGTCGCTGGTGTTCCCGCCTTGCGGACGAAACCGGGGGCATCGCCCCCGCCAGCCGGAGCGCGAAGGGCTGCTGCCGCGCGCCGGAGGATTTCCATCCGGAGACAATACCTTATCGGCCGATTGGTCCGGGCGTCCACCGACGCCGGGGCCGGACCGCCGGCCGAGCGCGCGGCGAAGCTAGTGGCTGGCAGCGGCCGGCGCAACCGCAGCCGCAGCGATTGACGGCCGCGGACATGGCGCTTACCCCGCGGTGAGACGAGACGGCAACACGGGTGGGCGGCATGGATGGCGGGCTGGATCGGGCGATGCTTGCGGGAAGCGTCGCGGTGCTTGGTGCCGTGGCCGCCCTGGTCTGCGCGCTGGCCATCGCGGCGCTCCACCCACTGCTGGTGCGCTATGCCCTCGCCCGCCCCAACGCCCGCTCCAGCCACGTCACCCCGACACCACAGGGCGCCGGCGCCGCGGTGGTGGCGGTGGTGGCGGTGTTCGGCCTTGCCGCCAGCGTTGTGCTCGGCCTTCCCGGCGAGCGGCTGACCATGCTGTTCGCCGCCGCCGTGCTGCTGGCGGCGATCGGCGCCGCCG
Organism: Blastochloris viridis; assembly: GCF_001402875.1. Classification (NCBI taxonomy): domain Bacteria; kingdom Pseudomonadati; phylum Pseudomonadota; class Alphaproteobacteria; order Hyphomicrobiales; family Blastochloridaceae; genus Blastochloris; species Blastochloris viridis. The sequence continues at coordinate 1,007,057 of NZ_CP012946.1, read as the reverse complement.
ACGACATCCGGCCGCTGCCGACGCTGCCCCGCCTCGCCGCCCAGTTCATGGCGGTGATCGCGGTGGTGACGACGCTGCCGGACGGCGCCCGCGTGCTGCCGATGCTGCCGGAACTGGCCGAGCGGGCGCTGATCACCGTCGCCGGCGTGTGGTTCGTCAACCTCACCAATTTCATGGACGGCCTCGACTGGATGACGGTCGCCGAGTTCGTGCCGGTCACCGCGGCGCTGGCGCTGATCGGCGTCGTCAGCGCCACCGACCCGGAAACGACGCTGGTGGCGGCGCTGCTGTGCGGCGCGCTGCTCGGCTTTGCCCCGTTCAACAAGCCGGTGGCCAAGGTGTTTCTCGGCGACGTCGGCAGCCTGCCGATCGGGCTCATCGCCGGCTGGTGCCTCCTGAGCCTTGCCGCCGCCGGCGGGCTGGCGGCGGCGATCCTGCTGCCGATGTACTACCTCGCCGATGCAACCCTGACGCTGCTGCGGCGACTGGCCCGTGGCGAAAAAGTATGGGAAGCTCACCGCACTCACTTCTACCAGCGCGCGACCGCCAACGGCTTCAGCGTCCGGGCGGTGGTTGGTCGGGTGTTCGTGCTGAACCTGGTGCTGGCGGCGCTCGCCACCCTCAGCCTCGCCCTGCCGGCACCCTCGCTCCAGGCTGGCCTGGTTGCGGTCGGCGCGGTGGCCGTGAGCGCGGTGCTGGCGACCTTCGAGCGGACCAACGCGGCATGACCATTCTCGTCACCGGCGCCGGCGGCTTCATCGGCCGGGCGCTGGCCCCCGCGCTGGCGGCTGCGGGGGCGCAAGTCCGGGCGGCGGCCCGCCATCCCGCCAAGCTGCCGTCTCAGCCGGGTGTCGCCGCGGTCGCCCTGCCCGACCTCGCCGCTGCCGCCGACTGGGCGCCGCTGCTCGACGGCGTCACCCACGTGGTCCACCTTGCCGGCATCGCCCACGCCATGGGCGGCGTCGCCGACGCCTCCTATGACGCCGTCAACGCCCGCGCCACCGCCACGCTGGCCGAAGCGGCGGCGGCACGCGGCGCCAAGCTGGTGTTTGTCTCATCGGTGCGGGCGCAGTCCGGCCCGGTCGCCGACACCGTCCTCACCGAGGCCGATCCCCCCCGCCCGACCGACGCCTACGGCCGCTCCAAGCTGGCCGGCGAGCAGGCGGTCGCAGCGGCCAGCGGTCGCAACGTCATTTTGCGCCCGGTGCTGGTGTATGGCCCCGGCGTGCGCGGCAACATGGGCGCGCTGATCCGCCTTGCCATGACGCCGTGGCCGCTGCCGTTCGGCGCCTTCTCCAGCCTGCGCTCGCTGTTGGCGCTTCAAACCTGCGTCGCCGCCATCGGCTGGGCGCTGGAGGCGCCGCGCGCCGAGGGCGAGACCTTCCTGGTGGCGGACCGCGCGCCGATCGCATTCGCCGATCTGCTCGCCACCCTGCGTCAAGGGCTCGGCCGCGGTCCGGGCCTGGTGGCGGTGCCGCCGTCCTGGCTGCTCGGCGCGCTGCGCCTCGCCGGCCGGGGCGCCGCGGCCGACCGCCTCGGCGGCACGCTGGTGGTCTCGACCGACAAGCTTGCCGCCCACGGTTTTTGCTGGCCGGTGGACACCCGTGCCGCGCTCACCGCAACGATGCGGGCCTATCGCGACGGGCTTCCCGCCTGAACCGACCCGGCTTCGCGGACCGTCACCCGCATCCACACTGCCACCAGCGCGATCGTCGCCAGCCACCACACCTGCCAGGCGCCGTGGCTGACATAAGCGACGGCGAACAGGCTGGCGAACGCGGCCAGCGCGAAGGCCCGCGTGGCGCCGGGCAGAGCGGCGACCAGCCGCCCGACCAGCACCAGCACCACCGCGAGCAACGCCGCGCCGACCGCGCCGAGTTCGACCCACACCTGCAACACGGCGTTGTGAGTGTGGCCGGCGGTGAGCGGATTGAAGGTTTCGGCGGGAAGAAGCTCGATCGGCCGCACCTCGGCGAGATGGCGCGAGGCCTGAAGGCCGTATCCGGCGAGCCAGCGGTCGGACACCGCCTCGGCGAAGCGGTGCCAGATCTGGACGCGCTCCCAAGCGCTGGCCTTCAGCACGCTGTGGAGGGCACCGGGGATGAGGTCGCCGGCCCGCTCCATCAACACCGGCGTCGCCGCCACCAGCGCGACCATGGCGGCGGTCACCAGCCACACCGCGGCGCGCCCGAGCAGCCAGGCCAGCGCGAACGCCACCGTGCCGGCGAGGATCCCCAGCACCGATGCCTGCGCCACCGACACCAGCGTGACCGCGACCACCAGCGCGTATAGCCCGGCGGCCGCCCAACGCCAGCCGCGCGCCGACAGCGCCAGTGCCGCCGGCCACACCAACACCGCCACCGCAATGACCGCGTGGTTGAGCCGCGACATCGACAGCATCGCGCCGGTCAGGGTGCGGAGCGGCGCGTCGAGCCGCAGTTCGACCGCCGCCAGCACCGCGGCCAGCGTCACGCCGGCTGCCAGCCACAGCCCGGCCCGCGCGACGGCCGCCGCGGGGACTGCGGCCAGCCCGACCGCGGCGGTGGCGGCCACCAGCGCGATCTGGCCGGCGACGCCGAGGCTGTAGAGCGGGCGCGGCGCCCACAGGGCGCTGACGGCGATCCAGCCCATCAGAAGGCAGAACGCGATGCCGAGCGGGGTCGCCGCCCCGGCGCGGATCGACCGGCCGAGTTCGGGGCCGCGGCCGTCGGCGGCCAGCGCCGCAGCGGCGAGCACGAAACCGGCCGGCGCGGTGACTTGGGTCGACTGGCTGGCGAGGATCAGCAGGCCGGGCGCAACGATGCCGAGCAGAACGACCGCCGCCACCGCCGCCGGATTCGCCAACTTCGCCTCAGCGCCCATCGGGAACCTCTCGCCCGTTCACAACCGCCACAGTTCGACGCCCTCCGGCTTTGCTGCCGGATCGAGGCACCATTTGACGTCCATCACCACGCCCCGGCGGTCGCGCAACAAGCCGAGCACCAGCGGCCACTGCTTGGCCGCGAATGCCTCGTGCGCCACCGCCAGCACCACGGCATCGGCGGGCTGGAGGTCGGCGAACGATTTGAGCTGGATGCCGTATTCGGCATGCGCCGCCGCGGCGTCGGCGAAGGGATCGTGCACGTCGACCTTAAGCCCGAACTGCTGCAGGCCGCGGACGATGTCGACCACCTTCGAATTGCGCAGGTCCGGTACGTTTTCCTTGAAGGTGAGCCCGAGCACGACCACCCGGCCACCCGCCACGCCGCGGCGCATCAGCAGCCGGGCGCATTCCTGCGCCACCCTGCCGCCGACGCCGTCATTGATGCGGCGCCCGGCCAGGATCACCTCGGGCCGGTAGCCGGCAATCTCGGCACGGTGGGTGAGGTAGTAGGGGTCGACGCCGATGCAGTGGCCGCCGACCAGCCCCGGCGTGAACGGCAGGAAGTTCCACTTGGTGCCGGCCGCGGCCAGCACCTCGCCGGTGTCGATGTCGAGGTGATGGAAGATCACCGACAGCTCGTTCATCAACGCAATGTTGAGGTCGCGCTGGGTGTTCTCGATCACCTTGGCGGCCTCGGCGACCTTGATGCAGGAGGCGCGGTGCACCCCGGCGGTGACCACCGAGCCGTAGACCGCGCTGACCACGTCGAGCGTCGCGGCATCCTGGCCCGACACCACCTTCCTGATGGTCTCGAAGCGGTGCGTCCGATCGCCCGGATTGATCCGCTCCGGGCTGTAGCCGACCGTGAAGTCGGCCGGCGCCTTCAATCCCGACACCCGCTCCAGGATCGGCAGGCAATGCTCCTCGGTGGCGCCGGGGTAGACCGTCGACTCGTAGACGACGATGTCGCCCGTCTTCAGCACGCGCCCGACCGTCTCGGAGGCCTTGGCCAGCGCCGTCAGGTCCGGACGGCGCGCCTCATCGATTGGCGTCGGCACCGTGACGATGAAGAAGTCGCAGGCCCCGAGCTCGTCCGGGCGGGTGGTGAATCGTATCCGGGCGGCGGCGAGGTCGGCGGCCTCGACCTCGCGAGTACGGTCGCAGCCGGCCCGGAGCTCGTCGACTCGCGCCGGGTCGATATCGAAACCGACGGTGGTGTGCCCGGCGCGTCCGAACGCGATCGCCACCGGCAGACCGACATACCCAAGGCCGACGACGCCGATGCGCCGTCCGTGAGACGGCGCTGCCGGCCCTGTTGATACCATGTTACTCATCCACTGCGTTCTGGCACGCCTCCCAGGCTATGCCGAGCCGGCGCCTCGCCTGTCAACCAAGCTCGGGGAGCCGGGACACTGTCTGGTACAGTTCCACGATATCGCGGCCGATCCGCTCGGCCGCGAACACCTCAACGGCGAGACGGCGACTCTCGGCCGCAAAAGCGGCGCGCAGGCCGGGATCGCCGGCAAGACGCTGGATCGCGGCAGCCAGGGCGTCGGCATCGTCGACCGGAAAGGTCAATGCGTTGACGCCGTGGCGGGCGACCTCGCGACAGCCCGGCGTGTCGGTCGCGATCAGCGCCCGGCCGCACGCCGCCGCCTCCAGGAGGCTCAGCGGCAACCCCTCGCGGCGGGAGGCCAACACCCCGATGTGCGCCCGTTTCCACACCGTGCGGATGTCGGACACGTGGCCGAGCCATTCCACCCCCGGCTCGCGCGCCCAGCCTTCGACCTCCGCCGCCGGGATGCTGGCGGGGTTGGAGGGGTCCGGCTGGCCGGCCAGCAGCAGGCGCGGCGCCTGGCCGCTGGCGCGCAGCTTGCGGTGGGCTTCGATCAATGTACGCACGCCCTTGTCGTCGAGCATGCGGCCGACATAGGCGACGGTGACCGGCCCCGCCGGTTCCGGCGAGGGTTGCAGCCAGTCGACGTCGACCCCCGACCCCGGCACCATGGCGACGCGTCCGGCCTTGACGCCAAGCCGCTCGACTGCGTCGCGGTCGTCCGGATTCTGCACCAGCACGAGCGACCGGTTCCCGGTCAGCAGCAGGGGCAGCAGCTTGAGCAGCAGCCAGGCGGTCAGGCTGCGCGCCACCCCGTGCTGCGCGGTGAACATCGCGCCCAGCCCGGTGAGCGCGTTCACCGCCGGGATCGACAGCCCGATCGCCGCCAAGGACCCCACCACCACCGACTGCAGCGCAACATGATGGGCGAGCGCCGGGCGAATGTCGCGATAGCGCGCCCGCACTGCCGCCACCGCGGCCAGCAGGTGATGCGGCCGGATGCTGCCCCGCCTCAAGTCGGTCGGGTGCAGGATGAATCCTTCCGCCTCGATCGCAGCGCCGTGGCGATCGACCCGGGTCACGACATGGACTTCATAGCCGGCCGCCTTGGCCGCACGGGCCATCGGCATCCGGTGCGAGATGAAGTACCAATCCTCGGTGACGAGATAGACGAGACGGGGCGCGGACATTCGGTCAATCACCGCAGAACGGCGTACGAATAGATGTCATAGAGGCCGAGCTTCAGCACCGCAAACGGCATTTGCCTCCGAAACATCGGACGTGCCATGTCAGGCGCGGGCCTTGATCGCCTTCGCCAGGAGGTCGATCTTGTCGTCTTGGCTTTTCCCTTTCGGAATGGTTCCAAGCGGCGCCGGCGCCCTGGAGGCCGGAAAACCGGCCCAACCGCCTTGCGCCTGTCGATCGCCGGCACGCCGTCCGACTTTCGGGCAATGGTCGCCAACGCGGCATGGTGGATTGTACGTGTATTGTCCCGATGGAGCCGAGCGCCAATGTGCTTGAGGTTCTCCCGCCCGCTGCCTGTTGCGGCCGTGCCTGGGCTCGGCTGCGGTGTTCTTCGTTGTCCCGCCCCGGCTGACCTCGCATGAAACTCGCTCTTTCGTCGGAGTTTCCGCTGGCGCTGTGCAGCGCGGCGGTGGAAATCGCCCCGCTGCCGCCCGAGCGGCTGTTGGCGCTGGCTGCCGAGCCGGCCGCCGCCTTCCTGGCGCCCGGCGGCGATGCCTGGGTCGGGCTCGGCGCGGCGCGCTGGCTGGGCGGCGACTTTGAGGACACCGCCGCCCTTTGGGCGGGGGTGGCCGACGACAGCCCCGGCGCGCCAGCCCCGGTGGCGCTCGGCGCCCTGCCGTTCCGGCTCGGCGAAACGCCCGATGCGCTGTGGCGCGGCCTGGTGCCCGGCGGGGTGATTCTGCCGGAACGGCTCTACATTCAGCAGGACGGTCGGGCCTGGTTGCGGCTGACGCTGCCGGCGCGCGAAGCCGGCGCGCTGCCGCACCGGCTGGCCCGCGGCGCCGCGGCGCTGGCGGCGCTGCCGGCGATCGAGGCCGAACCGCTGCCAGGCCTGACGGAACTGGACGAGGGCGATGCGCCACAGCGTTACGCGCAGGCCGTAACTGAGGCGGTAACCCGAATCCGCGCCGGCGAGCTGGACAAGGTCGTGCTCGCCCGCCGCATGCGCGTGGCGTTCGACACTGCGCCGGCACCGGCGGCAGTGCTCCGGCGGCTGTCCGAGCGGCATCCCGGCGCCGTGCGCTACGCCTGGCGTTACGCCGGCAAGGTCTGGCTTGGCGCCACCCCGGAATCGCTGGTGCGCCAGGATGGCCGCCGCCTCAGCACCGAAGCGTTGGCGGGCACCCGCACGCCCGAGCGCGCCGCCGAGCTGCTGGCCTCGGCCAAGGAACGGCTCGAGCACGCCATCGTAGTCGACGCCGTCCGCAACGCCATCGCACCGCTGGTCCACGCCTTGCCGCCACCGGCCGCGCCGGTGATCCGGCAGTTGCGCGGTCTCGCCCACCTCCACACCCCGATCGAGGCGACGCTGCGGGAGGATGCCGATTTCCTCGCTTTGGTCAGGGCACTGCACCCGACCCCGGCGGTGTGCGGCCTGCCGACCGACCGCGCCGCAACGCTGCTCGCCGCGCTCGAGCCGCAGCCGCGCGGGCTCTACGCCGGTCCGGTGCTGCGCATGGCGGCGGACGGCTCGGGCCACGCCGTGGTGGCATTGCGCGGCGCGGTGCTCGACGGCCGCTTCGCCGTGGTGCCGGCCGGCGCCGGCATCGTCGACGGCTCCGACGGCGAGGAGGAGTTGGCCGAGACCCGCACCAAGCAGCGCACCGTGCTGGATGCACTCCGGGGCAATTCGTGAGCGACCTCCACACCGCCTGGGCGCGGCTGTTCGCCCGGTCGCTGGCCCACAGCGGCGTCGGCCATGCCGTGATCAGCCCCGGCTCGCGTTCGACCCCGCTGGCGTTGGCGTTGGCGCGGGTGCTTGCGGTCACCGTGCTGCACGACGAGCGCGCCGCCGCCTTCTTCGCCCTCGGCCAGGGCCGCGCCAGCGGCCGGCCCTCGGTGGTGCTGGCCACCAGCGGCACGGCGCCCGGCCACTGGCTGCCGGCGGCGATGGAGGCGCGCGAAGCCGGCATCCCGCTATTGCTGCTCTCGGCCGACCGGCCGTGGGAGGTCCAGGACGCGCAAGCCTCGCAGACGACCGACCAGACCCGCCTGTTCGGCTCCAACGCCCGCGCCTTCTTCGATCTTGGCGTGCCGGACCCGCACCCCGCCGCCTTGGCCGCGGTGCCACGCATCGCCGCCCAGGCGGTGCTGGCGACGCGCTACCCGCTGGCTGGCGCGGTCCACGTCAACGCCCGCTTCCGCAAGCCGCTGGAGCCGCAGCCCTCAGGCGGCGACGAGCCGTGGCGACCGCGCTATGACGCCATCGCCAAAGCCGGCGCGCCGCGGCTGATCCCGCCGCGGCCGGCGCCCGCCCCCGAAGCGGTGGCGCTGCTGGTCGAGACGGTGCGCGCCGCCCCGCGCGGGGTGGTGGTGGCCGGGCCGCTGCCGGCGCCGGACGCGCCCGCCTTGCGCAAAGCCGTGGCGCGGTTCGTCAAAGCCAGCGGCTACGTGCTGCTGGCCGAGGCCACCAGCCAGCTGCGATTCGGGCTTGAAACCCGCATGGTCGGCGCCTTCGACGCTTTGCTGCGGGCGCCGGAGCTGCGGGCCGCGCTGCACCCCGACCTCGCCATCGAGATCGGCGCCCCGGCAGTGTCCGGGCAATGGCTGGCGTGGATCAGCGGAGTTGACGCGCCGGCCCGCATCGTGCTGCCCGGCGAGCGCCCGGCCGATCCGGTCGGCGGCGCCCGCGCCATGCTGCTCGGCCCCATCGCCGCGCTGCTGGAGGCCGCCGCGGCAGAACTTGAAGCGCCCCCCCCCGCCAGCCGCTACGCCGAGACGTGGCGAACCGCCGAGGCCGCCGCCTGGACCGCGCGCCAGCGCGCCGCCGCGGGCCGCGCGACCGGCGCGCTGCACGAGCACGAGGTTGCCCCCATCCTGTGCGCGGCGCTGCCGGCCGGCGGCGTGCTGATGGTCGGCAACTCCAACCCGGTGCGCGACCTCGACCACGATGTGCCACCGGGGCCGACACCGCTGGCGGTGCTGCACCAGCGCGGCGCCGCCGGCATCGACGGGCTGATCGCCGGCGCCGCCGGCGCCCGCACCGTGCTGGAAGGCCCGCTCACCGTGCTGCTCGGCGACGTCGCCGCGCTGCACGACGCCGGTGGGCTCGCTGCTGCCGCCGCCGTCAAGGGACCGCTGGCGATCGTGGTCATCCACAATGACGGCGGCCGCATCTTCGAGCGCCTGCCGCTCGGCCGCGACCCGGCGCTGGCCGAGGACTGCGAAACGCTGTTCGTCGCCGGCCACGGCCGCGCCTTCGATGGCCTCGCCGCCACCTTCGGCCTCGGCTATGCCCGCGTCGACACCCCCGACGCCCTCGGTGGAGCGCTGAACGAAGCGCTGGCCGCCGACCGGCCGATGCTGATCGAGGCCCGCGTCGCGGCGGGTGGCAGCGCCGCCCGTGCCGCGCTGCTCGCCGCCATGGCCAAAGCCGGCGCTGCCGCGTTGGACGCGCCACGGTGACCCCCGGCCATCACCCCGGCGCGCTCCATCCGGCCAAGGGTGCCGGCGGCCCGCCGCTGGTGCTGCTGCACGGCTTCCTCGGCACCCCGGCAGCATGGGAGGCGGTGCTGGACGCGATGCCCGATCACGGCGCGGCGTGGTGCCCGTGGCTGCCCGGCCACGGCCCGGCTGCGCCACACCCCGGCAGCTTCGAAGCCACCGCGGCGTGGATCGCCGAATCGCTGCCGGCCGGCGCCATTCTCGCCGGCTATTCGCTCGGCGCCCGCCTCGCGCTCGGGGCGGCGCTGCATCGGCCCGGCGCCGCCCGCGCCACCGTTCTGCTCGGTGGCCATGTCGGCCTGTCCGATCCGGCCGAGCGGGCGCAGCGTGCCGAGCTCGACGCCGCGCGCGCCAGCACCCTCAAGCGCGACCTCGAAGCCTTCGTCGACGCATGGGAGGCGCTGCCGCTGTTCGCCAGCCAGCACCGCCTGCCGGCCGAGACGCTGGCGAAGCAGCGTTCGGCCCGGCTGGCGCACGACCCGGACCGCCTCGCCTGGGCGTTCGAGGTCGCCGGCCTCGCCCACATGCCCGACTATCGCGCCGCCATCGCCGCAACCTGCCGGCCCTTGTGCTTTCTCACCGGGGCGCGCGATACACGGTTTTCCGCGCTTGCCGCTGCTGTCGTCCGGCCGCCGTTCGTGACGCATGGAATCGTTGCCGACGCCGGCCATAACCTGCTGCTGGAGGCACCCGCCGCGGTCGCCGCCGCTCTCGGCCCCTGGATGGAAACACAATGACCGACGTCACCTGGACCCTTTGCGACAACGGCTACACCGACATCGTCTATGACAAGGCCGAGGGCATCGCCCGCGTCACCATCAACCGTCCCGAGGTGCGCAACGCCTTCCGGCCGCAAACGGTGCAGGAGATGCTGCACGCCTTCTCCGACGCCCGCGACGATGGCGACATCGGCGTCGTCATCCTGCGCGGCGCCGGCGACCTCGCCTTCTGCTCGGGCGGCGATCAGCGCGTGCGCGGCGAGGGCGGCTATGTCGGCGACGACGGCGTGCCCCGCCTCAACGTGCTCGACCTGCAGCGGCTGATCCGCACCCTGCCCAAGCCGGTGATCGCCTCGGTGGCCGGCTACGCCATCGGCGGCGGCCACGTGCTGCACCTGATCTGCGACCTCACCATTGCCGCCGACAATGCCCGCTTCGGCCAGACCGGCCCGCGAGTCGGCTCGTTCGACGGTGGCTATGGCGCCAGCTACATGGCGCGCATCGTCGGCCAGAAGAAGGCCCGCGAGATCTGGTTCCTGTGCCGGCAGTACGACGCCAAGCAAGCGCTGGAGATGGGCCTCGTCAACACCGTGGTGCCGCTGGCCGAGCTGGAGGCGGAAACCGTCAAGTGGGCGCGGGAGATGCTCGCCAATTCGCCGACCGCCCTGCGTTTCCTGAAAGCGGCGCTGAATGCCGACTGCGACGGCCAAGCCGGCTTACAGGAGCTTGCCGGCAGCGCCACGCTGCTGTTCTACCTCTCCGAGGAAGGCAAGGAGGGCAAGCGCGCCTTCCTGGAAAAGCGCCCGCCGGACTTCAAGCAGTTCAAGCGCTTTCCCTGAACATTTATTCCCCAACGGCGGGAGCCGGGTTTGCGGAATTAAATGTTGAAATTCAAAAACTTCGACCATCCGATCCGAGGCAGTGAGATCGGATGGTGTTCGCCTGCGGTATTTGAAGATCACGTCGTGGTCTTCCAACACCGAGGCAAAAGCCCAACCGGAGGCCCGACCGCGCGTGACATCGCCGCTTCGCCTGTTCCTTGAAGCGCCCCGCCGGGTCGAGGCCGCCCGCGTTGTTGTGCGCGGCACGCTGCGGACGCGCGAAGCGGTGCGGATCGCCCTGCGCGACTCCGGCGGCGGCGTCGGCCACGGCGAGGCGCTGCCGCTGCCCGGCTATAGCGCCGACACCGCGCTTCAGGCCGAGCTGGCTTTGGCGGCGGCGGCGGCGCGGGCCCGGACGGTCGGCGGGCTGGCGCTGCCGGACGACGGCCTCGCCCCGGCAGCCTATCTCAACGCCGCGCTGGTGCCGTTCGACACGCTGCTGACGACTACGCCGAGCGCGCGTTTCGCGCTGGAATGCGCCCTGCTCGGCCTTCTGGCCGGCCGCGCCGGCGTCAGCGCCGCGCAATGGCTGGCCGGCCGGCGGGCGCTGCATCAGGTCGCGGTCAGCGTGCTGCTGCCCGACGACGACAGCGCCGTTGCCGCGGCCGGTGCCGCCGCCGCGCGCGGCCACACCGTGCTGAAGCTGAAGATCGCGCTGCCCGGCCGCAGCGCCGCCGACGAGGAAGCGCGCATCGCCGCGGTGCGCGCCGCCGCCGACGCGGCGAGCCGGCCCGGCGCGGTGCGGCTGCGGCTCGACGCCAACGGCGCGCTGCCCCCCGCCGAAGTCGCGGCGCGGCTCGCCGCGCTGGCGGGCTTCGGCATCGAGCTGGTCGAGGAGCCCTGCCCCGCCCCCGCCCTGCGTACGCTGCCGCTGCCGTGGGCGGCGGACGAATCGCTGGCCGACCCGGCGCTCGCCGCCGCCTTGCTGGCGCGGCCGCCCGGCCGCGGCCCGGCGGCGCTGGTGCTGAAGCCCGCAACGCTCGGCCTCGCCCGCTGCCTCGATCTGGCGGACGCCGCCAACGCCCGCGGGCTCGGCGTGATCGTGACCCATGCTTTCGACGGCGACCTCGGCTTTGCCGCCGCAAGGGCGCTGGCCGCGGCGCTGCCGGCGCCGCCTTTGCCATGCGGCCTCGCCCCTCACCCCGGCCTGTCCCGCCGCTGGCCGAATGGCCCCGTTCTCGCCGCGCCGACCGCGGCCGGGCTCGATCTGCCCGAGGCCACCGTCGAGACAAGATCATGACCGCCGCGCCGGCCACGCTCGGCGACGCGCTGCGCGACGCCGCACGCGAGGCCCCCGGCCGGCCGGCGCTGGTCGGTGACGCCGGCACACTGACCTGGGCCGAACTCGCCGAGCGGGTGGCCGCCGTCGCCGCCGGCCTGCGCGCCCTGGCGGAGCCGGACGGCGGCCCGCCGCGCCCGAACGCGCTGGCGCTGCGCCCGGACCGCGACGACGTCGTCGTGCTGCTCGCCCACGCCAGCGCCGGCATCCCGCTGGTGCCGCTGCACCCGGCGCTGCCGGAGCCCGACGCGGCGCGGCTGGCTGCTGCCGCGGACGCCCGCCGCCTGACGGTGGCCGCGGCGGTGGATGGCGCCCGCCCGCCCGCGGCGACCGCGGCGGTAGGTATGCCCGTGCCGGACCTGTTCCTGGTCGCCACCTCCGGCTCCTCCGGCACGCCGAAGATCGCCCGGCTGCCCCATCGCGCTGTGCTCGCCGCTGCTGCCGCGCTCAACCGGCGCCTGCCGTTCGGCCCCGACGATCGCTGGATCCTGACGCTGCCGCTGTCGCACGTCGGCGGCCTGTCGGTGATCAGCCGCTGCGTTTGCGCCCGCAGGCCCATCGTGCTGGTGCCGCGATTTTCCGAAGCAGCAGTGTTCACCGCCATCGCCCGCGACGGCGGCACCCGGCTGTCCGCGGTGCCGGCGATCGCCGACCGCCTGCTCGCGGCCGGCGACGGCGACCAGCTTCGGCGCCTCAGCCTGATCATGCTCGGCGGACAGGCGGCGCCGGCGGCGCTGCGCCGCGCCCTGGCCGAGGCCGGCGTGCCGGCGGTGGCAAGCTACGGCCTGACCGAGAGCTGCGCCGCCGCCACTTGCGAATCGCCGGCGGAGGCCGGACAGCTCAGGCCAGGCTCGGGGCACCCGCTCGCCGGCGTCACCATCACCATCGCCGACGACGCCGGGCGCCCGCTGCCGGCCGGAACGCCGGGGCGTATCCTGTTGCAAAGCGAGGGGCTGTTCGCTGGCTATCTCGGCCGGCCCGACCTCGCCCCCCGCGACGACGCCGGCCGCTTCGACACCGGCGATCTCGGCGCCCTCGACGACGCCGGCCGGCTCCACGTCGAGGGCCGCCGCGCCGAGGTGATCGTCACCGGCGGCGAAAAGGTGGTGCCCGGCACCGTGGAGGCGGTGCTGCGCGAGCACCCGGCCGTGCGCGAGGCGGTGGTGTTCGGCCTGCCCGACCCGCGCTGGGGCGCGATTATCTGCGCCGCCGTGGAGGGGCCGCCCGGCCTGCACGCCGATTCGGCACTGGCGGCGCTGATCGCGGCGCGGCTGCCGCCATGGGCGCGGCCACGCCGGCTGGCGACGCTCGACCGCCTGCCGCGCCTTGCCAACGGCAAGGTCGACCGCAGCGCCGTGCCGGCGCTGGCCGCGCCGGCCCTCAAGCCGCCACCGCCCCAATGATCCACCGCGCTTTCCCCGGTTTCGGTGCGTTCGGGTCGAAAACCGGGCCGGAGTTGCTTGCACCGCCCGGTGCCTTGTGGCAGTAGGGGCAAACACGACGCGCGACACGTTGCGTCGGCGCCCGCTGCCGTAGCTCAGTGGTAGAGCACTCCCTTGGTAAGGGAGAGGTCCACAGTTCAATCCTGTGCGGCAGCACCATTTAAGCAAACAAAATCATACACATAACGAAACGCCGATCTTCCGCTGCGTGCCATGGAACGGCGCGGAACGGCAGAACAAATCGTCATTCGGCGCGTCTTTGGGTGCGAAATCCGTGCAGTCGGGAGGATGAAGATGACCATTGGCCCGCGTCGATACCCTGAACGCGTCAGCGAAAGCGCCCTCCGCCGCGACGGAACCAAGCCGATACTCTAAACTTTTCAGCTATCGTGGTTTTGCCCGCAAGTCCGCGGCGCGCTCTTCGCGTGCAAAGCCGGATGCGAGGCCGAGGAAACGCGATGGTTCTCGCAGGCCTGATCGGCCGGCCACCTTGCCGATGCTGCGTTCGGAGCGGCCACGCGGATCGCTCGCGAGCGGGCGACTGCTGGCGGCGCGGCGCCACCTACCGGTTTATTGAACGGATTCGCGCGGCTTTAACCCCTGATGGTGAAACATCGCTGACAGGTTGCCGTCCCCAACGCAGCGCGGACTGAACAGGCCATGTGTGGCTTTGCTGGCTTCCACGGACACCCCGACACCGCCGCACCACCGGCGGTGCTGCTCGGGTCGATGATCCGGACCATCGCGCACCGCGGCCCGGACGCGCTCGGCCTCCACGTCGGCGACAGCGTCGGCCTCGCACACGCACGGCTCAGCATCATCGATCTTGCCGGCGGCGCCCAGCCGATGGCCGATGGCGACGGCGAACTCTGGGTCTCGTTCAACGGCGAGATCTTCAATTACGTCGAGTTGCGCGCGGAGCTGATCGCGCGCGGTCACCGCTTCCGCACCGCGTCCGACACCGAGGTCATCCTCGAAGCCTACCGCGCCTTCGGTCCGGCCTGCGTCGCGCGCTTCAACGGCGACTTTTCCTTCGCGCTGTGGGACGGCCGGCAGCGCCGCCTGCTGCTGGCCCGCGACCGCGCCGGAGTGCGGCCGCTGTTCTATGCCACGCGCGGCGGCTGCCTCTATTTCGGCTCCGAGATCAAGTCGCTGCTGGCGGTGCCCGGCATGACGGCCGCCATCGACCCGATCGCGCTCGACCAGACCCTGACGTTCTGGTTCCCGCTGGCGCCGCGCACCATCTTCAAGGACATCTCCGAACTGCCGCCCGGCCACATCCTGCTCGCCGAGGGCGAGCGGGTGCGGGTCGAGCCGTATTGGCGGCTGTCGTTTCCCGACGCCCACGACCCCGGCGGGCTCGACCGGCGCGATCCGCGCGACATCGCCGACGAACTCCGGGCGCTGCTGTTCGACGCCACACGGATCCGCCTTCGCGCCGACGTGCCGGTCGGCGCCTATCTCAGCGGCGGGCTCGATTCCTCCATCATCACCGCCATCATGAAGCGGCTGGCACCCGACCGGCTGCGGACCTATTCGCTGGCGTTCGAGGACGCCGAATTCGACGAGCGCGTGTTCCAGCTGGCGATGGCCGAGGCGCTCGGCACCGACCACCACACCGTGCTGGCGACCGAGGCCGACATCGCACGCTGCTTCCCCGACATCGTCGCCCACGTCGAGCAGCCGCTGGTGCGCACCGGCCCGGCGCCGCTGTTCCTGCTCGCCAAGTTCGTCCGGGCGCAGGGCCTCAAGGTGGTGCTGACCGGCGAAGGTGCCGACGAGGTGTTCGCCGGCTACGACATCTTCAAGGAAGCCAAGCTGCGGCGGTTCTGCGCCGCGCAGCCGGGATCCAAACGCCGGCTGTTGCTGCTGCAGCGGCTCTATCCCTACCTGCCGCGCCTCAAGACCCAGTCGCAGAGCTACCGCGAGGCGTTCTTCGTCGGCGGCAGTGACGATCTCGCCGATCCGCTGTTCTCGCTCCTGCCGCGCACCCGGATGACCCAGGGCGCGAAGGCGTTCTACACCGCCGAGCTGCGCGACCGGCTCGCCGGCTACGACGCGCTCGCCGACCTGCGCGAGCGGCTGCCGGCCGACTTCCCGCGCTGGCACCCGCTGTCGCAGGCGCAGTACCTGGAAATGGCATTCCTGCTGCCGGGCTATATCCTGTCGTCGCAGAGCGACCGCGTGGCGATGGCGCACGCGGTCGAGAGCCGCTTCCCGTTCCTCGACCCGCGGCTGATCGATTTCGCCGGCCGCCTGCCGCCGCAGCTCAAGCTGCGCGTGCTGCGCGAAAAGCACATTCTGCGCGAGGCGACGCGCGACCTGGTGCCGGCCATGATCGCCGACCGGCCCAAGCAGCCCTATCGCGCACCCGAAGGCCGCGCATTCGTCGGCCCGGCGGCGCCGCCCTATGTCACCGACATGCTTGCACCGGCCACGCTCGCCAAGGTCGGGCTGTTCGCCCCCGCCGCCGTCGACAAGCTGGTGCGCAAATGCACCGGCGGCCGCCTGGTTTCCGCGCGCGACAACCTCGCGCTCACCGCAATCTTGTCGACCCAGTTGCTGGCGCAGCGGTTCGTCCGCCGGACGAGCGCTTCCGCCGAGCCACCCCAGGCAGCCTAGAGGGAGCCGCCATGCCGACCACACGCCGCGCCAAAATCCGCCAGTTCATCGAGGACAATTTCCTGTTCCGCGAGGACCGCACCGCCATCGACGACGCGGAGTCGCTGATCGACGCCGGTCTTATCGACTCCACCGGCATTCTCGAACTGGTCGCCTTCCTTGAGGAAGAGTTCAGCATCGCCGTCGCCGATGGCGATGTCGTCCCGGAAAATCTCGACTCCATCGAGCGCATCGACGCCTACGTCGCCCGGCGAGCCCAAGCGGCCACGGCGGCCTGAGCGCGCTATCGCCGCCACCGCCGGGGTCAGGAGACCGATATGCGGGTCGAAGACTTCCTCATCGCCAGCGCAGCGGCGCAGCCCGACAAGATCGCGCTGATCGCGGGCGAGCGACGGCTGAGCTATCGCGACCTCGACCACGCGTCCGACCGGCTGGCGGCGGCGTTGATCCGCCACGGCATCCAGCGCGGCGACCGCGTGGTGGTGTTTCTCGACAATTGCGCCGAGGCGGTGATCGCGATCTTCGCCGCGCTCAAGGCCGGGGCGGTGTTCTGCCCGATCAACCCCTCGACCAAGGCCGAAAAAGTCGCCTTCCTGCTCAACGATTGCCGCGCCAGCGCCCTGATCACCGGCGGCCGCCTCGGCGCGGTGGCGCACAAGGCCATCGCATCGTCCGCCACCGTCAAGGTGACGGTGGTCGCCAACGCCATGGGCGATGTCCCGGACCGCTGGCTGCGGCTCGAGGACGCGCTCGCCGCCGCGTGTGCGCCACCGCCCAGACCCGGCATCGGGCTCGACCTGGCGATGCTGATCTACACCTCGGGCTCGACCGGATTGCCCAAGGGGGTGATGATGACGCACCAGGCCATCGTCGCCGCCGCCACCGCCATTGCGAGCTATCTCGGCAACACCGCCGACGACATCGTGCTCAGCGTGCTGCCGGTCTCGTTCAATTACGGCCTTTACCAAGTGCTGGTGACGGTTAAGACCGGCGCGACGCTGGTGCTGGAGAAGTCCTTCGCGTTCCCGCAGGCGGTGCTGCAGAAGGCCGCAGCGGAACACGTCACCGGCCTGCCGCTGGTGCCGACCATGGTGGCCGTGCTGCTGCGGATCGAGGACTTCGGCCCCGGTCGGCTGCCGCATTTGCGTTATCTCACCACCGCCTCCGCGCCGCTGGCGCCCTCGCAGCTCACGCGGCTCGCCGAGCGATTCCCCGACGCCGAGTTGTTCTCGATGTACGGCCAGACCGAGTGCACCCGCGGCACCTATCTGCCGCCGCACGAGCTCAAGGCGCGCCCGGACTCGGTCGGCATCGCCATTCCCGGCACCGAGGCCACCGTGGTGGACGACGACGGCCGGCCGGTTGCACCCGGCGTCGTCGGCGAACTGGTGATCCGCGGCCCGCACGTGATGAAGGGCTATTGGGAGAACCCCGAGGCGACGGCGCGGTCGCTGCGGCCCGGCCCGTTCGAATGGGAAAAGGTGCTCCACACCGGCGATCTGTTCCGCACCGACGCCGCGGGCTTTCTCTATTTCGTCAGCCGCAAGGACGACATCATCAAGACCCGCGGCGAGAAGGTGAGCCCGAAGGAGGTCGAGACCGTGATCCACGCCCTGCCCGGCGTGCACGAGGTCGTCGTCGTCGGCATCGACGATGCCGTTCTCGGCACCGCGATCAAGGCGATCGTGGTGGCCGAGCCCGGCGCGCTGACCGGTCAGGATGTGATCCGCCACTGCGCCCGCCACCTTGAGGACTTCATGGTCCCCAAGGAGGTGGAGTTTCGCGACACCCTCCCCAAATCCGACAACGGCAAGATCGATCGCCGTGCTGTGACGACCCCCGCGCTGGAGGCTGCGACATGACCTTATCCGCAATGGCCGGCACCGACCGGCCCGGCGTCCCGCCGCAGCGTCCGTTCGGCCCGGACGTGCTGGCGATCGACGCCGCGGCAGAAACCGCCCGCATCGCCGAACTGGTCCGAACCCAGGTGCTGCGCACCCTGCGCCGGCGCGGCGCCGTGGTCGGGCTGTCGGGCGGCATCGACTCCAGCGTCACCGCCGCGCTGTGCGTACGGGCGCTCGGTCCGGACAAGGTGCTGGGGCTGTTCATGCCGGAGAAGGACTCCGAGGACGACAGCCTGCGGCTGGGCCGGATGCTGGCCGAACAGCTCGGCATCAAGGCCGTGGTCGAGGACATCGCGCCGGCGCTGGAGGCGGCCGGCTGCTACCGGCGGCGCGATGCGTTCATCCGCAGCGTGGTGCCGGAGTTCGAAGCAGGCTGGAGCTGCAAGGTCACGATCGCCGACGTGCTCGGCGGCGGCTATCACCTGTCGTCGCTGGTGGTGCAGTCGCCGGGCGGCGAGCAGCGCACGGTGCGGCTGCCGCTGGAGGCCTATCTCGGCATTGTCGCCGCGACCAACATGAAGCAGCGCACCCGCAAGCAGCTCGAATACTACCACGCCGACCGCCTCGGCTTTGCGGTCGCCGGCACGCCCAACCGCCTGGAGCACGACCAGGGCTTCTTCGTCAAGAACGGCGACGGCGCCGCCGACTTCAAGCCGATCGCCCATCTGTTCAAGACCCAAGTCTACCAGCTGGCCGAGCACCTCGGCATTCCGGAGGAGATCCGGCGGCGGCCGCCCACCACCGACACCTGGTCGCTGCCGCAGACCCAGGAGGAGTTCTATTTCTCGCTGCCGTACGACCGCATGGACCTGTGCCTCTACGCGCTCGACCACGCCGTGCCGGCCGACGTGGCGGCGCCGGCGCTCGGCTTGTCGGTCGAGCAGATCGAGCAGGTGTGGCGCGATATCGCCGCAAAGCGCCGCGTCTCGGTCTATCTGCACGCCGCGCCGCTGCTGGCCGGACCGGCGGGCTGAACCCGATGCGCCGCCGTGGGAACCCGCGCGCCATTTCGGCCCGGCATCGGTACCCGTCCGGTGGCGACCGCGTTGGTCGCCACAACGACTCTCGCTCCGAGAGCACGGCGCGATCCCGAACCCCCTTTGACTCGCCACAGCAGAGAAGGTCGACATGCAATACCTCACCGCCCTTCTTCCCCTCCCTGCCACGCTGCGCGCGTCGGCCGGCCTGAGCGGGCTCCTCTCCCAGCTTCGTTCGCGCCTGCCAAGACGGGCGGTCGCATCGCTGCCGCTGCTGGTGGTGGCGAGCCTCGCCTGCGCCGGCGCCCCGCGGCCGCTCGCGGCCCAGGAGGTCGCTGACGCCGACATCGACAAGCTCGCCGCGCGAACCATCTTCTTCGGCCATCAGTCGGTCGGCTGGAACATCATCCAGGGGATCGAGGCGACGTTGAAGGCGCACCCGGCGGCAAGGTGGCCCATCCGCGAGATCAAGACCGCGGATGCCGAAGGGCCGGGCCTTCTCCACGCCGAGCTTGGCCAGAACGGCAACCCGCTCTCCAAGCTCGAGGCGTTCGAGCATCTGGTGCGCGGCGGAATCGGCGACCACGCCAACGTCGCGTTCTTCAAGTTCTGCTATGCCGATTTCGACAAGGACAGCGACGTCGCCGGCCTGTTCGAGCGCTACAAGCGGACCATGGCCGAGCTGGCGCAGGCCTACCCCAAGACGACATTCGCGCATGTCACCGCGCCGCTGATGGCGCCCGAGCAGGGCATCAAGGCGATGATCAAGCAGGCGCTGGGGCGCTACGACCCCGCCAATGCCAAGCGCAACGCCTTCAACGAGCTGCTCCGGCGCGAATATGCCGGCAGCGGACGGCTGTTCGACCTCGCCGTGGCGGAATCCACCAAGCCCGACGGCAGCCAATGCACCGTGTCCGCCGGCGACCAGCGCGTGCCGTGCCTCGTCCCCGACTACACCGACGACGGCGCCCATTTGAACGCGCTCGGCCGAAACGCGGTGTCGCCGCGATTCGTGGCGTTTCTCGCCGGCCTCGATTAGCCGATCCGATCGATCCAGCCGGACACGTTGAGTCAGTGTTTCGAATTCTGGCCGATCAGTTGCGGCGCGCAGCTACGGCTTTTGGCCCGGCACCAGATCGAGCGAAAAGCACCGCGCCGGATTGCCCATCGCCAGCATCTCCGCCGGCACGTCGCGGCGCACCACGCTGCCGGCCGCCACCACGGCGCCGCGGCCAACCCGCACCCCCGGCGCGATCACCGCGCCATGGGCGATCCACACCCCGTCCTCGATCTCGATCGGCGCCGGCGGGCCGAAATCGGCCGCTGCGTCGTCCAGCACCACGAACGAGGCGATCAGGCAGTTGGCACCGATGCGGACCGACGACGTCGCTCTGAGCCGCGCGCCATAGTTCAGAACCGTGTTCGCGCCGATGACGATCTCGGCGCCGGCGCCGCTTGCCAGCTCGGTCGGCGCAATGCCGTCGAGCAGCACCGCGTTGCGGCCGATGCGGATGGAACCCGGCCCCGACACCCGCACCTCGCCTTCGGCATAGGCTCCGCTCGCCAGCTCGCAGCCGCGCAGGACGAGCCGGGTGCGCCAGCGATAGAACGTACGCAGACCCCAGCCGCCGGCCCGTTTCAGCAATGGCGGCGTCATGACCGCGGTCCCGCCCGTCCGACCACGCGGGCGGGAAAGCCGGACACCACAGCGTCCGGCGGAATCGCCCGCGACACCACCGAGCCCGCCTGCACCCGCACATTGTCGCCGAGCCGGGCGCCCGGCAGCAGGATGACGTTGTCCTCCAGCACCACGTTCGCGCCGATCCGCACCGGAACCGGCTTTGGCTGCACCAGCCGGTCGCCCCGCAGCGGGTGGAAGTTGTTGTCGAGGATCTTGCAGAACGCGCCGATGCGGCAGCCGTCGCCGACCACCACCGCACCGGTCGCCTCCAGCGAGGCGCCCGACGAGATCACCACCCCATTGCCGATCTCAAGCCGCGCCCCCCGTTCGACGTGCAGTTCGACCGGGCACCGGCTGGCGTCGATGACGACGCCGTCGCCGAACATCAAGGTGCCGTAGCCGCGGAACCACACCCGCCCGTTGATTTTCGGTCGCCCGCCGTGGCTTAGCACGAGCATCTTCAGCCGCGACCAAACATAGACCGGCATCGACCACCTCGGCGCATCCCGCGTCCGTGCGAACCGCGTTTCACCCCGGCAGGCGGAAACGGCGAGCCCCAGCCAACAGCCCACCAGAGCGCGATTGTCCGGCCACACTACCAAAGCTGGGACGCAGAGGCGACCGCGGCGGCCGGGGCCACCTGCTCAGGGCATAACGCTGGACGAGGGCGCCCCCGCGAGGACATTTCCGGCTTCGGCATGCAGCGCCTCGAAGGCGGCGATCTGGTAGGTGAGGTCGGCGAGACGGCGAGCGCCCACCACCATCTGCTCCTCAAGCGCGCCGAGCCGCCCTTCGTGGGAGGCGTCCTGATCGTCATAGAGAAACGCGGCGCGGGCGCGCACATCCTCCAGGCGACGGCTGAGGCCGTCCCGCTCGCGGCACGCGCTCTCGATCGCCTGCGCCAGCGCCGCCTGCACCGCGGCAATGCGCGCGGCATCGGTGGCACGGTCGCGATCCGGATCGCGCGTTCGGAAGATGAGCCCCCAGTTCACCATGACGAAAGGCTTCGGTCCCCCGCTGCCGTTGGTTCCGTTGGCCCGCCCTGCCGCAACGCGGCATCTTGGCGTTTCGAATCGCACCTTCGGTTGTGGCTCATTGATACCGGACAATCCGGTGCGGGCCAACCGACCGTACCGTCGCACCGGCCGGGCGGCCGAACTGGTTCGCTTACGGCTCGAATGCCGAGATCGCGGCTTTCAGATTTCGTTCGCCGCGATAACATGGCGACCTTGTCGAATCCGGAGATCTGGTCCCTGGTGGACGCCCGGTGTTCCCGTGGCCGGCTTGTGCCGCACGGCAATCCAGAGATATCCGCATGAATGACGCCGTCGTCGTTTTCGGGGGATCGGGGTTCGTTGGAACTCACCTCGTTCGTCATCTTGCCGCGGACAGTGCAGACGACGTCGTCTCCATCGACCTGCTGCCGCCACGTGAAACCCTGGCGGGGGTCGACTACCGCATCGGCGACGTGCGCGACCTCGCCGGGCTGGACCTCGGGCGGCCGGTGGCGCGCATCTACAATTTCGCCGCAGTGCACACGACGCCTGGCCATCCCACCCACGACTATTACGACACCAACATCCTCGGCGCGCTGGAGGTCACCCGCTTCGCCGCCCGCAGCGGCGCCCGCGAGATCGTGTTCACCAGTTCGATCTCGGTCTACGGCCCAAGCGAGGACACCAAGACCGAGGCCAGCCCGCCGGCGCCGGAATCGGCCTACGGCCATTCCAAGCTGATTGCCGAGCGCCTCCACCGCCACTGGCAGGAGGCAGCGCCCGACCGCCGGTTGGTGATCGTGCGGCCAGCCGTGGTGTTTGGCCCCGGCGAAGGCGGCAATTTCGCCCGCCTCGCCGCGCTGCTGAAGAAAGGCGTCTTCGTCTATCCGGGGCGGAAGGACACCATCAAGGCCTGCATCTATGTGCAGGACCTGCTCGAGGCGATCGAGTTCGCGCGGTCGCAGCCGGAATCCGTCACCCTGTTCAACGCCGCCTACCCGCAGCGCTACACGCTTGAGCAGATCGTCGAGACGCTGATCCGGCGCCATTTCCCCAAGGCCCGCACCGTGCTGGTGCCGCTCCCTGTCGTGCTCGCCGCTGCCAAGCTTCTGACGATGCTCGACGTTTTCGGCCTCGGCATCCACCCCGACCGGGTGATGAAGCTGGTGCGCTCCACCGACATCTATCCGGCCTGGCTGGTGTCGCGGCAGCGCCTGTTCCCGGACGCACTCGACCGCGCGGTCGAGCTGTGGTCGGCGCAAAGCCACGGCACGTTCGTCTGAACAGAAACCGTGCGCAGTGCGCGCCAAGGCGCCGTGCCGCCGACATCCGAGGCCGGCCGGCCCCGGCCGAGACCTCGCGCTGTCGTCCCGGACAAGCGGCGAAGCCGCGAAATCCGGTACCCATGATCCGCGAGGGCGAAGAAGCGTGCGGAAACCCGCTTCAGCGGTTGGCGACTTCCAGATTGCGCCGTAGCGCGTCGATTTCGCCCTGCAGCCGGCGCAGCTCCTCCAGCGACATGCCGGTGGCCTCCAGGATGCAGCCTGGCACCACCCGCGCCTTGGCCCGCAGCGCCCGGCCGCCCGGGGTGAGCCGCACCCGCACCACCCGCTCGTCGGCGTCGTCGCGAGCGCGGGAGAGGTGCCCCATGCCTTCAAGCCGCTTGAGCAGCGGCGTCAGCGTGCTGGAATCGAGCGACAGCACCTCGCCGATGCCGCCAACGGTGCGGCCGTCCTCCTCCCACAGCACCACCATCACCAGATATTGCGGGTAGGTCAGCCCCATGTCGGCCAGCAGCGGCTTGTAGACGCGGTTGAACGCCAGCGCGGCCGAATAGATCGAGAAACAAACGAAATCGCCGAGAAAGGGCCCGTCGTCGGGCGGGTTCGGCGATACCCCCGCGGCCATGCGCGCTCTCCTGCTCGGTCGCCACGCCGGGGTGCGGCGCGTCGCCGCCCTACCGATAAATCGTACGCAATACAATCGCAAGCGCTTGACAGCTGATCCCGGCCCTGCGATATTTATCACACGATTTGATCGTCCGCGATACACCTAGCGCCGATCGAACACCTCGTCGACCGGATCAGAGCTGCCGGCCCCACGCTCGGCAGCCGGCTGTACCAGTCGACGCAATCGCGGCGCCACCCCCGAGCGATCGGGCCAGGTGACGCGCCGAAAACAACGCGGCGATGCCCCCGCTCGCCGCCGGGAAGACCGTTGCGGTGCGCCATCGGGTACCGCCACGGACATGGGCCGCGCCTGCCCCCGCCGGTGCGGCCCATAATCGCGGTTCCGAATTGTGCGGCGCCGAGCCTGCAGTTCGAGACGACGTTTGCTGTGTGAAGTCCCTCGCTCGAAGTCCTCCGCCGGGTGCCAATTTGCGTTGGTGTTCGGAGACGAAAACTGGCCGGTTTCGTCCTGCACCAAGCCCCCTCGGTGCAGATGAATCACCTCCCCGTGATGCCCGACCGGCCCACCCCGCCGCTTCATGCGGCGGGGTTTCTCTTTTCGCTCCCCCAACGTAGCGCGGTTGATCCTCCGCATGTCGCGCCGTGGCGACGCGCATCACACTTGCAAACGGCACGTGTGGGAGGGCGGCATGGTCCGGATTGCTCTGATCGTCGCGCTCGGGCTTCAAGCCGGCGCGGCCGACGCGTCAGGCCCGGTGCGCAAGACCTATAACGGCGGCGTGGTCGACGGCGCCGATGTCGCCGGTCGCCACATCATCCGTCTTCTCAACCGTGACGGCCGTCCGGTCGATGTGTCGGCGTTCGAAGGCCAGCGATTGCGGCTGATCGGCGATCTGCTGCCGGGCGACAACTTCATCATTGTCGACCGCCCGCTGCCGCTCGGCCCCTGCGCCAAGGGCCGGCCGCGGGTGCACCCGCGGCCGGCGAACGCTTGAACAGACTTGCCGGAGGATTCGAGCAAGATCCGTCGTTATGATGGGCGTCTTCCGCAAATCCCATTGCCAGCTTGCGGGACCTGCTGTTGGGGCAATCTCAGCTTGGAGCGGACCCCGGATCCAATCGGGCCCGCCGCCGCGTTAGGTGCCGACCGGCTCGGCATGTTGCGCCAGCGCCGCCTCCAGCGCGAGGGCAATGAAGTCAGTGCGGGCGACGCCGGCCGCCTCGGCGACCTCGTCCACCGCCGCCACCAGGTCGACGTCCAGCGCGAGTTCAATGGTGCGGGTCACCGCCACCTCGGGCAGCAACGGCACCAGCGCCAGCGCGCTGTCCTCACCGAGCAGCCGCACCACCTGCGGATCGCCATGCACGGCCTCGTCGGCCGAGCGCGGCTCGGGCAGCGGCTCGCCGCGGTCGAGCGCGGCCTCGCACCAGTGGCGCACCACAACCGCGGCGTCGGCCAGGGCGGCATCCATGGTGTCGCCCTTTGCGGTGCAGTGCGGCAGGTCCGGCAGCACGACGCGGTAGTTGCCGGGCTTGCCGGCAACGATGGCGACATAGCCGGCCGGGCGTGCCGCAGCGCGGGCGCTGGACTCGGCATGACGGGTCTGGGTCTCTGCCAGAAGGGTGCTGATATCGCCGGTGAAACCATCAGCGAATGCGGCACCACGCCATCGCGTTCGTTCGCGAGCCATCGATTCGTTGATCATGTACGTCCTCTTTGCAGTCGGGGGTTGGGGGAGCAAAGAAGCTGTTGCCGGTCTTATGCTCGTTTTGAGAACAATGACGAACCGGTGTGTCAAGGGTAAGGCGCCGCACGCGGACTACACCCTGACGTGTCGTCGCACCCCCGGTCGGTTCTCCTCACACGAGCGAAGCTTCCGTCGCTGATGTGGGGAGTTTTGCTCCGGATGGAATGGGGTTTGGCGATTTTTCCCAAGGTCGAAGCCGCAAGGTGCGGAAACTGTGCAATGCCTGCCCGGCACAATTCTTTTTGATTGCCGTGTTACATTTCGGGGGTAATCACCGCGCCTCCGGCGAAATCCTCCCCGGCGTTCGTCGAATCCCCGTGCGTCGAATGCTGGCCTAGAGTACCCGCCGCTGTGCCTGATTGCCCAAACCGGATGCCATCCAGTTTCCGCAATTCAAACGGACTTACGTCGCCGGATGTTCGACCCTGTTCCCACGTGCACCTGAACGTCCGTGCGAAGATGATTGCACGCCGCGAGAGACAAGCCATGGCCATGCGCGACGCCACCGACACGCCGATCCAGTACGACCCGGCTTTCACGCTCGACGAGCGCGTTGCGGTCTATCGCTGTATCCACACCCGGCGCGATGTGCGCGGCCAGTTCCGCCACGACCCGGTGCCGGACGAGGTGCTGGCGCGGCTGCTCGAAGCCGCCCACCACGCCCCCTCGGTCGGCTTCATGCAGCCGTGGGACTTCATCGTCATCCGCGACCCGGCGGTGAAGAAGAAGGTGCACGCCGCCTTCGCCTGCGCCCAGGCCGAGGCGACCGAGATGTTCGAGAACGAGCAGCGCGAGCGCTACCGCCGCCTCAAGCTCGAAGGCATCCTCGACGCCCCGGTCGGCATCTGCATCACCTGCGACCGCGCCCGCGCCGGCAAGGTGGTGCTCGGCCGCACCCACCAGCCGGAAATGGACCTCTACAGCGCGGTGTGCGCGGTGGAGAACCTCTGGCTCGCCGCCCGCGCCGAGAACCTCGGCGTCGGCTGGGTGTCGATCCTCGACTACAACGCGCTGCGCGAGGTGCTCGGCATCCCGCCCGAGATTCAGCCGATCGCCTATCTCTGCGTCGGCAGCGTCACCCACTTCTACGCCAAGCCGGAACTCGAAGTGGCGGGGTGGCGGACGCGCCTACCGCTGCACGATCTGGTGTGGTTCGACGGCTGGCACAAGCGCACCGGCAACGAACCGCTGCTCGACGCCATCGGGTGACCCCCCTCACCGCTCCGCCAGCGCCAGCCTGGCGCCGAGCGCGACGAACGCGGCGGCGAACGAGCGGCGCAGCCACGACATCACCGTGGGCCGGCCGACGACATAGGTGCGCGCCGCCGCGGCAGCGACACCGTAGATCGCGAACACCACGAACGTCATCGCCATGAATACGCCGGACAGCTCCAACATGCGGGCGACCGGGTGGGCCTCGCCGGCCTCGACGAACTGCGGCAGGAAGGCGAGGAAGAAGATCGAGAGCTTGGGATTGAGCAGGTTGATCGTCACCCCGCGGGCGATGATGCGCCCCGCCGGCAGATCGTCAGCGCCGCCCACCGCCAGCGCCCCGCTTTCCTTCAGCGTCTGCCACGCCATCCACAATAGATAGGCGACGCCGGCATACTTCACCGTCTCGAACGCCAGCGCGCTGGTGTGAAGCAGCGCCGCCAGCCCGGCGATGGCGGCGGCGATGTGCGGCACGATGCCGAGCGTGCCGGCGAGCGCGGCGATGACGGCGGCGCGCCGCCCGCAGCTAAGGCCGTAGGCCAGGGTGTAGAGCACGCCGGTGCCGGGCGAAGCGACGATGATGAGGGCGGTGAGCAGAAACTCGGCAGACATGGCTTCTCGTCCATGATTTCGAGGTCAGCCAGCCGCAGCCAGCTCCGGCGCTGCGAGCGGCGTGACTATGCAACGGACGGCAACGACTCGACGCGATCAGGCCGCACGCCACCATGCGCTCCACGTCGACGACGTGGAAGCCGCGGCGCGGCGGCCCTTCGGCGGCACGGGGACGAGGCCGGCACGGGGGCGTGGCTCATGGCGGGCATGGTAGCCGCCGGCAGCCGCCCCGTCATCCGGCTCGGGTGAAGACATAGAGCCGGCCGCACTCGGCGATGCCGAAGCGGGGGCCGGAAAAGCCACGTCGGATCAGCGCCTTGCGCAGCATCATCATGGCGCCGGCGTGGCTCACCACCAGCGTGTCGTCGGGCGCGTCCATCAGCCGGTCGGCGATCGCCTCGATATTGGCGAGAAAGGTCCGCTTCACGTCGATCTGGGAGCCGTGGGACGAAAACCACGCCAGCCGCAGCAGCCAGCGCCAGCCGGCGTAGGGCAGCCTGAGGTCGCCGGTGCGAAACGGGTTGAGCTTGGGCTCGCACAGGAATGGCGTGGTCTCGATCTCGCCCGGATAAAGCGCGCGGGCGGTGGCCAAGGCCCGCGGCGCGGTGGACGAGATGCAATGCCGCCACGGCCGCTCCCCGAGGTCGACCGGCTTCTGCCGAACCCCGGCCAGCTCGTAGTCGTCGATCCATTTGGCCATGTCGGCGACGGACAGCCAGCCCTGGGGCTGGCCGTGGGCAACTTCGAAATGTCGGATCAGGCCAAGACGCATGGCGAGACGGACCTGGTGAGGAGCGTGCCCGGCCCGACGGCCGCGCCGGCGGCGATTCATGCAACGCGGCATGAAGTCCGCCGGCCTATACCAGCCGGACACCGCCGGCGTCCACCTCGAGCATGACAGATCGCGACCGTCTTTTCACCGATCGGCATCCCCGCCGCCGCCGGCCCGCCGGCGGCGAGTCGGCAGCTCAGCTGCCGCCGATCAGGATGCCCGCCGCCAGCACCAGGCTGCCGCCCAGCACCACCTGGAACGCCGCGCGCCAGAACGGCGTCTCCATGTATCGGTTCTGGATCCAGGCGATCGCCCACAGTTCGACGAACACCACGGCGCCGGCGATGGCGGTGGCGGTCCAGAAATGCGGGATGAGGTAGGGCAGCGCGTGGCCGAGGCCGCCGGCCGCCGTCATGATGCCGGAGGCAAAGCCGCGCTTGATCGGCGAGCCGCGGCCCGAGATCACGCCGTCGTCGTGCGCGGCTTCGGTAAAGCCCATCGAGATGCCGGCGCCGACCGAGGCGGCCAGCGCGACCAGGAACGTGGTCCAGGTGTCCTGGGTGGCAAACGCGGTGGCGAAGATCGGCGCCAGCGTCGACACCGAGCCGTCCATCAGCCCGGCGAGGCCCGGCTGCACCCAGGTCAGGATGAACTGGCGGTGGGCCCGCTCGCCCTCCTCCTTGCCGGCATCGGAGGTCTCAAAGCCGGCGACCAGCGCCTCGGCCTTCTTCTCGTGCTTTTGCTCGGCGGCGGCGAGGTCGCCGAGCAGCTTGCGGGTCGAGGGGTCGGTCGAAGCCTGGGCGGCGCGGGTGTAGAACGCGGCCGATTCGTATTCCATGCGCTCGGCCTCCTGGCGGATGCGGTCGAGCGAGAGGTTCTCGACCAGCCAGACCGGCCGGCGCGAGTAGAAGCCGGCGACGTGCTCGCGGCGAATCAGCGGGATCACCTTGCCAAAGCGCGTCTCATAAGCGTCGATCAGCCTGCGGCGGTGGGCGTTCTCCTCCGCCGCCATGGCGTCGAACATCTCGGCCATCGCCGGGTAGTCGGCCCGCAGCCGCTCGGCATAGCTGGCGTAGATTCGGGAGTCGTCCTCTTCCGAGGAGATGGCGAGCGCCAGCACCTCGGCCTCGGAGAGGTCGGAGAAGCGGCGGCGGCTGGCGAAACCGGGAAGCATGGCTGGCGTACCTTATTTAGAAATATTCTAATATGCCCTTAGCGCAGCCGCCCGCTGCTCGCAACGTCAACCTAACGGCAACTGGCGCGGGAATGGGCAGGCCAAGCTCAAGCAATACTGCCGGCGCGCTGGCGCGGAAACCCCAAGCCGTGCGCCGTCCGAGCAGTGAGACCCGCGGAGCCGAAGCGCTATACCAGCTCCAGCTCCCCAAGGCTGAGGTCGAGCGCCGGAGCGAAGGCGAAGTGCAGCGTGTGGTCGGGCGGCACGGTGTTTTGCTCGCGATAGCCGTCGATGCCGGGGGCGCGGCGGATGTGCGCCTGAAGGCTGTTCGCCTCGATCACCCACACCTCGCGCACCCCGGCGGCGGCATAGATGCGGGTCTTGCGGTCGAGGTCGTAGGCGAGGCTGGTATCGGCCACCTCGACGGCCAGCAGCGCGGTGGCCGGGGACAGCGCCTTGAGGCCGTCGGCCCGGCGGAAGAACACGAAATCGGGCTCGACGAAGGTGTCCTCGCTCAAGCGGAAGGTGGTTTCCTGCGCCAGTCCGATGCCGGACGGAAGCCGGGCGCTCCAGAATAGATTGAGGCTGACCTTGATCACCTCATGACGAATGCCCTTGGGTGACATCGGCACAATCTCCCCGCCGATCAGCTCGAACCGCTCGTCCTCGGCGAAGATGCCGGCCTCAACCATCGCCGCGACCTCGACCACGCTGAGGCGGCGGCGCATCAGGCCCTCGGCGGCCTGGGTGGTGAGCGGGAGATCGGGGGGGCGCAGCATGTGGTTCATGGCCAAAGACTACCACGGGTGGCGCTTGCGCCGAAGCCCGCGTGCCGCCGAGTGCTTCAGGACCCGTCGTCCCGGCTGAAGCGAAGCGCAAAGCCGGGACCGTTCTGAGATTTGCGCGCGTCTTCCGCTGCGCCGGATCATGCGCCCTTGGCGCCGGCTCAACGACGATCATTCTGCCGACGATCCCGGGTCTCGGCCGGATGCTCCGCAGGATGCTCGCATCCTGCCTCGCCCGGGACGACGGGCTTTCGGCCCGTCACACCGGCGGCTTTTGGCTTTCCATCATCGCGGCGAAGCGGGCGAACAGATAATGGCTGTCCTTGGGGCCGGGCGAGGCCTCGGGGTGGTACTGCACCGAGAACGCCGGGCGGTCGGTGAGCGCGATGCCGCAATTGGAGCCGTCGAACAGCGAGACGTGGGTCTCCACCGCATTCGCCGGCAGCGTGTCGCGATCCACCGCAAACCCGTGGTTCATCGAGGTGATCTCGACCTTGCCGGTGGTGATGTCCTTGACCGGGTGATTGGCGCCGTGGTGCCCCTGGTGCATCTTGCGCGTCTTGGCGCCCACCGCGAGGCCGAGCATCTGGTGGCCGAGGCAGATGCCGAAGGTCGGCACCTTCTCATCCAGCAGCTTCCTGATCACCGGCACGGCGTAGCGCCCGGTGGCGGCGGGATCGCCGGGGCCGTTGGAGAGGAACACCCCGTCCGGCTTCAGCGCCAGAACGTCCTCGGCCGACGTGGTCGGCGGCACCACCGTGACCTTGGCGCCGGTGCCGGCCAGAAGGCGCAGGATGTTGCGCTTGATGCCATAGTCGATCACGACGACGTGGCGGCTGGTCGCCACCTGTTTGCCATAGCCGGCCGGCCACTCCCAGGTGGTTTCGTCCCAGGTGAAGCGCTGGGTCGAGGCGACCTTCGGCACCAGGTCGAGCCCATCCATCGACGGCAGGCCGGCGGCCTCGCGCTTCAAGGCCTCGACATCGAAGCAGCCGTCGGGATCGTGCACGATCACCGCGTTCGGCATGCCCTTGTCGCGGATGCGGGCGGTGAGCGCGCGGGTGTCGAGCCCGGAAATGCCGATGATGCCGCGCGCCTTCAGCCAGGCGTCGAAATGCTTGGCGGAGCGCCAGTTGGAGTGGGTGGTGATCGGCGAATGCAGCACCACGCCGCACGCGCCCAGCACCGCCGCCATGTTGACGGTCTCGATGTCCTCGTCGTTGGTGCCGACGTTGCCGATATGCGGGAACGTGAAGGTGACGATCTGGCCGGCATAGGACGGGTCGGTCAGGATTTCCTGATAGCCGGTCATCGCCGTGTTGAAGCACACCTCGCCGGCGGCCTTGCCGATGGCGCCGAGGCCGAAGCCTTCGAGAACCAAACCGTCGGCCAGCACCAGCAGCGCAGTGGACCTAGGGTCATGCCAATTGTCTTGTTCGCTGCTCATCGCTCGCCTACATATGAGCCCGCGCAAACGCGCGCGCCGCTAAAGCGGCACGCGAGCGCGGGACGTTGTCGGATCATGACCGTCAAATTATGTGACAACGGTCCGCGCGTCAACCGTTGCGAAGATCAATAATTGCGTGCTTTATCAAATAGATAAGCGCCGCCCCACCTGCTTTGAAGCAGGCGAGGCGTCATCTCTCGAAAGGCTCAATCCGTGATCCGTGCCACCCTCACCGAGGCGCTCACCAAAGCCGTCAAGGCCCAGGACAAGCGTAGGATGTCGACGCTGCGTCTGATCACCGCCGCGCTCAAGGACCGCGACATCGACGCCCGCGGCAATGGCAAAGGCCCGCTGTCGGACGACGAGGTGTTCGCGCTGCTCGCCAAGATGATCAAGCAGCGCCAGGAATCGGAAAAGATCTACGCCGACAACGGCCGGCCCGAACTCGCCACCCAGGAGCGCGAGGAGATCGAAATCATCGCCTCGTTCCTGCCGCAGCAGCTCAGCGAGGACGAGGCCAAGGCCGCCATCGCCGCGGTGGTCACAGAAACCGGCGCCGCCGGCATGAAGGACATGGGCAAGGTGATGGCGGTGCTGAAGGAGCGCTTCGGCGGCCGCATGGATTTCGGCAAGGCGTCGGGCTGGGTCAAGGCCGCGCTGACTTGAACCGCCTCAGGTCCCGGTTCTCGGCTTTGCCGCCTTGGTGCCGGCGCGCGGCGCCGGCTTCGGCGGTTGCGCGCGCATATAGGCGCGCAGCACCGCGTTGATGCGCTTCTGGTAGCCCGGCCCGGCCGCCTTGAAGAAGTCGAGCACGTCGGGATCGAGCCGGATCGAGATCGGCACCTTGTTGGCGGGCACCACCACCTCGGCGGTCGACCAGTCGATCGACTGGGCCTCCTGCCAATTGGGATCGTCCGCCATCAACGCCGCGATCTCGGCGTCGGTCATTTTGTCGATGCGATCCCAGTCAGTCTCGCCCTTCATCTGGCGGATTTGGGAAAGCGTGTAGGTACGCTCGTCGTTCATTTGCGCTCGCGGGCCATGCTGTGATGATCCGCAGCTTCGAGCCACGGATCGTGTAGACGATGACAACAAACCGGCGGTTGTCGGTTCGGCAGACTGCGAAATATCTGGTCTCGCCGTCGCGGTCCGACCGTCGTTCCACCACAGGACCAAGCAGGAGCTTGGCAATGTCGCGAAAGTCGATGGTCCGCTCTCGAAGCACGATCAGTCGCTTCGTTTCATTCCACTCAAACCCCTCGATGCCGTGCTTGGCATCGCTGGGCCTCCATGGAGACTCGTCCCACTCGAAGCCGCCCCCGGCCATGGTGACCTCTGCCCGCACGCAACCGCGCGTTCAGATTGCGCCACCTATCCGCTGACGCAACGATGGCGGTAACAGTTGTATATCTTTGTGTATACATCAGAAGCCACCGCCGCACAATTCACCTCCGGCCTCGGCACCGGCTGTGTTCAGCGGGGATAACCGCTGCCCGCCCCGCGCCCCATTTGGGTGCCATGAGCGAGAATGCCGGGTTGTCTTCAGTGGCCCGAACGGCCGCACGCGAACTTGACCCGAACCTCATGCGCTTTTCGCCCCAGATCCTCGATGAGATCCGAGCCCGCCTCCGGGTGTCCGACGTGGTCGGGCGCAAGGTAAAGCTGGCGCGGGCGGGACGCGAGTTCAAAGGCCTCTCCCCCTTCAACGCCGAGAAAAGCCCGTCGTTTTTCGTCAACGATCAGAAGGGGTTCTACCACGACTTCTCGTCCGGCAAGCATGGCGACATCTTCACCTTCCTGATGGAGGTCGAGGGGCTCTCCTTCCCCGAAGCGGTGGAGCGGCTCGCCGCCGAGGCCGGCGTCAGCCTGCCCAAGGCCAGCCCGGACGAGGTGGCCAAAGAGGTCCGCCGCAAGACCCTGCACGAGGTGATGGAGCTGGCCTGCCGCCATTTCGAGGCCCAGCTGCAGGGCCGCGCCGGCGCCCGCGCCCGCGGCTACCTCGCCGACCGCGGGCTCAGCCCCGCGACGCAGCAGCGCTTCCGGCTCGGCTTTGCGCCGGACGACCGATCAAGCCTGAAGCAACACCTCGCCGAGGCCGGCGTGCCGATTGCCGACATGGTCGAGGCCGGCCTCCTGATCGCCGGCGAGGACATCGCGGTGCCGTTCGACCGGTTCCGCGACCGGGTGATGTTCCCGATTCTCGACCTCAAGGGCCGTGTGATCGCGTTCGGCGGCCGCGCCCTCACCAAGGACACCCCCGCCAAATACCTCAATTCGCCGGAGACCCCGCTCTTTCACAAAGGCTCGACTCTCTATAACGGCGGCCCGGCCCGCGCCGCCGCCCATGACGGCGCCGCGGTGGTGGTGGTCGAGGGCTATATCGACGTCATCGCCATGGTCACCGCCGGGTTCGAGGCCACCGTCGCCCCGCTCGGCACCGCGCTGACCGAGGACCAGCTCGGGGCGCTGTGGCGGATGAGCGCCGAGCCGGTTCTGTGCTTCGATGGCGACAAGGCCGGCCAGCGCGCCGCCTTCCGCGCCGTCGACCTCGCGCTGCCGCGGCTCGAGCCGGGCAAGAGCCTCGCCTTCGCCATGCTGCCGGAAGGCCAGGACCCCGACGATCTGGTGCGTGCCGGCGGTCGGGCGGCGGTGGACGCCATCCTGGCCCAGGCGAGGCCGCTCGCCGACATGCTGTGGGAGCGCGAGAGCCAGCAAGCCCAGATCGACACCCCCGAGCGACGGGCGGCGCTGGAGGCACGGCTCGCGTCGGTGCTTGACGCCATCGCCGACGAGCGGGTGCGGCGCTATTACCGCGAGGACCTCTCAGGCCGCATCGCCAACCTGTTCCAGCGCGCGGGCGGGGCGCCCGCGTTCGGCGGACGCGGCGGTCAAAACTGGCGCGGCCGCGGCGCGGCCACGGCGGCGCGGCAGTACCGCCGGCCGAACGGCAGCTTGATGCGGCTCAAGCCGACCGCAGCCGACATCGCCCCGCTCGGCGCCAGCTTCAAGCTCAGCGCGCTGGTGCGCGGCGCCGCCGCCGCCATCCCGGTGCGCGAGGCCCTGGTGCTGGCGATCTTCCTCAACCACCCGTGGCTGCTGCAAAATCACGCCGAGGAGCTGGCGGAGCTCGACTTCGCCCACCGCGACTGCGACCGGCTGCGACGGGCGCTGCTGGACGCCGCCGCCGAGGAGGTGCCGGGCGATGCGGAATCGATTGCGGCGGCGCTGAACCGCCACGGTGCCGCCGAAATTCTGGAGCGGGTGCGCCGGGCGGTAACCCACTCGGCCGACTGGCCGACCCGGCCGGAGGCGGCACCAAGCGACGTCGAAGCCTGCTGGACCCACGTGGTCGGCTTGCATCACAAGAAACGTACGCTATCTAGGGAACTTCGGGAGGCTGAGGCGGCCTACGCCGGATCCCAGAGCGAGGAGTCGCTGGCGTGGATGCGCGACGTGCAGGCGCGACTGGCCGCGATCGAGGGAACCGAAGCTCTGATCGAGGGGTTCGGCGCGGCATCTGGCCGCGCAGCGCGCGGTTTCTGATTGCCGGCGTTGAGGCCGTGCCTCATCAATAGAAAGTGTCGTCGCTCGCCGGCAGGGTTAAGACGCGTTTAATCGTGTCCGGCGAAAACTGAGTGTTAACCGGTCGCACTGCCATGGATGGCCGGACGGTGTGCAGGCCCCGAACCGGGGCGACGCAGGCCAAGCGAGTCAGAGTTAATTCCGACCCGCCCGATCCTGCAAGACCTAAAGCGTTCGCGGGATAGCCTGCCCCCTGCCATGACGGCGGCCGGCGGTCCTGCCTGGGAGACGAGACGGATATGGCGACCAAGAGCAAGGCGAAGGCTGTTCTGTCGGCAACGCCGAAGGCGGTGAAGCCGAAGGAAGAGGGTCAGGCTCCGGAGAAGGAGACCGACGCCCCCGACGGCCCGCTGCTCGACCTTAGCGACGCCGCCGTCCGAAAGATGATCAAGCTCGCCAAGAAGCGGGGCTACGTCACCTATGAGGAACTGAACGACGTGATGCCCTCCGAGGAGGTCACGTCCGAGCAGATCGAGGACACCCTCGCCATGCTCAACGAGATGGGCATCAACGTCATCGAGGCCGAAGAGGCCGAAGCCGAGGAGCAGGCCGAAGCCGAGCAGGGGGCGGAAGAGGAAGAGCCCGAGGCCGGTGACCTGGTCGAGGCGACCTCCGCCCGCACCCCGGCCCGCTCGGAGACCAAGTCCGAGCCGTCCGAGCGCACCGACGACCCTGTCCGCATGTATCTGCGCGAGATGGGCTCGGTCGAGCTGCTGTCGCGCGAGGGCGAAATCGCCATCGCCAAGCGCATCGAGGCCGGCCGCGAGGCGATGATCGCCGGCCTGTGCGAAAGCCCCCTCACCTTCCAGGCCATCATCATCTGGCGCGATGAATTGATGGAAGGCAAGGTGCTGCTCCGCGACATTATCGACCTGGAAGCCACCTACGCCGGGCCGGAAGGCAAGAACCCGCCGCAGCAGGACGGCGAGGTGCCGAAGATGGCCTCCGACGCCGCGCCGCCGCTGGCCGAGACCGAGCCGCCGGTGCCGGACCCGTCCGAGTTCGACGACGAGGACGATTTGGAGAACTCGCTGTCGCTGGCGGCGATGGAAGCCGAGCTCAAGCCGGC
This sequence comes from Blastochloris viridis, assembly GCF_001402875.1. NCBI lineage: Bacteria > Pseudomonadati > Pseudomonadota > Alphaproteobacteria > Hyphomicrobiales > Blastochloridaceae > Blastochloris > Blastochloris viridis. Next base: position 971,358 of record NZ_CP012946.1, on the reverse strand, counting down.
GGTGCTGAAGACGTTCGACACCATCGCCGACAACTACACCAAGCTGCGGCGGCTCCAGGAAGAGAACGTCAAGAACAAGCTGAAGAACCTGACGCTGTCGCCGGCCCAGGAGCGCAAGTACAAGAAGCTAAAGGACGACATCGTCACCGAGGTGAAAAGCCTCTCGCTCAACCAGGCCCGCATCGACGCCCTGGTCGAGCAGCTCTACGACATCAACAAGCGCCTGGTGTCGTTCGAAGGCCGCCTGATGCGGCTGGCCGAAAGCTATGGCGTCGACCGCGCCGACTTCCTGCGCAACTACCAGGGCTCGGAGCTCGACCCCAAGTGGCTCTTGCGCGTCTCCAAGCTCGGTGCCCGCGGCTGGAAGAACTTCATCACCCACGAGAAGGACGGCATCAAGAACATCCGCGGCGACATCCACAATCTCGCCGCCGATACGGGACTTGAGATCCAAGAGTTCCGCAAGATCGTCCAGATGGTGCAGAAGGGCGAGCGCGAAGCCCGCCAAGCCAAGAAGGAGATGGTGGAGGCGAACCTTCGCCTCGTCATTTCCATCGCCAAGAAATACACCAACCGCGGCCTGCAGTTCCTCGATTTGATCCAGGAAGGCAATATCGGCCTGATGAAGGCGGTCGACAAGTTCGAGTACCGCCGCGGCTACAAGTTCTCGACCTACGCGACGTGGTGGATCCGGCAGGCCATCACCCGGAGCATCGCCGACCAGGCCCGCACCATCCGCATCCCGGTCCACATGATCGAGACGATCAACAAGATCGTCCGCACCTCGCGCCAGATGCTGCACGAGATCGGCCGCGAGCCGACCCCGGAGGAACTGGCCGAGAAGCTCGGCATGCCGCTGGAGAAGGTGAGGAAGGTCCTCAAGATCGCCAAGGAGCCGATCTCGCTCGAAACCCCGATCGGCGACGAGGAGGATTCGCACCTCGGCGACTTCATCGAGGACAAGAACGCCATCCTGCCGATCGACGCGGCGATCCAGTCGAACCTGCGCGAGACCACCACGCGGGTGCTGGCCTCGCTGACGCCGCGCGAGGAGCGCGTGCTGCGCATGCGCTTCGGCATCGGCATGAACACCGACCACACGCTGGAAGAGGTCGGCCAGCAGTTCAGCGTCACCCGCGAGCGCATCCGCCAGATCGAGGCCAAGGCGCTCAGGAAGCTGAAGCATCCGAGCCGGTCAAGGAAGTTGCGGAGCTTCTTGGATAATTGATCGGCATATCTCGCCAGAGAGTTGCTTAGCTTGGCGTGATCAGGTTGCGGACGCTAGCCGTCCCGCAACCTGATCCAGAGATCTATTATTGCTTTATACATCCCAAGAAACTCGTCTTTTTCGTGCCCAGTAAACTTAATTTCCGAAGGCCTGAAATAGGATCGCCTTTGGATATCAATTATACGGAAGTCTGATGGAGCATATCCCGGAAGGGCTTCCCAAAGAGCCCAGAACCCTAGTCGGGCACCATCTTTGGGCAGAGCCGGCTCCTCGCTAAAATATGGATATATTATTCGGTTTGAACCATCCCACAATTTCACCGAAGCTGTATTTTCGATTTTGACGGCGGCCCCTAGCTCCGGAATATCTTTCATAGCTTTAATGTTTTGAGGAAAAAACTCGAAAGGTTCATTTCGCCATCGCATCTTCTCTTTCCACAGATCCAAGAAACCGTTGCACAGAACAGGATAAAGACGCTCCCTTCTTTTATTTGACTTAATTCTTATCTCCGTCTGAGCTATTAGATCGCACCCTCCGGCCACATACTTCTTTGCATCAGACCAAAAAGGTCCATAGAAATCGCCACCCGCATTATCAGAAGATGCTCTAGCCTTGTCCTCGCGGATATCTTTTAATAACAACGATCTCTGCTGACGTGCGTCGGAGAACGTTATTTGGAGAAGTTTTCTAAGATTTATTTTTCGCACAGACATTCAGTTATCTCCAGGACCGCCACCGCCGCTTGGCCACCAGACCCCAAGCTCAGCCAATAATTGCACAACCTCCTTGATGCGTTCAAGGTTTGTTCTTGTCAGTTAAATCGGGATTTCGTCTTTTCCGAGCACATACCGAGAGGGCGCCGTGCAAATTGAATCGGTGTCGGGGTTGGGCAGCTAAGGTGACGGAATGATCCAGATCGTGAAGGTCGTGGCCCTCCGAGCCTTGGAGGACCATCGCTTGTGGGTCCGCTTCTCGGACGGAACCGAAGGTGTTCGGCCCTTCGCCGACATTCTCGCCGAGGGCGGACCGATGGTGGAGCCGCTACGCGACCCGACCTTCTTCAACCGCGCGTTCGTCGAGATGGGTGTGCCGGCGTGGCCCAACGGCTTCGACATCGACGCGATTGCCCTGCATGAGGAGATGGCCGCCGCTGGACTCCTCACCCCCGCCGCGGCCGAATAGACCCAACGGAATACGCTTTCGCTATTCAGCCCTACGCCGCATGGCCAAGATCTCGGCGATGGCGCTCGACCTGCTGCCCGACAACCATCCCGGCATCGATCCGGCCTCGGTGTTCGTGCAGGTCACCGCGCTACGCGAGACCGAGTCACTGGCGGCATCTTGATACCGCGCCCGCCGAATTTATCTCTCCGCCGTCATGGCCGAGCAAGCCTCGACCGAGACCGACACCCACTCATCGTCGAGATTTGAGCAAGTCAACGTCGAAGCGTGGTTTCACACCCGCCGGCGGTCCCGGCTTGAAAGCGCTCTCTAACGGGACGCGCGCAATTGCGTCTCCACAATCAGGTGAGGCGAGATGTTTCGGCTTGGCCGCATTATCTGGCGCATTGCGCCGGGTCGATTAGAAATTGACTACAGCATCGCGGCTATCGGTGGGTTGAATTCGGTCAGATCAATGGCTTGTCCTTGTGGCTTCCTTCGCAGGTATTTGCCAACTGGATTACGTGAAATAGCAAGTATGGATTCGGTATAAACTATACTGTTTGAAAACGAATTTTGATTCGGCTATGGAAGACCGTCGGCTGCGAAAGCGAGAACTTGTCGCCGGTGGGCAGACCGGCCAATGAACGGCAGGCCCTGAGTCGGACTCATGAGTGCCCAAACCTTCGATTTGGTGAGCCTTTATGTATCCGAGCAGGAGCGGCTCAAGCGGCTCGTCAAGCGGCTCGTTCGCAGCCGAGCGACCACCGAAGACGTCGTCCAGCAGGTTTTCCTCAAGCTGCTTGCCAACGCCGAATGCGGCGCGCCCGTTCACTGCCCGGCCTACCTCGCGTGTGCCGCGCGGAACCTGGCTCTCAACCACCTGCGCGATGCGGCGCGGCGGGCGGAGGTCGGCCTGCCCGACGACGAACTGCGGGCGATCGTCGATCCCGGCCCATCCCCAGAAATGACGGCGGTGTTTCGATGCGAGTTGCGGCGCGTGCTGCGGGCGATTGCGACGCTGCCGCCCCGGCGCCGCGAAGCCTTCGTTCTCAACAAGTTCGAGGGGCTGAGCTATGACGAGATCGCCGCCCGCCAGGGCGTTTCGCGCAACACGGTGATTTCGCAGATCGTCGGCGCGCTGGCCGATCTCGATCGCCGTCTTGCGCAGCGTGGTCGCAGCGCGAGCGATGATGTTCGGCGCACAGAGGGGATGAGCCTCGCCAGTGGAACCCGAAGAGGACACAACGGACCCGGCCCTCAGGACAGCGCTGGAGTGGCTCGTCCGTCTTCACGACGACCAATCGACCGATGACGATCGGCGGGCCTTTCAGGCCTGGGTGAGCCAGGCCGACGCTCATGCCGCGGCCTGGACGCGTGCCCTGCGCCTGTGGCAGCGGTTCGATATCGTCAAGCCGGAGATCGACCGCCTGCGCCGTCGTCCCGCGGTGATCAGCCGCCGGACGCTGGTCGTCGGCGCCATCGCGACGGCAGTCGGGGCCGGATACCTCGCCGGGCGTCACGGTCTGTTCGCGGACGTCACCACCGGCATCGGTGAACGTCGAACGCTGATGCTGGCGGACGGCAGCACTGTCGAACTCGGCAGCTACTCGGCGATGTCGATCGAGTTCACCGACGCGGCGCGGCAGGTTCTGCTGCACCGGGGCGAGGGCTTTTTCGACGTGGCGGCCGATGGCCGGCCCTTCATGGTGGCCTCGGGCGGCGGCACCACGCGGGCGCTGGGCACCCGGTTCGACGTCAAATACGTCGATGATCTGGTGACGGTGGTGGCCATCGAGCACGCGGTGACGGTTGAGTCCGGCGACAGGCCCGCGGTCGTCATCGAGCAGGGTTGGCAACTCAGCTACGATCGGGCCGGGCCCGGCGACCCCACGCGCGCGGATCTCGAGGCGGCTGCCGCTTGGCGGAACGATCGGATCATGGTCCAGGACGTGCCGCTCCACTTGGTGCTCGCCGAACTCGACCGCTATCGCCGCGGCCGCATCGTGCTGCTGAGCAGGCAGATCGCCGACATCCCGGTGACGGCGGTGTTCGACACCCGCCGGCCTGACGACGCGCTGCAGACGATTGCCGATACCCTGCCGATCCGGCTGCTGCAGGCGCCCGGCCTCGTCACGGTGGTCTATCCAGACTGGTAGCGCTCTAACGTTGAGAAAAATGCGCGGTTGCGATCATTCGTCCACGCTCGTCCGGTGTCTTCCCTAGGGGAGGGCTGAAACGCCCTTCGGCGAGCCCGCCGCTTGCGGGACGTGGGGCGTTGTGATGGACGGCAAGAGGAAGACGCGGTCATACCCGCACCTTAAAAATGACAATGCGTGGCATAAGCGCTGCGGACGGACATTTGCATCTCTGGTGACGGCGGCGCTGGCGGCCGGGCTCGCGCTGCACACGCCCGCGTTCGCCCAGTCTCAACCGGGTGCACCCGGCGCCGCGACGGCAACATTCCGCATCGCGCCACAACCCCTGTCGCAGGCGTTGGTCGAATTCTCGCGGACCACCGGCATCCAGCTCTTCGTCACCGCCGACGTGGTGCGCGGCGTCAATTCACCCGGCGTGCAGGGAACGCTCAACCCGACCGCGGCACTCAGCCGGCTGCTGGCCGGCAGCGGCCTGAGCTACCGTTTCACCAACGGCTCGACGGTGACCATCACGCGGCCCGGCACCGCTGCGATCCCGACCGCAGGGGACGCCGACGGTGCGATCGCGCTCGACGTGATCGACGTCACCGGCGGATGGAACGCCGCGTCCGGCTCGGGCTTCCAGGGCACGCCGGACTGGGTCTACGACACGCCGGCCTCCGTCAGCGTGATCTCGCGCGAGGCGATTCAGACCAATCCGAACCGCACCGCACGCGATCTGTTCGCCAGCGTGCCCGGCGTTCTGGCCTCGTCCGACAACGCGCAGAATCCAGGGGTCAACGTCAATATCCGCGGCCTGCAGGACCAGAACCGCATTGCGATGATGATCGACGGCGCGCGCCAGAACTTCCAGCGCGCTGGCCACGGCTCCACCGGCTACAGCTATGTCGACACCGCACTGATCCGTGAGGTCGATATCGAAAAGACCACGACCTCGGGGGTCGGCAGCGCCGGCTCGCTTGGCGGCTCGGTCAATTTCCGCACCATCGAGGCCGGCGATATCATCGCGCCCGGCCGGCTGTTCGGCACCGAGCTCGACCTCACCAAGGGCGACAACGAATACCAGCTTGCCGGCTCGGCGTCGGCAGCGGCGCGCATTTCGGACAGCTTCTCGCTGCTCGCCGCCTACAGCCACAAGAAGCTCGGCGAGTACGCGATCGGCAAGAACGGCGCGGTCGACTATATCGGCTGGCCGCTGGAGGCGCCGGTGTTCACCGGGTCGGAGACCTCGTCCTACCTGTTCAAGGCCGAAGCCAAGCCGACCGATGCGTCGAGCCTGACCGTCAGCTGGCTGCGCTACGACGCGGCGTTCAGCCAAGGGCAGTCCGCCTACGAGGACGAGCAGGCCATTCTCAACGATACGCTGTCGGCCGCCTATCACTGGAAGCCGGACGGCAGCCTGATCGATCTCAAGGCGCGGCTTTGGTACAACAACGTCAAGGACGACGAATACCGCCCGAAGCGGTCGAGCGACCAACCGGAGACCTGGGTCAATTACAGCCTGGCAACAATCGGCGGCAGCGCCGACAACACCAGCCGCGTTCAGCTCCCTTTCGGCGATCTTTCGTTCAATTACGGGTTCGAGGGGTTTCACGACGACGGCAACACCGAGGCCACCGGCAGCGGCATCGACGCCAATGCCCTCCAGGCGTTCTGGTACCAGGGGGCCAATCCCACCGGCACGCGGGACATCTATAGCGGCTTCGGCAAGGCGACGTTCGAGCGCGACTGGCTCAGCCTGTCCGGCGGCATCCGCTACGATTACTATGATCTTGCGGCGCAGACGACGATCGGCGGCAAGCCGGTCACGACGAGCGAGCGCTATTGCCAAATTTATCGGGCGAACGGAACCTGTCGACTTTACAGGACAATTTATACGACCACCCATCCCAGCTACGGCGTGGATGTCGACCGGTCCGGCGGCGCCTTCAGCCCCACCGCCAATCTCACGCTGAAGCCGCTCGACGGCCTGCAGCTGTTCGGCACCTACTCGCAGGGCTACCGTCCGCCGACCCTGATGGAAGCGGCATTCGGCGGCGCGCACGTCGGCGGCTATGCCGGCCAGTACGCGCCCAACCCGGCGATCGAACCGGAGGAAGCGGAAACCTGGGAGATCGGCGCCAATCTGTCCTCCGACAATGTACTGGTGCCCGGCGACAAGGTGCGGATGAAGGTCGTCGACTTCTATCGCCGGGTGCAGAACTACATCGCCGTCGGCAAGATTTCGCTCGTGCCGGCCGTGGGCGTTGCCCCCTACGAATACGATGCCTACGTCAATCTCGACGGCCTGACGCTGATGCGCGGCGTCGAGGTCGAGGCGAATTACGACGCCGGGCCGTTCTATATCGGCGGCTCGTTCAGCTATCTCAAGGCCGATTACGCCGACACCTATCTCTACAACGGCGCGTCCTATGACGCCGCCTCCGGCGTGCTGTTCGTGCCGCCGAAGATGAAATACACGGTCGATGGGGGGGTGCGGCTGTTCGACAAGGCGCTGACTCTGGGCGGGCGCCTCACCCATGTCGGTGCCGCCGATCAGCATTTCGGCCTGATCTACGGCAGCTATCTGACCGACGCCTACACCATCTATGACCTCTACGGCTCCTACGCCGTCACCGAGGCCGTCAAGCTGCGCTTCGCGGTCAACAATGTGACCGATGTCGCCTACGTGCCGGCGCTCGGCCAAGTCAGCCTGCCCGCGCCGGGCCGCACCACCACGGTGTCCGTCAATTTCAAGTTCTGAGATCGGCCGGGGCGCCCGCGCTCCGGCCTCCGGGGTCCGTCGACGACGGACATTTGCAACTGAAACCAAAGGAGACTCGGGATGTCTGCGACCCTCACTCTGACCAGCGCCAGCAGCGATCTCGTCGGCTATCTTGGAGATTGGATCTATGGCGACCCGGTCACCGGCCACGGCTCGTTCTATCCTGCCGCCTCGCCCTACGACCAGTGGGCGGGCGGCAACACCAGTGCCAGCGTGATCCTGGACGGCGATTTCACCTACGTACAGGGCAATCTCCAGGGCACCGTCGATACGCTCGATTTCGGCACCGGCCTGTCGGGTTCCTCTTCGACCGGCTTCAGCCTCGGCACCACCGAACTGTCGATCGATCTTGACAGCGCCGGGCCGATCGCTTCGTTCGACTCCGCCATCTACGGGCTGATGGCCGGCAGCCTCACCAATCTCTACGCTTATTTCGCCGAGGTGGGGACCACCCAGATCGGCACTTCGGGCGACGACGTGCTCTACAGCTTCGCCGGCGACGACACGCTGACCGGCGGTGGAGATTCTGACACGTTCAACTTCAATCTCGATGTGAACGGCGCTGCGACCGTCGGCGATGATGTCATCACCGACTTCGCTGTCACCGACGAACTCATCGTGTTCGGCCTCGACAGCAGCTACGACAGCTATGCTGAGATCATCGCCGCCACCACCGACACCGGAGCGGGCGCCCTGATCGACCTCGGCGCCTATGGCTCGATCACCCTCGCCGGGGTCCAGGTCGCCGATCTTACGACCGACAATTTCGCGTTCGTCTGACGGCGATGCCCCGCGTGTCAAATGAGACGTCGTCGCGGCCACAAGCCGCGGCGATCGTCTCCGGATTAGCCCCGGCCATTGTCGGCATCGCCATGATCAGTGGCGTCGTCAACGTGCTGGCGCTGACCGCGCCGCTGTTCATGCTGCAGGTCTATGACCGCGTTCTCGCCAGCCGCAGCGTTTCGACGCTGGTCGGCCTCGCCGTGCTGGCGGCAGGGCTTTACGCCGTTCAGGCGGTGCTCGACGTGATCCGTGCCCGCGTGCTGCTGCGCATCGGCGAGTCGGTCGACACACGGCTGTCCGGACCGGTTCATGATGCAGTCGTCCGCATCCCGCTCGAAACCCGCATGCCCGGCGACGGGCTCCAGCCGCTGCGCGACCTCGACAATGTGCGCGGCTTCCTGTCGGGGCAGGGGCCGACCGCGCTGTTCGACCTGCCATGGATGCCGCTCTATCTCGGCATCTGCTTTCTGTTCCACGTTTGGCTTGGCGTGACGGCGCTGATCGGCGCCATCGTTCTGGTGTCGCTCGCCGTCGCGACCGACGCTATGTCGCGCGGCCCGGCGCGGCGGACGTCGCAGCACGCGATGGCTCGCAACGCGCTGATGGAGGCTGCGAGACGCAATGCCGAAGTGATCCGCGCCATGGGCCTTGGCCGGCGCGTCGCCGCGCGCTGGCAGAGCGCCAATGCCGCGTATCTCGCCTCCAGCCGCCGCGCCGGCGACGTGGCGGGCGGCTTCACAGGGGTCTCACGCGCGCTGCGCACCATGCTGCAATCGGCCATCCTCGCAGTCGGCGCCTATCTCGTGATCGAGCAGGAAGCCAGCGCAGGCGTGATGATCGCCAGCTCGATCATGATGGGCCGCGCGCTGGCCCCGATCGATCTGGCCATCGCGAGTTGGAAGCCGTTCCTGACGGCACGCCAAAGCTGGACGCGGCTGAAGGAATTGCTGGCGCTGGCGCCGGAGCCGTCTGGCGTGATGGCGTTGCCGAAGCCGGAGACGGACCTGCAGGTGCAGTCCATTGCCATCGTGCCGCCGGGCGGAAAGAGGCCAACGGTCGCGGGCGTCAGCTTCGCCGTTCCGGCGGGAGGCGCGCTCGGCATCATCGGGCCGAGCGGAAGCGGCAAGTCCACGCTTGCGCGCGCCCTGGCAGGCGTCTGGACACCGGCCACCGGCACGGTGCGTCTCGATGGCGCGAGCTTCGCCCAATGGGACCCTGCGCGGCTTGGCCGCCATGTCGGCTATCTGCCGCAGGGCGTCGATCTCTTCGACGGCACCATCGCGGAAAACATCGCACGGCTTGAGCCGGATGCTATCCCTGACGCAATCGTCGCCGCGGCCAGGACTGCGGGCGTGCATGACCTGATCCTTCGCCTCGAACACGGCTATGAGACCCACGTCGGCGAGGCCGGCTGCGCCCTGTCCGCCGGACAGCGCCAGCGTGTCGGCCTGGCCCGCGCGCTGTATGGCGACCCGTTTCTGGTCGTTCTCGACGAGCCCAACGCCAATTTGGATGCGGAGGGTGAGGAGGCGGTGATCCAGGCAATTGCCTCGGTCCGCGCACGCAAGGGGATCGCCGTTGTGGTCGCCCACCGCCCGAGCGCGCTGGGGGCGGTCGATTTCGTTCTGATGATGGACGCCGGCCGCGCGAAAGCGTTCGGACCGCGCGCGGAGGTGCTGTCCCGGGTGCTGAAGCCACCGGCTTCTGACAGCTCCGCGTCGCCGTCCGCCACGGCGGCAACGGCACGGATGGTCACGCCGCTTCGCGTGATCGCCGGTCCCCTCAACGCGCCGGAAGCAGGCGATCCGCCGGGCCAGGATCAGTACGATGCCGGGCATTGAAGCCGCTGCCGTTTCACGATCGATCCGCCGCCATCTCGGCGCCGGTGCCGTGGTCAGCGTCGTCCTGGTCGGCGGCGCCGGTGGATGGGCCGCGGCGACCAATCTGGCCGGCGCCGTGGTCGCCACCGGCCATTTCATCGTCGAGTCCCGCGTCAAGAAGATCCAGCATCCGACCGGGGGCGTGGTCGGCCAGATCCGCGTGCGCGAAGGGCAGCGCGTGACTGCTGGCGAGGTGGTGATGTGCCTCGATGCGACCCAGACCAGGGCGAACCTGGCTATCGTCACCAAACGGCTCGATGAGTTCGCCGCGCGGCGGGCGCGACTCGAGGCCGAACGCGACGATGTGGAGATGATCGCCTTTGCGCCCGACCTGCAGGCCCGCGCCGATGACCCGGAGGTCGCGCGGCTGATAGCCGGCGAGCGCAGGCTGTTCGAGCTTCGCCGTGAGGCCCGGCTCGGCCAGAAGGCCCAGCTTCGCGAACGCATCTTGCAGTCTGAAACGGAAATCCAGGGGCTGATTGCTCAGGAGGAGGCTAAGGCACGAAGCACCGTGCTGATCGGGCTCGAACTGAAAGGCGTCCGCAAGCTTTGGGAAAAGGGGCTCGTCTCGGTTCAGCGGCTGATGGCTTTGGAACGCGAGGCAGTGAATCTCGACGGTGAGCGCGGCCGGCTGAGCGCGGCCCAGGCCCAGAGCAGCGGCAAGATCGCCGAAACGCGGATTCAGCTTCTCCAGATTGACCAGGATTTCCGCAGCGAGGTGGCAAGCAGCCTGCGCGATATCGAGGCACAGACGGCGGAATACGTCGAACGCAAGGTCACGGCGGAGGATCAGCTCAAACGCACGGACATCGTTGCGCCGCAGACCGGCGTGGTTCACGAACTCGCGGTTCATACAATTGGCGGCGTGATCTCATCCACCGATACGGTGATGCTGATCGTGCCCGACAGCGACAGGCTGGCTCTGGAAGCCCGTCTCACGCCCCAGGACATCGATCAGGTCCGGCTGGGCCAGCCGGCGGTGCTCCGCATGTCGGCGTTCAACCAGCGAACCACGCCCGAATTGAATGGCACGGTCAGCCACGTCGCCGCCGATCTGACCGAGGACCCGCGAACGGGGATATCCTTTTACTTGATTCGCATCATGGTCCCGGCCGGGGAACTGGCGCGGCTCGGTACTCTGACACTGGCACCGGGCATGCCGGCCGAGGTGTTCGTCCAGACCGGCGACAGACCGGCCATTTCGTATTTGCTGAAGCCGCTGACCGACCAGATCGCCCGTGCGTTTCGGGAGAACTGACCCCACCACCCAGGTTTCGGGCAGGAAAGCGGCGTCCCAACGGAATACGGCCTGCCGCCGTGTGGTGGCGTTGTTGACGTCAAGCTGCCCCACAGCACAGCATTTGTTCGCCTGACAGCGCGACGGCGCTCTGCTTCCGCGGATGAGGATCGGGGCAGATCGGCAGCGACGGGACGCGCGTTATCTTGCCTGCGGCCGAGCCAATCGGACAACGGCCGGACCGCACCCGAATGCCTGTGACGATGCCCCGCGGGTCTGTGTGGTGATCGACGGCCCAGATGGCCTGGTCCATCATCTGGAGTTCCGCGACCCCGTTCGCATCGACGAGGTCCGGCGGAACATGATCGTAGAAGCGGACGCCCGCGACAAGTGCGGGCATGACAAGTCAAACTGGAGGCCCTTAGGATGATGAGACGTGGAGCCCCGCCATGCCCCCCAACAACCTCTTTGCCGCCCTGCCCCCCGCCGGGCCGGACGAGGCGGTCGAGACGCTGCTCGCGCGCGGGGCAGTGCGCATCGAGCGCATTGTGTCGACCGGCCAGGCCAGCCCGCCGGGGTTCTGGTACGACCAGGACGAGGACGAGTTCGTGGTGCTGCTGGCCGGGGCGGCCACGCTCAGCTTCGATGATGGCCGCGAGCTGGCGCTGCGGCCGGGCGACGTCGTCGACATCCCGGCGCACTGCCGCCACCGCGTAGACTCCACGCAAGCCGATCCGCCCACCATCTGGCTGGCGATCTTCCACCGCTGACGTCGAAAGCGGCGGTTGTCGCACCTGCGATGGAACGCAACGGCCAAGCCGGCGTTGCATGGCCATGCACACGCTCCTCGCCAGCCTGTTGATCCTTCTCGCCCTCGCCGCTCCCGCGCACGCCGCGCCGTGCGGCGGCGATTTCAACGCCTTCCTTGCCACCATCGGCCGCGAGGCCGAGGCGCAGGGCGTGTCGCGCCGGGTGGTCGACGCCGCCTTCGCCGGCGTGGCCGAGGACGCCGCGGTGCTGGCGTTCGACCGTCGCCAGCGCGGCACCTTCCAGAAGAGCTTCGAGCAGTACGCCGCCACTCGCGTCTCGGCCGGCCGCGTCAGCCGCGGCAAGCAGCTGCTGCAGCGCCACGCCGCCCTGCTCGGCCGCATCGAGCGGCAGTACGGCGTGCCGCCGGAGCTGCTGGTGGCGATCTGGGGGCTGGAGAGCGACTTCGGCAGCGGCGACATGGGCAGCCGGCCGGTGGTCCGCACCCTGGCCACCCTGGCGCATGACTGCCGGCGCACCGAGCTGTTCCAGCGAGAGCTGATCGCCGCGCTGAAGATCGTCCAGCGCGGCGACCTGCCGTTGCGCGACATGGTCGGCGCCTTTGCCGGGGAACTGGGGCAGACCCAGTTCCTGCCGTCGTCCTACCTCAAGTACGGCGTCGACTACGACGGCAACGGCCACGTCGATCTGCGCCACAGCGTGCCGGACGTGCTGGCCTCCACCGCCAACCTGCTGCGAACCAATGGCTGGCAGGCCGGCGCGCCGTTCACCGAGGGCACCGCCAATTTCGAGGTGATGCGGGAGTGGAACCGCGCGGTGGTCTACCGCAAGACCATGGCGCTGTTCGCCGCGCGACTGGCGGCGCGGTGAGGCCCGCAATCTGCCGCCTTGGCGAAACCCGGCCTTAACCATCCCTCCACCGCCGTCCCCTATCTTCTCATGCGAAATCCGGCCGGTCAGGTCGGAGTTTCGTATCAACCATCCGCGAACAAAGTCGCTGGCCCGCCGGTTGCTCCCGCGACAGCGCGGCGGCTGCGCCGCTAATCTGGTCGCCGCCTTCGTCCGCGCAGCAACCCGGAGCAGCGCCGGCATGCAGACATTCTACGGAATCCAGGCGCTGCGGGCGGTGGCCGCGCTCGGCGTGGTGGTGTTTCACGCCGCGCCGCGCGGCCAAGCCTCGTTCGCGCTCGGCATGGCCGGCGTCGACATCTTCTTCGTCATCAGCGGCTTCATCATGTGGACGATCACCCGCCGCGGCACCACGCCGGCGGCGTTCATGGTCGACCGCGTCTACCGTATCGTGCCGCTGTACTGGCTGGCGACCCTGGTGCTGGCGCTGGGCACGCTGTTGAGCCTGTTCCCGCGGATGCACGTCTCGGCATCCGCCCTGGTAACGTCGCTGTTCTTCATTCCGCACCTGTCCGAGAGCGTCCCCGGCGAGATCTATCCCATCCTGGCCCAAGGCTGGACGCTGAATTACGAGATGTTCTTCTATCTCATCTTCGCCGGCTTCCTGTTGTTCAGCCGTACGGTACAGGGCATCGGCCTCATCGGCGTGCTGTCGAGCCTGGTGGTGCTGGGCGTGGCGCTGTCGCCTGACAATGACCAGTTCCGGTTCTGGACCAACTCGATCGTCCTGGAGTTCGCCTACGGCGTGGCGATCGGCTGGTGCGTGTCGGCCGGCTGTCTGCGCGGCCGCGCGCTCGGCCTCGCCCTCATTGCCGGCGCGGTGGCCGGCTTTGCCGCCGTTGGCGTGCTGGGCTGGTCGGCGCCGCGCGCGCTGGTGTTCGGCCTGCCATCGCTGCTGCTCGTGGCCGGCGTCGTTGCCCTGGAACTCGGCGGCGCCACCCTGGCGTTTCGCCCGCTCACCGTCATCGGCGACGCTTCCTACTCGATCTACCTGTTCCACACCTTCGCCATCTCGGTCGCCTTCAAGCTGTTCGGCGGGCTATCCGGCGCCGCCGCCATCGCCTTCGCCATTGCCGCCTCCATCGCCGCCGGCGTTGCCGTGCACCTCGCGGTCGAGCGGCCGCTGGCGAGGCTGAAGCCGCGCAAGGCGCGGGCGCCCGCCGCCGGCGCAACGCCGCCGCAGCCAGTCGGCGCCGAGCGGTCGTAACGCCGCAACCGCGTCAAACCCGCGCGGTCTTGCTCACTCTTTGTTAACCCCGCAGTCACCTCCCGGCGCGAGACTGGGACCGGCCGTTCGGCCACTGTGTTCCCGAAACCGGGAGGCGTTGCGTTGAGTACCGCGTTGAGACGAAATCTGCGCCGGATCACGCTGGTGCGGCGCGTGATCGCGACCGTCGAATATGGACTGCTGGCCGTGGGCGTGGCGATCGTCGGCCTTGGCGTGGCGATCGCGATCGGCGGCCCGCCGGCCCGCCACCACACCGCCGAGCGGCCGGCCCCCATCGAAACCATGCCGAGCCAGCCGGCGCCGAAGTCGGTCGCCCGCACCCCGGCCGATCCGGCGACGGTGGCCACCGTCCCCAGCGTCACCGAACCCGAGCCGGTCGACGGCATCGCCGGCGTCGGCCTTCGGCGCTGATCCTTACCGTGCCACGGTCGCTCCCGGCCGTCCCACTTACGCTAGGGTATAGGCCACCTTCACCGCGGTGTAGAACTCCCGCGCATAGGCGCCCTGCTCGCGCGGGCCGTAGGACGAGCCCTTCCGGCCGCCGAACGGGGCGTGATAGTCGATGCCGGCGGTCGGCAGATTGACCAGCACCATGCCCGCCGCCGAGCGCTTCTTGAAGTCGGAGGCGTATTTCAGCGAGGTGGTGCAGATGCCCGACGACAGCCCGAACGCGGTATCGTTGGCGACCTCGACCGCCGCCTCGTAATCCCTGACGCGGATCACCGACGCCACCGGCCCGAACACCTCCTCGCGGTTGATGCGCATGGCGTTGTCGGTCTCAGTGATCAAGGCGGGCGACATGTAGTAGCCCGCCGTCTCGCGGTTGAGGCGCTCGCCGCCGGTGACCACCCGGCCGCCCTCGCTCCGCGCAATCTCGACATAGCCGAGATCCTGGTCGAGCTGGGATTGCGACACCACCGGGCCGAGCTCGGTGCCGGGGCTAAGCGCATCGCCCACCTTCAGCGCCGCGGCCTTCTCGGCCAAGGCGGCGACGAAGCGGTCGTGAATGCCGTCGGTGACGATCAGGCGCGAGGAGGCGGTGCAGCGCTGGCCGCACTGGAAGAACGCGCCGTTGAGCGCCACCGCCACCGCCTGGTCGAAATCGGCGTCGTCGAGCACGATCAAGGGGTTCTTGCCGCCCATCTCGAGCTGCACCTTCTTGCCGCGGCTGACGCAGTCGATGGCGATGTTGCGGCCGACCTCGACCGAGCCGGTGAAGCTCACCGCCCGGACCTTGGGCGACTGCACGATGGCATCGCCGACCTCGCGGCCCGACCCCATCACCAGGTTGAACACCCCGGCCGGCACTCCGGCCCGCGAAATGATCTCGGCCAGCGCCCAGGCCGAGCCCGGCACCAGATCGGCCGGCTTCAGCACCACGGTGTTGCCGAACGCCAGCGCCGGCGCGATCTTCCAGGCCGGAATGGCAATGGGGAAATTCCACGGCGTGATCAGCCCGACCACGCCTTCCGGCTCGCGGGTGATCTCGACGTCGACGCCGGCCCGCACCGAGGGGATGCGATCGCCGCCGGGGCGCAGCGCCTCGCCGGCGAAGAACTTGAACACCCGGCCGGCACGCACCGCCTCGCCGATGCCGTCGGCCAGCGGCTTGCCCTCCTCCCGCGACAGCAGCCGGCCGAGTTCGTCCTTGCGCGCCAAAATCTCGCTGCCGATGCGGTCGAGCATGTCGCTGCGCTGCTCGATGGTGACGTTGCGCCAGCCTGCCAGCGCCGCGAACGCGGCATCGATGGCGGCGTTGGCCTGGGCGGCGCTGGCGCGGGCGTACTCGCCCACCACGTCGTCGAGGTTGGACGGGTTGACGTTGCGGTTGACGGCGATGCCCTCGACCCAGTCGCCGGCGATGAAGTTCTTGTGCAGCATGGTCGGCCCTTCCCGAAACCGCGCGGTGCGCTGAAACCCAGCTGGTGGTGGCATAGACGGCGGCGGCGTTCAACGCGGCGCCGCGCCCAAGCTTTCGCAAATTGCCCAAGCGACAACCTGCGGTTAGAATGGCTCATGCGCTGGGTCGATTACTGGAACGCGGCAAACCCGATTTTTGTCAGCTCGCGGCACCTTGCGGTGCATTACCGCCGGCTCGCCGACGATATCCGGACGCTGCTGCCGGCCCCGCCCGGCCGCGTGCTCGATTTTGGCTGCGGCGAGGCGCTGGACGCGCCGCGCGTCGCTGCCGGCTGCGCCCGGCTCTATCTCTATGATGCCGCCGCCTCGGTGCGCAGCCGCCTCGCCGCCCGCACCCGCGGCGTCGCGAACATCGCCGTTCTGACGCCCGCCGAGGTCGCGGCGTTGCCGCAGGGCGCGCTCGACCTCGTCATCGCCAATTCGGTGGCGCAGTACATGACGCAGGCGGAGTTCGAGGGCTGCCTCGCGGCGTGGCAGCGGCAGTTGGCGCCGGGCGGCCGGCTGGTGGTGGCGGACGTGTTGCCGCCGGAGGACCGGGCCGCGACCGACGCCGTGGCGCTGCTGCGTTTTGCCGCACGGGAGGGCTTCTTCGTCGCCGCCGTCATCGGCCTCGCCCGCACGCTGTTCTCGAACTACCCCAAGCTGCGGCGCACGCTCGGCCTCGCCCGTTATTCGGACGCACAGATGCAGGAGATGCTGCGGTCGGCCGGCTTCATCCCCGAGCGCATCGCCAATCTCGGCCACAACCCGGCGCGGATGGCATTCGCGGCGGTGCGGGCGTAGCCGTTCCCGGGCGCGGCAACGCCGCGAACCGGGAGCCCCCCATCCGCCAGTTCGCCGAATGACCGAGACCGCGCGAGCGACCGCGGTCGCGACGTTCCGAGCCGCGGTACCCGATATTTTGCAACGTCATATTGCGTCGCGAAAGGTCCAGAACCGGTTGCCGACAAACGTCCAGATCAAGACGATCAGGGTGGTGATCACCTGCGCCACCAGCCAATGCAGGCCGAAGTGGGCGGTAAACGCCTCCATCAACAGGCCGGTCAGCACAAACGCCCCGGCCGCGACCAGCGCGAAGCGCGGCACCGCCGCGCCATGGCTGCGGGCGCTGTCGAAGGTGTAGCGGCGGTTGAGCAGGTAGGACACGATGCCGCCGACCGTGAACCCGGCCAGCGCCGCCAGGCTTGCCCTTACCGCCGCCCCCTCCACCAGAACCGCCAGCACGGCATAATGGGCGATGGAGGCGACCACGCCGACCCCGGCGAAGGCGATGAACTGACGAAGGAGCCGTCCCAGCATTTGTCCGGCATAGCCGCTAGGCGCGACGCTGTCGACCGCGCGCCCCGGCTTCCCTCCCCGGCAAATCTCGTCTAAGGAGGGGCTTGCCGCCGTTCCTGGGCGGTTGATAGCCCGCTGACGAGGGGCGCGCCACAGGCGCAGCCCTTTTTTCGTGTGCGCCAACAGCATTCGCCCATGCCCAAACGGACTGACATCTCCACGATTCTCATCATCGGCGCGGGGCCGATCGTCATCGGCCAGGCCTGCGAGTTCGATTATTCCGGAACGCAGGCGGTCAAGGCGCTCAAGGAGGAGGGGTACCGGGTCGTCCTGGTCAACTCCAATCCCGCCACCATCATGACCGATCCCGATCTGGCCGATGCCACCTACATCGAGCCGATCACGCCCGAGATCGTCGCCAAGATCATCGAGAAGGAACGCTACGCCGTTCCCGGCGGCTTTGCCCTTCTGCCGACCATGGGCGGACAGACTGCGCTCAACTGCGCGCTGTCGCTCGAGAAGATGGGCATACTCGACAAGTATGACGTCGAGATGATCGGCGCCAAGGCGCACGCCATCGACAAGGCCGAAGATCGCCAGCTGTTCCGCGAGGCGATGAACAAGATCGGCCTTGAGACGCCGCGCTCGCGCCTCGCCAACGCCTCCGACCTCAAGAAGGCCGACCGCGCCGCCTACAAGGCCGAGGTCGCCCGCATCACCGCGCAGCCCATCGCCGAGGCCGACAAGGCCGAACAGCTCAAGGCGTTCGAAAAGACGTGGCTGAAGGGCGAGATCGATCGCCGCAAGCGCTATCAGGACAAGGCGCTGATCGAGGCCTTGGAGGCGCTCGATTATGTCGGCCTGCCCGCCATCATCCGGCCGTCCTTCACGCTCGGCGGCACCGGCGGCGGCATCGCCTACAACAAGGCGGAGTTCCTGGAGATCATCGAGCGCGGTCTCGACGCCTCGCCCACCAACGAAGTGCTGATCGAAGAATCGGTGCTGGGGTGGAAGGAGTTCGAGATGGAGGTGGTCCGCGACACCGCGGACAACTGCATCATCATCTGCTCGATCGAGAACGTCGATCCGATGGGCGTGCACACCGGCGATTCGATCACCATCGCGCCGGCGCTGACGCTGACGGACAAAGAATACCAGATCATGCGCGACGCCTCGATCGCGGTGCTGCGCGAGATCGGGGTCGAGACCGGCGGCTCCAACGTGCAGTTCGCCGTCAATCCCAACGACGGCCGCCTCGTCATCATCGAGATGAACCCGCGGGTGTCGCGCTCCTCGGCGTTGGCCTCGAAGGCGACCGGCTTCCCGATCGCCAAGGTCGCCGCGAAACTCGCGGTCGGCTACACGCTGGACGAGATCGCCAACGACATCACCGGCGGCGCGACGCCGGCCTCGTTCGAGCCGACCATCGACTACATTGTCACCAAGATTCCGCGCTTCGCCTTCGAGAAATTCCCCGGCGCCGACTCCAACCTCACCACCTCGATGAAGTCGGTGGGCGAGGTGATGGCGATCGGCCGCTCGTTCGAGGAAAGCCTGCAAAAGGCGCTGCGCTCGCTGGAATCCGGCCTCACTGGCCTGGATGAAATCGAGATCGAGGGCCTCGGCCAGGGCGACGACAAGAACGCGGTGCGCGCCGCGCTCGGCACGCCGACGCCGAGCCGGCTGTTGCAGGTCGCCCAGGCGATGCGGCTCGGCTGGAGCGACGAGCAGATCTTCGACAGCTGCAAGATCGATCCGTGGTTCCTTGAGCGCATCCGCGCCATCGTCGACATGGAGGCACAGATCCGCAGGAAGGGCCTGCCGGCCACCGCAACCTCGATGCGGCGGCTGAAGAGCATGGGCTTTTCCGACGCGCGGCTCGCCAAGCTCACCGGCAAGGGCGAAACCGACGTGCGCGCGGCCCGCCACGCGCTCGGCGTACGCCCGGTCTACAAGCGCATCGACACCTGCGCGGCGGAGTTCGCATCCCCAACCGCCTACATGTACTCGACCTACGAGCCGCCGTTCGCCGGCGTCCCGGCCGACGAGGCGCAGCCGTCCGACCGCACCAAGGTCGCGATCCTCGGCGGCGGCCCGAACCGAATCGGCCAGGGCATCGAGTTCGATTACTGCTGCTGTCATGCCTCGTTTGCCCTGCGCGATGCCGGCTACGAGACCATCATGATCAACTGCAACCCGGAGACGGTGTCGACCGACTACGACACCTCGGACCGGCTCTATTTCGAGCCGCTCACCACCGAGGACGTCACCGAGATTCTGGCGCGCGAGCAGACCAACGGCCGGCTCCATGGCGCCATCGTGCAGTTCGGCGGCCAGACACCGCTCAAGCTCGCCGAGTCGTTGGAGCAGGCGAATATTCCGATCCTGGGCACCTCGCCCGACGCCATCGACCTCGCCGAGGACCGCGACCGCTTCAAGCACCTGCTCGACGAGCTCGGCCTCAAGCAGCCGCAGAACGCCATCGCGGTAAGCCCGGAGGACGCCCGCGCCAAGGCCGCCGGCATGGGCTATCCCATCGTCATCCGCCCCTCCTACGTGCTGGGCGGGCGGGCGATGGAGATCGTGTTCGATCCCGCCCACCTCGGCCGCTACCTTGAGCGGCTGACGCGCGACCTCGCCCGTCCCGGCGAATTGGTGGTGTCGGACAAGCGGCCGCTGCTGCTCGACCGCTACCTCGCCGACGCCATCGAGGTCGACGTCGACTGCCTGTGCGACGGCACCGACACCTTCGTCGCCGGCGTGATGGAGCACATCGAGGAGGCCGGCATCCATTCGGGCGATTCGGCCTGCTCGCTGCCGCCGCACTCGCTGAGCGAGGCGACCATCGCCGAGCTGGAGCGCCAGACCCGCGCCATGGCGCTGGCGCTGAACGTCGGCGGCCTGATGAACGTGCAGTACGCCATCAAGAACGGCGACATCTACGTGCTGGAGGTCAATCCGCGCGCCTCCCGCACCGTGCCGTTCGTCGCCAAGGTGATCGGCGTGCCGATCGCCAAGATCGCGGCGCGCACCATGGCCGGGGAGAAGCTCAAGAGCTTCGGCCTCAAGCGGCCGAAGTTCGCCCATGTCGGCGTCAAGGAGGCGGTGTTCCCGTTCGCGCGCTTCCCCGGCGTCGACACCGTGCTCGGCCCGGAGATGCGCTCGACCGGCGAGGTGATGGGCCTCGACCACGACTATGCTATCGCGTTCGCCAAGTCGCAGATCGGCTCCGGCACCAAGGTGCCGCGCGCCGGCACCGTGTTCGTCTCGGTCAAGGACGGCGACAAGCCGCGCATCCTGCCGGCGGCGAAGATGCTGCACGAGGCCGGGTTCAGGATCATCGCCACCTCGGGCACCCAGCGCTACCTTGCCGAGAACGGCATCCCGGCGACCAAGATCAACAAGGTGCTGGAAGGCCGGCCGCACATCGTCGACGCCATCAAGAACGGCGAGGTGCAGCTGGTCTACAACACCACCGAGGGCGTCCAGGCGCTGTCGGACAGCCGGTCGCTGCGCCGCGCCGCCCTCTTGCACAAGGTGCCCTATTACACCACTCTCTCCGGCGCTGTTGCCGCGGCCGAAGGGATCCGGGCCTATATCGCCGGCGATCTCGAAGTCCGCGCATTGCAGTCCTACTTCGGTACCAGCTGAGCTGGACCCGCGCGGGCCGGACGGACGGCGCCGAGCCCTCGCGGGAGCGGTGATTGCGTTGTCAAAATTGCAGGGATCGGTCTTGCGCGCGAAACCGCGACAAGACCGGGTTTGGCGCCAGGCTACCAGCTCGAAGCGCCCGGCTGCCGCATGCCGCGGCACCTTTCTGATTCGGGCGCCGGCCGCTGGCCGGTCGTCCGTTTCTCTCGCCCGAATTCCATCTTGAAACCTGGATTTGGCGAGGCTGGACCGGGATTTCGAAGCGACCTTCGATCCCGTCTGACGTTGAGAGCGACCGGTGGCCACCGCAGACGTGGCCCGGTCGATGTTGGTATTCTCAAGCCGCCGACTCACCGTCGCGCGGTGGAAGGGAGAGGAACCGATGGAACGTGTTCCGATGACGGCCGCGGGTTTCAGCCAGCTCGAAGCGGAGCTGAAACACCGTCAAACTGTGGAGCGGCCCCGGATCATCGAAGCCATCGCGGAGGCGCGGGCCCACGGCGATTTGTCGGAGAACGCCGAGTACCATGCCGCCAAGGAAGCCCAGAGCCACAATGAAGGCCGCATCGCCGAGCTGGAATCGATCATTTCGCGCGCCGAGGTGATCGACGTCTCCAAGCTGTCGGGCGACGTCGTCAAGTTCGGCGCCATCGTCAAGCTGATCGACGAGGACAGCGAGGAAGAGAGGGTGTGGCAGATCGTCGGCGAGCAGGAAGCCGACGCCAAGAAGGGCCGCATCTCGATCACCTCGCCGCTGGCCCGCGCCCTGGTGGGCAAGAAGGTCGGCGCCTCGGTCGAGGTCAACGCCCCGGGCGGCGCCAAAAGCTACGAGATCATCGAGGTCCGCTGGAGCTGACGCCGGCGGGCGGAGTGAAAAGGACCGGAGGACGCCATGGCCGATATCGCTGATGCTCTCACCCGCCGCGCTGCGCTGGTGGCGGTCGGCGGCGCCTTGGTCGCGGCGGCGGCACCTGCCGCCGCCCAGTCCGCCGCCACCTTCCGCGCCATCACCGTCGACACCGCGCCGCTGGCCAATCTCGGCGCCCGCCGCGACGCCGAGCTGATCCGCCGCCTGCTTCAGCAGGAGCTGCCGGCGGCCTTCGCCGGCCGCATCACCGGCGCGCGCTCGGCGCCGACCCTGCTGGTGCGCATCACCGCACTGTCGCTGGCCTCCTATGCCGGCCAGGGCGGCGGCGGTAGCGGCGGCGGCGGCGCAACCGTGGACACCGACTATCTGGAAGGCGAGGCCCTGGTGATGCCGGCCGGCAGCCGCACCGCCATCCTCCGCGTGCCGATGTTGTCGGCGGTGCCCTCCTCCAGCGCCGGGGCGTGGTATCAGCCCGACAACGAGCAGCGCCGCATCGCCTATATCACCTCCCACTTCGCCGGCTGGCTGGCAAAGAAGGTGTGATTCCAACGGCGGCGGTCGTCCCCGGCGAGCATCGCGAAGCGATGCGAGGGAAGGGGACCCATGGTACCAACGGCCCCAGGCTGCTTGAGCCTGAGGACATTCCATCGTCCCAGGCTTTCGGACCGAAGCGGTTCAGGCTGCCGCACATCAAGGGTGGGTCCCTTCCCTCACGCACCAGAAGGTGCGCTCGCCGGGGACGACCGCCTGCCGCTTCACCCCTCCTCGGGCAGCGGCACGTCCAGCGGCACCAGCGCTTCGTCCTTGGAGCAGCGCAGCGTCAGCGACGTCTTAACGTTCTTCACCGCCGGCGCCGCCGTCAGCTTGGCGACGAAGTCCTGGAAGGTAGCAAGGTCCGGCGCCACGCACTTCAGCAGAAAATCGATCTCGCCCGACAGCATCCAGCATTCGCGCACCTCAGGCGAGGTCCGCACGAAGGCCTCGAACGCCTTGAGGTCGGAATCGGCCTGGCTGGCAAGGTGCACCATGGCGAAGCACACCACCTCGTAGCCGAGCAGCTTTTCCGACAGCAGCGCGCGGTAGCCGCGGATGAAGCCGTCCTCCTCCAGCGACCGCACCCGGCGCAGGCATGGCGGCGCCGAGATGCCGACCCGGCGCGCCAGCTCGACATTCGTCATTCGACCGTCCGCCTGCAGCTCTGCCAGAATCTTATGGTCGATCGTGTCGAGTCGGGACGGCACATAAACCTCGTTGCGGCGAAGCGCGGACCGGGGGGTCAGGGAATCTCCCACCCAAGGCGCAGCTCTTAGCAGAGCGCCGCCGGCCGCGAAAGAAAATTGCGCGGGCCGGCGCCACCCGGCAAGATGGACCCGGCGGCGGCAGCCGGCGAATCCCCCGGTTTTTCGAATCCGCCGGAAACGTCGAATCCCCCCTTGCGCAGCCGGCGTCGATCCGGCAAGGCCGTCAGCATGTGCCTTCCTCCCGAAACCACGGTGTGGGTGCTGACCGACGGCAAGGCCGGCGACGAAACCCAGTGCCTTGGCATCGCCGCGGCGCTCGGCGTCGAGCCGGTGGTCAAGCGCGTCACCCCACGGCCGCCCTGGGTGTGGCTCGGCGCGTTCGCCAAGGTGCCGCCGGCCGACCGGCCGGGCCGGCCGGGCAGTCCGATCGCCCCGCCGTTTCCCGACATGGTGATCGCCTCCGGCCGCAGAGCGGCGCCCTATGTCAAGGCGATCAAGCAGGCCTCCGGCGGCCGCACCTTCACCGTGATCCTCAAGGACCCCCGCACCGGCACCAGTGCCGCCGACGTGCTGTGGGTGCCGGCGCACGACCGCCTGCGCGGCGCCAACGTGCTGACCACCCTCACCTCGCCGCACCGCATCTCGGCCGCGGTGCTGGCGGCCGAGCGCGCGGCGCCGCGGCCCCAGATCGCGGCGCTGCCGGCGCCGCGGGTGGCGGTGCTGATCGGCGGGCCGAGCAAGGATTACCGTTACACCGACGCCGACATGGCGCGGCTCGCCGGCCAGATCGAGCGGCTGGCGCGCGCGGGCGCCGCGCTGATGGTGACGGTGTCGCGGCGCACGCCGAGATCGCTGGTCGCCATCGTCCGCGCCGCCTTGGCGCCGTGGCCGCATCTGCTGTTCGACGGCAGCGGCGATAACCCCTACCCCGCCTTCCTGGCGCTGGCCGACGCCGTCGTCGTCACCGCCGATTCGGTCAACATGGTCGGCGAGGCCGCCGCCACCGGCGCGCCGGTCCTGGTGTTCGAGCCGTCCGGCGGCAGCCGCAAGATCCGCCGTTTCCTCGACGGCCTTATCCGCTACGGCGCGGTGCGGCCGTTCACCGGGGTGCTGGAGCGTTTCAGCTACATCCCGCTCGATTCGACGCCGGAGATCACCGCCGAGATCGCCCGCCGCTACCGCCACCACTGCGCCGCGCTGGCGCCCGCGCCGGCGCCGCCTTCGCCCGACCCCATTTCGCCGCCACAGTCGGCTGAGAGCGCTGAGCCCGCCGCCGAACCGTCGAGGACCGCATGACCACCCCCGCCAAGCTCGTCATTATCGGCTCCGGGCCGGCCGGCTACACCGCCGCGATCTACGCGGCGCGGGCGATGCTGCAGCCGATCCTGATCCAGGGCATGCAGCCCGGCGGCCAGCTCACCGTCACCACCGAGGTCGAGAACTATCCCGGCTTTGCCGAGCCGATCCAGGGTCCGGCGCTGATGGAGCAGATGCAGCTCCAGGCCGAGCGCGTCGGCACCCGCATCGTCACCGACCTCGTCACCAGCGTCGATCTCTCGTGCCGGCCGTTCCGGCTGACCTGCGATTCCGGCGAGGTCTTCCTCGCCGACGCCCTGATCATCGCCACCGGCGCGCAAGCCCGCTGGCTCGGCCTGCCCGCGGAAGAGACGTTCCGCGGCTTCGGCGTGTCGGCCTGCGCCACCTGCGACGGCTTCTTCTTCCGCGGCAAGGAGGTGATGGTGGTCGGCGGCGGCAACTCCGCGGTGGAGGAGGCGCTGTTCCTCACCCGCTTCGCCGCCAAGGTGACGGTGGTGCACCGCCGCGACGCCTTCCGCGCCGAGAAGATTCTGCAGGAGCGGCTGTTCGCCAATCCCAAGGTCGAGGTGGTGTGGAACCACACGGTCGAGGACATCCTGGGCAGCGATTCGCCGCCCAAGGTCGCCGCGGTGCGGCTGCGCCACGCCGGGACCGGCGCGGTCCACGACCGCCCGGTCGACGGGCTGTTCGTGGCGATCGGCCACGCCCCCGCCACCGCGCTGTTCGAAGGCCAGCTCAAGATCAAGCCGAACGGCTATCTGTGGGTGGCGCCCTACTCCACCGCCACCAGCGTGCCCGGTGTGTTCGCCGCCGGCGACGTCACCGACGATCTCTACCGCCAGGCGGTGACCGCCGCCGGCATGGGCTGCATGGCGGCGCTGGAGGTCGAACGCTTCCTCGCCGCCGAGGACGCGCCCGCGGCAGCGGCGGCGGAATAGCCGGCCGGCAACGCCGGAAAAAGCGTTCTGCCCGAACGGGTTGGCTGGCGGGCCGCGGCGCCCTGCGGCGCCAGATCTGGCCGTCTGATTTCCGCGATCACACTCTGCGATCGGTCAAGCCACAATTTTGCATCCCACTTTTGCGGCTTTGCGTATTATGCAAAGCTATGCCGCCAAGCGGGCGATCACGGCATGCCGCAGTCTTCCTTGCGGCCACACAGCGCCGCGCGGGCTGGGGCCGCGACAATGGACTGGGACAAACTGAAGATATTCCACGCGGCCGCCGAGGCCGGGTCGTTCACCCATGCCGGCGAGGCGCTCGGGCTGTCGCAGTCGGCGGTCAGCCGGCAGGTCTCAGCGTTGGAGCAGGAGCTGCACGTTCCGTTGTTCCATCGCCACGCCCGCGGCCTGATCCTCACCGAGCAGGGCGAGCTGCTGTTCCGCACCGCCCACGACGTGTTCGTCAAGCTGGAGGCGGCGCGCAGCGAGCTGACCGACAGCCGCGACCGCCCCAACGGCGAACTGAAGGTCACCACCACGGTCGGGCTCGGCACCCATTGGCTGACGCCGCGGCTCGGCGAGTTCGGCGAAAAGTATCCCGACATCCGCCTGACGCTGATTTTCACCGACGAGGAGCTCGACCTCGCCATGCGCGAGGCCGATGTCGCGCTGCGGATGCGCCAGCCGGTGCAGGCCGATCTGGTGCAGCGCAAGCTGTTCACCGTGCATTTCCACGCCTACGCCAGCCCGGACTACCTCAAGCACCACAGCCAGCCGCGCACCTTCGACGACCTCGACCGCCACCGCCTGATCTCGTTCGGCGGCGCGGTGCCGAGCTATCTGCAGAACTCCAACTGGCTGGAAAGCGCCGGCCGCGAGGGCCGCGAGCCGCGCCGCTCCTGGATCCGGGTCAACAACATCCTGGCGCTGAAGCAGGCGGTCGAGCGCGGCCTCGGCATCGGCATGCTGCCGGACTACATGGTCGACGACAGCGCCGGGCTGATCCAGCTGTTCCCCGACAACTCGCCTGGCCTCGACGCCTATTTCGTCTATCCGCAGGAGCTGAAGTCGGTCGCCCGCGTCCAGGCCTTCCGCGACTTCCTGGTCTCCAAGGCCAGCCGCTGGAATTTCTGAGCGCGCGGCACGATGTCGTCCCGGACGGCGCGAAGCGCCGAGCCGGGACCGTTTGCCCATGTCCCGTCGTCCCGGACGGCGCGAAGCGCCGAGCCGGGACCGCGTGGTGAGTCTGGCCTCTTTCTGATCACGATCCCGGGTCGCGCAGCTTCGCTGCTTGCCGGGACGACGATCTCTCTCTTGGGCGACCCGGGCGAACGTGAGCGGACCCGATACGCAGAGAGAACGAAGGTGCCCCCTACATGAACAGCCGCTCGCCCTCTTTGCCCTCATAGAGGTGGGCGACATACCGCCCGTAGCCGTTGAAGATCTGGGTCGGCCGCATCTCGCCGGTGGCAAGATCGCGCTCGCGCGCCTGGCTCCAGCGCGGGTGCGGCACCTCCGGATTCACATTGGCCCAGAAGCCGTATTCGAAGCCCTGCACCCGCTCCCAGAACCCCTTGGGCCGGGCGTCGAGAAAGCTGACGCGCACGATGGCCTTGGGCTGCTTGAAGCCGTACTTCCACGGCAGGATCGCGCGGAGCGGCGAGCCGTTCGCCCGGTTGAGCGGCTTGCCGTAGGCGCCCGTTGCCATGAAGGCCAGTTCGTTCGCGCACTCCGCCATGGTGAAGGCGTCGGCATAGGGCCAGGGATACCAGCTCTGCTTCTGGCCCGGCGCCCAGCTGGCATTGCCGAAGGTCTCGAACCGCACGTAGCGCGCCGCAGGCAGCGGCTTGGCGAACTCGATGAGCTTCGACATCGCAAAGCCGGACCACGGCACCGCGATCGACCACGCCTCGACGCAGCGATGGCGGTAGGTGCGCTCCTCCAGCGCAAAGCGCCGGATCAGCGCGTCGATGTCGACCGTGGTCTCGGCCTCGACCAGCCCGTCGATCTTCACCGTCCACGGCCGGATGTCCATGCGCTGGGCAAGGCGCGCCGCGGTCGGCTTGTCGGAGGAGAACTCGTAAAAGTTGACGTTGCCGACCACCACGTCTTCCGGCGTCAACGGCCGGTCGAGTTGATAGGCGTCGTTGCGCGGCACCGGATAGAGCCCGGCGGTTGGATCGGGCCCAGGTGGTGGAGCGGGCTTGCTGCGGAAGATGTCGAGCCAATCGGCCGCCGCCGGCGTGGCAAGCGTCGCGCCGCCGGCAAGCCCGGCGAGAAGGGCACGGCGGTTGAGAAAGGTGCGCTCGGGCGCCGCCGCACTGTCGGGCAGCACCCAACCCGGCCTGCGGATGATGGCAGGCCGGCCAATCGGCTCGGACACGGACGGCCTCCCGGGGAAGAGGACCGCTTGATTCCGCCCGAAACGTCGGCGAACACAAATCACGAAACGGCGACACCCTTTCGCGAGGGGGTGGCTGTCGTCCCGGGCAAGCGGCTCTGGCCGCGCGACCCGGGATCGTGTGCAGGAAAGCACCCCTTCCGGATGACGGTCCCGGCTCGGTGCTTCGCGCCGTCCGGGACGACGAGGCCCAGGCTTGTCGTCCCGGGCAAGCGGCTCTGGCCGCGCGACCCGGGATCGTGTGCAGGAAAAAGCCCCTTCCGGAGGGCGGTCCCGGCTCGGTGCTTCGCGCCGTCCGGGACGACGAGGCCCAGGCTTGTCGTCCCGGGCAAGCGGCTCTGGCCGCGCGACCCGGGATCGTGTGCAGGAAAAAGCCCCTTCCGGAGGGCGGTCCCGGCTCGGCGCTTCGCGCCGTCCGGGACGACGAGAGACGGGCGGCCGCCCGTCTCCTTTATGGTCTCACGCCGCAGCGGCCTTTTTCGCCGCGATCACCAGATCGGCGGCACGGCCGACCAGCTCGGCCATGTGGTCGAAGCGGGTGGTGTAGGTGCCGACGCCGGCGGTGGCCGAGCGCAGCTCGACGATGAGGTTGCCGATCTCAGCCTCCGGCATCTCCGCCCGCACCACGTCCCAGCCCGGCCAGTCTGCGCGCGGCTCGAAGCCGAGGATCTGGCCGCGGCGGCCGGACAGGATGGCGTTGACCTTGGCGGTGGCGTCGTTGGGGCAATACACCTCGACGTGGTGGATCGGCTCCAGCAGCACCGGCTGGCAGTTGGGCAGCGCCTCGACCAGGCCGACGCGGCCGGCGGTGCGGAACGCCATGTCGGACGAATCGACGGTGTGGTAGGAGCCGTCGACCAGCGTCACCGCCACGTCGACCACCGGGAAGCCGAGCGGGCCCTCCTTCAGGCCGTCCTTCACGCCCTCCTCGATCGAGGGAATGTACTGGCGCGGCACCACGCCGCCGGTGATCTTCTCGGCGAACTGAAAGCCCGAGGAGCGCGGCAGCGGCTGGATGTCCAGCACGCAATCGCCGAACTGGCCGTGGCCGCCCGACTGCTTCTTGTGCCGGCCGCGCTGCACCACGCCCTTGCGGATGGTCTCGCGATAGCCGACCCGCGGCGGATGGGACGTCACCGCGATCTGGAAGCGGTCCTGCAGGCGCTCGACGGCGACGCGAAGCTGCATCTCACCCTGGCCCCACAACACGATCTCGCTCTGCTCGGCGTTGTGCACCAGCACCAGCGAGGGATCCTCCTCCACCAGCTTGTTCAGCGCCTGGCCGAGCTTGACATCGTCCTTGCGGTCGCGGGCGGCGACGGCGATCGCCAGCACCGGCGGCACCGGCTTGATCTCCGCCAGCGGCGGCAGCGGCGTCTTGCCGGAGGTGACGGTGTCGCCGGTCACCACCGGGTCGAGCTTGCCGAGCGCCACCGTCTCGCCGGTGATGGCCGGCCCGCGCTTTTCGGTGTGCTGCCCCTGCATCTTGAACACGCCGGAGATGCGGGCGGCATCGCCCTTGGCGCCCATCAGCGTCGCGCCGTCGGCGACCTGGCCGGACAGCACGCGCACGATCGACATCTTGCCGCCGTGGGCGGTGTGCAGCGTCTTCAGCACATAGCCGACCGTATCGGCACCGGGCGTCAGGCCCAGCCGCCTGGTGGTGTCGGCAAGGCCGGACACCTCGTGACGCAGCGCCTTGAGCAGGCGCTGAATGCCGTTGCCCTTGAGCGCGGAGCCGAGCAGCACCGGCGTCACCTGGCCCTCGCGCAGCTCCTTGGCGAGATCGTCGAACACCCGGTCGCGCGGCGGCTCGATCTCTTCGAGCAGCTGCTCCATCAGCGCGTCGTCGTGGTCGGCCAGCCGCTCCAGCATCTGGAAGCGCGCTTCCTTCTCGCGCGACAGCTCGTCGCCTTCGAGCGGCACCACCTGGGAGGCCGAATGCTCGCGATAGACGAACGCCCGCTCCAGCGCGAGGTCGACGTAGCCGATCACGATGCCGTCGTGCCAGATCGGGATCTGGCGGAGCAGCAGCGGCACCCGGCTCGCCGGCTGCAACGCGGCGAGCGTGTCGTGGACGCGCTTGTCGGCCTTGTCGATCTTGTTGAGGAACAACAGGTGCGGAACGCCGAGCTCTTCGATCTCGCGCAGCACCATCGCGAGCTGAGGCAGCTTGCGCTCGTCGGCTTCGCACACCACCACCGCGGCATCGACCGCCGGCAGCGCCGCGCGCATGTCGTGGAGGAACTCGACCGAACCTGGGCAATCGATGAAGGTGTAATTCTCACCGAGGAAGGTCGTGCTGGCGACGCCGACCTCGACCGTCATCTTGTGGAGTCGGGATTCTTTGGAGCCGTCACCGACGGTCGAACCGGTGTCGACCGAGCCCTGCCGGGGAATGGCCCCGGTACGGGCCAGGATCGCCTCGAGCAGCGTGGTCTTGCCGCTCTGGAACGGCCCCACCACTGCAATGCATCGGGGACTTCTCGCTTCGCTGTTGCTTGGCATGTGGACCACCTCCGCTGCCCGGCGGAAAACCAACGATCCGGCGGGCTGGTGCCAAAAAATGCGTCGGGAGTTGCCATCGTTTCAGGCTGCTGCGGTCGACGCAAGCAAAGCTGATACGGACCCGCGGCGGGGAAACACCTAGTGTGAACCACGACTGTCGCGGCCGGCGGTAACTGAACGCCTTTGCTTGAACACAACATCGATCACAACAAAAGACCCGCCTCGCGGCGGGTCCTTCCAACTCGGGAAACGGCAGCGGGCGCCGCGTTTCGACTCAGCGCAGTTCCAGACCGGCGACGCCGACCGCGATGTTGAGCCCGAGCGAGCCCTCGACGCTGACCGGCTGCAGCGAGATGGTGCGGTTGGAGCCGCCGACCAGCACGTTGGCGCCGACGCCAGCGCCAATCGTCGCCTGCCCCGACACCCCGGCGTAATCGCCGACCAGATCGCCGCGGCCGATGACGCGGCTCGGCGCCAGCACGCCCCACACCATTACCGTGCGCTCGGTGACGCCGATGTCGAGGCCGAAGCGGCGAATGGTGCCGACATATTGCTCCGGCCGCCCCGGCTGGTTCGGCCCCGGCCGGAACACGCACGTCACGTCGCGGATCGAGCCGATGATGAAGCCGGTGCCGCCGGCCGACACGCATTCCAGCACGCCGACCTCGGCGTGCGATTGCGCGCGCGCCGCCTGGGGCACAGTGAGAGCCATGACCGCCAGCGCAGCGGCGGCGAGACGACGCTTCATGAAAAGATCTCCTGAGCCAACGACGGCGGTGGACCCTGCTCGGGCGCGAGCGGACCTGCGCTATTTCGGCGCTATTCGCGGCGCCCGGTCAAGCCCGCGGTGGCCCCGGCACGCCAACGTCGGATCAGACAAGGCCAGGGAAGCGAAACCCGGCTTAGCAACCGGGTTTCAGCGTCGTGCGGCCGGCCGCGCCACGCGGCGACGGCGGGCTTACGTCAGCGAGGCGGCGAAACGCTGGATGCGGCGGCAGGCCTCCTCCAGCTTGTCGTCGGAAGTGGCGTAGGACACCCGGAAGTTCGGCCCTAGCCCGAACGAGGAGCCGTGCACGGTGGCGACGCCCTCGGTGGCGAGCAACTCCATCACGAAGTCCTCGTCGGAGGCGATCACCTTGCCACCCGGCGTCTTCTTGCCGATCAGCTCGGCGCAGGACGGGTAGACGTAGAACGCGCCCTCCGGCGTCGGGCACTTGAGGCCGCGGGCCTGGTTCAGCATCGACACCACCAGGTCGCGGCGGCGCTGGAACGCTGCCTTGAAGCGCGGGATGCAGTCCTGCGGGCCGGACAGCGCCTCGACCGCGGCCCATTGCGAGATGGTCGAGGTGCCCGAGGTCTGCTGACCCTGGATCATGTCCATCGCCTTGATCAGCCGCTCCGGCGCGCCGGCGAAACCGATGCGCCAGCCAGTCATGGCGTAGGTCTTGGACACGCCGTTCATGGTGAGGGTGCGATCGTAAAGCTCCGGCTCGACCTGGGCGGCGGTGGCAAACTCGAAATCGCCGTAGGTCAGGTGCTCGTAGATGTCGTCCGACAGCACCCACACCTGGGGGTGGCGCTTGAGCACATCGGTGAGCGCCTTGAGCTCGGACCGGCTGTAGGCCGCGCCCGAGGGGTTCGACGGCGAGTTGAGGATGATCCACTTGGTGCGCGGCGTGATCGCGCGCTCCAGGTCCTCCGGCCGAAGGCGGAAATCGTGCTGCTGGGAGGCCGACACCAGCACCGGGGTGCCGCCGCACAGCGCCACCATCTCCGGGTAGCTCACCCAATAGGGCGCAACGCAGATCACCTCGTCGCCGGGGTTCAGCGTCGCCATCAGCGCGTTGAAGATGACGTGCTTGCCGCCGGTGCCGACGATGACCTGGCTCGGCTTGTAGTCGAGGCCGTTCTCGCGCTTGAACTTGTCGGCGACCGCCTGGCGCAGCTCCGGAATGCCGGGCACCGGCGAATACTTGGTCTCGCCGCGGCGGATGGCGGCAATCGCCGCCTCCTTGATGTTGTCGGGCGTGTCGAAATCCGGCTCGCCGACCGACAGCGAGATGACGTCCTTGCCCTTCGTCTTCAGCTCCCGCGCCATCTGGGTCAGCATGATCGTAGCGGACGGCTTGATGCGCGACAGGTTGTCGGCGAGGAAGCCCATGGCGGCACTCCTGCAAAACTGAGACGATGGGACGGAACGGGGCGACTGGCCTTGGCCGGCCGGCATTAACCGGCCCGGCCAAGCGGTCTTCCCTAGTCGCGGCGGCCTGGGCAGGCAAGGAAAAATGGGCCGGCGCCGCGAAGTTGGGCACCCTCTGCCGTTCCAGCCCGCGCGCGATCAAAAGCCGTGACCTTTCCGATCACGCCTGCGCATCGGCCCAAGGCGTCAGGCCGCCCTCACGCTGCGCGAATGCGGTTCAGGAAGGCGGTGGCTTCCGTCCGCAGCCGCTCGATCTCGCTGGCCAGCGTCGCGCTCGCCGTCAGCATCTGCCCGGCGGCCTGGCCGGTGGTTTCGGCGTCGCCGCGCACCTCGTTCATCTCGCCGGCGACGTTGCGCGAGCCGGCCTCGGCGTCCCCGGTCGCGCGCGCGATCTCCTGGGTGGCAGCCGACTGTTGCTCGACCGCCGCCGCGATCGAGGCGAACGCCTCGTTGACCTTGGCGTTGGCCTCGTTGATCTCCTCGATCGAGGTCGCGGTCTGGGTGGTCACGGTCTGGATCATGCCGACCTGGCGCTCGATGTCCTCGGTCGCCTTGGTGGTCTGGCCGGCCAGTGTCTTGACCTCGCTCGCCACCACCGCGAAGCCGCGGCCGGCGTCGCCGGCGCGGGCGGCCTCGATGGTGGCGTTGAGGGCGAGCAGGTTGGTCTGCGCCGCGATGGTCTTGATCAGGGTGATGATGCCGCCGATTTCGTCGGCGACCTTGACCAGGTTAGACACCACCGCGCGCGTTTCCCGCGCCCGGTCGGCAACCGAGCTAGCGGTCGCGGCGGCCACCTGCACCCGCGACGAAATCTCGTTGATCGAGGACGACAGCTGCTCGACCGCCACCGCGACCGAGCCGACGCTGGCGCTCGATTCCGCCGCCGCCGCCGCGACCGTCATCGCGCGTTTCTTGGTGGTGTCGGCGGTCGCCGCCATCTCATTGGCGTTGCGGTGCACGTCCTGCGTCTCCGCATCGACGGTGGTGGTGATGGTGCCGATCGAGGACTGGAACAAGTCGGCGATCTGGGCCAGCGCCTCCTGCTTTTCGCGGCGGCTCTCCTCCAGATAGACGCTGATGGCGAAGTCCATGTCGAGCATCGCCGCCTGCACGAACGCCGCGATCTTGCCGCGAATGTCCGCCGACGGCCCACCGCCGAACCAGCTCGACGCCCGGCCTAGCAGCGCCGCCACCACCTCGTTGATGAGATAGGTGTAGCCGCCGATGTACCAGCCCGGCTCCAGACCGAGCTTGTTGTGGGTGCGGCCGACGCTGGACACCGAGGCGACGTAAGCCTCGTCGAACGTGGCCTCGGTGATCAGCGCCCAGTGCTGCATCTGGCGCATGCGGGCATGGGCGATGCGCTCGGGCGAGCGGAACAGCCGGGCCATGTCCGGCGTCGCGGCGATGTGCTGATAGAACTTGTCGAGCGCAGGCGGCATGCACGCCGCCACCACCGGGCTCAGCTCGCGCAGATGCCGACGGGTCTCATCATCAATGCGGATGAACGCAGCGCGTTTCGCCAGTGCAGTATCGGCAACCATGAGACCACTCCGGATTTTTCACCAGAGTTACGCCAGCGACTTTACCGAAGCGTGAAGACCGCCAAATCGTCCGAAGTCTTGTTTCAACCTCGAATAAACGTCGTCCGGCGCCGCCGACAAAAAATGCTCGGCTGATCCCGCCGCTGGTCGCCCGTTTCGACGTCATCGCACACATCCGCCGTCATACTGCATCGAAAAGCTGCAGGATGACCGCCCGGATCGCGCGGCCGCAGGTAAAAGATCGGTAACAACACCCATGCAGCCCGGCGCACGTAACGGCGGCACCCCCTAGGCAACTCCCCGCCGCCGATGGAAATATTTCGCCATGGCGCCCAACAAATTTGAAACGGACGGCCGCAATTCGCCGCTACCGTAACCGATTATTTCCAACGCCGTGGCA
Source organism: Blastochloris viridis (assembly GCF_001402875.1). Classification (NCBI taxonomy): domain Bacteria; kingdom Pseudomonadati; phylum Pseudomonadota; class Alphaproteobacteria; order Hyphomicrobiales; family Blastochloridaceae; genus Blastochloris; species Blastochloris viridis. The sequence continues at coordinate 936,975 of NZ_CP012946.1, read as the reverse complement.
TTGTACCGACCTGAGTGAGGCGAGCACATGACGTTTCGGAAATCCGGCGCCTGGTTCTTCATCGGCCTGTTCGCCGGCGTCGTCCTGTTGGCCGGAGCCACGCTGGCATTCGTCCAGGTCACCGTCGAGAGGCTGATCCGTGCCGATGCTGAATCCGCGGTCGCCAACTGGAAGCGCCATTTCGCGCTGAACCTCCCCGATTTCGCCGACATTGCCGCAGGCCGGGCGCCGTTGCCGGGCAGCGCCGCCTTCCTGGCCGCCCACCGTCACGGCATGCGCATCGTGCGCTACCAATTGTGCGACACCGCCGGCCACATCCGCCTCACCTCGGACGAGATCGAGGGCCAGGTGCGCACCGGCGGCACCGTCGTCGACCCGGTCGCCGGCGAGGTCGCCGCCACCGCCCACCCCAAAACCGTTCTGGAGCACACCGACCCGTTGGCGCCGAAGTCACTGTTCGCCGTGTCCTACCAGCCGATCCTGGTGCGCGGGACGGTTGCCGGCGTGTTCAAGGCCTATGTCGACCAGACCGAAAAGAGCGCCGGCTTCGACCGCCTGCTGTCGATGGTCGGTATGGCGTTCGCGGCCCTGATCACCTTGGCATTCGCCGCGCCGGCGATCGTGCTCCAGGTCCGCTCGCGCCAGAAGGAGGCCGCCGAGCAGACCGCCGAGTTCCTCGCCATCGAGCGCAAGGTCGCACAGGTCCGCAACGAATTCCTCGCGCAGCGCGACGAGCTGACACGGCTGATGAACCGGGCGACGCTGCTCGCCCGGTTGTCGAAGCGGCTGGCCCGGCTGCCCGAGAGCGGCCACACGCTGGCGATCCACAACATCGACATCGACCAGCTGCGGCGCATCAACGACGAGCACGGCTACGACATCGGCGATGGCCTGATCCGCGCCGTCGCCGAGACGCTGAGCGGCGCCATCGGCGAGTGCGATCTGGTCGGGCGCATCAGCGGCAACGGCTTTTTGATCATCCAGGACGAGATCGAGCAGCCCGCCACCGCGCTGCGTTTCGCCCGCCGGCTGAAGGATGCGCTCGACCGCCCGTTCGTGGTCAAGGGCCTCGACCTCGTCTGCGGTGCCTCGATCGGCCTTGCCATCGCGCCGGCCCACGGCACCACCGCCGAAGCGCTGCTGCACAGTTCGGAGCTTGCGCTCAAATCGGCCTGCTCGCCCGGCGTGCGCGCCGACGTCTGCCTGTTCGAGGTCGGCATGGAGGCGCAAATCCGCCGCCGCCACGAACTCGAGGCCCTGGTGCGGGACGCCGCCGCCAACGAGGCGTTCGAGCTTCATTTCCAGCCGGTGGTGCGTGCGCGCACCGGCAGGCCGGCCTATTTCGAGGCGCTGCTGCGGCTGCCGCGGCCCGACGGCAGCTACGTCCCGCCGACGGTGTTCGTGCCGATTGCCGAGGACCTCGGCCTGATCAACGCCATCGGCGCCTGGGCGCTGAACCGCGCCGCCGCCGCCGCGGCGGCTTGGCCGCAGCCGCTGGGCGTCGCCGTCAATCTGTCGCCCGCGCAGTTCGCCAACGCCGACCTGTGCAGGATCGTCACCGACGCGCTGGCGGCGTCCGGGCTCGATCCCCATCGCCTCGAACTGGAGATCACCGAGGGGCTGCTGCTGCGCGACACCGAAAGCGTGCTGGGGCAGCTTCAGACCCTCCGGGCGATTGGCGTGTCGACGGCGATGGACGACTTCGGCACCGGCTATTCGAGCCTGGGCTATTTGTGGCGTTTCCCGTTCGACAAGATCAAGATCGACCGCTCGTTCATGATCGGCTGGGAAGCGCGCGACCAGCACATTTCCCACATCCTGCGCACCATCGTCGCGCTCGGCCACACCCTCGACATGCAGGTCACCGCCGAGGGCGTCGAAATGGCCGAGCAGGCGGCGCTGCTGCGCGGGATGGGGTGCGACTTCCTGCAGGGCTTTCACTTCAGCCGGCCGCTGCCCGAGGCGGAGGTGGCGCCCTATTTGATGCGCGCCGTGCTGCTGTCCGCCTTTGGCGACCCGCCGCCGCGCCGCGCCGCGCTCCAGCTCGTCACCGCCCGCTGATTGGGGGCACCGCGCCGCGCCAGCCCTCGGCCGGGCGCGGCGCCGGATCGAGCGCGGCGCGCACCGCCTCGATGAACGCCGTCACCTTCGCCCCGGTGTGGAGCGCCCGCACCATGACGACGGCATGGTCGGTGTCGTCATAGACCACCCCGTCGAGCGGCACCCTCGCCGCCAGCGCGCGCCGGAACGCCGCATCGTCGGCGATCGCCTCGGCCGGCAGCCGGAGCAGCAGGAACGGATCGGCCCGCGTGGTGCCGAAGTCCTCCGACGCCGCCGGCGCCGCCGAGCGCATCAGCGCAATGAAGGTCGCCGGCACCCCCGGCACGATCTCGATGGCGCGCGCCGCCGTCACTTCCGTCCCCGCCCAGTCCACCGTGCCCGGCAGCGGGCCGGGACGGGTCGTGCTGCCGCCCAGCGCCAGCACCGCGCGGCGGAACGACTCGATCCGCTGGCGTCGGTAGAGGATGACCGCCACGATGAACCCGACGATGATGGCGGTGAAGATGAGGCCGGCTGTCGTCGTCATGTCTGATGCCTGACTGCGCCGGCCCAGGCGCCGGCGCGATAGGTCAACGGGGGACTCCGTCCGTGTACACGCTCTATTCGATGCAGCAGTCGGGCAACGCCTACAAGGTCCGGCTGGCCTTCAACCAGCTGGAAATCCCCTTCACGCTCGTCAACGTCGACATCCTGCGCGGGGAGAACCGGACGCCGGATTTCCTGCGCAAGAACCCCGAGGGCCGCATCCCGCTGCTCGAGATGCGCGGGCGCGGCTATCTGGCCGAATCCAACGCCATCCTGTGCTTCATCGCCGAGGCCACCGCGTTGTTCCCGGACGGGCGGTGGGAGCGGGCGGAGGTGCTTCGCTGGATGTTCTTCGAGCAGAACTCCCACGAGACCTATCTCGCCCAGCCGCGGTTCTGGCTGTCGATCCGCGGCGGCGCCGACCTGCGGCGCGACCATTTCGACGACTGGATGGAACGCGGCTACGCCGCGCTGATGTCGATGGAGCGCCATCTCGCCACCGCCGCGTGGTTCGCCGCCGGCCGCTACACCATCGCCGACATCGCGCTGTTCGCCCACACCCACGTCGCCGGTGAGGGCGGCTTCGATCTCGCGACCTTCCCGAACGTCTTGGCCTGGCTGGACCGGGTCAAGGCCCAGCCCCGCCACATCGGCATCGACTGGGTGGCCGAGCCACCGTGAGGACCGTCACGGCGGCGGATGCTCCAAGGCCATGAACTGTCGCGCTTTTCCGCAGAACCGGCCGCCGCGTGTGCGAAAAATGCTCTAGGAGCCGCGGAAGATCAGCGTGGCTCCGGCCACGATCAGGGCGAAGCCGAACAGGTGGTTCCAGCCGAGCTGCTCCTTCAGCACCATCACCGAGAACACCGCGAAGATGGTCAGCGTGATCACCTCCTGGATCGTCTTGAGCTGGGCCGCCGAATAGACCGCGTGGCCGAGGCGGTTGGCCGGCACCGCCATGCAGTATTCGATCAGCGCGATCGACCAGCTCACCAGGATGACGGTGATCAGCGAGTGGCTTTTGAACTGAAGGTGGCCGTACCAGGCGAGGGTCATGAACACATTGGAGCCGATCAAAAGCAGGATCGGTGCGACGTAGGGGGACGTCAGGCTCGTCATCGCGACTCTCACGGTGAATGCGGCGCCACCCTGCCCCACCGCGGCCCGGCTGTCGCCTCATCCGGCGCCGGCGCAGCCCGGCGGGCAAAACCGGACGGAAACGCCATCGCCCCCACGCCATCACAACGGCGATCGCGGGCCGGCCATTGTGCGTTTAAAGGCAAACGCTTAGCATGGGAGAGTGGGCCCGCCCCGCTCCGGCGCGGACGGCGGCAACCGCGCCTGTATTTGCCGACCCGACTTCCCTAACGGGGCGAGCGGCGGTAGCTTCGACGGGTTTCCAGCGTGAGCCTTTTCGGGATCGAAGAGCGACGCCTCACCGATTGCACTGTTCGCCTGACATGATCCGCACCATCCTGACCCGCCCTCGCCTCTATGCCGTCGCCGCCGCGGTGTGGTTCGGCATGTTCGCGATCGCCCTCGCCAACGGGGTGTTCCAGAAGGCCGCGCTCGAACCCTGGCTGGGCGACGTCGCCAAGCCCGTTTCCAGCATTCTCGCCATCATCCTGCTGTGCACCGTGGCGGCGCGGTGCGCCCGCGTGATGCGCCCGCGCATGATCGAGGCGCTGGCGATCGGCGCGGTGTGGCTCGCGCTGACGCTGGTGGTGGAGCTGATCCTGCATTTCGCCGGAAGGCCACCGAGCGGCGCGATGGCCGATGCCCTCGCCCTGGTCGCCCTGGCCAAGGGCGATCTGTTCGCGCCGATGCTGCTGTGGATCGCCGCGGTGCCGGCAGCGATGGCGCTGGCCGGGCCGAGAACCGAGGCGTGAGCCCGGCTCCGGGAGCGGCGCTCCCGAAGCCCGTAACGGCTATCGCTGCGAGCGGTCAGCTCGCCCGCGCGAGTTGGCTTTCGCGCGCCATGCGCTCATAGGGCTCGCCTTTGCCCTTCAGCCGGTATTGCGGGTCGCCGGTTTCCTGCGGCAGGCGCCGCAACACTTCGAACACCCCGTTGGCCCGCAGCGGATCGCGCCCGCTGCCGGCGAACCGCACATAGTCACCCACATCGAATTTGTGAACCGACATTTGATCGTTCTCCCTTGAATGGGAAGGCGCCGCGATATCGGCGGGCGGTCGAACGTCCGATACCGCTGCGATGCGGCATCGCCGCCATCGCCCGACCATTCGGCGCAGACACGGCGGCCCTCCAAGACGCGGCCGTTGCGGCCGCCGGAACCAACGGGCGGCTGACGCCGCCGTTGAAGTTAACCACCGGTTAACGGAGCTGCTTTGGTGAAGTTCCATCGCGATCGCGCAGCGCCGCCCAGCATCGTGCGGTTTGCAGAACATCGCGTCGCGATTGCGGCGAACGACGTCGCCGAAAACCGTTGTTCGACAACGGGATTCTTGCCGAGCCGGATGCAGCGCCCGTGCGCGCAATCATCGCAGGGTGCAAGCCGCGCTCAAACCGGCGTGCGCTCGGACAGCGGATTGGGCGATGAGCAAATCGTTTCCCGACAAAAGTAACGTCCGCGCGCGGTAACGCCGCCGAGAACGCCGCTCGCGTGCGGAACGCGATCAGTATTCGATGACGATCTTCGGCGGCGGCCGCCCCACCGAGCCGGTGGTGAGCTGCGCCCACACCTGTTCGGCGATGGCGCGATAGATCGCGGCGTGCGGCCCGTCCGGCTCGGCCACCATCACCGGGCGGCCGGCGTCGGAGGTCTCGCGGATGGTCATGTGCAGCGGCACCTCGCCGAGGAACGGCACGCCGAGCCGCTCCGCCTCGACGCGGCCGCCGCCGTGACCGAAAATGTCAGAGCGCGTGCCGCAATTGGGGCACAGGAAGTAGCTCATGTTCTCGACGATGCCGAGCGAGGTCACGTCGACCCGCTCGAACATGGCGATTCCGCGGCGGACGTCGATCAAGGCGAGGTCCTGCGGCGTCGACACGATCACCGCGCCGGCCAGCGGCACCTGCTGGGCGATGGTAAGCTGGGCGTCGCCCGTGCCCGGCGGCATGTCCACCACCAGGCAGTCGAGCGTGCCCCATTCGACCTCGCGCAGCATCTGGGTGATGGCGCTCATCACCATCGGCCCGCGCCAGATCATCGGGGTGTCTTCGGCAACCAGGAAGCCGATCGACATCACCTTGAGGCCGTAGCCGTCGAGCGGGCGCAGCATGCGGCCGCTCGCCATGTCGGGCCGCCCGCGGATGCCGAGCAGCTTCGGCATCGACGGGCCATAGATGTCGGCGTCGAGCATGCCGACGGCGAGGCCACGATCACGCAGGGCCAGCGCCAGATTGGCAGCGGTGGTCGACTTGCCGACGCCGCCCTTGCCGGACGCGACGGCGATGATGTGGCGGACGCCGGGAATGCCGCCGCGGCGGGTGCCGGCGGCGGGCTGCGGCGCCGGCTTGCCGCCCGGCGCGCGGCCGGCGGCGGAGTCGCGCTCGGCGGTGAGCGCGACATAGGCCTCGGCGACGCCGGGCACCGATTTGGCCGCCGCCTCGGCGGCGCGGCGCACCGGCTCCCACGCCGCGGCCTGCGCGGCGCCGACGCTCAGCGAGAAGAACACCTTGCCGTTGGTGACGACGATGTCCGACAGCGCCCCCGAAGAGGTCAGCGGGCGGCCATCCGGCACCTGGATCGCAGCAAGACGGGCGCGCACCTGCTCGGCGGCGACGGACATGGAATCCTCCAGGATCAGCAACAACGAGGCGGCGATACCCGGCCGGATCAATCGCGCTTCAGATAATGCCACGCGAGATAACCGCCGATGCCGGCCACCAGCAACGCCATCACGACGGTCTGGACGTCCTCGCTCAATGTGACCGAACGGCGCATCTCATAATACCGCGAGGCGGTCTCCGGGTCGCTGAACGCGAACGCCGACACCACCACCAGCAGGGCGCACAGCCCGAGAATGATGTAATTTCGTCCCATACCGGGAACATGGGGACCGCCGTGCCGTCCGTAAAGAGGCGGCAGCGGGATTTCAGCCAAGGCCAAGGCAGGCTGCCTCGGCGCGCGGCAGGATCTTGGGCCGGGCATGACAACCCCCTGCGTCAGCATCCGGGGCGGCCGGTACGATGCGGTGTCCGGACGATCCCTTGGTGATCCCACACACAACGTTGCCGAAAACCCTTGCTCGGACACATGATTTTCGGCGGGAGGATGCCGGTTTCGGCGTCAGCGGCCGCAACCTGTGTCAGTGCCCGCGGTGCGCCCGCCGCCACTCCGCCGGCCGCTCGAAACCGCCGGCCCAGATGCCGCGGCCGGCGGCGCGCGCGGCAACCTCCGCGGTGAAATAGCCGCGCTCCGCCACCGCCAGCCCGGCCTCGACCATACGCTGCCCGAGGTCCTCGCCGCCGGCGCGGCAGTCCGACACCGCCCGGCGGTAGCGGTCGGTGTCGCGCACGGTGCAGCGCACGAAGCGGCTTGCGGCCAATTCGCCCAGCCGCCGCTTCGCCGCCTCCCCGCACGGCCACGGCCGGCCGCCGCGCTCGCAGAGCTGGTGCAGCTCGGGCGCGTCGATGCCGAACAGCCGGACGTCGCGGCCGTCGATGGCGAGGCTGTCGCCGTCGATCACCCGGGCGAAGCCGGCCACCTCGCCGGGCTCGCCCCGCCACAGCAGCGCCAGCCACGCCAATCCGACGATCAGCGCGATCGCACCGAACAGGTCGAGCGGTAACGGCAGGCGGCGAAAAGACCGGATCATCGCGGAAGGTTAACCATATCCGTGAGGAAGACGTTAACCATCATCGCCCACTCTCGCAGCGTGTGCGCAATGGGGATGGCGCGGTGACGGCGAGCGGCTCGGAGCGGCGCGAGATGGAAGATGCTGCGCGCGCTGCCAGCGAGCGGCGGCGGGCGACCGCGCGACGCGTGCGCGAGGCGCGCGACCGCCTGACATCGACCACCGGAACCCGGCCCGCATTCGATCTGGAGCTGACGCGGCTGTTCGCCACCAGCCGGCAGTCGGCCGCGCTGCCGATGGCGGCGGTGATCGTGGTGATCGGACTGTCGTCCGTCCTGTGGACCGGCATGTTCCAGGCCGGCCTGTGGACGCTGATGGTGCTGTTCATCCACGGCCTCACGCTGCTGGCGTGCCGCTCCTTCCTGCGTTCCGAAGCCGACCCGGCGCGGGTGCGGCGGGTGCGGGTGGTGCTGACCGCATTCGACTTTCTGTTCGGCTTGTCGTGGGTGCTCCACGTCACTCAGCTGCACGCCTCCGGTGCCCCCGGCGCCGGCGAGTTCTCGCTGTTCGCGCTGCTGCTGATCACCACCGTGCTGATCATGCTCTCGGCCGGGCTGCCGAGCGCGGCGATCGCCGGCACCTTGCCGATCACGGTGGCGCTGGTGGCGATCTACCTCGCATCCGGCCGGACGCAGGATTACGTCCTGGCCGGCATCGCCGCGGCCGGCCAGTTCTACTACTACATCCTGGCGCGCCACATCCACGCCAATGCCCTGGCGATGCTGGAGGCGCGCACCGAGAAGGAAGCGCTGATCGGCGAGCTGGAACAGGCGATGGCGCGTTCGGACGAGGCGGCGCGCCGCGCCGAGGCGGCGAGCCTGTCCAAGTCGCGCTTCCTCGCCCAGATGAGCCACGAGCTGCGCACCCCGCTCAACGCCATTCTCGGCTTCTCGGAGGTGATGAAGAGCGAGGTGCTCGGGCCCCACCAGGTGCCGACCTACAAGGAATATTCCTCCGACATCCACAACTCCGGCCAGCATCTGCTCAACCTGATCAACGAGATCCTCGATTTGTCGCGCATCGAGGCCGGCCGCTACCAGCTCAACGAGGAATCGGTACCGCTGGTCGGCGTCGCCGAGGACTGCGTTCACCTGATGGCGATGCGGGCCAAGACCCGCGGCATCACGCTCATCGAGCTTTACGAGACCAATTTGCCGCCGCTGTGGGCGGACGAGCGGGCGCTCCGCCAGATCGTGCTCAACCTGCTGTCCAACGCCATCAAGTTCACGCCCCAGGGCGGCGAGATCGTTATCAAGATCGGCTGGACGGCGTCGGGCGGCCAATATCTGGCGGTCAAGGACAACGGTCCCGGCATCCCGGAAAACGAATTGTCGGTGGTGCTGTCGTCGTTCGGCCAGGGCTCCAACGCCATCAAGAGCGCCGAGCAGGGCGCCGGCCTCGGCCTGCCGATCGTGCAAAATCTGGTCGATCTCCACGGCGGCACCTTCAACCTCGCCTCGGAGGTGCGCGAGGGCACCGAGGTGCTGGTGACCTTCCCGGCCAGCCGGGTGATGGCGGCGCTGCCGCCGGTGGCCGAAACGGTGCCGCTGGTGCCCTCGTCCGAGCCCAGGCCCGCCGCCGAGGACCCGGCGAACGCCGACAAGATGTTCGGGTTGTTCTGATCGGCTGGCCGCGACCGGCGCCAAGCGTTCGGCCGACCGTGCCAATCGGCCGAACGCCGTATCATGACGCGCATATCGCTTAAGCCACGGCAGGCAGACGCTCTTGAGCGTCCGCCGATTCGATTGCACCAAGCGGATGCTCTAAGCCTTTGATCTATCTCATACTTTTTGCAACCGGCATCCCCTGTTGCGGCAGAGTGCGCTAGTTCTTCACCGGTCTGCTGCCGATGCAGACGTCGCCCTCCGGGATCCCGACCGACCACGCCTCGAGCTGGTGCAGTCGGGTCTGGGTGAGCTCCAGCACGATGGCGCAAGAGCAGTCCTGGAACGCCGAGCCGTATTCCGCCCGCTTGTCGTCGGCCGGAAAGACCGACTCAACATGAGCGTCGCGAAACTTGAGCCAGTTCCGCTGCGCCACGGTCAGCTTGTTCACCGCAGCACTGTCGTCGCCGAGCTTGGCCAGCGCCTTCGAATAGGCCGCGTTCAGCGCAGCGTCAGATTTTTCCAGACTCCGGCAGGCGCCGCTGGCGCCCTGCTGTGCCGCACCGGCCCCCTGCAGGGCCATCAGGCCGGTCACCACGGCCAGAAGCAGTCGTCCCGTCATCTTGCTGCTCCTTTCGGCGTCGCTGCATCGGCGTCGCAGCAAAAGCGTCCGCCGCCGGCACTGCTGTGCGCAGACGTCTGCGCCAGCCGGACCGGAACGCCGGTTTCATCTTAGGGTATAGCCAGGATGTTGGCACCCGCTAAAGATGCCGTTGGCATTGCTCTGTCCGGGAGCTCGACGTGTCGCCTGGCCGGCAGGATTTCGGATCAGTGCTCCTTCTTGGCGACGCCGGCGGTGGCGAACGTCGCCATGTCGCGCCAGCACGCCAGCGCGCCCTTGACGACGCCGGCGGCGATCGCCGCGCCCGAGCCCTCGCCCAGCCGCATGCCGAGATTGAGCAGCGGCGGCTTGCCGAGCCGGCGCAGCACCTCGACGTGGGCCGGCTCGGCCGAGCAGTGGGCGGCAAGGCAGTGGTCGAGCGTCGCGGCGTCCATGGCGTGCAGCACCGCGGCCGCGGCGGTGGTGACGAAGCCGTCGAGGATCACCGGCACCCGCTGGTGGCGGGCGGCGAGGATGGCGCCGGCGATGGCGGCGATCTCGCGGCCGCCGACCCGGCGCAGCACTTCGAGCGGATCGCCGGCGCCGGCGCGGTGGAACGTCACCGCCTCGCCGATCACCTCGGCCTTGCGCTTCACCCCCTCGGCGTCGAGGCCGGTTCCGGGGCCGACCCAATCCTGCGGCTGGCCGCCATAGAGGGCGTGGTAGATCGCCGCCGCGACCGTGGTGTTGCCGATCCCCATCTCGCCGACGCAGAGCAGGTCGGTGCCGTTGGCGGTGGCCTCCATGCCATAGGCGATTGTGGCGGCGCAGGCGGCCTCGCTCAGCGCCGCCTCGACCACGATGTCGGGGGTCGGCTGGTCGATGGCGAGTTCGAACACCTTCAGCCCCAGGCCGTAGGTGTTGCAGAGCTGGTTGATGGCGGCGCCGCCGTGAGTGAAGTTGTCCAGCATCGCCCGGTTGACCGAGTCCGGAAACGCCGAGATGCCGCGGGCGGTGACGCCGTGGCTGGCGGCGAAGATCGCGACCAGCGGCCGCTCGATGGCCGGGGTGCCGGTGCCCTGCCAGGCGGCGAGCCATTCCACCAGCGTCTCCAGCCGGCCCAGCGAGCCGGGCGGCTTGGTCAGCTCGGCATCGCGGGCGCGAACGGCAGCCACCGCCTCCTGGTCCGGGCCAGGCATGTTGGCGACGAGCCGGCGGATGTCGTCAAACGGCAGACCGGTGGGTGCGTAAGCTTCGGACATTCGACTTTACTTCCAGCAGAGGGTTGGAGGTCGACCGCAGCCCGCCTGCCGCGCGTCGTCGAGACGGTGCGGCGCCGGGGGTGCGGCCGCCGGTCCGCCGGCGAGGAGGCCCCGCGGCGGCTGGCGCCGTCACATCCGAATCGGCCGGCCGACGATGCCGAAAGCACGCCGCCCGGCGCAAAAGCCGCCCGGCGCACGGCATCCGGTTCCCCGGAAGACGGGTGCCGGAGGACCTATCGCGGGTGCGAACGGGACGCAAGGCGGCTCGCCCGTGCAGGATTGCATGGCTCCGGGCCGGCGCCGCGGCACCGGCCGCTGCCTCGAACCAGACCCACAATCAGGGCACCGAATCCGGGTTAACGCGTCCTGTGTCCGAGGACTTGAGCACAGTATTCGGGGTCCCAACCGGCGCGCTTTCGCCTGAGCCTGAGGCTTTTCTTGTCGGTGACGGCGCGTAGGAGATTGAAGGCGAAGTGGCGGACGACAGCCATGTTCCTGGCGCCGTGTCCCTTGCGCAGGCGGGACTGGTCGTCGCCGAAGGTGACGTCGAGGACCCAGTGCAGGCTGTTCTCGATCGCCCAGTGGCTTCGCACGGCCTCGGCGGCAGCGGTTGCCGAGAGCGCGGCCGAGGAGACGTAGTATCGGGTCTCGAAACGGCAGCGGTCGGCGAGCTCGGCGCGCGATGCGACGCGCACGATGGTGGCGACGTCGGGCAGCCGCAATTCGCCGGGAAAACGCCGGTCCCCCTTCAGCCAATCGACCTCGCGGGCAACCGTGACGGTGCGGCTCTCGATGCGGCCATGGCCCTTGTCGAGGTCGGTGACGCTCTCGGTCTCGGCCGCGGGCGTCTCGGCGAAGAAGCTCTCGATCTCGGCCCGCAGGGTCGGCTGGTTGGCCTTCACGGCGAGCAGATAGTCGGCCTTGGCGCCTCGGATGGCGGTGGCGATGGTCGGATTGGTGGCGATGGCGTCGATCGAGATCAGGGTGCCGTCGAGGCCGCCGGCGGCGGCGAGCCGCTCGATCAGGAGGGGGATCGCCGTGGTCTCGCTGCTCTTGTCGGCGACCGCCTCCTGGCCGAGCACCAGGCGGCGGGTGGTGGCGAACGCCGAGACGAGATGGAGCGGCGCCTTGCCGGCCCCGCGGTCGTGGCTGCGCCGCGAGGTCTTGCCGTCGATCGCCACCAGGTCCGGGCGATCCGGCCAGCTCTCCCGAACCCACGCCGTGAACGCTGCCGCGAACAGGTCCGGGTCGATGCGGTTCATCAGCAGGGTCAGCCAACGCGCCCCCGGAACCCCGTGGTGGTAGGGCAGGAAGCGGCGCAGAAACGACAGATGCGTCTCGCCCCACTCGGCGATTCCCTCGTAGTCGTCGCAGTCCGCCAAGGTGCCGCACACCACCAGTAGCAGCACCTCCGGCAGCGGGTGAGCCACCCGCCACGCCTCGCGTGGGTCCTCGATCACCGACAGGTGGTCGAGCAGCACCTTCAGGCGCGACTTCTCAGGGACAAGCAGGGCATCAAGGCTCAGGCCATCAAGGCTCATGGCGGGGCTCCGAATCGAGGCCCCTCATCGAATCAGACCTTCCGCAACCCCGAAACCGCCGTTAACCCGAGTTCGGCGCCCTGGACCCACAATCGCCGCGATTGCGCTCCGGCGCGCAGCGGGTATGGTCGCGCGGAATTCTCCGGACTCTCCGATGACGCTCGCCAGCCCCTGCACCAAGGTCTGCACCCTCGACCCCGCCGCGAAGCTGTGCATCGGCTGCGGCCGCACCCTCGACGAGATCGCCTGCTGGAAATCCATGTCTCAAGCCGAACGCGACCGGGTGATGGCAGTGCTGCCCGAGCGCCTCGCCCGGCTCGGCCGCGATGAGGCTGTGCCGTGACCGCCGCTCGTCCCCTTGCCGTGCTGGTGGCGGCGGTCGCCGCGTTGATTCTTGCCTTCGGCGCGCGCAACCAGGTCGGCGAGATCGGCGGGGTGCCGTTCACCGAAATCGCCGACGTGACCTGGCGCGCCTCGCTGGTGGTGGCGATCGGCGCCCTGGTGTTCCTGATCTACCGCGGCCAGCTGATCGACGCCCTGCGCACCATCCTGGTGTGGGTCGGCCTCGCCAGCGTGATCGCGTTTGCCTACAACTACCGTGCCGACCTGCTGGGCCTCGGCCACCGCGTGGTGGGCTGGACCCTGCCCAGCACGCTCACCGGCAATCCGGGCGAGGCGCCGCAGGTAGAGCTGACGCGCACCCGCAGCGGCGACTTCACGGTGAGGGCCGACGTCAACGGCCGCCGGGTGCCGATGATCGTCGACACCGGCGCCACCGCGGTGGTGCTGACGGTCGACGCCGCCAAGGCCGCCGGGCTGCCGCTCGACTTCCTGCGCTACGACGTGGTGGTGGAAACCGCCAACGGCCGCACCAAGGCCGCCTCGATCGTGATCGAGAAACTCACCGTCGGCGACATCGTCGCCCGCCGCGTGCCGGCTCTAGTGGCCGAATCCGGCAACAGCCTGAAGACCAGCCTGCTCGGCATGACCTTCCTCAACCGGCTGGACTCCTACGAGGTGCGCGGCGACCGCCTGGTGCTGCGCGGCCGCCCGAGCAGCTGAGATCAACCGCGGCGCCAGCCGGCCGCCGGTTCCGATCGCAGCTTTCACCGACGCCAGCTCGCCTCATCCTGAGGAGCGGTCGCAAGACCGCGTCTCGAAGGATGAGGCGACGCTGACGGCGGCCTTCGGCCCATGCTTCGAGACGGCTGCTGCGCAGCCTCCTCAGCATGAGGCCGAGAAAGGTCGCTCATCAGGGCCACTGGTATACCGCGTCTCCGAAGGAATCCGTCCTGCGCGCCTGCGCCGACATCAGTTGGCGAAGGGGATTTCATCGGCGTCGCGGTATATTAAGACGCGCTGCGGCCTTGCACCCGCGTCGCCCCGTCGCGCACCATGGTGCGGTCGGTAGCCAGCCGGCCGACCAGGGCGATGCTGACCGGCATCGCCACGCCGTAGCGTGCCACGAACGGCGCCACCAGCGCTTCCACCGCGCGGCGGCCAAGGCTGTCCATCAGCGCGCAGGGCGGCCGGGAGAACTTGAACGCCAGCTTGGCGCCGGTATCGAGGACGCGGGCGTCGGCGACCTCCTCGTCCAGCTCCTGCAGCACCGCCAGGAAGGTGGCGCCGCGCACGCGGCGGATCACGGTGTCGTACTGGACCTCGTCCATCGGTGCCAGCGGCCGGTCGACCTCGAACGTGCCGCCGGTCTCGCCGATCTCCACCATCTTCGGCGCCGGCGCGTAGAACGCCCCGAGCTCGGCGAGATTGCGGATGGCGTCGAGATTGATGCCCGGCTTGATCAGGTTCAACACCCGGAACGGCCCGGCGGCGGCGTCGAACGCATCCTCCGCGGCGCGCTCGATCTCGCCGACGGTGCCGACCCGCTCGCCGAGCAGGCGGGCGGCCTCGTTGCTGTAGGCGCAGAAGAAGCGGTTGAGCGCAAAGCCCGGCGAATCCTTGCAGGGCAGCACCACCCGCCGGGTGGCCTGCAGCAGCGCCCGCGCCAGGTCCGCGGTCTCCCCGGTGGTGCGCTCGGCGCTGACCAATTCGACCACCGGGTTGATCTCGGCCGGCGAGAAGAAATGCAGCCCCAGGAACCGTCCGGGATTGGCGACGTGGGCGGCGAGCCGCGACACCCTGAGCCCGCTGGTGTTGGTGGCGATCAGCGCGTCTGGTTGGGCGAAGCGCGAGATCTCGTCGAACACCGCCGCCTTCACCGCGAATGACTCGTAGACCGACTCGATCACCACGTCGGCGCGGGTGACGTCGGCGATGCTGGTGCTGGGTTCTATCCGCGACAGCGCGGCGGCGCGCTCGCGCTCCTTCATGCCGTTGTTGCTAACGAAGCGGCTGAACACCTCGGCGGCGCGGCGCTTGGCGCGCTCGGCGATCGCGGCGCTGGTGTCGATCAACACGACATGAACGCCGTGGTGGGCGGCGTTGATCGCGATGCCGGTGCCGATGGAGCCGGCACCCACGATAGCAAGACGTCGCGTGATCATCGCAGCTTCTCCGCGGTGGACCTCATAAGGTTTCCGGTCGATCAGGGGTGATCCCGGAAACGACCTCGCCAAAAAATCCTTGGTCGAACGAGGATTTCCGGCAACCACACGATGAAACGCCGGCCTGATCGGCCGCATTTCGTATCATGTTGCACCAGCGGTCCCGGTCACCGACGCGCCGGGTCGTTGAGGCTGGCGGATTTTGCCGCCTGAAATCAAATATTCCGTGAAAATCCGCAACCGAACCGCGCGATCGGCGGCGGTCGCGCCGCATCTCCGCGTCACGATGGCACAACGACCGCCCTGCCGGCCTGGAGCCACGCCTTCACGCCGCCGGCGAGATGAGCGTCGTAGGAGAACCCCGCCGCCTGCGCCACCTGCGCCGCCCGCACCGAGCGCACGCCCGCCGCACAGTAGAACACCACGTTGCATCCGGCCGGCACGACGATCTGCGTCGGGTCGAACGTCGACAGCGGCATCGTCACCGCCCCTTCGATGATGCCGCGGGCAATCTCGGCCGGCTCGCGCACGTCCACCAGCACACAGTCGCCAGCGGCGAGGGCATCGGCGACGGCATCGGGATCGAGATCGCGCACGCGGCGCGGATCGTGGCTGGTCATGCCTGCCTCCACCGCGCCAGCGATCCAGGCTCATCGGCCGAGCCGGCTGCATCGGACTGGCGCGCCAACATCTTGGGCCGTTGCGTTTTCTCTCGCAACCCCGGCACCAGGCCTGCGGAAAGCGCTCTGTGGCTCAACGCCCACATCTGTATCCGCGGACGCCGGGAATGTGCGCCCACATGCTCAGCAGTATCTAAATGGAATTTCTCCAATGCCAGCGCCCGGCCGGCAAATCTCATCGCCGCACCACATTTTCGCCACCCCGCATGGCCGGCCCGCTCCATCGGCCCCAGCCCCGTGGTGACCGCGGACGCCGGCGGCGCGGCGTCAGGGGGCGAACCCCGGCGGCAGCGGCGGCGCTTCCTTCATCAGCGTCAGAGTCACCCGGCGGTTGGCCGACAGGTAGGGATCGTCCGGGAACATCGGCTCGGTGTCGGCCTTGCCGGTGACCGCGAAGATCTGCGAGCTCGGCACGCCGGATTCCTCCAGGATCTGCCGCACCGCATTGGCGCGATCGGTGGAGAGGTCCCATGGGCCGTAGCCCGGGCGTGGCGGCGTGCGCGTCGCCGCGGTGTGGCCGGCGATGGAGATGCGGTAGGGCATCTGCTTCAGCGGCACCGACAGCTTGGCCAGCACGCGGCGGGCGCGCTCAAAGGGCTCCTTCATGCCTTCCGGAAACATCGGCCGACCGTCCTGGTCAACCAGCGAGATGTTCACGCCCTGCTTGGTCTCCTCCAGGATGACGTTTTTCGACGCCTCGGAGATTTCCGGCAGGTCCTGCAGCGCCTGGCGCAGCGAGGCCGCGGCCAGCGCGAATTCGAGGTCGCGCGAGCGGATGCCGTTGTCCGGCAGGTCGGGATCGTGCGGTGCAGCGGTGTCGGACACGTCGTTGGGATCGACCCGACCGACGTTCTTCAGCCGCGTGCGCGTCGGCAGGCCGTCGACCTCGACCATGCCGGTGGTGCGAAACTGGGTCTGGGTGCCGAACGCCTCCCGCATCGACCCGGCGACGATCTGCAGCTTCGGCTTGTCGAGCGTCGAGAACGCGGTGAGCGTAACGAAGAACATCATGAGCAAGCCCATGAGGTCGGCGAAGGTCACGTACCAGCCGTGACCGCCACCGTGGGCGCCGCCTTTTTTCCTAGCCATGGTCTCGCCCTTCCGCTCGCGTCGTCACGCGGCCGCTGCTTCGGCAAGCTCGTCGCGCTTGTGCTCGGGCAGGTAGGCCATCAGCATCTCGCGCACCACGCCGGGGCTCTTTGAATCGCGGATCATCAGCACACCATCGATGATCAGCGAGCGGTTGATTTCCTCGTCGATCAGGCGGCCGTGCAGCTTGTCGGCGAGCGGCAGGCAGATCAGGTTGGACACCACCGCGCCATAAAGCGTGGCCAGCAGCGCCACCGCCATGAACGGCCCGAGCTTGGAGGCGTCGGACATGTTGGCGAACATCTGCACCATGCCGATCAGAGTCCCGACCATGCCGAACGCCGGTGCGCAGTCGCCGATGCCGCGATAAACCTTGGAGCCTTCATCCAGATGGGTGAGGAAGTTGTCGCGGTCGCGCTCGAGATTGTCGCGAATGAAGTCGCTGTCGTACCCGTCGGCAACGTAACGGATGCCTTTGGCAAGGAAGGTGTCCTCGATCTCCTCTTTTTCCAGGCCGATCGGACCCTGCTTGCGGGCAACGTCGGCGAGGTGGGAAATCTGCTCGACCAGATCGTGGGAGGTGATGCGCCGCAGGTTGAAGGCGAACCTTATCCCCATCGGCAAACCGTGAAGAATGGTCGACAGCGGAAAGCGGATCAGCGTGGCCGCAGTACTGCCGCCGAAGATCACGATGATGGCGTGCTTGTCGACGAACATACCAAGGTCGCCGTCGAGCATCATCAACAGCAGCACGACGCCGGTGCCGAGCGCAAAACCCAGTGCGGTGGCGATATCCATAGACAGACAGCTCCCAACCCATTGGGACCGCCATGGCAAGAGGGTCCCGCTTAGGGGGCATGTTCCCGGTGCGGGCTTAATTCCGGGTAAGCGCTGGGGACATTTGCGGCCATTTCGCCAATTCCGGCCAAAGGAGGCCGTAACGACCGGTCCATTGTTGCGGTAGAGCAACACCCCCTGGGAAATTGCAACCACCGATTAAATGGCTCTGGCGAAGTTGAGAAGCAGCGTGGTACCACTTTTCCCGGGTTGGGAGACCCTAAATGGAGGCTTACATGCGTCGCTTTGCACTTGCGCTGCTCGCCTCGACCGCGCTGACGGGGACCGCGTTTGGGGCGGACATCGCCCGCACAGCGCCGGTCGCCTCTTATCCTGTCGCGGTCGGAGTCAACTGGACCGGCGTCTATCTCGGTGGTCACATCGGTTGGGCCTGGGCCGACACAAGCAGCGATTACGACTACTACGGCTTTCCCTACACTGGTTACGGCGGGAAGGACGACAACGGCTTCCTCGGTGGTGGCCAGATCGGCTTCAACTACCAGGTCGGCCAGTGGGTGTTCGGCGTCGAAGGCGACGTCTCCTGGACCGACCTCGGCACCAGCCACGACTATTACATCGATGACCCGTTCTTCTACTACGGCCGCGGCAGCTCGGTCGACTGGATCGCCACCCTGACCGGCCGCATCGGCTATGCCTGGGACAACTGGCTGCTCTATGCCAAGGGCGGCGCCGCCTGGGGCGGCCGCGACGGCGGACGCAACTACGACCTCCTTGACGTCTACTACGACAACCGCGACGACACCCATACTGGCTGGACGCTCGGCGCTGGCGTCGAATGGGCGTGGACGCCGAACTGGTCGGTCAAGCTCGAATACGACTACATCGACTTCGGCGGCGGCCACGAATACTACGTCGGCGACTATTACTTCAAGGAAGAGGCCCAGATCCACACGGTCAAGCTGGGCGTCAACTATCGGTTCGGCGGGCCCGCTCCGGCGGTTGCAGCGCGCTACTGATTGCCGAAACCACCAGTTAACAACGCAACGTAGCCCCCGGCTCAGGCCGGGGGCTTTTTTTGTCCGACGGCGGTTCCCCCTCGCTGCCCCTCGCCAGCCGCGGCTCGCCCGTCGCCGGCCGCTGGTTTCCGGACTGTGGCGCCAAAGCCACAAACGATGGGAAAATTCTTCCTAGTAACCGGCGCTTAATCGCGTTCGCCCACAACAGCCGCATAGCCGAAAGGACACGGTCATGCGGCGCGTTGGTGTGCGTTTTGGATCTTCGCTGAGGGATCGCCCGACTGGGGCGGCCCGCAGCAGCCATGCCGTCGCATTCACTCTTGCCCGGTCGGCAGCGGTCGGCGGACGCGGCGGCGAGCATTCGCCCACCCGGCCCGTCCTTCGGAATGACCGTGGCGTCGACGCCGGCGCCGCGCTCGGCGGAGCTGACTGAGGAAATCCACCGCCCGCGGCGCCAGTGGTGCCGCGGACACCCAATACCAAGCCGCCGGTCTTGCGGACTTCGCCGTCGGCCCGGCCCATTTACTGGAGACTACCATGCGTCGAATCACCCTTGCGCTCCTGGCAACGACCATGATCGCCGGCACCGCCTCCGCCGCGGACCTCAGCTCGCGCCGCTATGCCCCGGTGCAGGCCCCGACTGCCTATGCCTTCAACTGGACCGGCTTCTATCTCGGCGGCAACGTCGGCTACGGCTGGGGCACCAACGACTGGACCGCGCCGTCGTGGTCGGCCGGCAAGCTCAACACCGACTTCGACGGCTTCGTCGGCGGCGGCCAGCTCGGCTTCAATTACCAGATGGGCAACATCGTCCTCGGCCTGCAGGGCGACATCTCCGGCTCCAACCTTGAAGGCAAGGTCTACGGCTTCGACGGCGAAGAGCTGAAGAACGAGGCCACCTGGCTCGCCTCCATCACCGCCCGCGTCGGCTACGCCGTCGACCGCGCCCTGTTCTACGTCAAGGGCGGCGCCGCCTGGACCGACCTCGACAGCACCTTCGTCGACGGCGCCGGCGACGTCTGGAAGAAGAGCAAGACCCGCGACGGCTGGACCGTCGGCGCCGGCGTCGAGTACGCCTTCGCCCCGAACTGGACCACCTTCGTCGAGTACGACTATTACGACTTCGGCAACAAGAACACCGAGTTCGGCGGCGACCTCTACAAGGTCGACACCGACGTCAGCGTCGTGAAGGTCGGCGTCAACTACCGCTTCGGCTACTGAGCCGCGGCTATCGTGGTCAATGGAAGCCCCGGCCCCGGCCGGGGCTTCCACGCCACCGTACGGCAACGGCGGGCCCGCAATCGGGCCAGCGCCTGATTCGGTAGCAAGCCCGTCGCGAGGGACCCCATCCCCGGTCGCGCGCCGCCGCGGCTTTGCCGATTCCGGTGACGCCTGTTCGCACAAACGGAAACCGCATCAGGCGCTTGGAGCGTCCGTCTGGCTCGGCCGGACCGCAGGCCGCTCGCGTTTAACGGGAATTTTCCGCCCCTCCATCCGCGCAGGCGCCGGCGGTCGGGCGCCGGGTCGCCTGTGCTGGCACAGCTTGCCGCCCCGTTGTTATGCAAATTTGCATGCAACCTGTGGATGAGGCCGCATTGTGGCATAGCTGCAACAGCCCGGCCAAAACCGGGGTGCTGCACGATTTCGCCATTTTTTCGGGCAGCGGCGGGTCTAAACGATGGCCTCCACCACAACGGAGACCCAACATGCGTCGTATCGCATTAGCCCTTCTCGCCTCGACCGTTCTCGCCGGCACCGCCTCGGCCGCTGACCTCGCGGCCCGCAAGGCCGCCGCGGCCGCGGCGGCGCCGGTGACCTACGGCACCAACTGGACCGGGTTCTACCTCGGCGGTAACGTCGGCTACGGCTGGGGCACCAACGATTGGACCTTCGACGGCGTCGGCACCGACAACGACTTCGACGGCTTCGTCGGCGGCGGCCAGATCGGCTTCGACTACCAGATCGGCAACATCGTGGTCGGCATCCAGGGTGACATCTCTGGCGCCAACCTCGAGGGCAAGAGCACCATCGGCGGCGTCGAATTCAAGAACGAAGCCACCTGGCTCGCCTCCGTCACCGGCCGCGTCGGCTTCACCGTCGATCGCGCGCTGTTCTACGTGAAGGGCGGCGCCGCCTGGACCGACCTCGACAGCACCGTCTCCGACGGCATTGACTCGGCCAAGAAGAGCGAGACCCGCGACGGCTGGACCGTCGGCGGCGGCATCGAGTACGCCTTCGCTCCGAACTGGTCGACGTTTGTCGAGTACGACTATTACGACTTCGGCGACAAGAACACCATCATCGGCGACGGCCTCGTCAAGATCGACACCGACGTCAGCGTCGTGAAGCTCGGCGTCAACTACCGCTTCGGCGGCGCGGCCGACCCGGTCGTCCGCAAGTATTGATCGACTGCTGTCGCACGTCTTTCGTGTGGCAAGGAACCCCGGCCTCGCGGCCGGGGTTCTTTTTTGCGTTGTCGGCGCCCGCCGCGACCGGCCGCCGCATTTTTGGATGAAACTTAATCGCAACCGGCGCGTTTCCGACGCGAGCTTAACCTGTGGGAGGGTTCCATGAAGCGCGTCGCCATCGCCGTTGCTGTTACCGTCGCGTTCGGCGGCTCCGCCATTGCAGCCGATCTCGGGCGCGCCCCGGTGCCCTATTCGCCCGCCTACGTGCCGTTCAGCTGGACCGGCTTCTACGTCGGCGCCCATCTCGGCGGCGCCTGGAGCGAGAGCGGCTGGGGTGACGACTGGGGCGCAGGCTGGGCCGGCGGCCATGATGCGAGCGGCTTCATCGGCGGCGGCCAGATCGGCTACAATTACCAGTTCGGCCAGTGGGTGGTCGGCGTCGAGGGCGACATGTCGTGGACCGACCTCGGCGGCACCGATTGGGGCGGGATCGGCTGGTCCGGCGGCAGCGACATCAACTGGATCGCCACCCTCACCGGCCGGGTGGGCTACGCCATCGACAACACCCTGATCTATGTGAAGGGCGGCGCCGCCTTCGCCGACGTCGAGCGCTGGGTGGCCTACAACGGCGGCACGGTGTTCAAGGACAGCGACACCCGCACCGGCTGGACCATCGGCGCCGGCGTCGAATGGGCGTTTGCCCAGAACTGGTCGGCCAAGCTCGAATACAACTACCTCGACTTCGGCAGCGACCGCGCCGATTTCACCTATGCCGATACCGCCTACGGCGTCAGCTCCGACCACCAGATTCACGCGGTCAAGCTCGGCATCAACTACCGGTTCTGACAAAGCAGCCGGCCGGCGTTCGGCAAGGCCGCGCGCGGGAGCCCCACGGGCTTCCGCGCCATTTGCGCATGCCGCGACAGCCGCCCCGCCAGAACCCGCGCGCCGCCAGCCGCGCACCCGCCCCCTGCGACGTCCGTCGTCTTTCGTGCACCGCCGTGTTTGGCTATGCGTAAGGCCGAGCGGGGCTGCAACGTCCCCGTCGCAACAAGATCGGGAGAGACGCATGCGGGAGTACGGGCATTTCATCGGCGGCCGCCATGTTCCGGGCAACTCGGGCCGGTTCGGCGAGGTGTTCCAGCCGATGACCGGCGAGGTGATCGCCAAGGTGGCGCTCGCCACCGCCGCCGAGCTGCGCGCCGCGGTCGACAACGCCCTCGCCGCCCAGCCGGCCTGGGCCGCCACCAATCCGCAGCGCCGAGCCCGCGTGCTGATGGAATTCCTGCGGCTGGTGCAGCGCGATTACGACGAGCTTGCCGAGCTGCTCGCCCGCGAGCACGGCAAGACCATCCCGGACGCGCGCGGCGACATCCAGCGCGGCGTCGAGGTCATCGAGTTCTCGACCGGCATTCCGCATTTGATGAAGGGCGAATACACCGACGGCGCCGGCCCCGGCATCGACATCTATTCGATGCGCCAGCCGCTCGGCGTCGTCGCCGGCATCACCCCGTTCAACTTCCCGGCGATGATCCCGATGTGGAAGTTCGGGCCGGCGCTGGCCTGCGGCAACGCCTTCATCCTCAAGCCGTCCGAGCGCGACCCCGGCGTGCCGATGAAGCTCGCCGAGCTTTTGCTTGAGGCCGGGCTGCCGGCCGGCGTGCTCAACGTCGTCAATGGCGACAAGGAGGCGGTCGACGCCATCCTGGACGACCCCGACATCAAGGCGGTCGGCTTCGTCGGCTCGACCCCGATCGCCGAGCACGTCTATTCGCGCGGCTGCGCCGCTGGCAAGCGGGTGCAGTGCTTCGGCGGCGCCAAGAACCACATGATCATCATGCCCGACGCCGACCTCGACCAGGCGGTCGACGCCCTGGTCGGCGCCGGCTACGGCTCGGCCGGCGAGCGCTGCATGGCGATCTCGGTGGCGGTGCCGGTCGGCAAGGCCACCGCCGACCGCCTGATCGAGAAGCTGATTCCCCGCGTCGAGGCGCTGAAGATCGGCCCCTCGACCTCGGCTGATGCCGATCTCGGCCCGCTGGTCACCAAGGCCCACCTGGAGAAGGTGAAGTCCTACGTCGAAATCGGCGTCCAGGAAGGCGCGAGGCTCCTGGTCGACGGCCGCAATTTCACCCTGCAG
Organism: Blastochloris viridis; assembly: GCF_001402875.1. NCBI lineage: Bacteria > Pseudomonadati > Pseudomonadota > Alphaproteobacteria > Hyphomicrobiales > Blastochloridaceae > Blastochloris > Blastochloris viridis. The sequence continues at coordinate 913,928 of NZ_CP012946.1, read as the reverse complement.
GGCTATGAGAACGGCTTCTATATGGGCGGTTGCCTGTTCGACGAGGTTACGCCCGACATGCGGATCTATCGGGAAGAGATCTTCGGCCCGGTGCTGTCGGTGGTGCGCGCCAAGGATTACGCCGAGGGCCTGAGGCTCGCCAACGACCACCAATATGGCAACGGCGTCGCCATCTTCACCCGCGACGGCGACGCCGCGCGCGATTTCGCCTCCAAGGTCCAGGTCGGCATGGTCGGCGTCAACGTGCCGATTCCGGTGCCGCTGGCCTATTACACCTTCGGCGGCTGGAAGCGCTCCGGCTTCGGCGACCTCAACCAGCACGGCCCGGATGCGATTCGGTTCTATTCCCGCACCAAGACGGTGACCTCGCGCTGGCCGTCGGGCGTCAAGGACGGCGCCGACTTCGTCATTCCGACAATGACGTGACAATCCACACCGCCGCGGCCACCGCAGCGTATGCAACGGTGGATCGGTGGCCGGAGCCGTTCGTCATTTTTCCGGCAACATGGTAAGAAGACGGACACTGAGTGGCCATCCGGGTGCGCAAACGCCCGCTGGCCTGCCGTCCGGTCGCGCATTTCGTGGTACCGGCAGGCACGCGAGTATGGGGGATTGCATGCAGGCGTTTTCTCGTTTTGCCGTGATTGCCGGCGCTGTGTTTTTGGCCGGATGTGCGACCGACGGGTCGACCTTGCTGAGTTCGACCGACCAGCCGCCGCCGCCCGCGGAAGAGGCGGAGGTGGCGCCGCCGGTCGCCAGCGCCCCGCCGCCGGCCCACAGCACGCCGGCCCGCTCCTCGACCGCCGCCAAGCCGCCGCGCCAGCCGGACAAGGAAAAGAAGGCCGCCAGCAAGCCCGAAACCAAGCAGGCGCCGCCCGCCCAGCAGGCCAGCAAACCGCCGGCGGCCGCGTCCGCTCCGGCGAGTTCGGCCGCCCCGGCGGCAGCAGCGGCGGAGGGCGGCAAGGCATTCAACGGCTCCTGGCAATTCTCCAACGGCCAGAAGGCCTGCATGATGACGCTGTCGGGCAGCGGCGCCAGTGGCACGGTGTCGGCCGGCGGCGAATGCTGGAACGCCTACACCAAGGCCAAGAGCTGGAAACTACAGGGCAACGAGATGGTGCTGACCGATTCCGGCAACCAGCCGATCGCCCGCATGCAGTCGACCGGCGCCACCCGTTACGACGGCTACGGCGCCGACGGCGAGCCGGTGGTGCTGATCCGCTGACGGCCGCGCTTCCAGCCGGCCCCTGACGGCGGGCGCGGCAGATGCGCGCCCCGGCCATCGGGCCGGGGAGCCGTCGTCCAATCGCCGGAACCCGGTCTGCGATCGGGGGGTCGGCAAAGGTGGCTTCGGGATTCCGCAACGGCATTCCGCCGGCCGAACGTTCCGGCCCGGCGCGCCGCCGGCAGCGTCGAGGTCCGAAGCGCTGGCGCGATGATCACCGCAGGAGGCCTCCCGGTTTGACCGCCGTCACCAAGCCGCGCCCCCCCGCCGCCGCCGTGCTCGCGGCCGTGCTGCTCGCCACCGCCGTTGGCGGCTGCGCCATCGAGCACCAGTTGGTGCTCGATTCCTCGACCGCCGAATCGACCGCCACCGCTGCGCCGGTCTCGGCCGCGCCCACCACCCCGGTCAGTTCCAGCGCGCTGCCGCCACCGCCCGGTGCCACCGAATCCGCTGCCCCGCCAGCCAGCCCGCCGCTGACCCCGCCGCTTGATCAGCCGCAGGCGATGGCACCCGCGGCGGCCCCGGCAGCCCCGGCGGACGAGCCGCCGCGCGTTGCCCCCGGCGCCCAGGCCGGCGGGCTCGGCGGACCGTGGACGCTGTCGGCCAACGGCCAGAGCTGCTCGCTCACGCTGCAGGAGCCGCCGTCGTCGCGCGCCGGCTGGGTGCAGGGCGCCACCGCCTGCGGCGGCTTTGCCGAGGCGGCAAGCTGGACGCTGTCCGGCTCGCAATTGCTGATCTACGACCGCAACACTCGGCCGCTTGCCCACCTCACCGCCGCCGGCCCGAGCCGGTTCGAGGGCACCACGACGCAGGGTGCGGCAATTTCTCTCGTGCGCTGACCGCCCCCCAAGGTGAACCAGCGCGTTGTTATCCCGTACAATTAAGATCGAGCTCCCCGCATCTGCCATAGAATTGGCAGGAACACGTTTCGTTGATCGGTCGCGCCTTAGAATTCACTGAAACGTAAATCAGACTACCGGGGAAATTCTAGACCGATCCGGTCTTCAGAATGTCCCTTGAGTGAGGTTGTAATGGTTTTTCGTCTGTTTGGTCTCGCCACCGAATTTGCAACCGCTGCGGTTATTTCGTCGATGGATGCCGCCGTAACGATCGCACACCGTATGCCAATTCTTGCCTCCGGAAACGGCCATGAGGAAGCGGTTCGCATGGTGTCGGAGAAGATCGATGCGGCGGTCCGCGGCAGCCTCGACGCCAGCGTCGCCGCCAGCGCCCTGTTCGGCCGTGCCGCCACCGGCCGGCTGAACGCCGACGAGCTTCCCGAAGGGCTGCTGCGGGTCGGCCAGGCCGCCCTCGCTCCGGCCTACCAGCAGGTGCACGCCAACGCCCGCCGGCTGTCGCGGCGCTGAGACCGACGTCCAGCTGAGCAGCCGCAAATTGCACGCGGCGACATCCGGCGCGACCGCGTCCCGGCCGAGAGCTGCGGAAGCTTGTCGCAGCGAGCCCGCTTGGAGAACGGCTCTTCCCCGCCGCCGAATCACCGCGGCGGGGCTTCGTCTCGGCGAGAGCATTCTCCGCAAACGTGAATGCCGGAATATAGACCAATAATTCAAAGACTTAGAGCGGCCGCTGGTCCAACCAGACCGGCGGCCGCTGTCGTTAACGTGGCATATAGCAGGCAGCGGAATTCTGCCGGGGCGTCAGACCAACGGCCCCGGATGTTGACACATGCGGCCGTTGACCCGGCCCGAACGGCAATCGGACCGAGTCGGTTCGATCTATCAGCGCCGGCGGGCGCGGGCGGCGACCCGGACCGGGATCAGCTCGCCGTCGACCGGCCGGCGAGCGGCGCCGCCGTCACCGCCGCTGCCGGTCGGCAGCAGCATCACCGCCGCACCCATTGCCACGCTCGACAGCGTGACAACGAAGCCGAAGGTGAGCACCGCCAGCGGCAGCAGCGGCGCCTCGGACTGCATGACCAGCGTGCCGAGGCCGTGGGCGTCGACCGCCACCAGGGCGGCGACCAGCGCCACCGCCGCCGCAGCGCCGGCCAGGGCATTGGTCAGGAGGAGTTTCAGCAGATGTCGGGGCACGCCGTGTCTCCTATCGTTCGATTTCACTTCAGACGAAGATAAGTCGCGTATGCCGCCTCCGCCACTGGCCGGCGCCCGCACGTTGCGGTGATCGGCGCCGCAGCCCGTCCGCCGCGATGAGAAAGATCCGCGCATGGTCAGCGCTTCGTTACTGTCCGCCCTCCCCGCCCCGGCCGAACGCGCGCTGTCGCACGCCGGGCTCACCGGCACCCTGACGCTGGCGCCAGGGCTCCACATCGGAACCGCCGCCCTCATTCTCGCCGGCTCCGGCCCGGTCGACCGCGACGGCAATGCGCCCAGCGCCCGCAACGACAGCCTGAAGCTGCTGGCGCACGGGCTCGCCGCGCACGGCCTTGCCACGCTGCGCGTCGACAAGCGCGGCATCGCCGGCAGCGGCGGCGTGGTGCGCGAGGAGGAACTGCGGTTCGAGACCTACGTCGCCGACGCGGTGGCGTGGCTCGACCGGCTTGGTGCGGAGACCGGCGCCGATCGCCTTGCCATCATCGGCCACAGCGAAGGCGCGCTGGTGGCGACGCTGGCCGCCCGCCGCCGCGACCTCGCAGCCCTCGTATTGGTGGCCGGCGCGGGCGAACCGGCGCCGGCAGTGATCGCGCGTCAGCTCGCCGCCGCCAACCTGCCGCCGGAACTGCTGAACGCCTTCCGCGGCATCGCCGAGGCGCTGAGCCGCGGCGATGCGGTGGCGGAGGTGCCGGCCGCACTCGCCCCGCTCTACCGGCCGAGCGTGCAGCCCTATCTGATGTCATGGTTCCCGCTCGATCCCGCCGCCGAACTCGCCAAGGTCGCCTGCGAGGTGCTGATCGTGCAGGGCTCGGCCGACCTCCAGATCGGCGAGGCCGACGCCCGCCGGCTCGCCGCCGCCAACCCGGCCGCGCAGCTGGTGGTGATTCCCGGCATGAACCACGTGCTGAAGGCAGCGCCGGGCGAGCGCGCCGCCAACCTCGCCACCTATGGCGATCCCGCGCTGCCGCTGGCGCCAGGGCTTGTCGAGGCGATCGCCCGCTTCTTGCGCGGCGGGTGAGCGGAAATCCGGAACCTCGACCGGTCGTCCCCGGCGAGCATGGCGAAGCCATGCGAGAACAGGGGGTTCGGTCGTCCCCCGGCGATAGCCTTCTTCGGTCGCCAAGGGACGCCCGATCGAGGGTCTGGCGCGTGGCGGAATACGCTGACGCTATTCCGCCACGCGCGTCCGCTCACCCCTTCGCGAGCTTGGCCGCCACCCGCGGGGCGAAATAGGTCAGGATGCCGTCGGCGCCGGCGCGCTTGAAGCAGAGCAGGCTTTCCATCATCGCCTTCTCGCCGTCGAGCCAGCCGTTCTGCACCGCGGCCATGATCATCGCGTACTCGCCCGACACCTGGTAGGCGTAGGTCGGCAGGCGGAAGGTCTCCTTCAGCCGCCACACGATGTCGAGATAGGGCATGCCGGGCTTCACCATCACCATGTCGGCGCCCTCGACCACGTCGAGCTCGGTCTCCTTGAGCGCTTCGTTGCCGTTGCCGGGGTCCATCTGGTAGGTGCGCTTGTCGCCGGTCAGCGCCGCGGTCGAGCCCACCGCATCGCGGAACGGGCCATAGAACGCCGAGGCATACTTGGCCGAATAGGCCATGATCGAGACGTCCTGGAAGCCGTTGGCGTCGAGCGCGGTGCGGATGGCGCCGATGCGGCCGTCCATCATGTCGGACGGCGCGATGATGTCGGCGCCGGCCTCGGCCTGGGCCAGCGACTGCCGAACCAGCATGTCGACGGTCTCGTCGTTGAGGATGACGCCGTCCTCGATCAGCCCGTCATGGCCGTGGCTGGTGTAGGGGTCGAGCGCGACGTCGGCCAGGAGGCCGATCTCGGGCACCGCCGCCTTGATGGCGCGCATCGCGGTGTTGACGAGGTTGTTCGGGTTGAGCGCCTCGGTGGCGGCCTCGTTGCGCCGGGCCGGGTCGGTGTAGGGGAACAGCGACAGCACCGGAATCTTCAAGGCCGCGGCCTGCTCGGCCGCCTTCACCGCCTCGTCGACGCTGAGGCGCTCGACCCCCGGCATCGAGGCCACCGGCACCCGGGTCTTCTCGCCGTCGACGATGAAGATCGGCCAGATCAGATCGTCGACCGTGAGCGTGTTCTCGCGCACCAGCCGGCGCGCCCAATCGGTGCGGCGGGTGCGTCGCGGCCGGTGGACCAGATCGAGGGTCGGCGCGGTGTGGCCGGCCGGCGCTTCGAGCGGGAAGAGGTTGGCGGGTTCGATCGGGCGGCCGTATTTGATGGCCATGGCGACGCCTCCGGAACACAGGAAAAGTGCGGCACGCCTTAGCACCGCAGGGCGGCCCCGGCCACAGCAAATCCCCACCCGCACTTGGCGTTTCCGCCTGCAACCAATGTCGCGTTGACGGTTGCGCTCCGGCCTCGTTAGATCGCAGTCAACGGGAGGACCGGCGCACCCAAGCTCCGGCAAAACAACGAGAAAATTCAAGATGGACTTCGCCCTCACCGCCGACGAGCGGGCGATAAGCGAGGCGGCGCGCGATTTTGCCCGCCACGAGATGGCCCCCAACGCCAAGGCCTGGGACGAGGCCGAGACCTTCCCGATCGACACCCTGCGACACGCCGCCGCGCTCGGCTTTGCCGGCATCTATGTCCGGGACGACGTCGGCGGCTCCGGCCTTTCTCGCTTCGAGGCCGCGCTGGTGTTCGAGGAGCTGGCGCAAGGCTGCGTCTCCACCGCCGCGTTCCTGTCGATCCACAACATGGCGTCCTGGATGATCGACGCCTTCGGCTCGGACGCGTTGCGCCAGCGCTATCTGCCGAGCCTGTGCACCATGGACAGGATAGCGAGCTATTGCCTGACCGAGCCCGGCGCGGGGTCGGATGCCGCGTCCTTGCGCACCCGCGCCCGCCGTGACGGCGATAGCTGGGTGCTCGACGGCGACAAGGCCTTCATCTCCGGCGGCGGAGTGTCGGACGTCTATGTGGTGATGGCCCGCACCGGCGAGGCTGGCCCGCGCGGCATCTCCTGCTTCGTGGTCGAGACCGGCACGCCGGGCCTCAGCTTCGGCGCCAAGGAAAAGAAGCTCGGCTGGAAGACCCAGCCCACCGCGGCGGTGCATTTCGAGGCCTGCCGCATTCCGGCCGGCAACCTAGTCGGGCCTGAGGGCCATGGCTTCAAGATCGCCATGGCCGGGCTCGACGGCGGACGGCTCAACATCGCCGCCTGCTCGCTGGGCGGGGCGCAATTCTGCCTCGATCAGACCGTCGGCTACATGCGCCAGAGAAAGCAGTTCGGCCAGCCGATCGCCGAGTTCCAGGCGCTGCGCTTCCGCGTCGCCGACTACGCCACCGAGCTGGAGGCGGCGCGCCTGTTGCTGCGCCGGGCGGCGAAAGCGGTCGCCGACCGCGAGGCGGGCGCCACCCAGCTTGCCGCCATGGCCAAGCGGCTGGCCACCGACGTCGCCTTCCAGGTGGTCGACGGCTGCCTGCAGCTCCATGGCGGCTATGGCTACTTGCGCGATTTCCCGATCGAGCGGGTGCTGCGCGACCTGCGGGTCCACCGCATCCTGGAGGGCACCAACGAGATCATGCGGCTGATCGTCAGCCGCGGTATATTCGACGCTTGAGGGGCTCTCAGGGAGGCGGCGATGGACGACGTCGCGAACAAGGCGCCGAAGCTCGGAAAGGCCACGGTGCGCTACGAGGACGACACCTATAGCTGGGCGTTCGAGCAGGCGGCATTGCTGCGCGCCGGCAAATGGTCCGAGCTCGACATCGCACACCTCGCCGACGAGATCGAGGACGTGGGCAAATCAGAAAAGTGGAAGCTGGAAAGCGCCTTGCGGCTGGTGCTGATGCACCTGTTGAAATGGGATTTCCAGCCCGAGAAGCGCACCCGCAGCTGGACCCTCAGCATTGCCGTCCACCGCAAGAACGAGGCCAGGGTGCTCCGGGAAAATCCGGGCCTGAAAGGCGTGCTGGCGGAGGTGCTGGCCGACGCCTACGAAACTGCCCGGCTCGAAGCGTCCGGCGAGACCGACCTCGACCTTTCCGTCTTCCCCGAGGTTTGCCCCTACGACCTCGACGCCATCATGACCCGGCCGGTCGAGTGGCCGGCGGCCGACTGACCATGCAACAGCCGGCTGAGACAGCAGTTCATTCAAGGATTAAGACAGCCGGCATGGATTGTGAAATTCTATTCGAGCAGCGCGGCGCCGCCGGCATCGTCACGCTCAACCGTCCCAAGGCGCTCAACGCCCTCACCCACGCCATGGCGCTGGCGCTGTCCCGCCAGCTCGACGCCTGGGCCGAGGACCGCACCGTCAGCTGCGTGGTGGTGAAGGCGGCCGGCGAGCGCGCCTTCTCGGCCGGCGGCGACGTCCGCAAGCTCTACGACCTCGGCCGCGCCGAGAAGTTCGACGAGCAGCGCGCGTTCTGGCACGACGAATACCTGCTCAACGCCAAGATCAAGGCCTACCCCAAGCCCTACGTCGCGCTGGTCGACGGCATCGTGATGGGCGGCGGCGTCGGCATCTCGATCCACGGCAGCCACTGCATCGCCGGCGACCGCTTCCTGTTCGCCATGCCGGAGGTCGGCATCGGCCTGTTTCCCGACGTCGGCGCCACCTACGCCCTGCCCCGCCTGCCGGACGCGGTCGGCAGCTATCTCGCCCTCACCGGCACCCGCATCGGCCGCGCCGACGCCGCCGCGGTCGGCCTGGTGCGCGCGGCGGTGTGGTCGGACGACTTCCCCGCCCTGATCGACGACCTCGCGAGCGGCGAGGACGCCGACGCCGTGGTGGCGGGCTGGACCATGGCGCCCGAGCCGGCGCCGCTCGATGAATTGCGGCCGCTGATCCGGGCCTGGTTTGCCGGCGACAGCGTCGAGGACATCCTGGCGCGGCTCGACCTGGCCGGCGCGCCCGGACCCGAGCTCGCCGCCGCCATCCGCACCAAATCGCCGACCAGCCTCAAGATCGCCTTCGCCCAGATGCAGCGTGGCGGCGCGCTGTCGTTCGCGGAGGCGATGCGGACCGAGTACCGCATTGTCACCCGGGTCGCCCGCGGCCACGACTTCTATGAGGGCGTGCGCGCGTTGATCGTCGACAAGGACAACGCGCCGCGCTGGAGCCCCGCCACCCTCGACGCCGTGCCGCCCGCGGACATCGAGCGCCACTTCGCCCCCCTCGACGACGAGCTGCCACTATGAGCGATATTCCGATCCACGACCCGCCGATCCAGATCGACAAGCTAGAGGAAAAGGGCGTGTGGGCGCGCCGGCTGACGCTATTCGTGCGCGCCGTGGCGGTGCTGGTGCTGCTGAAGGGCCTGTTCCACTGGTCGCTGCTGTGCGGGGTCGGCGACGGCTCCGGCACCCGGTTCGAGATCATGTCGCCGGCCTGGCAGATCGCCACCATCTTCTTCGCGGTGATCGACGTGGTGGCCGGCGTCGGGCTGTGGCTGCTGGCGGCGTGGGGCGCCGCGGTGTGGCTGATCGGCGGGCTGACCCAGGTGGTGATCGACATCTGGTTTCCCGACGTCTACGGCGGCGTGGTGCCGCTCACGGTGTTCTATGTGCTGCTGCTGGGCAGCTACGTGGTGCTGCGGGTCCAGGCGTTGCGCGAGAAGCCGGACCGCTGACGCGGTGTCCACGACCGTGGCCGCCGGTTTTGCGACCGCGCATGCGAGGACACGAGGGTATCTGGCATCCGCCCGATCGCGCCGAACCGGCGGATGCTCGAATGCGGCTGCCCGGCTCGTGACATCATTGATTTCAAGGACGAAAATCTGCGAGCTTCAGCAGCCCCATGCGTCAGCATCCGGGGCCGTCGATACAATGGTCAAGAAAACGGAAAATCCGTTCACGGGAGGAACGTGCGATGGCGAATATCGGGTTTATCGGGCTCGGCAACATGGGCGGGCCGATGGCGGCCAACCTCATCAAGGCCGGCCACCGCGTCACCGGCTTCGACCCGGCGCCGGCGGCGGTCGAGCGCTTCGCCGCGGCCGGCGGCATCAAGGCGGCGCAGGCGGCGGACGTCGCCGCCGGGGCCGAGGTGGTGGTGACCATGCTGCCGTCCGGCCGCCAAGTGCGCGAGGTCTATCTCGGCCCGGCCGGGGTGATCGCCGCGGCGGCGCCCAGCACCCTTTTGATCGATTCCTCCACCATCGACGTCGATTGCGCCCGCGCCGTCGCCGCGGCAGCGGAGACCGCGGGCCTTGCCATGCTCGACGCCCCGGTGTCCGGCGGCGTCGGCGGCGCCACCGCCGCCACCCTCACCTTCATGGTCGGCGGGCTTGAGGCCGCCTTCGCCCGCGCCGAGCCGATCCTGCAGGCGATGGGCAAGACCATCGTCCACGCCGGCGGCGCCGGCACCGGCCAGGCCGCCAAAATCTGCAACAACATGATCCTCGGCATCTCGATGATCGCGGTGTCGGAGGCGTTCGTGCTGGCCGAGAAGCTCGGGCTCGACGCCGGCAAGCTGTTCGACATCTCCTCGAAATCGTCCGGCCAGTGCTGGTCGCTGACCAGCTATTGCCCGGTGCCGGGGCCGGTGCCGACCTCGCCCGCCAACCGCGACTATGCCGCCGGCTTCGCCGCCGCGATGATGCTGAAGGACCTGAAGCTGGCCCAGGACGCCGCCGCCAGCGCCGGCGCTGCGACCCCGCTCGGCGCCAGCGCCGCCCAGCTCTACGCCCTCTATTGCGCCAGCGGCGAAGGCGGTCGCGACTTCTCCGGCATCGTCCGCTTCCTGCGCGGTCGCTGACCACCGATCCCGCAAATTGCGATGGCGGTATCAACCTTGTGTCAAGGCTGACGAGGTTCACAGACGATTCACGGTATTCTTTAAGGCGAACCTTAGTGGATGCTGTTAGCTTCCATTGTGAAGCCGGGAAACACCGGCACTGACAGCAGACAAGAGGCGCATGATGAAGAGTGCAGTGAAGACGGTCGAACCCGTCGACCGCCCGGCTCGTGGGCAGGATATACGTCCGCTCTATCTCGAGTCTCTGACGCTGGTGGAGCGGCTGCACCGCCGTCTCCTCGATGTGATCAAAGACGAATTTGACCGTCGTGGCCGCTCAGACGTCAACAGTGTGCAGGCACTGCTGCTGTTCAATATCGGCGACAGCGAACTGACCGCAGGTGAGCTTCGCACCCGCGGCTACTATCTCGGCTCAAACGTCTCGTACAATCTCAAGAAGCTGGTGGAGATGGGATACCTTCACCATCAGCGCTCGCGTGTCGACCGGCGCTCGGTGCGGATTAGTCTGACCGAGAAGGGCACGGAAGTGCGCAATATCGTCGAAAGCCTCTACGCCAAGCACATCAAGACCATCGAGCAAGTCGGTGGCATCAATTCCGCCGATTTCGCTGGCCTTAACAAGGCGTTGCAGCGCCTCGAGCGATTCTGGACCGACCAGATCCTCTACCGCCTATGACCGGTCGGCGCCGGCATCGACACGCGGCTCCGGGCCAGAACGGCCCGGGGCCGCACGTCGTTTATGGACTGTAAATCCGCACACGGAACTTCGGATCATCTTGCGAAATCTTTCGAAAACCATCGCCGTCGATCCGGACGACATCCGGCCGCTCAGGCCGGCGCCTCATGATCCTGTCTCCGAAAAAACCCTTTCCGATCAAGGACGTTTCGGCGAGGCGTGTCGTTAGGTCACGCCGTGACCAACCGGAAACCGCATCTGCCGCCCCGGCTCGCCCGGGCCGTCGGCCACGGGTCGCCCCGTTGTAGCCACTTTGTTTGTTAACGAAGCGGGTGTTAGTCCGTCCCGGCCGCGCCCCTGGCGCGGTGTAGCCGATTGAAACTGGAGTCCGGCCTCGTGTCCTCACGCGCCGACCGCCGCTTGGCGTCTTCTCCGCTTGCCGTTCTGTCCCGTCGCAGCCTGCTCGCAGGGCTCGGCGCCGGCGTCGTGGCCGGCCCGGCCGCGGCACAGGACTTCTTCGATGGCCTCATGCGCGCCGAACCCCGTCCGGCCGCCCACCGGGCGGCGCCGGGCGCGGAATGGAGCCAGGGCTTCGATTCGGCCTCGCGCAATATCCAGATGCCGCGCTCCTCGCTGCCGACGCTGTCGCCGGAGACCCGCGAAGCCACCGAGCAGGCGGTGCAGATCTACGCCAACATCGTCGCCCGCGGCGGCTGGCCGATGGTGCCGCCGGCCGACCGGCTGCGGCTCGGCATGCGCCACCGCTCGGTGCCAGCGCTGCGCCAGCGCCTCGCCGTCAGCGGCGACCTCGATTCCACCGCCGGGGTGTCGGATGTGTTCGACTCCTTCGTCGAGGCCGGCGTGCGCCGCTTCCAGGCCCGCAACGGCATCCAGGCCGACGGCGTGGTGCGCGAGAGCACCTTCCGCGCCCTCAACGTGCCGGCCGAGTTGCGCGCCCGCCAGCTCGAAATCAACGCTGCCCGGCTGCGCGCCCGCGCCGGCGCCCTCGGTAACCGTTACGTTGCGGTCAACATTCCCGCCGCCCAGCTCGAGGCGGTCGAGAACAACGTGGTGGTGTCGCGCCACACCGCCATCGTCGGCAAGCCCGACCGGCCCTCGCCAGAGCTGGCGGTGCGGATTCTCGAGGTCAATTTCAACCCGTTCTGGACGGTGCCGGTCTCGATCATCCGCAAGGACCTGATCCCCAAGATGCAGGCCGAGCCGGACTACCTCGCCAAGTACAAGATCCGGGTCTATGACGGCCGCGGCCGCGAGCTCGACCCGCGCAACATCAACTGGAACTCGGACGAGGCGGTGAACTACCAGTTCCGCCAGGACCCCGGCGAGCAGAACTCGATGGGCACGGTGCGGATCAACATGGCCAACCCGCACTCGGTCTATATGCACGACACCCCGCAGAAGAACCTGTTCGGCGAGGATCGCCGGTTCGACTCCTCCGGCTGCGTGCGGGTGCAGAACGTGCGCGACCTCGTCACCTGGATCCTGGCCGGCACCCAGTGGGACCGCAGCCACGTCGACGCGGTGAGCCGCTCCGGCGAGCGGATCGACGCCCGGCCGGTGCAGCCGATCCCGGTCTATTGGGTCTACGTCAGCGCCTGGGCCACCGCCGATGGCGTGGTGCAGTTCCGCGAGGACATCTACGACCGCGACGGCCTGGGCGGGCTGGTCGCCGGCCGCTAACGCCGCCGCCATCCGAGGCGCCGCCATGGCCGAGGTGCTGTTCGAGTTCACCCAGGTCGGCGCCTGTGTCCGCGTCGCGGCGATCGACGCCGCGAGCGGCGTCGAGGTGGTGGTGATGGCCCCGGCCGCCAGCGCCCGCAGCGACCTCGAACGACTGGCGCTGCAGAAGCTGGAACGCCGCCTCGGCGGCGGCCGGACACCCGATCGGGGCCGGTGATTTCTGTCCGGACATCAGAGATCTTGTGAAAATCCGCCGGTCGCGCCGCCGTTCGGGCGTGGTCGGCGCCGCCGGGACGCACATTTTTGCGGAACATGCCGCGGCCAGCTCTTGACCGCATCGCCGCCCCGCCGGCGTTTCACCACCCGTCAAAACCGGCAACGCCGGCTCAACCTCGCTGCGGCTGGCGTTTCCTTGCGCTATGCTTGCCGCGCCGTAGCAGAGGGATTCGGCATGACATACAGCTTCAAGGGCAGAGGTATTCTCTGGCACAGCCAAACCGGACCGGTGAAGTGGTGGCCGATCAACTGGTTCTGGTTATTCGTGGTCAATTTCGAGCAGCAGCGCCAAGCCAAGCGTGAGGAAGCGGCCGAGGCGGCCGCGGCCAAGGCGGCGGACGCCAAGGGCATCGCGGCCGAAGCCGAGGCGGCGAAGCCAGCCGAGGCCGCGGCGGTGGTCTCCAGCGAGGCGCTCGAGCCGCCGGCCGAACCGGCGGCGTCTCCAGCCGACGCCGCCGCCACCGCGGTGGTCGCCGGCCCGATCGCCGAGGCCATCATCGTGTCGCCGGCGTCCACCTCGGACCTGGCGCCACCGCCCCCGCCCGAGCCGGAACACCTCGGCGAGCCCGACAAGCCGGCCGAGCCACCGAAAACCTGACGCAGCGTCGCAAGCCTGATGGGGAGACCGACGTCGGCGGGGGCCGGTGTCGGTCTTCTGCGTTTTGCCGCCGCTCGCGCCTTCGACCAGGCGGCAGGTCGCCCGGTTCGAGCCACCACGGCGGCTTGCGGCGCGCTATCCCTCGAACCGGTTCGACTTCGGGAAGCCCTTGGGCGGCAGCCGGCCGGCATCAGAGCGGTTGCCGATCCACTCGCGCAGCTCGCGCTTCTCAACAGTGAAGGTGCGCTCGGCGGAATCGATCCAGGTCAGGCCCTCCGCCAGGGTGAAGCACTTGGCGTGCGACAGCCCGCCATTGCCGAAGCGTTGCAGCCGCACCCCCTTGCCGCGTGGCATCTCCGGCACCTGAGAGAGCGGGAACACCAAAAGGCGCCGGTTTTCGCCGATGGTGGCGACGCTGTCGCCCTCCGCCACCGTCACCACCTTGGCCTCGTCCGGCGGGTCGACCGCCAGCACCTGCTTGCCCTTGCGGGTGGTGGCGAGGCATTCGTCCTCCGCCACCACGAAGCCCCGCGCCTCGCGGCTCGCCACCAGGAACTTGCGCCCGCCCTCGTAGACGAAGGCGTCGACCACGTCGTCGGCCTGCTCCATGTCGAGATAGAGCCGGATCGGCTCGCCGTGGCCGCGCCCGCCCGGCAGCTTGGCGGCGTCGAGGGTGTAGAACCGGCCGTTGGTGACGAACACCATGATCTTGGAGGTGGTCTCGGCGTAGAACGCCAGCTTCAGCCGGTCGTCGGTCTTGAAGGTGAGGCCGGAGACGTCCTCCTGGTGGCCCTTCAACGCCCGGATCCAGCCCTTTTCCGACAGGATGACGGTGATCGGCTCGCGCTCGACCAGCGCTTCCTGCACCGCCTCGTCGTCGTGCTCGGGCGCGGTGCCGAACACGGTGCGGCGCTTGCCGAGCTTGGATTTGGGATCGTAGCTCTCGCGCACCTTGGCGATCTCGGCCGCGATGGCGCGCCACTGCACCGCGTCCGACCCCAACAGCCGCTCCAGGGCGGTCTTCTCCTTGGTCAGCGCGTCGAACTCGCGCTTGATCTCGATCTCTTCCAGCTTGCGCAACGATCGCAGCCGCATGTCGAGAATGGCGGTGGCCTGGACGTCGGTGAGCTGGAACTCCCGCATCAGCTCGGCCTTGGGCTCGTCCGTGGTGCGGATGATCTCGATGACGCGGTCGAGGTTGAGATAGGCGATCAGGTAGCCGCCCAGCACCTCCAGCCGGTGCACAATCTCGCCGAGGCGATGCTGCGAGCGCCGCGTGAGCACGGTGCGGCGGTGGCCGAGCCATTCGCGCAGCAAGTCGGCGAGGCTGACCACCTTGGGCACCTGGCCGCCGACCAGCACGTTCATGTTGAGCGGAAAGCGGCTCTCCAGCTCGGTGAGCTTGAACAGGCTCTCCATCAGCAGCGAGGGCTCGACGTTGCGGCTCTTGGGTTCGAGCACGACGCGGACGTCCTCGGTCGATTCATCGCGCACGTCGGCCAGCAGCGGCAGCTTCTTGGCGTCGAGCAGTTCGGCGATCTTCTCGATCAGCCGCGATTTGGCGACCTGATACGGAATCTCGGTGATCACCACCACCCAGGCGCCGCGGGCGCCCTCCTCGACGTGCCACTTGGCGCGGACGCGGAAGCCGCCGCGGCCGGTCTCGTAGGCTTCGCGGATCGCGGCCTTGTCGTCGACGATGATGCCGCCGGTCGGAAAGTCCGGCCCCTTGACGATCTTGAGCAGATCGCGCGTGGTCGCCTGCGGGTTGTCGATCAGGTGCGCGGCCGCATCCAGCAGCTCGGCCATGTTGTGCGGCGGGATCGAGGTCGCCATGCCGACCGCGATGCCGGCCGAGCCGTTGGCGAGCAGATGCGGAACCGCCGCCGGCAGCACCACCGGCTCGGATTCGGAGCCGTCATAGGTCGGGCGGAAATCGACGGTGTCGTCGTCGAGGCCGTCGAGCAGGAAGCGCGCGGTCTCGGTGAGGCGGGCCTCGGTGTAGCGCATGGCGGCGGCGCTATCGCCGTCGACATTGCCGAAATTGCCCTGGCCGTCGACCAGCGGGTAGCGCTGGGCGAAGTCCTGGGCGAGCCGCACCAGCGCGTCATAGACCGACTGGTCGCCGTGCGGGTGGAACTTGCCGATGACGTCGCCGACCACGCGGGCGCTCTTCTTGAAGGTCGAGCCGGGGTCGAGCTTGAGCACCCGCATGGCATAGAGCACGCGGCGGTGGACCGGCTTCAGGCCATCGCGCGCGTCGGGCAGCGCGCGGTGCATGATGGTGGAGAGCGCATAGGCGAGATAGCGCTCCTCGAGCGCGCTCTTGAGGTCGATCGGCTCGATATTGCCGCCCGCCCCAGCGCCGTCGCCCGACGGCGGCAGAATCCGTTTTCCCATGGCTCAAGGGGTACAGGAGGGGAACGGGGGCGGCAAGGGTGAGGGGAGACGTAGAATGATATGGTTAAAAAGTTACGGCCATGAAGCAATATCTATAAGTATATCAACCATTCCGCTGAAATGCTTATCCGATTCCGAAGCTTTCTTGATATGCGCTCCCCTCAGGCCATCACCTGACCCGCAGTCAAATACAGGCTTTTTTGCGTTGAGAGAGTACGGGATAAGGCTATGCAGGTTAGGTATTTGCCCCAACTTATATTCTTCATCGTCCCATTTAACAACTTGATCAATGGAAATCAACTTATCTATTATGTTACTTTTTATGGCTGGCTCAAGCTCGTCGCCATATATACTCCAGCCAGCCGTCATCCCATCTTTGGAAGCGCTTCTTAAGTTGTGCCGCTGGATAACATACCCAAGGTAGGAAGGCTGCCCTTTGGGGATTGATAACTCACCATCCCAAGCATTGTTGCATTGATCCCATTCCTTCCGCCAAGTTAATAGCTTGTTTCCAAGATTTTCCGTTCCTTGTATGGAAAATAGATCTGGAGAAACTGGCGTAATAAAGTAATCACTTGTGGCTAGAGCCGCCCTATTTAATGCGCCAAGGTTGGGACCCAAATCAAGAAGTACTAAATCAGCCTTTACTTTACGGGATGCAGCTTTGATATATCTATGAATTGCGGATTGTGCTCTAAGAGCGGGCTCACTTCCACCCTTCGCGCTGCTCCATGTGTCGCCCAACAGATCCTCGAAATTGTTTAGCCGCAAATCTCCCGGAACGAGATACAAACTTCCAACTTCGGACACAGAGGTAGGCGCACGATTTCTAATATCTCCAGTAGTTTTATAAACAGGCTCAATTACTTGGAAAATACTATTTCCATCATCACGCCAAGATCTCTTTATTTCAGAATCCGACATTGAATAGGACGTAAGATTGCATTGGCTATCACAGTCCACCATCAGCACAGTAAGGTCGCATCGAGACAACAAGTGTGCAACATGGTACATATAAGTTGTCTTACCAACTCCACCCTTATTATTGAAAATGCTGATCGTCTTTGCCATAAGCCCCTCCGAACAAGAGCAACCCTACCGCACTAAGCTGCATCTTCCAACCCCTACGGTAGAGAGTGCAGCGTGCCCCGTCATATGGCTGGCCGCATAACACCCATGGCTGAATCGCCACCGCCCGCCGTCGTTCCCGGCGAGCGCAGCGAAGCTGCGCGAGGGAAGGGAACCTATCTTCACCACAAGCAAAATCGCACCGCGCCACGCGGGAACGGCCCCACACAACGCAAGATGGGTCCCCTTCCCCTCGCCGCCAAGGCGGCTCGGCCGGGGACGACCGCCGTGGTGCACCGGGCACGGGCAGTCACCGGAGACGAGCGCGGTGGCGCCCAAGACACCGGCGCTCACTGGGGACGACCGCGGCGGGGATGGCGCGGGCGCCTGCCGTGGCGCAGCCCTACGGACGCCGCGTGCCGATCTCGCCAGTGGCGATCATCCGCCGGAGCTCCGCCACCAGTGCCTGCGGCCGCAGCGGCTTGGCCAGCGCCGGCACGCCGCGGAACGCCACCGGGTGCTGCTCGCGCGCAGAGCCCGACAGCGTGACGAACCGCTTGCCGCTGCGCTGCAGGCCGTGCGCGATCGGCTCGGAGGTCTCGCTGCCGAGATTGATGTCGAGCACCGCGGCATCGCAGCCGATCGTTTCCATCAGCTCCAGCGCCGGCCCGACCGCCATCGCCGGCCCGACCACATCGAACCCGGCCTCGGTGAGCGCCTCGGCAATCTCCAGAGCGATGAGCGCATCGTCCTCGACCACCAGCACCCGCGGTCGCGCGCCGGTGGCCTCGCCGGCCCGCGCCGCAGCGCCCGCGCCGGCACTGGCACCGGGCCGCCCGCCCTCCAGCAGCTTGCCCGCCGGGCAGCGCAGCCGCCACACCAGCCCCTCGGGCGGATAGCTCAGCTCGACGTGGCCGGCGAGGCTGAGCTCCGCCATCCGCCCCATCACCGTGGTGCCGAACCCGGTTTGCCGCGGCGGCGACACCGGCGGCCCGCCATGCTCGCGCCAGCTCATCACGAACGCGCTGTCGCCGCCCGCCTGCTCCAGCCGCCAGGCGATCTCGACCCGGCCGTCGGCCGACAGCGCGCCGTACTTGCCGGCGTTGGTGGCAAGTTCGTGCAGCGCCATGCCGATGGCCTGGGCGGCCAGGGCCGAGATGAACAGCGGCCCGCCGGCCAGCGTGATGCGATCGTCGATCAGATCGGCGAAATGCGCCAGTTGGGAGCGCACCAGCCGGTCGAGGTCGGCGCCCTTCCACTCGGTCTTGACCAGCAGATCCTGGCCGGCGGCCAGGGCGTAGATGCGTTCCTCGAACCGCTTGACGAAATCCTGCGGCCCGGTCGCCACCGTCTGCCGCGCGATCGCCTGCACCAGGGCCAGCATGTTCTTGGCGCGGTGGTTCACCTCGCGCAGCAGCAGCTTGATCTGGTCATCGTGGCGCTTGCGCTCGGTGATGTCGCGAATGGTGCCGGTGAAATAGCGCTTGCCGGCGTGGCGCCACTCGGCGATGGCGAGGTCTGAGGGGAACACCGAGCCATCCTTGCGGCGCGTCTCCACCTCGCGGCCGATGCCGATGATCTTGGCCTTGCCGGTGTTGAGGTAGCTGCGCAGGAAGCCATCGTGCCCCGAGCGGTCGGTCTCGGTCATCAGCACCGATATGTTGCGGCCGATCAGCTCGTCGGGCTCGTAGCCGAAGATGCGCCCGCCCGCCGGGTTGATCGACTGGATGGCGCCGCGCTCGTCGATAACGATGATGGCGTCGACCGCAGTGTCGACGATGGCGCGCAACCGCTCCTCGCTCGCGCGCAGCGCATCGTCGGTGCGGACGCGGGCGATGAACCCCGCCGCCTGGCGGGCGTAGAGATCGAGCCGCTTCAGGTCCTGCTCGGCCGGCCGATAGACGGTGCGAAAATGGGTCGACAGCACGCCCAGCAGCTTGCCGTCGCGGCTGATCAAGGGCGTGGTCTGCACCGCGCGGACACCGGCGGCAAACGACAGGTAGGCGGCAAAGTCGGGGCCGGTCGCGACGTCCTCGATCACGATGCGCTTGCCGGCGTGCAGCGCGCGGCCGATGGCGTCGTCCTCCAGCCGCACGTCCTGGAAACGGGCGACGAACGCCGGATCGAAGCCACGCTGCGCCGCCAGCGTCAGCACGCTGCGCGAGCTGTCCAGCAATCGCACGGTGCCCTTGTCGGCGCCGAGCAGGTCGATGGCAGCGCCGAGCATCTCGTCCAGCCCCTCGCGCAACGTCGAGGTCCGCCACAGCCGCGAGCTGGCCTCGCTCAGCCGCGACAGCGCCGCCACCTCGCGGGCAAGCTGGTCCTGGCTGGCCCGCAGCGCCGCCTTCGCCTCGACCGTCTCCGTGGTGTCGGTTGCGGTGCAATAGACGCCGACGACGGCGCCGGTGTCGTCGCGCAGCGGCGTCCAGGCGAAGCTGTACCAGCGCTCCGGCTGGCCCGGCGCCGACAGCGGCTGGTCGAGGAGTTGC
The DNA here is from genome assembly GCF_001402875.1 of Blastochloris viridis. Classification (NCBI taxonomy): domain Bacteria; kingdom Pseudomonadati; phylum Pseudomonadota; class Alphaproteobacteria; order Hyphomicrobiales; family Blastochloridaceae; genus Blastochloris; species Blastochloris viridis. The sequence continues at coordinate 894,685 of NZ_CP012946.1, read as the reverse complement.
CGGGCGTCGCCGGCCATCGCCGCCGCGACCAGCGGACGATGGCGCACGAACGCATCGCCCCAGGCGGCCGCCCACGCCGCCGACCACGGCTGGCCGAGCGCGTCGGGATGGTGGTCGCCGAGCAGCGGCACGAAGGCGTCGTTATAGATCGCGATCAGGTCGGGACCCCAGCCGATCATGGCCGGCTGACAGGTCTCGAGCAGAAGGGAAACCAGACAGCGAAGGCGCGAAGGCCAGGACTCGACTGGCCCGAGCGGGGTCGATGCCCAATCGAACGCCTGGATCGGCCCCGCCATCACGTGGTCGCCGGCGGGACTGTGCCAACTGGTGACGTCGACTCTCGGCATCAAGGTTATGCCTACGCTGTGCAACGACGCCAGCATCTGACAGTAACAGACATTGCATGTCAAATGCACGGGCGAAGTTGGCCTTGACCGTCGTCCGTGGTCTCCACGTATTCGGCGGCGTGTCGACTTGCCGGCCCAAGCGTCAACTTGGCCGGTAACGTGCCGCGATCGGCCCGGCCTGGCCAGCGCCATGTTGCAGCGCACCGCGCGCCTGTATTGCCCGCGATCAAAACGGTCGGGCCGGCGTGAGCCGGTCCGGCCGCCGGCGTTACCGACCGGCTGGGCAGATTTCGCGTGGTTGGCTATGGTTCGCGCGACCGGCGCGAGGCGGGATGACGCCTTCCCGATCTGGAGTGCTGCCGATGACCGAGCTCCCCACCTCCGACCTGCCGTCCTATTTGGCCCAGCTCGAGGACGAGTTGACGGCGCTCGACTCTGGCGCCGACGTCATGCTGCTGAGCGAGCTCGACGGCTTCCTGACCGCCATCGCGCTCAATCCCGAGCCGATCGCGAGCGAGAGCTGGCTGCCGGCGGTGTGGAGCGGCGGCGAGGACGGCGTCGCACCCGGATTCAAGGACGACAGCAACGCCGCGCGCATCGCCGCGCTCATGGTCCAGCACCGCGACCGCCTCGACGACATCCTGCGCAACCGCGCGGAGGACTACACGCCGGTGTTCGACATCGACGAGGGCCAGGACGACATCGTGTGGGGCGTCTGGGTCGAGGGCTTCGAGCGCGGCCTGGCAATCCACGCCGAAAGCTGGAGCAAACTCGCCACCGAGGACAACAAGGCGTCTGAAGCTCTCGCCTTCCTCACCGTGCTCGGCGCGGTCAACCGCGGCGACAGCGGCCTATCCGACGACAAGGCTTTCGAACTGACCGCGATGGCGCCCAGCATCATCCCGCTGCTGGTGCTGGTGTTGAACGCCTGGCGGCTGGGCAGTCTCGATGACCTCGACGAACTGGACGATCTCGACGACCTGGACGATCTCGACCTCGACGACCTCGATTGGGACGATCTCGACGACGACGACCTCAAGACGCTCGAGGCTGAACTGTTCAAGGACAACACCGCTCCGCCGCCGCAACCGCCGTCCCCGAGCATCAAGATCGGCCGTAACGATCCCTGCCCGTGCGGCTCGGGCAAGAAATTCAAGAAGTGCTGCGGCAGCAACTGAGCCGTGAGGTCGAAGCGCGGCGTCCGTCTCCAGGGCGCCGCCGCGCCATCGCACAGCCGTCCGATCCGACACGCCGCGTTCGATCACGCCGCCCGATCGGGCCGCGTCGTCTCGGCCAGCACCGCCACGCGCCGCTTGGCGGCGTAGCGTGCACGAACGACTGGCGTGATCAGCCACGCCGCCACCGCCGCGATCACGAACGACGACACATTCACCACCGGCAGCCAGACGTTGCCGTTCTCCATCAAGGACGGCGTAATCACGACGACAGCCGTTCCCAGGCCGAACACCATGGCCTGTGCCGTGAGAAAGATCAGAAACATGATCAAACGGTGAAACGACATGGGAAAGCTCCCGCATTTCTTCACCAGCCAACGCCGGTCTTGGCCGGGCGTTCCGATGCTCTGCTGCGTCAAAGTGGTTTGGCGACCATCACCCAGATGCCGACCAGCAGCGGGCAGACGCTAACCACGCCCCACACCAGCCAACGCCGGTTGTCCCGCCAGTAGGCATCGGGGATGTCGCCGCCGGCGGCGAAGCGCTGCGCCAGTTTCGCCATGCGGATTTGGGCGGGGACCAGCACCGCGATCCAGATGCCGCCCGACACCAAGAACAGGATCTGGCCCCACAGCAGCCAGCCCTTGAACGGGTCGAGGCCGCTGGCCCACGCCGCGCCGAACCCGCCGAGATAGACCAGCACGATGCCGCCGGCGGTGAACACGAAATCGGTGATGGTGACGAGGCGCTGGCTGAAGGCGATGACCTGGGGATTGCCGGTGCGGTTGGCGAACACCTTCCAGAAGGCGGTAACGCCGACATTGCCGACCAGAGCGATGATCCCGAAAATGTGCAGGGTTTTGAAGGCGTCATAGAGCATGAACGGTTCCGGTCGCTCGACATTCGGGAGATGGACGGTCCGTCTCCGGGATTACGAAAAGACCTCCCGGAACCCGCCTCGCAGATCGTCGGGACACTCAGACCATCTCGCCACCCTGCGCAATTGCCGTGAAGGCTCCGCTGGAATGTGGCCCCGCGGCAGTGCTCCGGCCATAGGCGCTGTCCCTCAGACCAGTGCGAGCGCGCGCAGGAATGCCTCCCGCTCGTGCGGCACCGCCAGGCCCCGCGGCTCGTAAACGCGGCGGGCAAAAAAATAGCCGGTCAGGGCGAAGCCTGCGGCGATGTCGGCGGCGGTCGGCATCTCCGCCGTTCCAGTGAGGAAGGCCGGCAGCACCAGGAGCTTGTCGGCCCACGGCGCGCCCGCGGTCCGCGAGGCGGCCCGACCGGTCTTGGGCGAAACATAGCTCAAGTCGGTGCGGACCCCGGTCATGGCACAGGCGTCGAGGTCGAGGCCGAAGCCGAGGTCGGCCAGAACGCCGAGTTCGAACCGCACCAGCAGCGCCGCCGCCAGCATCGGCTCGGTCAGTTGGCCGACCACCCGTTCGGCGGCGGCATGGAGGTCGGGGTGCGGATCGCGCTCCGGCAACAGCCGCAGCAGAGCAGCAACGTGCTGCAGGCCGAACGTCGCCGCTGGCGTCGCGATCAATGTCGCGGCGCGCTGCACCTGCGGTTCCACCGTGTAGGTGCCGAGATGCTCGTCGAGCCGGGCCCGCCACGTCGCCTGCACGGTGTTGCCGGGCTGGAGCACCGCAGCGAACCTTCGCGAGCGGCCGCCGCGCACCATGCCGAGATGGCGGCCATGGGCCAGCGTCATCAGTTCCAGGATGACGCTGGTTTCCCCGTGGGTGCGGGCGCCGATGACGAGGCCGACGTCGGTCCAATCCATGGCGTTTCATACCCCGGATGACCGGCCAGCGACATCTGCTGCCGCGCGATGTCATCCAAGGCCACCCCGGCCGCCCGGGCACCGGCAAAAGTCGGCGAGAGACCAAAACGGCACCTGCCTGCCGAAATATCCGCTCGCCACCCGCCCAATCAGGGACGCTACGGAGCGCCGCGCTTGATCCAACGCAAAGCCTGCGCTTTCTTTTAAGTTATTCTAATACTCGTTCGCATCAAGCGACCCAAGCTCACGGGGGGAGTCATGAAATCCGTACTGCTGGCGACCGCAATTTTCGCCTGGATCACCATACCGGTCGCGGCCGACGACCAATCGCTGATGAAGGATGCCAAGTCCCACTTCAAGCCGATCCCCTCGCTCGTCCCCGCCGTCAAGGACAATGCGGTGACTCACGACAAGGTCGAGCTCGGCAAAATGCTGTTCTTCGATCCGCGCTTGTCGGCGTCTCATCTGATCAGTTGCAACACCTGCCACAATATGTCGATGGGCGGCGACGACAACTTGGAGACTTCGATCGGCCATGGTTGGGCCAAGGGGCCGCGCAACGCCCCGACCGTGCTCAACGCAGTGTTCAACATCGCCCAGTTCTGGGACGGCCGCGCCAGCGATCTCAAGACCCAGGCCAAGGGGCCGATCCAGGCCGGCGTCGAGATGAACAATACGCCCAAGGTGGTCGAGGAGACGCTGCTCAGCATCCCGACCTACGTCGCCAAGTTCAAATCGGCCTTCCCCAATGAGGCCCAGCCGGTGACCTTCGACAACCTCGCCCGCGCCATCGAGGCGTTCGAGGCCACCCTGATCACCCCGGCTTCGCGGTTCGACCAGTTCCTTGAAGGCAAGCTCGACGCGCTTGACGCCACCGAGAAGACCGGGCTCCGCCTGTTCGTCGACAAGGGCTGCGTCGCCTGCCACAGCGGCGTCAATGTCGGCGGCGAGGCGTACTACCCGTTCGGCGTGGTGGAGAAGCCGGGTGCCGACATCCTGCCGGCCAAGGACCGCGGCCGGTTCGAGGTGACCAAGACCGCCGATGCCGACTACGTGTTTCGCGCCGGGCCGCTGCGCAACATCGCCCTCACCGCCCCCTATTTCCATTCCGGCAAGGTGTGGGACCTGAAACAGGCGGTGGCGATCATGGCCACCAGCCAGCTCGGCACCAAGCTCAACGATCCGGAGATCGAGGCAATCACCGCCTTCCTCTGCTCACTCACCGGCGAGCAGCCGCGGGTCGAGTTGCCAATCCTGCCGGTCAGCACCACCAAGACGCCCCTGCCGAAGTGAGGAGGCTTTGGGCTTGAGCTCCGCACCAGTCATCCCGGGCAAGCGGCTGAGTCTGCTTGGCCGGGACGACGAAAACGCCGTCCGGGGTGGCGAGGTGCTCACTCCCGCGGGAACTCCAGCCCCATCTCGCGATAGCGCTCGGGGTCGTTGCCCCAGCCCTCGCGCACCTTGACGAACAGGAACAGGTGCACCTTGGCGTCGACCGCCTCGGCGATCTCCTTGCGCGCGGCCATCGAAATCGCCTTGATGGCCTCGCCGCCCTTGCCGAGCACGATCTTCCGCTGGCTCTCGCGCTCGACGAAGACGGTCTGCTCGATCCGCACCGAGCCGTCGCTTCGGGTCTGCCAGGAGGTGGTCTCGACCGTCGACTGGTAGGGCAGTTCCTCGTGGAGCCGGAGCGTCAGCTTCTCGCGGGTGATTTCGGCGGCCAGGCTGCGCAGCGGCGCGTCGGACACCTGATCCTCGGGGTAATGCCACGGCCCCGCGGGGACGCGCTGCGCCAGCCAGCTCCGCAGTTCGTCGACGCCGCTGCCGGTGGCGCCGGACACCATGAAGGTGGCCTCGAACGGCAGGCGGACGTTGAGGTCCGCCGCCAGTTCCAGCAGCCGGGGCTTGTCGGCGACGACGTCGACCTTGGTCAGCACCAGCACCAGCGAATGGCTGACTTGCTTCAGCTTGCCGAGGATCGCCTCGATCTCCTCATCGACGCCGCGGCGGGCGTCGATGAGCAGGCAGACCATGTCGGCATCGGCAGCGCCGCTCCAGGCGGTGGAGACCATGGCGCGGTCGAGCCGCCGCTTGGGCGGGAAGATGCCGGGGGTATCGATCAACACCAGCTGGGCATCGCCCTCGAGGGCGATGCCGCGCACCAGCGCCCGCGTGGTCTGCACCTTGTGGGTGACGATCACGACCTTGGCGCCGACCAAGGCGTTGACCAGCGTCGATTTGCCGGCGTTGGGCGCACCGATCAGCGCGATGAAGCCGCAGCGGCGCGCGACGGGCAGTGTTTCAGGCATCACGTCCTCATGCATCGGATGGCGCCCGGATCACGCCCTGCCGGATCAGGAATTCCTCGGCGGCGGACTGCTCGGCGAGGCGTTTGCTGCGGCCGCCGCTCTCAACGGTCGGCAGGCCCGGCAGTTCGACCTGGATGGTAAATCGCGGTGAGTGATCGGGTCCGACCCGGTCGGTCACCCGGTAGACCGGCGGCGGCAGGCCGCGCGCCTGCGCCCATTCCTGCAACGCGGACTTTGCGTCGCGCACCGGATTGACCGGCTTCAGCATCCGCCCGGACCAGTGCTGCTCGATGAACTGCTCGGCCGGGCCGTAGCCGCCATCGATAAACACCGCGCCGATTACCGATTCGCAGATGTTGGCGAGAATCGCCGCCTTGCGCCGGCCGCCGGTCTGGATCTCGCCGGGGCCGAGCCGGATGTGGGGGCCGACCTGCCAAGCCAGCGCCACCTCGGCGCAGGCCTCCTTGCGCACCAGATCGGCGAGGCGTTGCGACAGCTCGCCCTCCTCGGCGTCGGGGAAGGCGCGATAGAGCATCGCCGACACCGCAAGGCCCAGCACATGGTCGCCCAGGAATTCGAGCCGCTGATAACTGTCGAGCCTGGCCCGCACGCCGCTGGCGGCGCTGACATGGGTCAGCGCTAGCTCCAACAGCGAACGGTCGGCAAAGACATAACCGATGCTGGTTTCGAACTGTCCAAGATTGTCGCGCTTTCGACTCATCGCACCAGCTTGAACACCCGGCTCCAGCGGACCGACCACGGCCACTCCCAGATCGCCCAGGCCGACTTGCCCTCTTCGATCGAGAAGAAGATGACCTCGGCCCGGCCGATCAGATTCTCGAACGGCACCGGCCCCACCGCGCTCTCCACCCGCGAATCGGTGGAGTTGTCGCGGTTGTCGCCCATCATGAAATAGTGGCCGGCCGGAACGACATAAACCTTGGTGTTGTCGTAGAAGCCGTTCTCGACCATGTCGAGCGTGGTGTGGGTGACGCCGTTCGGCAGCGTCTCGCGATAGCGCGCGACCGGAACGCGGCGACCCTCGGCGTCCTCGCCCAGGAAGTCGTCGATGCGCTCACGCTTCACCGGCTCGCCGTTGATATGCAGCACGCCGTCGACCATCTGGATGCGGTCGCCCGGCAAGCCGATGACCCGCTTGATGAAATCGGCGTCGTCCTGCTTCGGATTGCGGAACACCGCCACATCGCCGCGCTGCGGCTCGCTGGCGAAAATCCGCCCGGAGAACAGTTTGGGCGAGAACGGGATCGAAAACCGGCTGTAGCCGTAGCTGAATTTCGACACGAACAGGTAGTCGCCGATCAGCAGCGTCTCCTTCATTGATCCCGACGGGATGTTGAAGGGCTGGAACAGGACCGTCCGGATGACGAGCGCGATCAGCAGCGCCTGCACGAGGACGCGCAGAGCCTCGCCAATACCGCCCTTTTTGGTGGTTTCGGTCGACACGTTCATGATCCTGGTTCTCGACGCCGGTCGCGTCCCGAGGGCTCGTATAGCCTCAGGACGGCCGGTGACGCAATCAAGCGCCGGCGGTTGGGAGCGGAACCGCCGAAATGATGACGACGGCACTGGCCAGCGGATAGTCGTCGGTCAGTGTCAGGTCGATGCGGGCCTCGTAGCCCGGCGGCGTCATCGCCGCGAGGCGGGCTGCGGCGCCACCGGTCAGCTTGAGGGTGGGCCGGCCGCCCGGCAGGTTGACCACCCCCATGTCGCGCCAGAACACCCCGGCCCGGATGCCGGTGCCAAGCGCCTTGGCGCAGGCCTCCTTGGCGGCGAAGCGCTTGGCATAGGTGGCCGCCGGGCCGACCCGGCGTTCCGCTGCGGTACGCTCAACGGCAGTGAAAACCCGCGCGATGAAGCGCTCGCCGTGGCGCTCCAGCGTCTTCTCGACGCGGCGGATGTCGATCAGGTCGGAGCCAAGGCCGAGAATCATGCCGTCACCGCCCGGCTGCGGCCGCGTTCCATCGCCGCGCGCATGGCGCCGATGACCGCGGCAAGCCCCTCGAACACCGCCTCGCCGATGATGAAATGGCCGGTGTTGAGCTCGACGATCTCGGCAACGGCGGCGATGGTCTCGGAGGTGGCGCAGTCGAGGCCGTGGCCGGCATGGACCTCGATGCCGAGCGCATGGGCCTGCCGGGCGCCGGCGATGATGCGGGCGAACTCCGCCTCGGCCTCCACGGTTTGCCCGGCGGTGACGAAGTCGGCCCAGTGGCCGGTGTGGAACTCGATCGCCGGCGCGCCCACCGCCGCCGCCGCCGCGATCTGCACCGGGTCGGGGGCGATGAACAGCGACACCTGGATGCCGGCCTCGACCAGACGGCCGACATAGGGCGCGAGCGCCGCGCGGGCGGCCTCGACGTCGAGCCCGCCCTCGGTGGTGCGCTCCTCGCGCCGCTCCGGCACCAGGCAGCAGGAATGCGGCCGGGTGGCAAGCGCGATCGCCATCATCTCCGCCGTCGCCGCCATCTCGAAATTGAGCGGCGCGGCGATCTCGGCCTTGAGGCGACGGACGTCGTCATCGCGGATGTGACGGCGATCCTCGCGCAGGTGGAAGGTGATGCCGTCGGCGCCAGCCGCCAGCACGGCGTGGGCCGCCCGCACCGGGTCGGGGTGGGCGCCGCCGCGGGCATTCCGCAGCGTTGCGACGTGGTCGATATTGACGCCGAGGCGAAGCGGCGGAACTGGCACGACGTCCTCCAATAACTCATACGGTTGCGGCGACGATCTCGTCCCCTCGTCATCCCGGGTCGCGCAACTGCGCTCGCCCGGGGCAACGCCAGACGTTTCCTGTCGTCCCGGGCAAGGGCCGAAGGCCCGCGACCCGGGATCGCCGTCAGGAAGAGGTGCCCTTCCCTGCGGACGGTCCCGGATCTCGGCTGAAGCCTCGCCCGGGACGACAAGGGAGAGATCGTCACCCCGGGTCGCGCTACTGCGCTCGGCCGGGGCGACGCCAGACGTTTCCTGTCGTCCCGGGCAAGGGCCGAAGGCCCGCGACCCGGGATCGCCATCAGGAAAAGCTGCCCTTCCCTGCGGACGGTCCCGGATCTCGGCTGAAGCCTCGCCCGGGACGACGCCAAGTGGATCAACTCAGCCATTGTAGCGCTCGACCGACGACACCACCGATTTGGTGCGCAGGTCGGCGATGATGGCATTGAGGTGCTTGAGGTCGTGGACCTCGATATCGATGGTGACCTCGGTGAAATCCGGCGAGCGGCGCGACATCCGGACATTGTCGATGTTGCCGTCGCGCTCGCCGATCACCTGGGCGATCTGCGCCAGCGAGCCGGGCTCGTTGAGCGAGGTCAGCTTCAGCCGCGCCGGAAACCGTTGCTGGTCGTCGCTGTCGATGTCCCAGCGCACGTCGAGCCAGCGTTCCGGCTCGTCGTCGAACGCCTTCAGCGCCGGCGACTGGATCGGGTAGATGGTGATGCCCTCCCCCGGCGTCAGGATGCCGACGATGCGGTCGCCCGGCACCGCGCCGCACTCGGGGGCGAAGCGCACCGGCAGGTCGCCGTTGATGCCGCGGATCGGAATCGCCGGACCGACCGGCGACACCGCCTCGGCACCCGGAACTTTGAACTTGAGGCTCCGCGCCCGCGACAGCGCGAACCAGCCGGCCTCGGTCGCCGCCGGCTGGCGGCGCTGCTGCTGCGGCGCGCTGACATCCTCGGTCCAGTCGGGATAGACCGCCTTCACCACGTCGTTGGCGCGAACCTCGCCGCGGCCGACCGCGGCCAGCGCGTCCTCCAGCGAGGTGCGGGCGAGGCGATGCAGCGAGGCGACAAGGCGCGGCTCCTCGAACGGCTTGGCGGCGCGCTCGAACGCGCGCTCGACCAGCTTGCGGCCGAGCCCGGCATACTGGGCGCGAATCGCCGCGCGTGTCGCGCGACGGATGGCGGCCCGCGCCTTGCCGGTGATCACCAGCGACTCCCATGCCGCCGGCGGCCGCGACCCCGCCGAGGTGATGATCTCGACCTCCGAGCCGTTCTGCAGCTCCGTCACCATCGGCGCGATCTTGCCGTCGATCTTGCAGCCGACTGCGGTGTCGCCGACGTCGGTGTGGACGGCGTAGGCGAAGTCGATCGGGGTCGCCCGCCGCGGCAGCGCGATCAGCCGGCCCTTGGGCGTGAAGCAGAACACTTGGTCGTGGAACAGCTCGAGCTTGGTGTGCTCGAGGAATTCCTCCGGGCTGTCGCCCTCGGCAAGCAGCTCGATGGTGCGGCGCAGCCAGCCATAGGCCTGCGAGTCGGTGGACAGGCGCTCGTAGGCGTTGGTGCCGTCCTTGTAGAGGGCATGCGCGGCGATGCCGTATTCGGCGATTTCCTGCATCTGCCTGGTGCGGATCTGCAGCTCGACGCGCTGGCGGCCGGGCCCGACCACAGTGGTGTGCAGCGACCGGTAGCCGTTCTGCTTCGGCGTCGAGATGTAGTCCTTGAAGCGGCCCGGCACCATCGGCCAGGTGGTGTGGACGATGCCGAGCGTGCGGTAGCACTCGGCAAGTTCGTCGACGATGACGCGGAAGCCGATCAGGTCCGACAGTTGTTCGAAGCCGATGGTCTTGCGCTCCATCTTGCGCCAGATCGAATAGGGCCGCTTCTCGCGCCCGGTGACCTCGGCGGTGATGCCGTTGTCGGCGAGCTTCTTGGTCAGCTGCTGCTCGATGTCGGCGATCGCCTTGGTATGACGCTCGCGCGAGGCTTCGAGGCGGGACACGATGGTGTGACAGGCGTCCGGCGACAGCTGGCGGAACGCCAGCTCCTCCAGTTCCTCACGCACCGACTGCATGCCCATGCGGGCCGCCAGCGGCGCGTAAATCTCCAGCGTCTCCTCGGCAACGCGATTGCGCTTGGCGTCCGGCACGTAGCGCAGCGTGCGCATGTTGTGCAGCCGGTCGGCCAACTTGACCAGCAGGACACGGACGTCCTCGGCGATGGCGAGCAGCAGCTTGCGCAGGTTCTCCGCCTGGGCCGCCTGCTTGGACACCAGGTCGAGCTTCTTGATCTTGGTCAGGCCCTCGACCAGCGAGCCGATGTCAGGGCCGAACAGCTCGTCGATCTCGCCGCGGGTGGTCGCGGTGTCCTCAATGGTATCGTGCAGCAGCGCGGCAACGATGGTGGCATCGTCGACGCGAAGGCCGGTGAGGATCGCCGCGACTTCCAGAGGGTGCGAGAAATAGGGATCGCCCGAGGCGCGCTTCTGCGTCCCGTGCGCCTTCATGGCGTAGACGTAGGCGCGGTTGAGCAGCGCTTCGTTGGTATCGGTATTGTATCGACGAACGCGCTCGACGAGCTCGTACTGCCGCATCATGGACGAACACCCCGATGCGAAACACCCTTAGACCCGAGAGACCAAATCCCGACCGGCACAACGTCGCCCGGCGCGATACCGCGGAGGTTCCGGGCATGGCGCCGTGGCTTCGACCGCTGCCGGCGGGAAGATGGCCTCGTCACTCCCGCTCGTCGTCGTCGTTGTTCTGCGGCGGGACGAGCCCTTCCAGGCCGCGCAGCAGCTCTTCCTCGGTCATGCGGTCCATGGCGATGTCGCTGTCGTCGGACTCCTCGCCGCCCGACCCCGCGATCAGCGGCACCGCTTCGGACTCGGGCTCGTCGACCTCGGTGAACTTCTGCAGCGAGTGGATCAGCTCTTCCTTCAGATCCGCCGGCGTGATCTGCTCGTCAGCGATCTCGCGCAGCGCCACCACCGGATTCTTGTCGTTGTCACGATCGACCAGGATGGGGGCGCCGGCGGAAACCATGCGGGCGCGGTGGCTTGCGAGCAGGACCAGCTCGAAGCGGTTCTCGACCTTGTCGATGCAGTCCTCGACGGTGACGCGAGCCATCGGTCGTCACTCCACAACGTTCGACGTATTGGTTGATGCGAACGTTCCGCCTACACGAAACCGTTGCCGGATTCAAGAACAGCGTTGGATGCGACGGTAAAGCGCTTTGCAGCGCGCGGAAGTCCTGCTAGGCATGGCGATAAGTTGCAGCCGCGAACAATAGTTTCGCCATCCTGAGGTTGATCGGACCTCGATTTCATCCAAGCGATGTGACGCAGGCATTGTCGATATCCGCGCAGCCGGTCGGAGACGCTGACCGCACCGCCGGGCGTAGTGTTCAACAAAAACGTGTCAGGGCCGAGCCGCCGTTGCCCTAAAGGAAGTCGGATTATGAGCGCTTCTACTGAAAAATTTGCTCTTTTCATTGACGGTGCCAATCTTTACGCTACCGCAAAGGCGCTCGGTTTCGACATTGATTACAAGCGCCTGCTGAAGGAATTCCAGAGCCGCGGCTATTTGATGCGGGCATTCTATTACACCGCTCTGATCGAGGACCAGGAGTATTCCTCGATCCGCCCGCTGCTCGATTGGCTCGACTATAACGGTTACACGGTGGTGACCAAGCCGACCAAGGAGTTCGTCGACCAGTCCGGCCGCCGCAAGGTCAAAGGTAACATGGACATCGAACTCGCGGTCGATGCCATGGAGCTGGCCGAGCACATCGACCAGATGGTGCTGTTCTCCGGCGACGGCGATTTTCGCTCATTGGTGGAAGCGGTTCAGCGGCGCGGCGTGCGCGTTTCGGTTGTTTCGACAGTCTCGACGCAGCCCCCGATGGTGGCCGACGAGTTGCGCCGTCAGGCCGACGAGTTCGTCGACCTCGCCAGCCTTGCCTCGAAGATCGGACGCGACCCGGCCGAGCGGGTGTCGCGCCAGTCCGAGCACACTCCGAACTTCCTGCGCCGGCCGACCTCAACCACAGCAATCGACGACACCGATTGACGATGGCCGAACCGGAGCCGGGCGGCGACTGTCAGCTGTGCCCGAGGTTGTTCGAGTTCCGCGCTGCGAACCGGGCAGAGTGGCCGGACTGGTATAACGCGCCGGTGCCGTCGTTCGGCCAAGCCGACGCGCGGCTGCTGGTGGTCGGGCTGGCGCCCGGGCTCAAGGGCGCCAACCGCACCGGACGGCCGTTCACCGGCGATTATGCCGGCGACTTGCTCTACAGCACGCTGGTCGCCTACGGGATGGCGCGCGGTCGCTATGAGGCGCGCCCCGACGATGGACTGACCCTCATCGACGCCCGCATCACCAACGCGGTGCGCTGCGTGCCGCCGGAAAACAAGCCGACCACCGGCGAGATCGTCGTCTGCCGCCGCTTCCTCGAAGCGACGCTGGCGGAGATGCCGCGGCTTGAGATCATCGTGGCGCTCGGCCGCATCGCCCACGATTCGACGATCAGGGCGCTCGGCGCCCGCCCGACCCACCACCCGTTCGGCCACGGCGCCGAGCACGCCATCGGCGGCCGCGCCGTGTTCGACAGCTATCACTGCTCCCGCTACAACACCAACACCGGCCGGCTGACCGCGGCGATGTTCCACGCCGTGTTCGCCGCGGTTCGCGCCCGCCTCGACCGTGCCGGCCGCCCGGCGGCGTGATCCATTCGCCGTCCCGTGCGTTGTCAGGCTGTCGTATGCCGCAACACGCCCGGGAGACGGTCATGAACAGACGCGATACTCTGCAAACTCTTGCGACGGTGATGGCGGTCGGCCTCGCCGGCCGCAGTGGCTTTGCCTTCGCGCAGTCCACCGCGCCGAGCGGGCCGTTCACGCTGCCGCCGCTCGGCTACGACTATGCCGCGCTCGAGCCCCACATCGACGCGCAGACGATGATGATCCACCACCAGCGCCATCATGCCGGCTATGTCGCCAAGGCCAACGCGCTTGCCGCCGACGTGCCGCTGCTGCGCACGCGCAGCGTCGAGCAGATCCTCGCCGATCTCGCCGCAGTGCCGGAAGCGAGCCGCACCGCCGTGCGCAACAATGTCGGTGGGCACTGGAACCACAGCTTCTTCTGGATCCTGATGCAGCCCGGCGGCGCACGCGAGCCGGTCGGCGCGCTCAAGGCGGCCATCGATCGCGACTTCGGCGGCCTGCAGCAGCTCAAGGAGCGCATCAACGCCGCCGGCGAAGGACGTTTCGGCTCCGGCTGGGCCTGGCTGGTGGTGGGCAAGGACAAGAAGCTCGCCGTGCTGTCGTCGCCGAACCAGGATAGCCCGCTGATGGACGGCACGCCGGGCGTCGTGCTCGGCGTCGATGTTTGGGAGCACGCCTACTACCTGAAATACCAGAACCGCCGGCCCGAATATCTCACCGCCTGGTGGAACACGGTGAACTGGGACAACGCCGAGAGCAACTATCGCAAGGCGGTCGCCTAACGTTGCGGAATCGGCTATCATTTCGGCGGCTGATCGCAACCGAACCGTGCGACGCGCATCGCAGCCGGCAACACCCGGCTGCGTGTTCGATCACATCGCGGCCGAGCCGACAGTGTGCGATGCTCGAAATGGAGCATTTCCGCAAAGGTGGGTACCGGTTGTCCCAGCAAAAATGCGAAAACCAGAAGCTTAGAGCCGCCGATCTGATGCAATCTGATCGGCGGACGCTCAATCCCCGATCGAGAGCTTGAAGCCGATGGATCGGCGGACCCGCACCGCCTCCGGCGCAAGAGCAGTTCAATGACCGAAAAGACCTCGTACTCCGCAACCGAATTTTCGCGGTCGGCCGATGGCGCGGCCTCCCGCCGGCCCGAGCTCGACAGCGTCTGCGTCTATTGCGGCTCGACCGATGGCAGAAACCCGGTGTTTTTAGAAACCGCCCACCAGCTCGGCCGATTGCTGGCAGAAGACGGCATCCGGCTGATATGGGGCGGCGGCAGCATCGGCCTGATGGGGGCGGTGGCACGCGCGGTGCTCGACCACGGCGGCAGCGTCACCGGCATCATTCCGCAGTTCCTGGTCGACCGCGAGCTGTCGTTCGAGGGGGCCAGCGAACTGATCGTCACCGAGGACATGCATACCCGCAAGCGCCAGATGTTCGAGCGGGCCGACGCGTTCGTCGCGCTGCCCGGCGGCATCGGCACGCTTGAGGAACTGGTCGAGCAGATGACGTGGGCGCAGCTCGGCCGCCATCGCAAGCCGATCCTGATCGCCAACATCGCCGGCTTCTGGGATCCGCTGCTGGCGCTGATCGATCACATGCGGGACAGCGGCTTCATCCGCCCGCAATGGGAGGTACGTCCGCTGGTGGCGACCCGCGTCGAGGACATCATCCCGATGCTCCGCGCCGCCATTCGCCCGCCGCTGATCGCCGAGGAACGCGACATCGGCCGCAAGATGTGACGCGGTGCTGTGGTTCCTGGGCCCCTTCCCTCGCATCGCTGAAGCGATGCTCGCCGGGGGCGACGGCCCCCAGTTCCGCACAATTCATACTAACGGCCTTTACGTTTGACCTTTCACCGACGCCAGCTCGCCTCATCCTGAGGAGCGGTCGCAAGACTGCGTCTCGAAGGATGAGGCGACGCTGACGGCGGCCTTCGGCCCATGCTTCGAGACGGCTGCTGCGCAGCCTCCTCAGCATGAGGCCGAGAAAGGTCGCTCATCAGCGCCACTGGTATCACGCGGTCGCGCCGACCCGCACCAGTTGGTAGACGACCGAGTCCATCAACGCCTGGAACGAGGCGTCGATGATATTGGGCGACACCCCGACCGTGGTCCAGGTCTCGCCATCGGCAGCGCGCGACGTGATCAGCACGCGGGTCACCGCGTCGGAGCCGCCCTGGAAGATCCGCACGCGATAGTCGATCAGCTCGAGGCCGCAGATCAGGCTCTGGTACTTGCCGAGGTCCTTGCGCAACGCGACGTCGAGCGCGTTGACCGGACCGTTGCCTTCCGCGGCCGAGATAAAGATCTCACTGCCGATCCTTACCTTGACGATGGCCTCCGCCACCGTGACCAGCTTGCCAACCGCGTTCCAGCGCCGCTCGACATTGACCGAGAAGCGCTCGACCTTGAAGAACTCCGGCACCTCGCCGAGTACGTCCTTGGCGAGCAGGAAAAATGAGGCGTCGGCACCCTCATAGGCATAGCCCTCGGCCTCGCGCTCCTTGATGCGATCGAGCAGGTGCGAAATGCGCGGGTCGTCGCGATTGGCCGACAGCCCAAGTCGTTCCAACTCCGCCAGCACGTTCGACTTGCCGGCCTGGTCCGACACCAGCACCTTGCGGCGATTGCCGATGCGCTCCGGCTCGACGTGCTCGTAAGTCGCCGGGTTCTTGGCAATGGCAGAAGCGTGGATGCCGGTCTTGGTGGCGAATGCGCTTTCACCGACGAACGGCGCGTAGCGGTTCGGCGCGCGGTTGATCATCTCGTCGAACACGCGGCTGACGTGGGTCAGGCTCGCCAGCGCCTCGTCCGAAACGCCGACGTCGAAGCGCTGGGCGAACTCCGGCTTCAGCTTCAGCGCCGGAATGATGGTGGTGAGGTTGGCGTTGCCGCAACGCTCGCCGAGGCCGTTGAGTGTGCCCTGCACCTGGCGCACGCCGGCCGCCACCGCCGCCAGCGCGTTGGCGACCGCGCAGCCGCAGTCATCATGGGTGTGGATGCCGAGATGATCGCCCGGCACCACCCGCACCACCTCCGCCACGATCCGGCTCACCTCCTCCGGCAGCGTGCCGCCATTGGTGTCGCACAGCACCACCCAGCGCGCGCCGGACTCGTACGCGGTCTTGACGCAGGCCAGCGCGTAGGCCGGATTGGCCTTGAAGCCGTCGAAGAAGTGCTCGCAATCGACGATCGCCTCCCGGCCGCGACCGCGCGCGGCGGCGACGGACTCGCGGATGCAGTCGAGGTTTTCCTCGCGCGAGATGCCGAGCGCGACGTCGACGTGATAGTCCCAGCTCTTGGCGACGAAGCAGATGGCGTCGGCTTCCGCATCGAGCAGCGCATTGAGGCCGGGGTCGTTGGAAGCCGAGCGCCCGCCGCGCTTGGTCATGCCGAAGGCGGTGAAGGTGGCGGCAAGGTCCTTCTTCTCGGCGAAGAACTTGGTGTCCTGCGGATTGGCGCCGGGATAGCCGCCCTCGATGTAGTCGATGCCGAGCCGGTCCAGCATCGCCGCCACCGCGGCCTTGTCGTCGAGGGAGAAATCGACGCCGTTGGTTTGCGCGCCGTCGCGCAAGGTGGTGTCGAACAAATAGACGCGCTCGCGACTCATCGGCTGTGGTCCTTGGATTTTTGCCCCGCCAGGGCTTTTCTCATTGTGGTGTTGCCGAGCCATTCGCCGCCCAGCACTTTGGTGTTGCGCTGCTCGGGCGAATAGCCGCGGCGCTGGAAGAACGGCTCGGCGGTGTCGCTGGCCTCGACCTCCAGCGTGCTTGCGCCCCGCGCAGCGGCAAGCTTCTCAAGCGCCTCGATCAGCTGGGTCGCCACACCCTGCCGCGCCAACTCGGGATGGACGTAGAGCAGGTCGATCTTGCGGTTGTCCGCGAGCGCGGCGAAGCCGGCCACCTGGCCGCCGACGGTCGCGACCAGCGCGAGCTGGTCGGCCATCCGCGCGGCGAGTTCCTCCTCGTTGAGCGAGGCCATCCAGGCGGCGAGCTGGGCCTCCGAATAGTCCTCGGCCGCCAGCTCGGCGATCGCGGCCTCGAAGATCGCCGCGGCCGCCGGCGCGTCAGTGGGCAGGAACGGCCGGAGCGCAATGGTCGGTTTGGATTGGCCCATGGCATCACCTCATAGCGTGGTGCGAGAGGGCGGCCGCGCTCATCGCGCCACCTTCCAGGTGGTGGTGAGCTCGCCGGTCGCCGGGTCCTTGGCGTCCATCAGCGCGATGCCCATCGCAACGAGTTCATCGCGAATGCGGTCGGACTCGGCGAAGTTTTTCGCCTTTCGCGCGGCGAGGCGCGCGGCAATCAAATTTTCGATTACCGTCGCGGCTTCTCCCCCCGAAGGAGTCGTCTCACCGTCGGCAGAAGACATCGTTATTTCGACCGGATGACCCTCTAACCTGTAAGCTGCAGAGCCAAGCGCAATCCGGCGGTTGAGCGTACTGAGCTTCTCAGCCTCGTTCTTCTTCTGCCACGCCTCGAACCGCGCGCGGTCGAAACCGAGGAAGGCGAGATTGCGCGCCAAGTCTTCAGCGTCCGCGCCCTGCTGCGGCACGCGGATGCGGTTTCGCATCGCGTGCAGCTCGGCCATCATCTTCGGCGTGTTGAGGTCGTCGGCGAGCGCCGCCTCCAGCGACGGCGACAGGGCCTCGCCCTGCCCCGGCGCGGCGAGGCGGAACCAGTCACCGAGGGTGCCCGCGCTTTCCTCCAGCCCCTTCGCCGTCCAGTCGATCGGCTGGCGATAGTGCGTCTTCAGCATGTTGAGGCGGATGACGTCGCCCGGCCAATCGTTCAGCAGCTCGCGGATGGTGATGAAGTTGCCGAGCGACTTCGACATCTTCTCGCCTTCGACCATCAAGAAGCCGTTGTGCATCCAGAACGCCGCCATGCGGGTGGTGCCGAAGGCGCAGCACGACTGCGCGATCTCGTTCTCATGATGCGGGAACACGAGGTCGATGCCGCCGCCGTGGATGTCGAACTCCTCGCCCAGCAGCGCGCCCGACATCGCCGAGCACTCGATGTGCCAGCCGGGGCGCCCGAAGCCCCACGGCGAGTCCCAGCCCGGCTCCTGCTCGGGGTCGGAGGGCTTCCACAGCACAAAGTCGGTCGGGTCGCGCTTATAGGGCGCGACGTCGACGCGGGCACCGGCCACCATCTCGTCGAGCGAGCGGCGGGCGAGCTTGCCATAGGCCGGCATCGAGGGGACGTCGAACAGCACGTGACCGTCCGCGACATAGGCGTGGCCGCGGGCGATCAGCTTTTCGATGATCTTGATCATGTCGAGCGCGCCCGGCGCCGGCCGGCACACGAAGTCGGTGGCGCGCGGCTCATGGCTCGGCCTCAGGCAGCCCAGCGCGTCGACGTCGTCGTGGAATTGCTTCAGCGTCGTATCCGTTAACGCACGGATCTCGGCGGTCAGGGGCCGCTCACGGCTCCAGCGCTCGAACGCGCGCTTGTTGATCTTGTCGTCAACGTCCGTGATATTACGGACATAGGTGACCCGGTCTTCGCCGAAGAGATGGCGCAGCAGCCGGAACAGCACGTCGAACACGATCACCGGCCGCGCGTTACCGATATGAGCAAAATCGTAGACGGTGGGTCCGCACACGTACATGCGTACCCCGCGTTCAGAATCGAGCGGCTGAAACGGCCGTTTCTCTCGCGTTAACGTGTCGTAAAGCCTAAGAGTTGCCACGACATTCCCCCTGCCGGGCCGGCGGAGGCGCTCGCTGATGGCGTAAAGCGTGGCGTCCGCGGCCGGTTCTACCTCAGCCGCCGATAATCTGTGCGATGATGGCACAGCGCGATGTGACGCCAGAATTGGTCATGGCCGGCACCGTGATGACGCCGCCGGACCTTGTCAAGCACGACCATGCCGCGGATTCGAAATTGGCGTTCCGTCCACGCAACCCCGGATAATCCGACTTGTTTTGGAACCTTTAAGACAACAGTCTGTTCACAACGTATCTTGGGCGGTCGTGAACCTTCGATGGCGTAGAGACAACATATCAACAGGGCCATTGCCGGAAGGCAGGCCAATGCCACAGGAAGGCGTAATGACCAGACCGCATCCTCAGTTCCCCAGCCCCGCCGACACCCCGCTGTTCGAGCGCGTGGAGAGCGACGGCACGCGCGTGCTGGTGATGATGCCCGACCTCGACACCCTGCTCGGTGTGCTCGGCTTCTCGCGGTCGGATGCGATCGTGCTCAAGGGTTACACGCCCCCGGTCGATGGCTGGACGCTGTTCGGGCGAGGCCGTGCGCAACGCGCCGTCACGCTACACTGACCGGACGGCCTGACCAATCGGCGATGCCGGCGCTGCGAGACTTCGCCGCCCGCAAACCGCAACGTCAGATCGCAATCAAGCCCTTTGCCGAACCAGAGGCTGCGGGTTCCAGCCGCGGCTGCGACCCACGGGCAACACCTCGCGGCAAAATCGGCGGCGCACGGCACCGTTGATTGACGAGAGCTCGACCGGACCGCTCTAACCATCACGCGCGATTGAACCCGCCGTCGTCGCGACGAGCGGCGGGGTTCGTCGTTGACGTGTGTTGGTGGGCTGCGGGTGTCCTGGCCCATGCGTAATAAGGTCATGGCCATGGGTTTTCCCCGTTCAGTCCTGGTCGGCTGCGTTGCGGCCGTGCTGTTTGGCGCCGCCGCATCGGCGGAGACGACCACCTTCGTCATTCCGAACGTCGACGGCTATGGAATCGATGAATGCCTGGCGAGCGGCCGGCCCTGCGGCCAAGCGGCCGCAGCGGCGTGGTGCCGCAGCCGCGACTATACCGCCGTGGTCGAATTCGGCCGGTTCGACCGTGACGAAAGCACCGGCTCGCTGCCGGCCACCCAGGTGGCGCAACTGTCTCCGATCACACCGTCGTGCAGCGGCCGGTCCTGCCGCGAGCAGGTCGCCATCATTTGCGTCCGCTGAGCGCATACGTTGCCGGGCCGCCGGCCGTGACACCGTGCCGTTCGCTTGGCTGAACGTTCGGGACGTCGACCCGGCGGTTTTCCGCCGCCGGATCGACCCGCATTCACGTCACTTCACGAAGTCCGCGCAGCGAGCCGGGGTGTCACTGCCGCCCCAGGGCATGATCGGAACCGTCGAGGTCGAGTTCTTCGGCGACCCTTCGATGATCTTGTCGGAATAGATCAGATAGACCAGTACGTTGCGTTTTTCGTCGCAGCCGCGCACAATCTGCATCTTCTTGAAGAACAGCGACCGCGACTGGCGGAATACGACATCGCCTTGCGAGAACTTGACCTTGAACTTGATCGGACCAATCTGCCGGCAGGAGAGCGAGGCGTCGGACGCCTCTTCGGCGACGCCGAACATGCCAGAGACGCCGCCGCGCTCGGGCACGGTGAAGTGACAGGCCACGCCCTCCACGTCGGGATCGTCAATGGCGTACGTTGCGAGCTTGTCGTCGGGCGTCAGCATCTTCCACACTGTCGACTTCCGAAAGATCAGGTCAGGCTCTTCCGCCGCGGCCGGTCCCGCCAGCGCCACGCCGAGCACAAAGATCGCCCCGCACACACCGCTTAGGATTCGCTTGGTCATGACTTGCCTCCGTTCTTCCCATATAGGTGCGTCGCGGCGGCAGGGCGAGCCGTCCACCGCGTAATACGGCCTCGCCAGCGCCGCCGCCGCCGTCCCACCAGGTTGCGGTCCAAGGATGCCAACCCGTTCACCAGCGCCGCGTTCGGCGTCCCTCAAAGAGGATTCGAGCATGGAGAGACGAACGTTCCTGAAGGGCGCCACGGTGGCTGCGACGGCAACCGCGATCGCCAGCCCCGCCGTGGCTCAGTCCATGCCGGAGGTGAAGTGGCGCCTGACATCGAGCTTCCCCAAGACGCTCGATACCATCTACGGCACTGCGCAGCAGATGGCGAAATTCGTCTCCGAGGCCACCGACGGCAAGTTCCAAATCCAGTGCTTCGCCGCGGGCGAACTGGTGCCGGGCCTGCAGGCGCTCGACGCCGTCACCACCGGCGCAGTCGACTGCGCCCACACCCCGACCTACTTTTATACCGGCAAGGACCCGGTGCTGGTGTTCGGCACCGGCACGCCGTTCGGCCTCAACGCCCGCATGTCCAATGCGTGGTGGCATTTCGCCGGCGGTGCCGACCTCATCAACGCCTCGCTCGCCAAGTTCAACGCCATCGGCCTGCTGTGCGGCAATTCGGGCTGCCAGATGGGCGGCTTCTTCCGCAAGGAACTGAAGGAGGTCGCCGACCTCAACGGCCTCAAGTTCCGCATCGCCGGCATGGGCGGCCAAGTGCTGGCCCGCCTCGGCGCGGTGCCGCAGGTGATCGCGCCCGGCGACGTCTACCCGGCGCTGGAGCGCGGCACCATCGACGCCACCGAGTTCGTCGGCCCCTATGACGACGAAAAGCTCGGCCTCTACCGCGTCGCGAAATATTACTACTATCCCGGCTGGTGGGAAGGCGGCGCGATGATCCATCTCGTTGCCAATCTTGAGAAGTACAATGAACTTCCCAAACACTACAAAGCGATCCTGTTCCAAGCCTGCGAGGCGGCCAATACCTGGATGCTGGCCAAATACGACACGGTGAACGCACCGGCGCTGCGCCGATTGATCGCCGCCGGCACCGAGCTTCGGCCGTTCCCGCAGGCGATCATGGAGGCGTGCCTGAAATCGACCAACGAACTCCTCGCCGAACTGGCGGGCGCCAACCCCGATTTCAAAAAGACGCTGGATTCGGTCAACGCCTACCGTGGCGACCAGTTGCTGTGGTGGCAGGTCGGCGAGCTGTCGTTCGACACGTTCATGGCCCGCACCCGCGGCCGGACCTGATGGTGCCGGCGCGGGGCACCCTTGCCCCACGCCGACGACACTGAAGCATGCCTGCCAATCTAAGGCTCAACCAGAAAGCGTTTCGCCGGTCCCGCCCCTGCCCCCGCCGTCGGCTGGTATCCGTTCGCCGGAATTGCTGAAATTTGCGCCAAATTTGGCGCTGCAGCCGATTAGTCCGTAGCGCTACCAATTCGATGTGCGATCAGGAGGTGGCAGGGTCCTTTCCAGCAAACCTGCCCTAAGCTATCGGAACGGCGCGATCTCGTCAGAGTTCCGGTTCACCAGAAGACTGTGCATGCAACCTCATTCAACGCGGCCGGCCGTCCCCGAGCAGGATTCCGAGGCCAGTGTCATCCCGTTCCCGACCGGCGAACCGCCGCTGCAGCTTGAAGCCTTCCTGCCCTATCGTTTCAATGTGCTGTCGGCACTGGTGCTGCGGGCGTTGGGCCAGATTTTCGGCGAGCGCTACGGCATCGCCATTCCCGAATGGCGCGTCATCGCCACCATCGGCCAATTCGGCACCCTGACCGCCAAGCAGATCGGCGCCCACAGCCACATGCACAAGACCAAGGTGTCTCGGGCGGTGGCGACGCTGGAGCGGCGGAACCTCATCATCCGCCGGTCGAACAAGGCCGACCTAAGGGAAGCGTTCCTGTCCCTGACCGAGGACGGGCTGGCGATCTATCGCGACATCGCGCCGACCGCGCTCGAATTCGGCGACCGCATGGTGGCCGATCTCGACCCGACCGATTACGCGGTGCTGGACCGGGTGCTCGACAAGCTCACGGCCCGCGCCGCCGCCCTGGCCTCGGAAGCAACCTCCGGCCCGGACGACGATCTCGACTGAGCGGAACGCCAGCGTATAAATCAGCGCCCGAGCCGGGATCCGGATCGGGCGCTGCGCGTTTTATGTCGGCGGCGCCGGCAGCGCCGCCGTTTGTGGCGCGATGTCCACAAATCGGACACTAAGCTTGGCTTGAAAGGATGCCGTCCCCGCCCGGGTGGCAGGCCCACCGCCGTTTTGAGAGCGCAATGCTCGCCATCGCAGTTCCCATTGCCGCCGTCCTGGCGCCTGTCTTGGCTTCCGTCCTGGCCCTTTTCGCCGGCCCCGCCGCGGCGCAGGCGCCGGGGATGCCGCAGGCGCAGATGCAGATGTGCATTCGGCTGGAAGCCGAACTCGCCCGCATCGACCGGCCCTCGGGCGACGCCTATGAGCGCCGCCGCTACGAGGAAGCCATCGCCCGCCAGCAGGCCGAACTCGACCGCACCATCGCCCAGGCCCAGCGGCTCGGCTGCACGCGGCCCACTGACTTCTTCCTGTTCGGCGCGCCCGAGCGCCCGCGACAGTGCGATCAGCTCGACCGGCAGATCGACCGCATACGGCAGAACCTCGACCGCATGATGTCCGAGCTCGGCCGCTTCCGCGGGGCGCAGGGCGCCGATCGCGATTTCCAGCGGCGGCAGCTGCTGGTGGCCCTGGCCCAGAACAATTGCGGCCCGCAATACCGGGCCGCCCTGCCGCAGCAGCCCCCGCAGCAGAGGGCACGGCCGCGTTCGGGCAATTTCTTCGAGCAGCTGTTCGGCCAGCCCGGCGAGTTCTACGACGACGAGCCCACCACCGAGCCGCCGGCCGACCTGGCGGCCCCCACCACTGTCGGCACCTACCGAACCGTCTGCGTACGCACCTGCGACGGCTTTTATTTTCCGATCAGCTTCTCGGCAACGCCGGTCAAGTTCGGCGAGGACGAGCACATCTGCAAGGCGCAGTGCCCGGCGGCGGAAGTAATGCTGTTCGCGCACCGCAACCCCGGCGAGGACGTCGCGAACGCGATGTCGATCGACGGCCAGCAACGCTATTCCAAGCTGCCGAACGCCTTCCGCTACCGCCAGACCTACGATCCCAGCTGCGCCTGCAAGCCGGCGGGACAGAGCTGGGCCGAAGCGATCGGCCAGCTCGACAACACGGTGCAGCGCGGCGACATCGTCGTGACCGAGGAGCGATCCAAGGCGCTGCAGCTGAAGGCGCTGGAAGAGGCCAAGGAGGCGGCCAAGCCGCAGCCGAAACCCAGCCGCGACAAGAAAACCGGCCGCAAGACCGACCCCGCTGCCGCTCTGCCGCCGCCCCCCGAGCCGGCACCTGCGGCGCCCGAGCTGCAACAGCCATCGACGGCGGCGGCGCCCGACGGCCGCGGCGTGCGGGTGGTCGGACCGACTTTCCTGCCGGGGCGGTAATCGCGTCGGCGATCAGCGCCCGTGGCCGGCCGACCCCAGAAGTTCGCCGATCGCCTGCGGCAGGCTGTCGAAATGGTCGATCAGCCGGTCGGCGCCAAGGTCTTCGGGCGGCACGTCGCTGTAGCCGAAGCTCACCGCCACCACCGGCAGCGCGGCGTTGCGGGCGGTGGCGACGTCGGTTCGCGAATCACCGACCATCACCGTCCGGGTGGGGTCGCCGCCGGCATCGGCGATGGTGCCCCAAAGATGACCGGCATCGGGCTTGCGCATCGCGAACCGGTCGCACCCCGCCACCGCGGCGAACCGGTCGATCAGCTTCAGCTCGGTCAGGAGCTGGACCGCCAGAGCCGTCACCTTGTTGGTGCAGACCGCGAACCGGAAACCCTGCCCGGCCAGCCGGTCCAGCGCCGCCTCCATGCCCGGGTACGGTCGCGACAGCCGGGCGATGCGGGCTGAATAGGCGTCGATGTAATCGGCATAGATGCGCTCCAGCTCGTCGGCCGCGGTGTCGCGGCCGAGTTCGGCCAGGGCGCGCACGATCAACGGCTTGATGCCGGCCCCGACCAGCCGGCGCCCTTCCTCCACCGACAGCGGCGGCAGGCCGAGCTCGTTCAGCGTGTCGGCCAACACGTCGATCAGGTCGGGCAGGGTGTCGACCAGCGTGCCATCGAGGTCGAACACGGCGAGCGGCGGAAGGATCAAGGACATGGGCGGCCCGGTCGTGGTGGGAGCTTCCCCTATCACGCCTGGCTGCTCCTGTGTCCAGCCCGACCGTGGCTGCCACTCGGCGCCCATGCTAAAGCGCCGTCATCGACAAGGCGCCCGGACGGGCAGCGGGAGAGATGACATGGCCGCGAACAGCGACTCCGCCAAACGCGCCGCCGCAGCGCGGGCGCTCGACGAGGTGAGGCCCGGCATGCGGCTCGGCCTCGGCACCGGGTCGACCGCCAACATTTTCGTTGAATTGCTCGGCGAGCGGGTGCGTGGCGGCCTCGCCGTCCGCGGCGTGCCGACCTCGGAGGCAACCCGAGCGTTGGCCGAGCGGGTCGGCATCGCCTTGGCGACGCTCGACCAACTGCCCGAACTCGACCTCACCGTCGACGGCGCCGACGAGATCGGGCCCGACCTCGCGTTGATCAAGGGCGGCGGCGGCGCGCTGCTGCGCGAGAAGATCGTCGCCGCCGCCTCGGCAGCGATGGTGGTGATCGCCGACCACACCAAGGTGGTCAGCACGCTCGGCCGCTTCCCGCTGCCGATCGAGGTGGTGCCGTTCGGGCTGGAGGCGACCCGCCGTGCCATAATCGCGGCGGCAACCGCGCTCGGTCTCACTGGGGATGTTCGACTCCGGATGGAAAACGGCCACGTTTTCGTCACGGATGGAGGCCACTTCATCCTCGATGCGGGGTTCGGCGCCATTCCCGATCCCTTGGCGCTGGCTCAGCGCCTCGCCGGCATCCCCGGCGTGGTTGAGCATGGGTTGTTTATCGGCTTGGCGACCAAGGCCATCGTTGCCGGAGACGGCGGCGTACAGGTGCTGACGCGAGCGGCCACGACGGAGTCCTGAGGAGATGCATATGTCCCTTTCTCTGGCGCGCGCCCTGCGGGGCAGCCTGATTGCGCTG
The DNA here is from genome assembly GCF_001402875.1 of Blastochloris viridis. Classification (NCBI taxonomy): domain Bacteria; kingdom Pseudomonadati; phylum Pseudomonadota; class Alphaproteobacteria; order Hyphomicrobiales; family Blastochloridaceae; genus Blastochloris; species Blastochloris viridis. The sequence goes on along the minus strand of NZ_CP012946.1, from coordinate 868,935 downwards.
AGCCTGGCCGCGGCCCTGCCCGCGGCCGCCCAAACCGCCGCGACGCCGTCGGCGACCCAGACTTCGCCGGCACAGGTCCAGCTCGCCCGCGAACTGATCGAAACAAACGGCTCGTTGCGGGCGCTGGACGAGATCGTGCCGGCCTACCTCGAGCAGACCCGGCGGATGTTTGCCGCCAACAATCCGGACGTTGCCGGTGCGCTGGGCGAGGTCGCGACCAGCCTGCGGGCGGAATTCGACGCCAAGCGCGCCGAGGTCATCGACGCCATTGCGCGGGCCTACGCGGCGCGCTTCACCGAAGCGGAACTGCGCGAGTTGGTGACGTTCTACAAATCGCCGACTGGCAAGAAGTTCGTCGCCGTCCTGCCGGTCGTGCTTCAAGAGAGCTTCGAGCGCATGCAGGCCTGGAGCACGAAGCTGTCGGAAGAAATGGTGGCGCGGATGCGGGCCGAGATGCGCAAGAAGGGCTTCGAACTCTGAGGCTTGACGCACAGCTGCGGGGTTCGGCTCTGCGCAAACGCCCTGCTTGAGCGGAAACGACGTCGCGCCGACGATGCTGGCTAAACGCACCGTGCTTTTCAGTCGCCCGTCACGCAGCGAAACCGAGGGAAAGACAATGACTGTTCGCGTTCGCGTGTTCGCAGCGGCGCTGGCGTGCCTGCTCGCGCCGGCGCTGCCGGCACTCGCCCAGGCTCCCCAGCCGCAGCCGGCCACCCAGCCCAAGCCGCCGGCCGATCCGCAATTGATCGCGATCGCCCGCGACTACGCCCGCGCCGCGGAACTGACCGCCGGCCTGTCGCGCTCGCTGCCGGCGATCTCCGAGCAGATCGTCCGCGCGGTGCGCCAGAAGAACCCGAGCGCCAGCGACGACACCATCCGGGCGTTTTCCGACGCGTTGTTCGACGAGTTCCTGCTCAAGCGCGCTGGCGAGATCGAGGCCGTGGTGATCGACATCCTGGTCGAGATCTACAGCAAGGAAGAGCTGACCGCGCTGAAGACGTTCTATTCGAGCCCCGTCGGCCAAGCGATCATCAAGAAGCAGCCGCAGCTCGGCGCCAAGCTGCCGACGGCGCTGCAGGACTGGACGCGGCGGGCGGCGCCCGAGGCGGTTCAGGCCGCCGGGGCGCGGATGAAGGCAGCGGGCAAGGAGCTGCGGCTCTGATACGAATTCCGGCGGAACAGGCCGGAATTTCGTCGTCCGGCCGCCGGATGTTCCCGTTCGACCAAGGGTTTTCGGCGAGGGTGTTTCCGGGGACACCGGGATGACCTTCCGAAAACCGTGGGACGCGTGCAGAAACTGCCGTTGGTCCTGCTCACGTTTTCTCGCGAAAACGTTGAACTCGGATCGGAAGGCCGGCGCGTTGCATCGGCCCCATGCCTCGGCATCCGGCGCCGGTGGCAGGGCCCCTCTCGTCTGACCGGACCGCAGCCGGAGGCACCATGGCCGAATTCGACGTCGATCTGTTCGTCATCGGAGCGGGATCGGGCGGCGTGAGGGCCGCGCGCATCGCCGCCGGCTACGGCGCCAAGGTGATGATCGCCGAGGCGTTCCGGTTCGGCGGCACCTGCGTCATCCGCGGCTGCGTGCCGAAGAAGCTGTTGGTCTATGCCGCGCGCTTCGCCCACGAATTCGAGGACGCGCGCGGCTTCGGCTGGAGCCTGGATCAACCTCTCCACGACTGGCCGGCGCTGATCGCGGCCAAGGACCGCGAGATCGCGCGGCTGGAGAAGATCTACCGCACCAACCTGGAGCGCGCCGGTGTCGCCATCGCCGCCGAGCATGCCGCCTTCGCCGACGACTATACCGTGGTGCTCGGCTCGGGCCGGCGGGTCACCGCCCGGCACATCCTGATCGCCACCGGCGCCCACCCGATCCGGCCGGTGTTCCCCGGCTGCGATCTTGCCGTGACCTCCAACGAGGCGTTCGACCTTCCCGAGCGGCCAGGCCGCGTGGTGGTGCAGGGCGGCGGCTACATCGCGCTCGAATTCGCCGGCATTTTTTCCGGCCTCGGCGCCGAGGTGACGGTGGTGCACCGCGGCGACAAGGTGCTGCGCGGTTTCGACGACGACGTGCGGATCCAGATCCAGCAGGAGATGGAGGCACGCGGCATCCGTTTCCGGCTGGCCGAGACCATCCGCGCCGCCGAGCGCGCCGAAGGTGGCGTCGCCGTGCTGCTGTCCGGCGGCGAGGAGCTTTCGGCCGACCTGCTGATGGTCGCCACCGGTCGGGCGCCCAACACCCAGGGGCTCGGGCTCGACCGGACCGGCGTCGCGCTCGACGCCCGCGGCGCCATCTCGGTCGATAGCGCCTCCCGCACCAGCGTGCCGCACATCTATGCGGTCGGCGATGTCACCGGCCGCGTCGCCTTGACCCCGGTCGCCATCCGCGAAGGCCACGCCTTTGCCGACACCGTGTTCGGCGGCAAGCCGGCGGGGGTCGACTACCTCGCCATCCCCACCGCGGTGTTCACCGAGCCGGAGATCGGCACCGTCGGCCTGAGCGAGGCCGAGGCCCGCGCCAGCACCGGCAAGGTCGACGTCTACAAGGCCCAGTTCCGCCCGATGAAGGCGACGCTCACCGGCCGCGAGACCAAGGTGCTGATGAAGCTGGTGGTGGACGGCGACAGCGACCGTGTGCTCGGCATCCACATCATCGGCGAGGGCGCCGCGGAAATGGTGCAGTGCCTGGCCATCGCGGTGAAGATGGGCGCGACGAAGGCGGACTTCGACGCCACCATGGCGCTGCACCCCTCGGCCGCCGAGGAACTGGTGACGCTGCGCACCAAATGGCAGCCGGCCTGATTGGCCTCCGCCTCGCCGTCCCGCGCCGAGCGCAGGAAGGACCCGGGACCCTGAGCAGAAAGGACGCGCCTCGTTCTGACAACGATCCCGGCTCTCGCTCCGCTCGGCCGGGATGACGCGTATTTAAAGGGTCGTCGTCCCGGGCAAGCGCCGCAGGCGCGCGACCCGGGACCGTCAGCGCTGAGCGGCTCGGCGCCGGAGCACGATTGAACCTCCGGCCGATTTGGCAAAGCTCCCCCCTGGTGTATAACGCCCGCGCCTTGGCGGCGCCGGCATGCGTACTGCCCCCGGCCCAAGGTGGCAGGACAAGGACCATGGCTGAGCGTTGGACGCCGTCGAGCTGGCGGAATAAGCCGATCGTGCAGGTGCCGGATTATCCGGACCAGGCTGCCCTAGCGGCGGTCGAGAAGCAGCTCGCCTCGTTTCCGCCGCTGGTTTTTGCCGGCGAGGCCCGCAAGCTGAAGAAGTCACTGGCGAAAGTCGCGGCGGGCGAGGCCTTCCTGCTGCAGGGTGGCGACTGTGCCGAGAGCTTCGCCGAGCATTCGGCCGACAACATCCGCGACTTCTTCCGGGTTTTCCTGCAGATGTCGGTGGTGCTGACCTTCGCCGGCTCGGTGCCGGTGGTGAAGGTCGGCCGCATCGCCGGCCAGTTCGCCAAGCCACGCTCGGCGCCGACCGAGACGCTGGACGGCGTCGAGCTGCCGTCCTACCGCGGCGACATCGTCAACGACATCGCCTTCACGCCGGACGCACGCATTCCCAACCCGCGCCGCCAGATTTCGGCCTACCGCCAGTCGGCGGCGACGCTGAACCTGCTGCGCGCCTTCGCCACCGGCGGCTACGCCAACCTTGAGAACGCCCACCGCTGGATGCTGGGCTTCGTGAAGGATTCGCCGCAGTCGGCGCGCTACCAGCAGTTAGCCGACCGCATCACCGAAGCGCTCGACTTCATGCGCGCCTGCGGCATCGACCCGGAAACCCATCCGGAGATGCGAACCACCGACGTCTACACCAGCCACGAGGCGCTGCTGCTCGGCTTCGAGGAGGCGCTGACGCGAGTGGATTCCACCACCGGCGACTGGTACGCCACCTCCGGCCATATGCTGTGGATCGGCGACCGCACCCGCCAGACCGACCACGCCCACGTCGAATATTGCCGCGGCATCAAGAACCCGATCGGGCTGAAGTGCGGCCCCTCGCTCTCTGCCGACGGGCTGCTGGCGTTGCTCGACATCCTGAACCCGACCAACGAGCCCGGCCGCATCCAGCTGATTGCCCGCTATGGCGCCGACAAGATCGGCGAGCACTATCCGGCGCTGGTGCGGCGGGTGAAGCAGGAAGGTCGCGCAGTACTGTGGACCTGCGATCCCATGCACGGCAACACCGTGAAGGCCGGGACCGGCTTCAAGACCCGGCCGTTTGACCTGATCCTGCAGGAGGTCAAGAACTTCTTCGCGATCCACGCGGCCGAGGGCACCCATCCCGGCGGCATCCACCTCGAAATGACCGGGCGCAACGTCACCGAATGCACCGGCGGCGCCCGCGCCATCAGCGAGAACGATCTGTCGGACCGCTACCACACCTATTGCGACCCACGCCTCAACGCCGAGCAGTCGATCGAGCTGGCGTTCCTGGTCGCCGACCTGCTCAAGAAGGCCCGCACCGGCAAGACCCGCCCGCAGGTCGAGGCGGCGGAGTAACCCTCACGCGTCGTCCCGGGCAAGCAGCGAAGCTGCGCGACCCGGGACCGTTTGCAGAACGGGGACCGTTTCCGGATGACGATCCCGGCTCGGCGCGTCGCGCCGTCCGGGATGACGAAGCCCCGGCTGTCGTCCCGGGCAAGGGCCGTAGGCCCGCGACCCGGGACCGCTGGCCGGAAGAGGTGTCCTTTCTGCGCACGATCCCGGCTCGGCGCGTCGCGCCGTCCGGGATGACGAAGACCTGTCGTCGTCCCGGGCAAGGGCCGCAGGCCCGCGACCCGGGACCGCCGGCCGAAAGAGGTGTCCTTTCTGCACCACGATCCCGGCTCTCGCTCCGCTCGGCCGGGATGACGAAGACCTGTCGTCGTCCCGGGCAAGGGCCGCAGGCCCGCGACCCGGGACCGCGGGCCAAAAGGGGTGTCCGTTCTGCACACGATCCCGGCTCTCGCTCCGCTCGGCCGGGATGACGAAGACCTGTCGTCGTCCCGGGCAAGGGCCGCAGGCCCGCGACCCGGGACCGCGGGCCAAAAGGGGTGTCCGTTCTGCACACGATCCCGGCTCTCGCTCCGCTCGGCCGGGATGACGAAGACCTGTCGTCGTCCCGGGCGCTGACGCTCGGCCGGGATGACGAAGCTGAAATTGGCGCCTCCCCGCTGCGATGCTATGCCTTGCATCAACTGGCATTTCGGGAATGATCGTGAACCGCCTCTACCGCGCGACGATGAACTCCATTCGCGGTCTATCCGCCGCGCTCGACACCGACGCGGCGGTGCGCGAGGAACTGGTGGTGCTGGCGCTCGCCGTGCCGGTCGGGTGGCTGTTGTCGCCCTCGCTCGGCTGGTTCGTGGCGATGATCGCCGGGCTGATGCTGCTGCTCGCGGTCGAGATGCTCAACACCGCAATCGAGAAGCTTGCCGACCACGTCACGCCGGAAAGCCACCCGCGCATCGGCGTGATCAAGGACATGGGCTCGACCGCCGTGCTGTTCGCCATGGTGGCAGCGCTGCTGATCTGGCTCGCCGCTCTCGCCGTCCGGCTGGGGGCGGCTTGATGCACCCCGCCCGTTGAGCCGCCGCACCGCGCGCGCTACACCGGCACCATGCTCACCATCGCCCTTGCCCAGCTCAACCCGATCGTCGGCGACATCGCCGGCAACACGGAGAAGGTGCGCCGCGCCCGCACTGATGCCGCCGCCGGCGGCGCCGACATGGTGCTGTTTCCGGAGCTGTTCCTCGCCGGTTATCCGCCCGAGGATCTGGTGCTGAAGCCCGCCTTCCAGGCCGCCTGCCGAAGCGCCGCCGAAGAGCTGGCGCGCGAGACCGCGGACGGCGGCCCGGCCCTGATCATCGGCACGCCATGGGTCGAGGCGGGCCGGCTCTACAACGCCGTCGCGGTGCTGGACGGCAGCGGCGTCATCGCACTGCGCTACAAGGTCGATCTGCCGAACTATGGCGTGTTCGACGAGAAGCGGGTGTTCGCGCCGGGTCCGCTGGCCGGCCCGGTCGAACTGCGCGGCGTCAGGATCGGCCTGCCGATCTGCGAGGACATTTGGGGGCCGGACCCGATCGAGTGTCTCACTGAGACCGGCGCCGAGATCGTGCTGGTGCCGAACGGCTCGCCCTATCGCCGCACCATCGCCGCGCAGCGCCTAGGCGTGGCAGCGGCGCGGGTGGCCCAGTCCGGGCTGCCGCTGGTCTATCTCAACCAGGTCGGCGGCCAGGACGAACTGGTGTTCGACGGCGGCTCGTTCGTGATGGGTGCCGACCGCACGCTGGCGGCGCAGCTCCCCGCTTTCCGGGAGGCCATCGCCCTCACGCGCTGGGAGAAGCGCGCAGCAGGCTGGGTCTGCACCGCGGGGCCGGCCGCCACGCCGCTCGCGGAGGACGAGGCCAACTATGCCGCCTGCGTGCTCGGCCTGAAGGATTATGTCGATAAGAACCGCTTTCCCGGCGTGGTGCTGGGCTTGTCCGGCGGCATCGATTCGGCGCTGTGCGCGGCGATGGCGGTCGACGCGCTGGGCGCAAGCCGCGTCCATTGCGTCATGCTGCCCTACCGCTACACCTCGAACCAGTCGCTGTCGGATGCCGCCGACATCGCCACCCGTCTTGGCGTGCGCTACGACATCGTGCCGATCGCCGCGGCGGTCGAGGGGTTGGAGGCGACGTTGGCGGGCGTATTCGCCGGGCGGCCGCGCGACGTGACGGAGGAAAATCTCCAGTCGCGCGCCCGCGGCACCATCTTGATGTCGATCTCCAACAAGTTCGGCGCGATGGTGGTGACCACCGGCAACAAGAGCGAGATGTCGACCGGCTACGCCACGCTTTATGGCGACATGAACGGCGGCTTCAACCCGATCAAGGACCTCTACAAGACCGAGGTGTGGCGGCTGTCCCGCCTGCGCAACCGCTGGAAGCCGGACGGTGCCGGCGGGCCGGACGGCGAGGTGATCCCCGACGCCATCATCACCCGGCCGCCCACCGCCGAATTGAAGGACGACCAGACCGACCAGGACACCTTGCCGCCCTACGAGGTGCTGGACGATATCCTGGAACAGCTGGTCGAGCAGGAGAGGCCGATCGCCGACATCGTTGCCGCCGGCCATGAGCTTGAGACCGTCAAGCGGGTCGAGCGCATGCTGACGCTGGCCGAATACAAGCGCCGGCAGGCGGCACCCGGCGTCAAGGTGACGGAGAAGAACTTCGGGCGCGACCGCCGCTATCCGATCACCAACCGCTTCCGCGACCCCGGTGCGACGCCGAGCCGCACCTGACGCCCGCGACCCCGCGGCGGGATTTGGGTGCGTGATATGCTGGCGTCGCCTGCAACCCTCCCGGATGCTGCGCGCGGTTTGCACGCGCGCTTAAGCTGCCGTTAAGCCGCGATTGGCACCTTTACCGACATCTCGCCGCACCATGATCCGGCGAAGCGCCAGCGCGGGCTACGTCATGTTGAACCTGTCGTTCCGCCGGCGGAATTCCGCCGACACCCTGCCGACCGTCCCCTCCCCCGTCATTGCACCGACCGCGCCAGACAGCAGCCGGGAGGACCTGCAGCTTCGGCTCGACCGCATGCGCGAGGCGCTCGACCTGATCGAGGTGGACCTCGCCGCGCTGATCGGCGATGTCACCAGCGGCACCGACGCGGTGCGCGCCGGCGTCGGCGCCGTGACCGACGCGCTGGGCGGCATCCGCGACCACTCCAGCGAGATCGCCGACCTCGCCCGCAAAGCCAATGACGACGCCGGCCAGCTTGCCGCCGCCACCGAGGAACTGGCGTCATCCTCCGGCGAAATCGGTCGGCAGGTCGCCGAGGCCGGCCGCCTGACCGGCCAGGCGACGGACGCCGCCGCCGAGGCCGGCCGCTCGGTCGACGGGCTGAAGACGTCCTCGGGCGAGATCGGTCAAGTGCTGTCGCTGATCGCCTCGATTGCCAAGCAGACCAACCTGCTTGCGCTCAACGCCACCATCGAGGCCGCCCGCGCCGGCGACGCCGGCCGCGGCTTCGCGGTGGTGGCGAGCGAGGTCAAGGCGCTATCGGTGCAGACCCAGAAGGCGACCGAGGAAATCGCCCGCAAGATCGACGGGCTGCAGAATGACGCCGCGCGCTCGATCGACGCGGTGGACCGCATCACCCAGGCCATCGACGCCATTCGCCCGGTGTTCAGCGCCATCGCCGCCGCGGTCGAACAGCAGATCGCCACCGCCGGCGAGCTGTCGCGCACCGCCGCCGAGACCTCCTCGTTCGTCACGCGCGTCTCCGACGGCGCCAGCGAGACCGAGGTCGCAGCCAACGACATTTTCGACAAGGCCCGCGGCATCGACGACACCAGCGCCGATGTCGCCTCGCTGGCCGAGAAGCTGCGCTCGCGCCTCGTCATCGTGCTGCGCAACAGCGACATCGGCGATCGCCGCCGCGCCGACCGCCTGCCATGCGACCTCGGCGCGAAGCTCGCCGTCGGCGGCCGCACCCTGGTCGGCCGCACCCTCGATCTGTCGGAGGAAGGCGCGCTGCTGCGGGTCGAGGGCGGCAGCGGCATTGCCGGCGGCACGGCCGGCGAACTCGACCTCGCCGGCCTCGGCCGGCTGTCGGTGCGCGTGGTCGGACATTCGGCGCTCGGCCTGCACTGCGAATTCGTGCGCATCGCCGAACCGGTGCGCGCCGCGATCGACGCCAAGCTCGCCGCCATCCGCACCGAGAACGAGGCCGTGGTCGCCCACGCCACCGGCATGGCCGAGGAGGTGCAGGCTGCGTTCGAAGCCGCGGTCGCATCCGGCCGCGCCACCATCGAAGACCTGCTCGACAACAGGGTGGCGGAGGTGCAGGGCTCGGACCCGCCGCAATTCACCGCGACGACGCAGCCCCTGCTGGAGGCGATCCTGCCGCCGATCCAGGAGCGCGCGCTGGCGGCCGACCCGACGCTGGCCTTCGCCATCACCTGCGACCGCAACGCCTTCGTCGCGGTCCATAACAAGGTCTATTCCCAGCCCCAGCGGCCGGGCGAGCGCGATTGGAACATCGCCAACTGCCGCAACAAGCGCTACTTCGACGATCGCACCGGCCTCGCCGCGGCGCGCAACACCCGGCCTTATCTGCTGCAGGTCTATGCCCGCGACATGGGTGGCGGCAAGACGGTGATGATCAAGGAAGTCGACGTGCCGATCCGCATCCAGGGCAAGCACTGGGGCTCGGTGCGCCACGGCTACCGCATGTAATGCGTGAATGGAGCGGGTACCCGGAAAATTCCGTTGAGATTTCCAAACACCCGAGACGCGAAATTCGGCCGACTAGGCCGAAGAATTGCGATCCGCTCACCGAAAAACCCCTTTTAATCAGGGATTTTTCGGTGAGGTTGCTCTAAAGATCACGAGGTGATCTTGCAGAGGTCGGATCACGCCTTCTTGGCGTAGAGGCGGCACCAGCCCTCGCCGGCCACCGGGCCTTCCACCACCTGGCAAGCGTTTGGCGCCACGAACATGCGGCAGTTCTGGCAGGTTTGGCCGCCCTTGGGCATCGCCTGATAGCCAGAGGCCTTCTGACTGGCCTTCTTGGCGACCTGCGCCTCGGCGGAGGTCACGGCAAGACCGGCGGTGGCGCAGGCGCCCAGCAGATAGGCGGTCCAGGCGAGCGCGTCGCGGCGCGATAGGCGGCGAGCGGTGAGCATACGAATGTCGTCCATGGTCTTCCTCCGTTTAGGCTGGCCGTTCCGGCTCAGGTTTACGTCGTCATTAAGCAGACCAATTCACCACTTGATCGCAAGCGACGCGGTGATCAGCTGAACGTCGTAATTTGGATTGTATGCCGCCAGAGAAATATTCCTGACCTGGGCGCCGTCGACGAGATACATGTACGGCGTAGCAAGATCGTTCTGCCAGTTCTCGACCTCGTTGCGCTCCCAGGCGTAGCGCAGCTTGAAGACGACGTCGCCAACCAAGCCAAGCTTGGTCACCAAGCCGGAGTCGAGCCGATACTTCAGCACCGCCTCGAAGCGCTGGTAATCCGTCGTCACCGTCGGGAACGGCTGGCACAGATTGGTGACGTTGTTGGGTGCCGCTGCGGTGTTGAGGCACTGGCTGGTGGCGCCGAACGCCTCGGCGCTCCAGTCCTCGTCGGCGTGGGCGTAGGAATAGCTGAGCCTGAGGTCGAGCGTGTCGGGGATCAACTCGATATTGGCCGAGGCGATATAGGTGTTGACCCTCTCGACCATGTTGCTGAAGAACCGGCTGCCGATCACCGGACCGGCGGCGACGGTGTTGGTGGTGACGCTGCCGACGAGGTCGCGGTCGAAATCCTCGCGCACATAGGCGAGCATCAACGTGGTGCCGGGCGATACCGCGTAGGCAACCTCGATCCCGGCGTTCCAGTTGCGATCCTTGAGCAGCCCGAGTTCGCCGGCGTCCGGGTCGGTCTCGTAGTCGTCGAACCGCAGGCCAAGGGTCGGCGTGACGGTCAGGTTCTCGAGCGCCGCCCACTCCAGCGACACATTGGCTTTTTGCCGGTCGCGGTCGGCGAGGTCGAACTGGCGCATGTAGAAATTGGTCACGCCAACGGTTGTCGAGGCGTAGTAGATGTAGCGGGCGATCGACTGAAAGTCGTAGTTGTCGTAAGCCCGCTCCGAATACTGGTAGCTCGACCGCAGCCGCAGGTCATCGTTGAACCGGGTGTCGAGATAGACCTTGCCGATGATTTCGTTGGTGACATCGACCGAGCGACGGTCACGGTCGTACTGCTCCCAACCGACGAGGCCGCCGAGCGTGAGGTCCTTGTCGGCGCGCCAGGTCAGTTCTTCCGAGGCATTCTGCTTGGTGTAGCCATAGGCGAGGTTGCGGCGGAGCGAGCCGGTGCCGGCGCCGTCCTCGACCACGAACGCCGGCATCAGCAGTTCGGCAGTATTGTTGTCGTTGTCGTAGTAGCGATAGCGCAGCGTCGACTTCACGTCCTTGCTGAGCGGAGTGTTCAGCACGTTGTTGACCAGCAGCGTGTTGACCTTGGCGTCCGCGCTCGAGGCCGGCAATACGTTGGAGGTGTTCGCGTTCAGTGGGTTGGTCGAGAGCGGGATGAACGCATCGTCCTGCCGCATCATGGTATAGGACACCGTGCCCATGTAGCGGCTCTTGTTGGGCAGGTCGACGCCGGTGGTGGCGGCAACGTTGTAGGCTTGGTTATCCGGCGACAGGCTGACGCGGCCGTACTGCGGATAGTTGGCGTTGCCGGCGACGTAGAACGGGTTGGTGAAAGTGTAGGAGTCGAAGTCGTTGGCGTAGGACGACACGCTGGCCGACGTCTTGACGTTGAACTTTCCGCCCCACAGTGCGTCGCCATAGTATTGGCCGGCCAGCTTGGCGTTCTGAGTGGTGTCGGCCACCGGCGCTGGAAGTTGCATGATCTGCTGATTGGTGGCGGCGATGCCGCCAATCACCGCGCCGGCGACTTGGCTGCCTTCGCGCCGCTCGTGCGAATAGTCGGCGCGGACGTCCCAATTCTGGTTCGGCGTCCAGCGCTGCATCGCGGTAAACTTGTCGCGCTGGATGCCGATGTCGATGGTTTGCAGGTTGCCTTGCAGCGCGTCGTACATCGCCCGCTCGGCAGCGAGGCCGTTCTGACCGGGATTGCCGATGATCACCGGCGTGGTGAGGACGTTGGTGCCGACGCCGTTCCAGATGCTCTGAGCCGAGGTGCTGTAGAGATGCGGGATCTGGTCCCAGGCATAAGTGCCGTAGATCTCGCCCGCCTTCGACCAATCGAAGATGTAGCGCTGATTGTTGTTGCCGACATTGTCGGCCCGAAGTTCGGCGAAATAGTCGCCGTCCTTGGTCTGGCCGCCAAGCGTCAGCTTCTCCAGGTAAAAGCCGGGGCTGATATCGCCATATTCTTCAAACTTCGCGCGGTTGTTGCGGTCGGTGTTGATCACCGGCGCCGGCAGGCCGCCGCCGGTCGCGGTTGGGGCCGTGGCCGGGCGCCCGCCCGGCAGCACGCCGGGCAGCGCCGAGTGCGGCGGGCGTTCGATGAAGGCGCGGAACCCGGCCTCGACCACGCCCCAGGTTTCGACGCCGCCGTGCTCGGCCCACGGCCCGTTCAAGGCCTGTTTCAGGGCCTCGCCGCTCGGCGGCGCGGCCATCGTCTCCTGCGCCCGCGCGCCGTGCGACAGGGCTGAACCGGCCGCGATCAGCAGCACGCCGGTCAGCGTCATTCCCCCGTTGACCTTCATCGAGCCCTCCCCTTCGGTAGCGCCTCTCGCGGGCGTTTGCCGTGGTCATTCCTGCAGCGACAGCGGCAAGCTCAGGTGGTCGCCGTCCGCGGTGCTCCGCCGCCGGTATCAGCGGTGCCAGCGCGAGCCGGACGGGCTGTTGGAGCCGTGAATGTTGGTGTGGCAGTTCTGGCAGGAGCCACCGATCGCGAAGCGCATGGCGTTGGCGCCGCCGGTTCCTGCGACCGTTCCGACCGAACCGAGCGTGCCGAGGCCTGCCTGGCTGTGCGGGTTGGTGTGGCAGCGCTGGCACAGCCGCTCACGCGACACCACCAGCAGCTTGTCGTGCATCGAGCCGTGCGGATCGTGGCAGTTGAGGCAGTTCTCGCGAACCGGCGGATGCTCGAACAGGTAGGGCCCGCGCTTTTCAGCGTGGCAGGTGTAGCAAGTGTCGTTGACGGTATCCTCGCGCAGCATCGCCTCGGTGGCGCTGCCATGCGGGTTGTGGCAGTTGGCGCAGGTGATCTTGCCCTCGCGCACCGGCATGTGGGAGGTCCGCAGCGACTGCGCCCGCCGGTCCTTGTGGCACTGGAAGCAGGTGTCCATCACCGTGGTCTTGGCGAGCTGGAAGCGCGGCGTGGTCTTGCGCATCACGGTGTGACAGTCGGTGCAGGCAACGTCGCGGGTCTCGTGGGTCGAGCCGCGCCAATAGGTCTGCTCGCCCTTCTCGTGACAGCCCAGGCACACCGTATTGGTGTCGGCGACCGAGGTGCGCGGGTCCGACTTGCGGAAGGAGCGGATGTGGCCGGCGCCGCGGCCGCCGCCGGCGTTGACGTGGGCGGACCCCGGGCCGTGGCAGCTTTCGCACTCCATCTTGCCCTGCGGCGTCGCCTTCCCGGACTTGATGTTGCGGCCCATGATGGTTTCGGCGAACTCGTCGAACAGGCCGGCGTGGCAGGTCTCGCACAGTTTGGAGCCGACGTAGGTGCGACCCTCCGGATCGTCCGGCGCGAGGCGCAGCACCGGCATCTGGGGTCCGGCGGCGACCTGCAGCGCCTTGGCGTCGGGGACCGTTCCGGCCGCCGGCGGCACCGCGCCGGCCGGCGGCGCGGAAACCGCCACACCCACCGCAGCGACGGTCAATTTGTGCCCGTGCGGCTTGACGACGCCCGCCCCTGTCGCCGCAGTTCCAGCAGCGGACAGCCCGACATTACGGGCATAGCTGGCCAATGCTCGGTATTCATCCGGACTGATGAGATAGCCCGTGTGCGAGGAGGGCGCCAATGGTTCGGCTACAACGTCAGAAGGACTTATGATCGAAAAAATCCCAAATACTGCTGGGACCGCAAACACAGCTCCAAATAAAACGACCATGAATTGGCGTTCACGGAAGGCTTTATGCCCTCCACTGACTGAAGAAGACATGCACGTATCCCCCCGGATAAAACGGCATTATTGTTTTTATGGGATGTTTTGCGCTTTCTACGGCCACGACCGCAGAAACGCCGTTATTATTCACCGAGAAAACCCTAACAGCGCCATTGTTGCGACGGCAACCATAAACATTGCCGCGACGGCATATTAGGTATTCATCCGGATAGCATCTTTTTGCAAAAGGGGATTGCCGTGCGTCGCAACATTGTCCTTCAGCGACAACCGCCAGCCCGGCATTCCCGTTCGGAAACGGGCGATATCCTCGGCCGATCGCGGCGGCGACGACGTTCCGGCGCGGAAACGTCAGCCTATGATCGAATTTTTCCAAACTGCAGCGATGCCGCAGCGCACGCATTTTCGCGCGTGATCGCGCTGCCAGCCGTCCCGGCGATGCTTCCCGGCGAAGACCACACCCCCGGTTATCCCCAGCTCACCGCCGGGCCGCTCAGGCCGGCCGTTCCGGGCACGTTGCGCAAACACAGATGCCAGCCTTGCGGCGGAAAATGGCGCAGTCCATCCGAAATCCGGCCGATCACGCCGGCGTTTCGTCGTCCGGCCGCTGGAAATCCCCTTTCCGATCAAGGTTTTTCGGCGAGATTGTTTCCAGGATCGCGAGTGATCGTTCGGAAACCGCATCAGGGCCCGGAGTATTCGCCGGTCAGGTCCGACCGCCACATGCTTACAAGACTCGCTCGGCCGCCCCCGGCGCGAGTCGTTTCGCCGCAGCCAAGCCGCCGGGCATCAAACCCGCGGATCATGTGGGAAAGGCGAGAACAGTCTCGCCGACGGGCGCAACGTTCTTGACAGCGCCGGGCGAGCGCTCCAAGAAAGCACCCTCGCTGCGGCGGGCGCGTAGCTCAGCGGGAGAGCACTCCCTTCACACGGGAGGGGTCACAGGTTCAATCCCTGTCGCGCCCACCATTTGCCCGTGCGATTCTCCGAAATCGAAGACATCTCGACTGTTGCGTTTGGCTCGCGGACGCTCGACCTGTGGTCGCAGCGGCCGGTACGACAATGCAACCTTCGAAGCCTGCGGCGATTACGCATCCCGAAGGCCAACCGAAAGCGAAACAATGATCGGGTCACACCCGATCCGGGAAGGCTGAGCGCGCGTACGCCATGTGCGCGTGATGCGAGCGCAAAACGAGGAGGATGGCGATGATGCGGATTCTCGTTGCCACCGATTTGTCCGAGCGGTCGAACCGGGCGCTGCGCCGCGCCGCAATGCTTGCCTCCGAGCGCCGGGACGATCTGATTGCGGTGCACGTCGTCGACGACGACCAGCCCGCCCGCATGGTCGAGTTGGAGTGCCGCGAGGCCGCCGCGGTGATTGAGGACGCCTTTGATGCGCTCGACCTCCCCGACACCGTCACCGCGAAAATCCTGATCGAAACCGGCGACGCCTTCGACGGCGTTCTGCGGGCCGCCGCCTCGCAGCAGGCCGATCTGGTGGTGATGGGCAGCCACCGCCGTCGCATGCTCGCCGACGTGTTCGTCGGCACCACCGCCGAGCGCGTCATTCGCCACGGCACCCGGCCGGTGCTGATGGTCAATCGGGAGCCCGAGGGCCCCTATCTTAACGTGCTCGCTACCACCGACCTGTCGGAGGCCTCGGTGGTGGCGTTTCGCGCCGCGCGCCGGCTGGGGCTGACGGACGGCCCGCACGTCGGGCTGTTCTACGCCTTTGATCCCGCTGCCAAGGGCCTGGTCACGCTGTCGAGCGGCAGCGGCACGGCAACGCGCGACTATGTCGAGGACGTGCGCTCGCACCTGCGCCGCGAGGTTCATGCCTGGATCAAGCAAAATGCTCTGCCCGTCCCGACCTCGCTGACGCTGGCCGAGGGCCCGGCCCCGGCCGAAATCGTCGCCGAAGCCGATCGGGGCGGCTGGGAACTGGTGGTGGTCGGCACCCACGCCCGCAGCGTCGTACCCCGCCTGCTGCACGGCAGCGTGGCCGAATACGTGCTGCGTCACGCCGCGCGCGACGTGCTCGCGGTGCCGCCCGCGGCGCTGGCCAAGGCGGCCTGATCCGGTCTGTCGCCGGTTACGCGCTCGAACCGCAGCCCGCGCGCCGAGCACGCGGCTCCGGCGAAGCCGCTCCGGCAGTCACGGCGTGATCACCCGGAAGCCGACAAATCCGTCGCCGCAACGGAAGCACGGCGGCGCAATGCGCGACGGCGTCCGCCGCCTTGAGAAAAAAAACGCACTCGACCGCCCGCCCCCCTGGGCATCGGCGCGACACCGGCTTATGGGAGAGTGGCTGCAGCGCAACGTCAACTGCCGAAATTCCGGCGCAGCGCTCGTTTCATCGGGCCAAGACGTTCCCAGCCGCCGGACCGTGCCACGCGGCGCCGGGGGATCGGCTGCAGCGCAGGACAGGTCTCACCATGTTCGGACGCGGCTCACCGGAGCTGCCCGACCGATCCGCGCCGCCCGCGCGATCACGGAGGTTCGATGAACGGCAGAACACGACGGCCCCTCGACGCGCGCACCGCGGCCGAGGCCGCGTTCAAGGCCATCACCAACACGCCTGCCACCACCACGCCCGCCACCAAGACGCCTGGCACCAAGTCAGCTGGCACCAAGACTCTCGGCACAAAGACTCTGGGCGCAAGCACACTGGCGCCGGCGCCGGTGCCGCCCCCGCGCCCACCGGTGCCCGGCATCAAGGAGCAGGTCTCGCTCCGCCTGGACCAGGACGTGCTCGACCATTTCCGCGCTGGCGGCCCCGGCTGGCAGGACCGCATCAACACCGCTTTGCGCAAAGCCGCCGGCAAATAGCTTGCACGCAGCGCGCACCCGTCCTGATCGCTCAAGCGGAACCACCCGCATTTGAGGCGTTGAGGACTATCGTCGCCCTTCGGCTGTTTCGCAGAACCGGCTCCGCCGTTTTGCGGAGAAGCTCTAGAGCCTTCTCCGATCTGACCGCGTCGGACCGAAAGCTCTACAGTCCAATCGACCGCGTTGCCGTCGCAAATGCAGTTGCTGTTTTGCGTACGACATCATATCCCCGACCGCCCTGCGGAGACGACCAATGACCAACGACACCAAGACCCATCGCGACGGTGCGGCCAACCCAGGCTTATTGCAGTACGAGCTCGACGCGCGGACGCTGCGCGAGAAGACCGAACGGCTGAAGGCGCTGCGGATGGCGCGCGCGGCGACCGAACCGGCCGCTGGCGCCGCATCGTCTCGCACCGGCAAGCCGGCGACCGCCACCGCCGCAAAGACTCCCGGCAAGATCACCGGCAAGGTCACAGGAACCCGCAGCACCGGCTCGCGCGGCACCAAACAGGCCAAGGGCGCCAAATCCTCCCGCAGCCTGTCGGAGTGGCTGTCGGACCAGGAGGCGCTCGGCCGCAAGCCCTGAGCGCGCTGCCGGCAACCGGATGAAAATACCGTGCACTTTCGTCCGGACCTCAGATAGCGCCAGCGGCCACACCCAACCGTTTCGTCGTCCAACCGGCGTTGGGTGAGGCACACGACCAACCGAGCGGTTGTCCCGCCGGCGCCGGGCTCCAAGGTATGGTGGAACCTCCCTGGTCCCGCGCGCGCCGCGGCAGACCGTGGCCAGCGACCGCGAATGAGTCGGCCGCTCCGCCCAGCCCGATCTGCCGATGCCATCGGCTTGCCCCCACCCGCCTGCGCGCCATCCGCTCGGCCCTGCCGAACCACCCTCGTGGCGCGAGCGCTGCAATGTACTCGCCTTCTGGTTTATGCAGAATGGCCGGGCAGCGGCGTCTCGCTGCGCCGCACGAATGCGTGAGTGGCCATCCTCGCCGCATGGTGTGTTTTGGGTTGAAGACAGCGGCAAATTATGGCGTTCATCAGCGTAAGCAGCGCCATGCTGCCCGCCCCTGCCAAAGCTGCCAACCTGTCCGACTGACCTTCCAGACCGAAAAGGATTGCCATGCGCTCGAAGCTGATCCCGTTTGCCGCCATTGTCGTGGCCGCCGCGGGCTCGACGACGGCCTGCGCCGTTTACGATGATCGCTATCCCCATACGTTCGCGCGATCCGGCTCTGGTGGCGTTTACGAATTGTTCGGATCTTCGCCGATCGCGCGCCAGACGGTGCGCTATGACGGGCCCCACAAGCCCGGCACGGTGATCATCAGCACCTCCGAGCGGCGGCTCTATCTGGTGCAGGAAGGCGGCACCGCGCTGAGATACGGCATCGGTGTCGGCCGCGAGGGCTTCCAGTGGTCGGGCACCCAGTCGATCACCCGCAAGGCAGAATGGCCGGATTGGCGGCCGCCGGCGCCGATGCTCAAGCGCCGGCCCGACCTGCCGCGCTACATGCCCGGCGGTCCCAGCAATCCGCTCGGCGCCCGCGCCATGTATCTCGGCTCGTCGATGTTTCGCATCCACGGCTCCAACGAGCCGGAAACCATCGGCGAGGCGGTGTCGTCCGGCTGCATCCGCATGACCAATGACGACGTGATCGACCTCTACAATCGGGTTCGCGTCGGCACCACCGTGGTGGTGCGCCGCTGAGGCTCCGGCGTCCCGCCCGGGCGGGACGCCCCCTTGCCGACCCCGCGCGCTGTTACCGGACCCGGCGGTCCGTCACCGCGGCAGGTCGGGGGTCTCGCGCGACAGGCCCTTGGCGGCAAGCTCGGCGAGGTAGCGCTGCCAGCGCTCGTCATGCTGCTCGCCAAGTTCGGCAAGGTAGTCCCAGCCGTAGAGCCCGGTCGAATGGCCGTCGTCGAAGCTGATGCGTACGGCATAATTGCCGACAGGCTCGATTCCGACAATCCTGACATCGATGCAGCCGGAAACGGTCTTGCGCTCCGCCGGGGCGTGGCCGCGCACCTCCGCGGAGGGGCTTTCGACGCGCAGGTATTCCGCCTCCAGCCGGTGGCTGACACCGTTGTCGAACACCACCGTCAGGCTGCGACGATCCTTGCCGAGCCGCAGTTCGGTTGGCCAAACCCGCAGTGCAGACATCGGATGTCGTCTCCCTTCCATAATGACCCACGCCGATTTGACGCAGGCTGCGCTTGTTTCCATCGCGCCGCATGAAGATGATCATAACAAGTCGGCACAAACGCCAAGTCTTGTATGTGGAACCGATTTTGCACGACAGGTTTCCATTCGCCCGGCGTGACAAGCCGGAACGGTAAGCCAGCACGGGAGGACCGCGCATGCGTCTCGACGACCCGTTCGCGGCGGGGACCGGATTCGCACGGCCGGCGCTCCGGCCAATGGTCGATCCGTTCGGGCGCCACGTCTCTTATCTCAGGCTGTCGGTCACCGACCGCTGCGATTTCCGCTGCGTCTATTGCATGAGCGAGGACATGGCGTTCCTGCCCAAGCAGGACCTGCTGTCGCTGGAGGAACTCGACCGGTTGTGCAGCGCCTTTATCGCACGCGGGGTGCGGCGGCTGCGGCTGACCGGTGGCGAGCCGCTGGTGCGGCGCGGCCTGATGCGTTTGGTCGGCCGCCTGTCGCGCCATCTGGCCAGCGGCGCGCTGGACGAGCTGACGCTGACCACCAATGGCTCGCTGCTGGCAAAGTTCGCCGCCGAGCTCGCCGCCCACGGCATCCGCCGCGTCAACGTCTCGCTCGACACCCGCGATGCGGCCGCCTTCAAGGCCATCACCCGCTGGGGAAACCTCGACGCGGTGCTGGCCGGCATTGCGGCCGCGCGGACCGCCGGCCTCAAGGTGAAGATCAACACGGTGGCGCTGAACGGGATCAATGACGGCGAGATCGAGAGCCTGATCCGCTGGGCCCACGGCGAGGGCATGGACCTCACGCTGATCGAGGTGATGCCGCTCGGCGACGCCAGCGGCGGCCGGCTCGACCGGTTCATGCCACTGTCGGCGGTGCGGACCCGGCTTGCCGAGCGCTTCACCCTGGCCGAGACCGACCACCGCACCGGCGGCCCGGCGCGCTACGTTTCAGTTGCCGAAACGGGGGGCCGGCTCGGCTTCATCACCCCGCTCACGCACAATTTTTGCGAAAGCTGCAATCGCGTGCGCGTCACCTGCACAGGAACGCTGTTCATGTGCCTCGGCCATGACGATGCCGCCGACTTGCGAACGCCGCTGCGCGCCCACGCCGACGACGGGGCGCTCCACCGCGCCATCGACAGCGCGATCGGCCGCAAGCCCAAGGGTCACGATTTCGTGATCGCCCGTCGCCGCAGCGAGCCTGCGCTGGCGCGTCACATGAGCGTCACCGGCGGCTGACGCCGGCCGGCAGGTCATCGCCGGCTCGCCGCCCAAAATACCTCACCCAGCGGAAATTCCATCGTCCTGTCCGCGAAGTAAGTTTCGGATAACGGCGTCGCAAAGCGCGCTCGAGCCCCCCCTTCGCGTGATTCAAATTGACGCTCGGCGGCGTGACGCTTAGGCGTACGCCCTCAATGCCCATTCCTGGCCGGGCCTCGGCTCGGTGTAAGCTTTCGGCCAATCGTCCGGCTGGCGAGGAACGCAATCCAAGGAACGCCCTTCATGAGAGCGCTGCTCGGTTTCAGCCGCGCGGTCGATGCCCTGAACCGAACGATTGGCCAGGCGACCAGCTGGCTCATCTTGGTGGCGGTGCTGGTTTCCGCCGGAAACGCCATCGTTCGCAAGCTTTACGACACCTCCTCGAACGCCTGGCTCGAGATGCAGTGGCAGCTGTTCGGCGCAGTATTCCTGCTGTGCGCGGCATGGACGCTGCTGACCAACGAGCACATCCGCATCGATATCGTCAGCAACATGCTGCCGAAGCGGGTGCGCGACGGCATCGACGTGTTCGGCCATCTGGTGTTCCTGCTGCCGTTCACGCTGGTGATGATCGTCACTTCGTTGCCGTTCTTCCTCAGCTCCTACCGCGTTGGCGAGCAGTCGATGAACGCCGGCGGCCTGCCGGTGTGGCCAGCGAAGGCGCTGGTGCTGGCCGGCTTCGTGCTTTTGTTCCTGCAGGCGCTGTCCGAGATGATCAAACGCATCGCCATCCTGGCCGGCCGATTGCCGGACCCGGCCATCGCCGGCCAGCGCCCCGCCGGCATCGCGGTGCCGGACCAGACGGCCCCGGCCTCCTCTTCGAACCCTTAAGATCGTCCGGTATCCCATGACCTTGCTGCGCACGATCAGGGTGACGCTTTCATTGGCGGTGCTCGCCGCCTTGGCGCTGTACCTCGCCATGCCCGCCGAAGCGGCGGTGCCGGCCGGGGTCGCCGGCTTTGTCGAGCACAACATGGCGCCGATCATGTTCGCGGCGCTGGTGGTGTTCTTGCTGCTCGGCTACCCGGTGGCATTCGCCCTCGCCGCCAACGGCTTGGTGTTCGGCCTGGTCGGCATCGAGTTCGGCTTGTTCCGGCCCGATTTTTTGCAGGCTCTGCCCGAGCGCGTCTTCGGCACGATGAACAACGACGTGCTGCTGGCGATCCCGTTCTTCACCTTCATGGGCCTGGTGCTGGAGCGCTCCGGCATGGCCGAGGATCTCCTCGACACCATCGGCCAGCTGTTCGGCCCGGTGCGCGGCGGTCTCGCCTATGCCGTGATCTTCGTCGGCGCCCTGCTCGCCGCCACCACCGGCGTGGTCGCCGCCTCGGTGATCTCGATGGGGCTGATCTCGCTGCCGATCATGCTGCGCTACGGTTACGACCGTCGCCTCGCCTCCGGCGTCATCGCCGCCTCCGGCACGCTGGCGCAGATCATCCCGCCGTCGCTGGTGCTGATCGTGATGGCCGACCAGCTCCAGCGTCCGGTCGGCGACATGTACGAGGGCGCCTTCATTCCCGGCCTGATGCTGGCTGGCCTTTATGCGCTGTGGGTGTTCGCCTCCTCCATGATCAACCCGGCCGCGGCGCCCGGCCTGCCGCCGGACGCGCAGACGTTGCGCGACGCCGACGGCAAGACCCGCCGGCTGTCGCTGCTGGTGGTGACGATCATCTCCGCCACCGGCGCCATCACCTTGATGCAGACTTTCTCCACCGTGAAGGCTGGCGCCGACTATGTGGTGCTGACGCTGTCAGCCGGCATGTTGATCGCGTTCGCGCTTGCGGTCCTCAACCGGCTGCTCCGCCTCAAGCTGCTGTCACGGCTGGCCGAGCAGGTGGTGTTCGTGATGGTGCCGCCGCTGGCGCTGATCTTCCTGGTGCTCGGCACCATCTTCGTCGGCGTTGCCACCCCGACCGAGGGCGGCGCGATGGGCGCGACCGGCGCGTTGCTGCTCGCCGCGGTCAAGGGCCGCATGAACTTGAAGCTTCTCAAGCAGGCGACCGAATCGACCGCAAAGCTGTCGGCGTTCGCGATGTTCATCCTGCTCGGCGCGCGCGTGTTCTCGCTCACCTTCTACGGCGTCAACGGCCACCGCTGGGTTGAGGAGCTGTTGACCTCGCTGCCGGGCGGCGAGACTGGTTTCCTGATCTTCGTGAACGTCTTGATTTTCGTGCTGGCGTTCTTCCTCGACTATTTCGAGCTCGCCTTCATCGTGATCCCGCTAATCGGGCCGGCCGCCGAGCACCTCGGCATCGACCTCGTCTGGCTCGGCGTGATGCTGGCGGTGAACATGCAGACCAGCTTCCTGCACCCACCGTTCGGCTTTGCACTGTTCTTCCTAAGGTCGGTGGCGCCAAAGGACAGCTACCTCGACCGTGTCACCGGCAAGCATACCGATGGCATCACCACCGCCCAGATTTACCGGGGCGCGGTGCCGTTCGTGGCAATCCAGCTCGTCATGGTGACGCTGGTGATTCTGTTTCCGGGCATGGTGATGCACTATAAGTCCAGCACGCCGACGGTCGATCCCGCCACCATCCAGATCGACGTGCCAATGCCGCCAAGCGACGACCTGCCGCTCAACATCCAGCCGCCGAGCCTGCCCGAGGCTCCCGGCCTGTCGCCCGAGCTGCAGGCGCCCGACAGCACGCAGCCCGAACCGCAAGACGCCCCTCCTCGGGCGGACTGACGGCATATCCCAGCGTCATCCCGTCTCGCCGGCGGCCGGGGTGACGAATGATGCGAACTCCGGCCGATCAGGCCGGGGTTTCGTTGGCCGGTCGCACCAAGATCCCGGCTAATCCAAAATTCTCGGCGAGGTCCGGGGCGGGAACCCGACGTGATCATGCGAAAACCGCATGAGCCGCGGGGAAGGGCCCTCGTCCCAGGTCGCGGCCAGGCCGCACCCGGGACGACGGCAACCAACTCAGCTCCGCGAGCGGGCGCGAATCATGAAGGTGTCGTAGGTGTACTCGGCGACCTGCCACCACAAATACTGATCCGAGCGCGAGGCGACGACGCTGTCGTAGATCTTCTTGAAGTCGGCGTTCGACGCCGAAACTTCGGCATAGATTTCACCCGCCGCCTTGTAGGCCGCTTCCATCACCGACTGCGGGAACGGCCGAAGCTGGGTGCCGGCAGCGACCAGGCGCTTCAGCGCCGCCGGGTTCAGCGAGTCGTAGCGCGAGCCCAGCCAGTCGTTCTGCAGCGTCGACGCGGTGCGCAGCACCGCCTGATAGGCCGGCGGCAGCTCGCCCCACTTCTCGAGATTGACGAGGTTGTGCAGCATGGAGGCACCTTCCCACCACGCCGGGTAATAGTAGTACTTGGCCACCTTGTAGAGGCCGAGCTTCTCGTCGTCGTAGGGGCCGACCCACTCGACCGCGTCGATGGTGCCCTTCTCCAGCGAGGGATAGATGTCGCCGGCGGCAGTCTGCTGCGGCACCACGCCGAGCTTGGACAGGATGCGCCCGGCGAAGCCGCCGACGCGGAACTTCAGGCCCTGCAGGTCGGCGAGGTCCTTGATCTCCTTGCGGTACCAGCCACCCATCTGGGCGTTGGTGTTGCCGGCCGGGAAGCTGATGACATTGTATTTCTTGAGAAAATCGTTGGCGAGCTCGGTGCCGCCGCCATGAGTGAACCAGGCGTCCTCCATGCGGGCGTTGAGGCCGAACGGCATGCCGGTGAGCAGCGCGAAGGTCGGGTCCTTGCCGAGATAGTAGTAGCAGGCGGTGTGGCACATCTCGACGGTGCCATTGGTGGTGGCATCCATCGCCTGCAGTCCGGGCACGATTTCGCCGGCCGCGAACACCTGGATCTGGAACTTGTTGTCGGTCATCTCGGCGACCGCCTTCGCGAACACCTCGGAGGAGGCGAACAGTGTGTCGAGCGACTTCGGAAAGCTTGACGCCAAGCGCCATTTGATCGCCGGCGACGACTGGGCGACCGCCGGCGCGGCGATCGTCGCCGACGCGGCAGCGCCGATTGCAGCGGTTTTCACGAACTGACGACGGTTCATTGTCTCAACCTCCCATGAGCCTCGGATGCTTCATCGGCACCCGACGGCGATCCTGGCCACGATCTGTTGGTGGAGCGGTTCGCATCGGACGGATCCGATTCGGGATCGACCGCGCCCGGTCGCGACGAAGGTGGGCAATCTAGAGCATTTCGCTGAAAAAGTGGAACCGGTTTTGCTAAAGAAATGTTCAACAAATCAAACTCTTAGCATCGGCGCGTTTTGGCGCCGCCCGCCCGAACCCGCTGCGTCCCGGCAGTCAGCCGCTTGCCGGCGACAGGCTTCGATCCCGCGTGAGCCGGGTCAGATATCGCGGCCTTCGACCTTTGCCGTCAGGTCCTCGATCAAATCCGGCACGCGATCGAGATAGGGATTGAGCGCCAGCGCCTGGCGAAACGCCTCCAGCGCCTGGCTGTCCTGGCCGAGCTCCTGGAAAATCAGGCCGAGCCCGACCAGGGCGCCGAAGTGGCGCGGCTCGCGCGCCAGCGCCTCGGCGAGATCGTTGAGCGCGCTGCTGAAGTCCTTGCGCAAATAATACAGCGTCGCCCGCCGGTTGCGACCCTCGACGTAATCGGGCGCCAGCGCCACCACGGCGTCGAGCAGTTCGAGCGCAAGGTCGGTGTCCTTGGCCTCGGCGGCGGCGCTCGCCCGCGACATCAGCAGGTCGGCGGTGACGCTGCCGGACTGGTACCACTGCCCCCAGATCCGCGCCTCGATCGCCTTGGCGGCGTCGCGGTCGGGCGCTCGTTTGAGCAGGCTGAACAGGCGGTCGAGATCGGTGCGGCCCTGCGGGCGCTTCAGGTCTTTGGGCGGCTCCGGCGGCAGCTCCGGCTCGCGCAGGCCCTGGACGCGATCGTCCGCCAACTCCAGCGCGAACGCGGGCACGTCCACAGCGGCAATGACGAGGAGAGCGAGGACGCAGCGGAACACGGCCATGCCGCGACATTAGGGCCAGCACGCGCCGCGGCCAAATCGAAGCTGCGTGAAAAGCCAAAGAGCCGCAGCAGGTGCGGCTCTTTGCAGGTTGGCGACCGGACGCCGGCACACCGGCAAGTCCGTCTCAGCGCTCGGCCAAGCCATGCCAGGCTCGGCCGTGTTGCTCAGCCCTGACGGGCCTTGAACCGGCGCTGGGTCTTGTTGATGACGTAGACACGACCCTTGCGGCGCACCAGGCGGTTGTCGCGGTGGCGCCCGCGCAGGGACTTCAGCGAATTACGGACCTTCATGACACGTTCCTCGGCGACCGGAAGCGCGGGCCACCGGTTGAATTGGGAGCGCAGCGTGTAGCTGGCCGGCAACCGCCGTGTCAACTGTGGCGGAGGCGCCCGAGAGCGGATCCGGCAGCGAAACGATTTCACAAGATGTCACGAAAAGTGTACGTTAAGTTTGCTTGACACTCGTCTCGGCGCCGCCGGGCCGAGTGATTTGTGTTTGTTTGGCATTTTGTGGCGTCGCGCTTGGATTGATGACGTGCGTTCGCTCGATCGCGAGAATGGAGAAGCCGATGCTGGTGCAACAGAACGGTGGAGAAAACACCGGCCATGACGCTGGGCACGATACCGGCGACGTCGCGCGGATTGGACCGAACTCGATCACCCGGGTCGCCGAGGCGCTGGAAACCGACGTCGGCCGCGACGAAACGGTGGCGCTGTTCCAGAGCGTGGGCCTGGAGGGCTATCTCGCCAGCCCGCCCAACCACATGGTCGACGACCGCGAGGTGATGCTGCTGCACCAGGCGCTGCGCTCCACGCTCGGCCTTGAGCGGGCCCGCGAGATCGCCCGCGAAGCCGGGCGCACCACCGGCGACTATCTGCTCGCCCACCGCATCCCGCGCGGGGTGCAGATTCTGCTCAAGATGCTGCCGCCCTCGCCCGCCGCCCGGCTGCTGATGGCCGCGATTCGCCGCAACGCCTGGACCTTCACCGGCGGCGGCGCCTTCCACATCATGTCCGGCTCGCCGCTGCGCTTCACCATCGCCGGCGGCCCGATCAGCCGAGGCGCCACCAGCGACGTGCCGGTGTGCGACTATTACGCCTCGACCTTCCAGCGGCTGTTCCAGGTGCTGGTCAGCCCGGCCGCAACGGTGGTCGAGATCGCCTGCGAAGCGCTGGGCGATCCGGCCTGCGTGTTCGAGGTGCGCTGGGGCTGAGCGGGTGGCTGGCGGTCGCCCGTCGGGCGAAGCTTCAGCCGGACCCGAGCAGCCATGATCCACGGCTGCCGCGGATGCAGACCATCCGACGCTCGGCCGGACCGACTGCGAGAGACTACCGCGCCGCCGCTTGCGCCGGCTCCATCGCGCCGTCGGCGGCGTCGATGTCGAACGCCTCGTCCACCTCGACAAAGGTGTCGGGATAGAAGCCGTTGAAGTGGGTGCGAAGGCCGAGCGAATAGGCCCCGATGTGGCCGATCTCGATCCAGTCGCCGGTATCGACGCTCTCCGGCAGCCAGAACGGCCGCGACAGGATGTCGACCGAATCGCAGGTGGCGCCGCACACCCGGAACGGCTCGATCTTGGCCGGGTTGCCGGACCGGCGCCTGCGGGCCGGATCGGGTAACAGTTGCACGGGGAGCGGTATCCTGCCGGTCCAGCTGTCGGACAGCGAGCCCCACACCCCATCATTGATGTAGACGCGCTGGCCCTTCTTCAGGAGCACCCGCACGATCACCGACAGCGCGCGGGCGACGATCACCCGGCCGGGCTCGGCGATCAGCGGCACGTCGGAAAAGCCGAACTCGGCCACCTCGCCCTGGATCTCCTCCAGCAACGCCGCAAGGTCGGGCGCAGGCGCGGTCTTGCGGCCGGGTTCGCGGCCATAGCGGGCGGGAAACCCGCCGCCGATGTCGAGCCCGGCGATCGCGACCCCGGCGCGACGGCGCACCGCGGCGGCGATCGCCAGCGCCTGGTCGTAGGCGTCGGGGTCCTCGACCTGGCTGCCGACGTGGAAGGCAAGACCGACCTGGAAGCCGATGCCGGCGATGCGCTGGACCAGTTCGACGGCGTGGCCGGGTGCGGCGCCGAACTTTTTCGACAGCTCGTAGGCCGCCTCGCCCTTGGTGGCGAGGCGGACGTAGAGCGTCACCTCGCCGGGGTCGATGTCCATGGCGCGAACGACGCGGAGAATCTTGGCGACCTCGTCCTCGTGGTCGAGCGCAAGGGTGCGGATGCCGTAGCCCTCAAGGGCGAGGCGGATGTCGGACAGCGCCTTGACCGGGTGCATGTAGAGCAGCTCGGCGTGAGGCGCCGCCGCCCGCACCGCGGCGAACTCGGCCGGGCTCGCCACGTCGAAGCAATCGACCCCGGCCCGCGCCAGCGCCGACAGCACCATCGGCTCGCCATTGGTCTTCACCGCGTACGCCATCTTGCCGCGGAACGCGGAGCGGAAGGCAGCGATGTCGGCGGCCAGCACCGCCGGCCGGAAGCAATAGACCGGCTGGTCGGGCCGCAGCCGCATGGCGGCGTCAGCGGCGGTGGCAAAGCGCGGCAGCGCGGTCTGCGGCATCTAAACTCTCCCCTGCGGCGAGCCCGCCGCGAATCGGTGCCAGCCTGCCCTACCATGCGGCTCCGAAATGGCGATGTCGGCCGCGCGGCGCCATGGCGCTATCGCCTTCTCTATTGGGGCAAAACCGGGGCGCGCCCTTGACCGTGGCGGCGCCTCCGCGCATCGTTCGCCGAGATACCGAGCGAGCGGGGGCACGTCCATGCAGGACGGGAAGCGGATGGGACTTGCGGCGCTGGCCGCGCTGGCGGCTTCGGCACTGGCGGCGTGCTCGCCAAGCGTGGCGGGAATTCCCTACGCCGTCGACCGCTCGGTGATCGTCGAGGCGTCGCCGGCCGACCCCAGCCCGATCGAGCGCCATTACAGCGGCGCGCTGCCGTCGTGCGGCGACCCGTGGGCGCTGAGCCGGATCATGCTGTTCTTCGCCGAGAAGGAGCAGCACTTCTGGGCCTCCCCGCTCGCCATCCAGGGCTTCAGCGACCTGCGCGAGGTCGCCTACCGGCCGTGGGGTTATGGCAAGATTCCGCGCCGCTACTGCCAGGCGGTGGCCCACGTCAACGACGGCCGGCCGCGCACCGTCTACTATTCGATCATCGAGAACGGCGGCTTCGCCGGCTTTGGCACCGGCGTCGAGTGGTGCGTGAAGGGGCTCGACCGCGACTGGACCTACGCCCCCGATTGCCGGATGGCGCGGCCGTGAGGCTGCTTGCCGCCGGCTTTGTTGCCGCAGCGGTTGCATTGGCGGGCACCGCGCCGGTGCGCGCCGACCAAACCAGCGATAACACGCCCGGCGCGTTCGATTTCTACGTGCTGTCGCTGTCATGGTCGCCGAGCTATTGCCGCGACAAGGGCGGCGAGCGCGACGCCGAGCAGTGCCGCAGCGGGCGGCCCTACGGCTTCATCGTCCATGGCCTGTGGCCACAGTTCGAGCAGGGCTATCCGGCCAACTGCATCGCCAGCCCGCCGCGCATCGACGACAAGCTGATCCGCGGCATGCTGGACATCACCCCGAGCTTTGGGCTGGTGATCCACGAGTGGCGCAAGCACGGCACCTGCTCCGGGCAGGAGCCGGCCGCCTATTTCGACACCGTGCGGCGCGCCTTCGCCAAGGTTTCGATCCCGGCCGAGTTCCGCGATTCCGACCGGCCGCGCCAGATGGCGGCGGTCGAGGTCGAGAACGCCTTCGTGCGCGAAAACCCTGGCCTCGCTCGCGACATGATCGCGGTCGACTGCCGTGGCAACCTGCTGCGCGAAGTCCGCGTGTGCCTTGACCGCGACCTCGCCTTCCGCGCCTGCGACGAGGTCGACCGCAAGGCCTGCCGCAGCGGCCGCATCGAGGTGCCGCCGGTGCGGGGGCCGTAGATCGCGCTTCGGGCCGGGCAGGCTTGAGACAGGCAGTCCGCTCGCGTCGTCTCCCCACTGCAGGAACCACCACGCATGGCTCGGTCGGACGCTCCCAACGCAGCAAGACGGTCTCTCCCACGGTGGCTCCGGCCACCGCGGACGGGACCTTTGCTCGTCCTGGTCATTCTCCTGAGCGCCGTCTTGATCGCCGCGACCGAAGCAAGAGGCATTGGCCTGCTGGCCTCTCCGCTCCCCATGGCCATCCCCTACGCGGTCGCCGCCTTGAACCTCGCCGTTGCCGTTGCCGGCCTCTGGACGCGGCACAAGCTGGGCTGGAGCCTCTATCTGATCGCGAGCCTTGCCGGCTTCATCTTGATCGGTGCAACCACGCCCATCACGGCGGTCTTAACCCTGATCACCGTAGCTTCGAACTGATCGCCCGCCATGAACTATCGCCACGCCTTCCATGCCGGCAATTTCGCCGACATCCTCAAGCACGCGGTGCTGGCGCAGGCTCTCGCCTATCTCGGCAACAAGCCGGCGCCGTTCGCGGTGCTCGACACCCATGCCGGCCGCGGCCTCTACGACCTTGCCGCCGACGAGGCGACGCGCACTGGGGAGTGGCGGAACGGCATCGGCCGGCTCGGTGCTCCGCTCGCCCCTGACGCCGAGGCGGTGCTGGCGCCGTTTCGCGCCGCCCTGGCGGCCAACCCTCCCGGCCATTATCCCGGCTCGCCGTCGATCATCGCGGCGCTGGCGCGGCCGGGCGACCGCCTCAATTTCATCGAGCGCCACCCCGACGACGCCGCCGCCCTGGCCGCGCTGTTCCGCCGCGACAAGCGGGTGAAGGTGACCGAGCTCGACGGCTGGCTGGCGCTGCCGGCGTTCGTGCCGCCGCCGGAGCGGCGCGGCGTCGTGCTGGTCGACCCGCCGTTCGAGCTGCCGGGCGAGTTCGACCGCATGCTGCACGGCGTCGAGAAGGCCCATGCCCGCTGGCCGACCGGCACCTATCTGTTGTGGTACCCGCTGAAGGACGTCACGGCGGCCGAGGCGTTCGCAAATCGCCTCGCCCACGCCGGCATTCCCGACATCATCCGCGCCGAGCTGCGGGTTGCCGCCATCCGCAGCGACGGACCGCTCGCCGGCTGCGGCGTGATCGCCATCAACCCGCCTTATACGCTGGAGCAGGGCCTCGCGTCACTGCTACCCGCCCTCGCCAAGCGGCTGGGACAGGACGGCCGCGGCCGCTTCCGGCTCGACCGCCTGGCTGACGAGGCCGCCGCCCGCCCCGCCACAAGGACACCGCGATGATCCTGCGCTCGTCAAAACCCTCGCCGTTCGGCCGCAAGGTCAAGATCGCCGCAGCCCTGCTCGGCCTGTCCGAGAAGATCGAGATCGTGATGGCCGACACTCTCGACCCGAGCGATTCGCTGCGCCGCCAGAACCCGCTCGGCAAGATCCCGACCTTGATCCTCGACGACGGCGCCGCGCTGTTCGACTCGCGAGTGATCCTGGAATATCTCGACCACCTCGCCGGCGGCGGCCGCCTGCTGCCGGCCGAGGCGGGGTCCCGCTTCGCCACGCTCCGGCTGCAGGCGCTGGCCGACGGCATCATGGACGCCGCGCTGCTGCAGGTGCTGGAAGCGCGTTTCCACGCTGAGGGCGCACGAAGCCAGACCTTCCTCGATCACCAGGCCGGCAAGGTGGCACGCGCGCTGGCCGAGCTGGAGGCCGCGCCACCGGCGCGGGCGGGCGGCGAGACCGCCGGCACCATCGCGCTGGCGTGCGCGCTGGGCTACCTCGACCTCAGGTTCGACGGAACGTGGCGTCACACCCACCCCCGGCTGGTGGCCTGGCTCGACGGCTTTGCCGCCGACGTGCCGGCATTCGCCGCAACGCAGCCAGCATGAGCCACCTCTGCCCGAAATAAAAGGCCCCGGCTTTGGGCCGGGGCAAGGTCGTCATTTCGGAGGCGGACGATACAGAGGCAACAGGTTTAGAACCGGTAGTTGACGCCGGCGCGAAGAACGTTAGCGTCGAACTCGTTCTTCCACGGCAGATCGCCGTATTGCTTATCGCCGAGGTCGACGTAGAGGTACTCGACCTTGGCAGTCCAGTTCTGGGCAATGGCACCCTCGACGCCGGCACCGACGGTCCAGCCGATATGGGTCGCATCGGCCTTGTCGCCCCATATCGTGTAGCTGCCGCGGCCATAGGCGATGCCGCCGGTGATGTAGGGCAGGAAGCGGTCCCAGGCGTAACCGGCGCGGACGCGGGTGGTGCCGAACCAGTCGAGTTCCCACTTGTAGCCGGAGACGCCGTCGTCGACGCCGGAATAATTGATGTCGGTCTCCAGACCGAACACCACATTGCCCCACTGCCAGTTGGCGCCGCCGGTCAGGCCGCCGAGGAAACCGGCCGGCTCCAGACCAGCGGAATTCGACAGATCACCGGACGCCAGGCCGGCATTGAGCCCGAGATAGAAGCCGCTCCAGTTGTAGCTGGGCGCCGGCGCCGAATAGTAGGGCTGGCGCTGCACCATGTCGGCCGCCATCGCCGGCACGGACGCGAGCACCAGGGCCGCGAATGCTCCTGCGATCTTGGTCATCAGTCGTACTCCCTTACGCGCGGTAACTCACACCACCGCAACTGTCGTCGATTATACAATGAACGATTCACCGTTTGCGGTAGCCGCTCCCGTCACTTCGGCGAAAGCGAACGCCATGCTGAACGAAGCGTAAATTTGCGCTATGTTGCGGTTAATCCGGCAGAAATCATGGCCAAACATGGCCGAAATCGAATCCAGGTGGTGGCGATGCCGGGCGCCCCCGTCAGATCGACATGTTTAATGTTCGGTTAAGCTGGCCGACACCGCGAATCGCTCAAG
Source organism: Blastochloris viridis (assembly GCF_001402875.1). Taxonomy (NCBI): domain Bacteria; kingdom Pseudomonadati; phylum Pseudomonadota; class Alphaproteobacteria; order Hyphomicrobiales; family Blastochloridaceae; genus Blastochloris; species Blastochloris viridis. The sequence continues at coordinate 837,356 of NZ_CP012946.1, read as the reverse complement.
CCAACGCCGGCGGCCAGCCGCAGCACGGGCGGCCGCGCGGTGCTGGGGCGCTTGCCGGCTCGCCGGCGCCATGGCATCGAGGCAGCACCCACGAGAGAGCCGATGGCCGCATCCCCCCTCCCCGTCTCGATTTTCCTGATCGCCGGCAACGAGGCCGACCGCATCGGGCGGACCCTTGCCGCGGTGAAGGACCTCACCGATGACCTCGTCGTCGTCGAATCGGGCTCGACCGATGGCACCCCGGCAATCGCCCGGGAATACGGCGCGCGGGTGGTGTTCAACGCCTGGCCCGGCTACGGCCCGCAGAAGCGCTTCGCCGAGGAGCTGTGCCGCCACCGCTGGGTGCTCAACCTCGACGCCGACGAAGTGATGCCGCCGGATCTGGTCGCCGAACTGCGCGCGCTGTTCGCAGACGGCGAGCCGACGTGCGATGCTTACGAAATCCCGATCGCCGAGGTGTTTCCAGTCGAGTCCGAACCCCACCGTTGGGCCTATTGGCTGGCGCCGGTCCGGCTCTATCGCACCGACCGCGGCCGCTACGCCGACAGCCTGGTGCACGACCGCGTCGTGCTGGCGAAGGGGGCGCGTATCGGCCGGCTGCGCGGCCGCGTCCACCATTTCTCGGTGCGCTCGCTCGGCGAGCAGATCGCCAAGCTCAACGCCTACACCGACCAGCAGGCCGACGACCTCGACCAGCGCGGCGTCAGCCTGCCGACCTGGCGGCTGTTCGTCGAGTTTCCGGCCGCCTTCTTCAAGGCCTATGTCGGCCGGCGCCACTTCGTCCGCGGCGTCTACGGCGTGATGACGGCGGCGAACTACGCCTTCTTCCGCCACCTCAGGCTCGCCAAGCATCTCGAACGCCGGATGGTCCGGCGGGCGCGGGGCGGCGCGTGACCGCCCCTGCCGCGGCGCTGGTGACCGGCGGCGCCAAGCGCATCGGCCGCGCCATCGTCGAGGCCCTGGTGGCGCGCGGATACGCGGTTGCCATCCATTACGGCCAGTCCCGGCAGCAAGCCGCCGACGTTGCCGACGCCCTCACCGCCCGCGGCGCGCGCGTTGCCACCGTATCGGCCGACCTCGCCGACCCGGCGGGCGTCGATGCGCTGGTGCCGGCGGCGGCGGCGGCGGTCGGACCGCTGACGCTGCTGGTCAATTCGGCGTCGGAATTCGTGCCGGACGAAATGGGCGACCTCGACCGGGCGCAGTTCGAGCGCCACATGAGGGTCAACCTCGAGGCGCCGGTGTTCCTCGCCCAAGCATTCGCCCGCCAGTTGCCCGAGGGCTGCACCGGCACGGTGGTCAACATCCTCGACCAGCGGGTGTGGCGGCCGACGCCGCGCTTTCTGTCCTACACCCTGGCCAAATCGGCGTTGTGGACCGCGACCCAGACCATGGCGCAGGCGCTGGCGCCGCGCATTCGCGTCAACGCGGTCGGCCCCGGGCCGACGCTGGCCAACACCCGCCAGGGGGCGTCGGATTTCGCCCGGCAATCGGCCGCGGTGCCGCTCGGCCGCGCCGCCACGCCGGCCGAGGTCGCCAGCGCCGTATTATTTCTGGCCGAGGCCCACAGCGTCACCGGGCAGATGATCGCGGTCGACGGCGGCCAGCATCTCGCCTGGCGCACACCCGACGTCGAAGGAATCGCCGAATAGGCTCGAAAATTGAACCGGCGCCTTCCGGGCGGGGGGCCAGAAGGCGCCGGTATTGGTCCGGGCGATCGAAAGTCAAGATGCTTTCCGGCCGATCGCGCCGGAAAGACGTGGTCCTGTCGCCGAAAATCCTGCTTCGAAACAAGATCTTCCGGCCTCGCGGCTTCCTTGGATCAGGCGTGACCGTCCGGAAACCGGATCGCGATCACATCCGTCCCGGGCCACCGGGGCCACCCGGACCCGGCTTGCCGCGCGGCCCGAAATGGCCCTCACCGAACTTCAGCAGGATGCCGAGCCGGCGCTTCTGGCCGTCGTCGAGCGTGGCGTTGAGCGGCGCCACCGCATCGGCGAGACGGCGGAAGTCGGCCGCGGTGTCGGTCATGCGGTCGGCACCGGCGCGCAGACGCTCAACCACGTCGGGCCGGGTGTTGCGCTCGTCGCGCAGCTTGCGGGCCTCGTCGATGCGCGCTTGCCGCTTGGCAGCGGTGTCGCGGACGGCGGTTTCCACCGCCGGCCACAACTTTTCCTGCTCCGGGGTGAGCTTGAGGCCTGCCTTCAGCGCCGCGATGCGCGCATCGACCAGCGCGGAGCGATCGGCGGGGTTGAGCTGGGCGCGTTCGGGCCGTTGCGGCCCGCCCGGCCCCGGCGCGCCCTGGGCGTAGGCGCTGGTGGCCCCCGCCGCGAGCGCCGTCGCCAGTAGAATGGTGGTGATCTTCATGGCTTCCTCCAGACGAAGTCGATGGCGGGAGAATGGGGCACCGCACCGGGTGAAGCAATTTAAGCTTCTGTAATATTGAGGAAATTTCCGGTCGTTCCTGAATAACTGTTCAGGTTCGCCCCCCGTTGCGGCCACCTTGCAACGGTCTCGTGAGCTGGCGCCGGGCGGCGTGTCAAACCCGGCCGAGCAGCGCCAGCACCAGCAGCACGACCAGGATCGCCCCCACCAGGCCGCTCGGCCCGTAGCCCCACCCGGAGCTGTAACCCCAGCGCGGAAGCGCACCGATCAACAGAAGAATGAGGATTATGATCAGAACATTGCTGAGCATCGGGTCATCTCGCCTCTGCGCCCCAGCAGCGAACCAACGGAGCGTAGAGCTTGAGGTTCCCGGCCTCGGGCCGTGGCGGTCGGAAAATCCCAAACCCTGTCCAGCCGGTGTGTTGCGGATGTGTGAACGCGCCCGTGGGCGCATACTTTTTTTATGGCACGCTCGTCGCGGTGCCCGAGATCGGGTTGCGCAGGTGGTGCGGTGAGGTGGACGCTTTGGGGCAGCCTCGAAACGGTCGTGAACTCGGCCGCTTCGATCCGTTGCCTGAGTGAGCGCGGTGCGCCGACGGCGGTTCCCCAGTCACGCACCCATCCACCGAGGGACGCGGTTTCGCCTTGTGCTGAGACCGCACCCAGTGGCATCCGCGGCGGGCGTGCTTCCATTTTCCAACCGCCGCCGACAGGCGTTCGGCAAACAGGCTGCCCGAAAGTGCATGTCCGCAACAGCGGGTGCCATCCCGTCTTTCGCACCAGCGCGCGCAAGGGCACGCCGAACCGGTTCAACGCCAGTCGCCGCGCACCGCCTGCACCAGCGCCAGCGCCGCGACTGCCGCAGTGTCGGCGCGCAGGATGCGCGGGCCGAGCGACAGCCGCACCACCTTCGGCACCGTCATCAGCCGCGCCCGCTCGGCCGGATCGAAGCCGCCCTCCGGGCCGATCAGCACCGCAAGCGGCCCCTCTGCCGCCGCACCCAGCGCCGCAGCGGCGCCGCCGGCCGCAGCGTCCTCGTCGCAGAACACCAGCGTGCGCCCCGCCGGCCACGTCGCCAGCAGCGCCTCCAGCCCGACTTCGGCGCGAACCTCGGCCAGGTCGAGGATGCCGCACTGCTCGGCGGCCTCGATGGCGTTGGCGCGCATGCGATCGAGATTGATCCGGCTGACCTGGGTCCGCCGCGTCATCACCGGCTGAAGCACCGCGGCGCCCATCTCGACCGCCTTCTGCACCATGTAGTCGAGCCGGGCATGCTTGAGCGGCGCGAACAGGTACCAAAGATCGCACGGTGCGGTCTGCGGCCGGGTCTGCTCGACCAGCTCCAGCGTCGCTGCGCGCTTCTTCAGATCGCTGATCCGCGCGCGCCACTCGCCGTCGCGGCCGTTGAACACCAAAAGCTCATCGCCAGCGCGCAACCGCAGCACGTTGGCGAGGTAGTTGGTCGGCTCTAGCCCGAGCGGAAACTCGGCACCGGGCGCGAGCGCAGCATCGACGAACAGCCGGACGGAACTGAAATCATAGGCAGCCATGGCCGCTCCATTCGCCCGCCCGCGCCGGACAGGTCAAGCCGGCGCGTTCCTCGCTGTCGCGTCATCGGCCGGATGCATCGCCAAGCTATGAGCTGGCATCTGCCTGGATTATGGTCGTGCTGTGCCGTCGCGACCTGCGAGTCGCGATTCCATCGACACCGTCCCCAAGGTGCCCTCATGGAGGCCATCCGCCTTCCAGATACGCTTCAGGGCGCAATCATCCTGAGTGTGATCGATTTCCTTCTGAGCTTCGTCATCATCGCCGGCATCGGCGTGGTGCTGACGTTGCTGCCGCTGATCAACCGCCTGGGCCGCAAGGACGAGGCCGCACAGGCCGAGCCGACGCCTGCCGAGCAGCATCAGGCCGAGCTGGCCGCGATCCGCGCCGCCCACGTTCCGGTGATCGCCGCCGCCGTCCATGCGGTGTTCCGCGCCGGGCATGTCGTGCGCATCGAGGGACCGCTGCAGAGTTCGAGCTGGGCCGGCCAGGGTCGCGCCCGCCTGCTCGCCCACGCCGCCGGCTCCGCCAGCCGCAGTCGGCCGGCCGAGCCGCCGTCCCGCCGCGAGCCGGACGCCAACTGACCGCGCCGGGGGCGAGTTATGATCGACCAAATCGGCATCTTTCTGAGCGCACTTTACGCGCAGACCGGCATCGCCCACTTCTGGTGGGGCAATTTGGTGATGATCCTGGTCGGTCTCACCATGATCTACCTCGCCATCGCCCGCCACTACGAGCCGTATCTGCTGATCGGCATCGGCTTTGCTTGCGCGGTGGCGAACGTGCCCGGCTCCGATCTTATCCTGGAAGGCGGCCTGTTCTGGTACGCCTATCAGGGTGTGGCGCTGCTCATCATTCCGCCGCTGATCTTCCTCGGCGTCGGCGCCATGACCGATTTCGGGCCGATGATCGCCAACCCCAAGCTGGTGATCCTTGGAGCCGGGGCGCACCTCGGCATCTTCGTGGCGCTGATCGGCGCGAAACTGCTCGGCTTCTCGCTGAACGAGGCCGGCGCCATCGGCATCATCGGCGGCGCCGACGGCCCGATGGCGATCTTCGTCACCATGAAGCTGGCACCCGACCTGTTGCCGCAGATTTCGGTCGCCGCCTATTCCTACATGGCCTTGATGCCGCTGATCCAGCCGCCGGTGATGCGGCTGCTCACCACCAAGGCCGAGCGCAACATCCAGATGGCGCAGATGCGCGAGGTGTCGCGGGCCGAACGCATCGCCTTCCCGCTGCTGATGGCGTTCATCGTCAACATGTTCTTTCCGCCGGTGGCGCCGCTCATCACCATGCTGATGCTCGGCAACCTCCTGCGCGAGACCGGCGTGGTCGACCGCCTCGCCCACACTGCCGCCGGCGGCCTGATGAACGTCATCACCATCGCGCTGACGCTGGCGATCGGCTCGACCATGACGGCCGACCGCTTCCTCACCGTTCAGACCTTGGAGATCGTCGGGCTGGGCCTCATCGCCTTCGTGTTCGGCACCGCCTCGGGCGTCGTCACCGCCAAGGCGATGAACCTGTTCCTCAAGACCAAGATCAACCCGCTGATCGGCTCGGCCGGCATTGCCTCGGTGCCGATCGCGGCCCGGGTGTCGCACATGGTCGCCTACCAGGAGAACCGCAACAACTTCTTGATCATGCACGCCATGGGGCCCAATCTTGCCGGCGTGTTCGGCACCGCCATCTCCGGCGGCATCATGCTGGCGCTGCTCGGCGTTCGTTGAACGGGGACAGCCGGGTGCACCGCGCCTTGCGGGTGCCACGATATCGCGATAAGCCGAGCCAGCGGACATGACACGCGAGCCGGAAAGCCTGATGAACATCGTCCAATCGCTGCCGATCGCCCTGTTGATGGTTTGGGCCGCTTTCGGGGTGAATCCAGCGGCGGCGCAGGCCCAGATGGAGATGCAGGCGTCCTGCAATCAGCAGGAAATTGCCTCGTTCCAGACAGAGCTCCAGAAAGCCAACGCCGACGCGCTGGCCGCCAACAAGCGACGAGCGCCGCCCGAGGAGCAGTGCAAGAATTTCCGCCGGCTGCTCGATACCCATTCGCGTTGGGTCAAGTACGTCGAGACCAACATCAACTGGTGCTTCCCGCCGCAGGCCGTCACCCACTTCAAGGCCGAGCACCAGAAGCTGAGCGAAATCCGCACCAAGATCTGCCAGGCCCGCCCAGTGGTCGGCCCCACCGGCCCGGCGCAGCCCGCGGGCAAGGGCATCGGCTCGCTCGGCGGCCCGACCGGCCTCGGCGGTGGCTCCTCGACCCCGACCAATCCCAGCACGCAAGGCTCCGGCGTGTTTTCAACCTTGGGCGGTGCATCCCGGTGACTGAGCATTCGGCGCACGACGTCCGCGTCGCCGACGCGGTTCCCGACCACTGGGCGGACCGCTACGCCCCGCTCGGCTGGCGCCCCTATTTGCGGCTGGCGCGGATCGAGCGCCCGATTGGCTGGTGGTTGCTGCTGCTGCCGTGCTGGTGGTCGGCGGCGATCGCAGCGATCGCCGGCGGCGACGCCTTTCCCAACCCCTGGCACCTCATTCTGTTCTTGGTCGGCGCGATCGTGATGCGCGGTGCCGGCTGCACCTGGAACGACATCCTCGACCGCGACATCGACCTCAAGGTCGAGCGCACCCGCCAGCGCCCGCTGGCCTGCGGCCGCGTCAGCCTCGGCGCGGCGCTGGCCTTCCTGGTGCTGCAGGGGCTGATCGGGCTCGCGGTGCTGGTGCAGTTCAACGGCTTCGCCATCGCCACCGGCATCGCCTCGCTGATCGTGGTGCTGATCTACCCCTTGATGAAGCGCGTCACGTGGTGGCCGCAGCTGTTTCTCGGCCTCGCATTTTCGTACGGCGCCCTGATGGGCTGGGCCGGGGCGTTCGGCCGGCTCGACCTTGCCCCGGTGCTGCTCTATCTCGGCTCGATCTGCTGGGTGATCGCCTACGACACCATCTACGCCCACCAGGACCGCGAGGACGACGCTTTGGTCGGCGTCAAGTCCACCGCCCGGCTGTTCGCCGACCGCACCCGCGAGGCGCTGATCGTGCTCTACGCCCTCGCGGTGGTGCTGATTGGCGCCGCGGTGGTGCTGGCCGGCGGCCATACCATCGCGCTGATCGGCCTCGCCGCCTTCGCCGCCCACCTCGCCTGGCAGGTGATCAAGCTCGACATCTCGGATTCGGCGCTGTGCCTGCGCCTGTTCAAATCGAACCGCGACGCCGGGCTGATGCTGTTTGCCGCCCTGTGCCTCGACGCCGCGGTGCAGGCGCTGGCCTGACGAGGTCAGCCCCCGGCGAGCAGCGCCAGCCGCGCCGCCATTGCGAACGCTCAACGGTCTGCGGCAGCCCGGCTCGGACGCTACGAATTGCCTCAACTCCGGGCGATGATCTCGCACTCGTCGCGGTAGACCTTGGCGGTTGCCGCCGGCCGGCCCGGCTTGCGTCGCATCAGCGCCTTGGGCCGCCGCCTGGTGTGCGGCGAGTGTCGCCGCCGCCGCGGCGAGGGCGTCGTGACCACCACCGCGCCAAGCCTGGTCATCGGCTCGCGCCAACTCCCGTCGCCATTGCCGATCAGGAGCGGGCAGCCGAGGCTCTTGGCCCAGGCTTGCCAGTCGGCGATGACGTCGTCGCAATCGTCGGCCGCCGACAGCGTCACCGACAGCGCCGGGTCGCGGTGAGCGAGCACCACCGCGATCTGGCTGTGGTCTGGGGTGACGTCGGGCTCGATTCGGACGACGACGCCGAGATAGCTCTCGATCGGCACGTTCAGCCGCATCCGCACCCCGGCCACCGCCCGCCGCACGATGACGCGGGTGCGGTCGATCTCGATTTCGCGAATACGTCCGTCGGCAGACGGATCGACCGCCGCGAAGCACGCAGGCAACGCGAAAGGATCGATCCGAGACGTGCGAGCGGCTCCGGAAGATAAACCGATGCCGCACTCAGTTTGACGCTGCATAGTACTCCCCGCCGGTTTTTATTCGTCCCGGTTTGACATGAAGACTACCGCGGCGGTTTCGCTATGCGCTTAAGAAGTTGGGTTAACTAAACCTGAGCTTGGTCCGTTCCGCAGCCATGCTTGACGCAACCTTTCCAACACCAACCCTGGCGGGTCCCGGCGGCGTTGGCGGCCGGCGCGGCGCGCGCGAGCCGCGCCCCCTCTTTCGGAAGCCGGCGCAGCTTTGCCAGAATTGCAGTTCACCTCTGGTCTGCCGCGCTGGCCCGCCCGGCGCTCGCGCAAAGCCGTTTCCACTTTGCTCGAAACGGCTTAAACCGCACTGGAAAGGACACCCATGACCGATCTCATCGACCTGTCGGCGCTTCAGGCGCGCGTTGAAACCTTGCTGGCTGCCGCCCGCCGTGCCGGCGCCGATCAGGCCGACGCCGTCGCGCTGCGCGGCGTGTCGCTGTCGGTCGAGGTGCGCGACGGCCGGGTCGAGGAGAGCGAGCGCGCCGAGGGCGATGACATCGGCCTTCGGGTGTTCGTCGGCCGCCGCCAGGCTGCGGTCTCCACCAACGACGTCGTTCGGCTCGACCCCGACCAGTTGGCCGAGCGCGCGGTGGCGATGGCGCGGGCGACGCCGGAAGACCCCCACGCCCGGCTGGCCGATCCGGCCCGGCTGGCCACGACGGTGGCCGATCTCGATCTGCTCGACCCCGTTCTGCCCGACGCAGCAGTGCTGGAGCGCCTCGCGCGCACCGCCGAGCAGGCCGGCCTCGGCGTCGCCGGCGTCGCCAAATCCAACGGCGCCTCGGCCTCCGCCGGGCTGGGCGGCTTCGTGCTGGCGACCTCGGGCGGCTTCCGCGGCGCCTATGTGTCCAGCCAGCACAGCCTGTCGATGACCGCCATCGCCGGCGAGGGCACCGCGATGGAGCAGGACTGGGAGATGAGTTCGGCGCGCCACGCCCGCGACCTCGACGCCGCCGCCGACATCGGCCGCAAGGCCGGCGAGCGCGCGGTGCGGCGGTTGAACCCGCGCAAGGTGGCCACCACCCGCGTGCCGGTGATCTTCGACCCCCGCGTCGCCGGCAGCCTGGTCGGCCACATCGCCGCCGCGGTCAACGGCGCCGCCATTGCCCGCAAGACCAGTTTCCTGCTCGGCAAGCTCGGCAGCGAAATCATGCCGCGCGGCACCCGCATCGTCGATGACCCGCTGCGGCCGCGCGGCCCGCGCTCGCGCCCGTTCGACGGCGAGGGCGTCGCCAGCGCGCCGCTGGTGCTGGTCGATGACGGCGTGCTGTCGTCGTTCCTGCTCGACAGCGCCACCGCCGACGAACTCGGCCTTGCCACCACCGGCCACGCCAAGCGTGGCACCGGCGGCCCGCCCAGCCCGGCGCCGACCAACCTCCATCTCGCCGCCGGCCCGCTGAGCCCGCGCGAGCTGATCGGCGATCTGGCGGAGGGCTTCTACGTCACCGACCTGATCGGCATGGGCGCCAGCATCGTCACCGGCGACTATTCGCGCGGCGCCTCCGGCTTCTGGATCGAGAATGGCGAGCTCACGTTTCCGGTGTCCGAGGTGACGATCGCCGGCCACCTCGCCGATATCTATCGCGCGCTGACCCCGGCGAACGACCTCGAATTCCGCTACAGCACCAACGCGCCGACCGTGCGGGTGGAGGGGCTCACCATTGCCGGACGCTGACGCTCTCGCCGATCCGGAATCCGCCTGCGCCGTTCTCGCCGCGGCCGCCACCGCCGCCGGCGACATCGCCCTTCGCTACTTCCGCGCCGACGTGCGCAGCTGGACCAAGGGCCCCGCCAAGTCGCCGGTCACCGAGGCCGACGTCGCGGTCGACGTCTTCCTTCATCAGCGTCTGCTCGAGCTGGCGCCGGCCTATGGCTGGCTGTCGGAGGAAACCCGCGATTCGACCGACCGGCTGACGCGGTCGCGGGTGTGGATCGTCGACCCCATCGACGGCACCCGCTCCTTCATCGCCGGTGGCGCCGACTGGTCGATTTCCGCCGCGCTGGTCGAGGACGGCCGCCCCATCGCCGCCGCGCTCTATGTGCCGGTCTCACAAGAGCTGTTCGTCGCGCGCCTGGGCGGCGGCGCCAGACTGAACGGCCGGCCGATCCGCGCCGGCGACCGCACCGACCCAGCCGGCGCCCGCATGGCCGGCCCCAAGCAGGGCTATCCGGCGGTGACACGGCTGATGGAGCAGGCCGGCGCGACCGAGCGGGTGCGTTCGCTGGCGCTGCGCATCGCCCGCGTCGCCGAGGGCGCGCTGGACGCCGCCTTCGCCAGCGCCGGCGGCAACGACTGGGACCTCGCCGCCGCCGCCCTCCTGGTCGGCGAGGCCGGCGGCCGGCTCACCACCCACGCCGGCGCCGGGCTGGTGTTCAACCGGCCAAAGCCCGTTCACGGCGCGCTGGTGGCATCCGGGGCGGCGCTGCACGGCCCGCTGCTGGCGCGGCTCGCCGACATCGGCGCGCCACCGACGCCACCGGGCTGACGGTCCAGGCCCGACATTTGCCCCGCAAGCAGGACGTCGGGTGTGTTGGCGATTGTGGATTGGACCTTTGCAGGCGACCCCGGCGGCCGGGGGCAAGTGTCAAATTCGTTCCAAAGGCTGCCGGGATCGGCCTTGGCTTGACCGCTATCCACAGCGACGCCCGGGCGCTGCCTTCATAAACTCGACACCGTCGCCCACTAACCCGATGATGACGTCGGCGGGATGCATGAAGCCCCGTCTCAGCGGGCGGGTGCCCGTTCACTCGTTTCTCCGCTCGATCCGGAGCACCAACCGCGGACTGACCCTGTTGTGGAAGCGTCTTGCCCGCTCGCCGACGTTCCGGCGAGCCGCCGGTGCGTTACTCGCCGGTTACCTTCGTCTGGTCTGGAACACCGGCACGCCGGTGCGGGAGCCGTCCGACATCTACGACCGGCTCGACCCGGATTTGCCGCTCATCCTGACCTTCTGGCACGGCCAGCATTTCCTTTCCCCGTTTGTGATGAAACCGGGAATGAAGGCGAAGGTGCTGGTGTCGCGCCACGCCGACGGCGACATCAACGCCATCGCCGCCGAGCGCTTCGGCGTCGGCACCATCCGCGGCTCGGGTGACCACAAGGGCCGCTTCCAGCGCAAGGGCGGGGTGTCCGCCTTCCTGGAGATGGCGCAGAGCCTGGCTGAGGGTTTCAACATCGCCGTCACCGCCGACGTGCCGAAGGTCTCGCGCAGGGCCGGCCTCGGCGTGGTGATGCTGGCGCGCACCAGCGGCCGGCCGATCTATCCCCTCGCCATCGAGTCGAGCCGCCGCATCGTGCTGCCGTCGTGGGACAGAGCCAGCGTCGACCTGCCATTTTCACGCCTTGCCTTCGTGGTTGGTGAGCCGATCCGGGTTGCCGCCGATGCCACCGACGCCGAGTTGGAACAGGCCCGCTGCCTGCTGCAGGATCGCCTCGAAACCGCGCACCAGCGCGCGGCGGAGATCGCCGGACGGGGACGACGCTGACCGATGATTGGCCCGGTGTGGAATGGCCTTGCGTTCACGGCCTATCGCGGCCTTGCGGCCGCGGTTCGGCCGTTCGTGCCGATTTACCTCGACCGCCGGGTCCGGCGCGGCAAGGAAGACCCGGAGCGCCTGAGCGAGCGCTACGGCCGCGCCTCTGCCGGCCGCCCGCCGGGGCCGCTGATCTGGGCCCATGGCGCCAGCGTCGGCGAAACGCTGTCGATCATGCCGCTGCTCGACCGCCTGACCGAGCGCGGCTTCGACCTTTTGCTCACCTCCGGCACCCTGACATCGGCCAGGCTGGCGGCGCGGCGCGCACCTGCCGGCGTCATCCACCAGTTCACGCCGCTCGACGTGCCCGCCTTCGTCAGCCGTTTCCTCAACCACTGGCAGCCGGACCTGGCCCTGTTCGCCGAATCGGAGCTGTGGCCGAACTTGATCCTTCAGACCACCGGTCGCGGCACGCCGATGATCCTGGTCAACGGCCGCATGTCGGAGGCCTCGTTCCGACGCTGGCATAACCTGAAATCGGTGCCGACGGCGCTGCTCTCGACCATCGACCTCTGCCTCGCCCAGAGCCGCGACGACGCCGAGCGGTTCGAGGCGCTGGGAACGCCGCGGGTGACCACCACCGGCAACCTGAAATTCGACACCCCGCCGCCGCCCGCCGACCCGCGGGAGTTCGCCGCGCTGTCGGCCCACCTTGCCGGCCGCACCGTGATGCTGGCGGCCTCGACCCATCGCGGCGAGGAGCAGGCGATCTTCACCGCGCACCGCGCCCTGCGCGAGGACCACCCCCAGCTCTTCACCATCGTGGTGCCGCGCCACCCCGAACGCGGCCTCGAAGTCACCGCCGTCGCCGAACAGGAGGGGCTGCAGGCGCTGATGCGCTCGCGCGGCCACCTGCCAGACGCCGGCACCGAGGTCTATGTCGCCGACACCATCGGCGAACTCGGCCTGTTCTACCGGCTGGCGCCGATCGTGTTCATGGGCGGCTCGCTGGTGAAGCACGGCGGCCAAAACCCGATCGAGCCGGCCAAGCTGGACTGCGCCGTGCTGCACGGCCCGCACGTGTTCAACTTCACCGAGGTCTACGCCGCGCTCAACCAGGCCCGCGGCGCGGCCACCGTCGCCGACATCGGCTCGCTGGCCCGCAGCCTGGCGCTGCTGCTCGACAATCCGGAAACGGCCAGGCGCATGGCGCTGGCCGCCCGCGACACCGTCGGCAAGTTTACCGGCGCGCTCGACCGCACCTTGGCGGCGCTCGACCCCTACCTCATCCAGCTCCGTCTCGGCCGGGCCTGAAATGCGCGCCCCGGCCCTGTGGTGGCGCAAGCCCGGCATCGCCGCCGCCATGCTGGGACCGGCCGCCTGGCTTTACGGCAGCATCGCCGAACGCCGGCTGGCGCACGCCGGCCAGCGCGCGGCGCGGCCGGTGGTCTGCGTCGGCAACCCCACCCTCGGCGGCGCCGGCAAGACGCCGACCGCGATCGCGCTCGCCGCGCTGCTCGCTGAGTTGGGCGATGAGCCGGTGTTCCTGTCGCGCGGTTATGGCGGGCGCATCGCCGGGCCGCGGGTCGTCGATCCCGGCCGCGACACCGCGGCAGAGGTCGGCGACGAGCCGCTGCTGCTCGCCCGCGCCGCCCCGACCGTGGTCGCCCGCGACCGCCCGGCCGGCGCCGCGCTGGCAGCAAGCCTCGGCAGCGTGGTGGTGATGGACGACGGCTTCCAGAACCCGTCGCTGATCAAGGACCTGTCGCTGCTGGTGGTCGACGCCGCGGTCGGCCTCGGCAACGGGCGGGTGTTTCCGGCCGGCCCGCTGCGGGCGCCGCTCCGGCCCCAGCTCGACCGCGCCGACGCCATGGTGCTGGTCGGCGATGGCCCGTCGATCGACGCGGCGCCCTTGCCGGTGCTGCGCGCCCGGCTCGAACCGGACGCTGCGCCCCTGGAGGGGCTCGGCCCGATCCTGGCGTTCGCGGGCATCGGGCGCCCGCAGAAATTCGCCGACACCCTGGCCGCGCTCGGCCGCCCGCCGGCGCGGTTCGTCGCCTTTCCCGATCATCACCGCTACAGCGCCGCCGACGCCTCAGCGCTGCTCGACCACGCCGCGCGCGAAAACCTCGCGCTCGTCACCACGGAAAAGGACAGGGTTCGTCTCGCCGGCGACCCGGCGCTGGAGACGCTGGCGCAGACCTGCCGGACGCTGCCGGTGCGCCTCGTCTTTGAGGATGAGCCGCGCGTCCGCGGCCTGTTGGCCGAGGCACTGCGGCGCTGACGGTTTGTCAGCGGGCGCGGTCGGGATGCAGCCGCTGCAGCACCGCGGTCGGGCTGGCATAGGCTTCCTGCAAATCGACGCTCCAGTATTTGAGCTCGTCGAGCGGGATCGGCTCGCCGGTCACCGCGCAGCGGACATATGCCCCCGGCCGGATGATGCGGAAGTCACCATCCAGGTATCTCACCTCGGCCTCACCCACCGGATTGGGCGACCTGTCGTAGCGATTGAGCACGGCATCCTCGCGACAACCGCGCCGGACGATCAGCCGGCGCCTACCGCAGACATAATGCCACGCGCCGCTCTCGCCAAGCCTTTGTCGCGGGGATCACCCCGCCGCCGGCGCTCAATCAAACAGCGAGCCTTGCCCGGACCCCGAGCGCCGCCTGGCGCCAGCCGGACGGCCGCCGCCGCCCGCCACCGCCGGAGCGCGGCCGTCGGCGAACTCGATCTCCAGCCGATCGCCCGCCTTGATCGCGGCGGCGGTGCGGACCGCGCGCCCCTCGGCGTCGCGCACCAGCGCAAAGCCGCGCGCCAGCACCGCGTGGTAGGACAAGGCGTCGAGCAGCGCCGTCCGGCCAGCCAGCCGCTCGCGCTTTGCGGCGAGCGCCCGCGCCAACGCCGGCCCGAGCCGCGCGCCCAGGGTCGCAAGCCGCTGGCGGTCATGCGCCAGCCGCTGGCGGGCGTCGCGGAGCTGCGTGGTCCGCGCCGTCGAAAGGCGCCGCGCGAACGCCTCGATGCGGTCGCGGTCGCGGCCGATCCGCCACGCCAGCGCCCGCGGCGTCAGCCGGCCGGCAACGCGGAGAAAGGCGCCCCGATGGATCTGGTTGTTGGCGGTAAGCGCTCGCGGCAGCCGGTCGGCGACGGCGTCGAGCCGCTGGCGGGGCCCGGCCAGCAGCGCCTCCGCCCGCGGCAGCGCCCGCGCCGCACCGCGCAGCAGGTCGCGGCGGCGCTGCACCAGCCGCACCAGCGCGCCGACCAGCCGGCTGCCGCGGTCGGCGACCTGGGCGAGCAGCTCGGCCCTGACCGGCACCGCCATCTCGGCCGCGCCGGTGGGCGTCGGCGCACGAACGTCGGCGGCAAAGTCGATCAAGGTGGTGTCGGTTTCGTGCCCGACCGCCGAGATCAGCGGGATGTCGCTCGCCGCCGCGGCACGCACCACGATTTCCTCGTTGAACGACCACAGATCCTCCAGCGAGCCGCCGCCGCGGGCGACGATCAGCACGTCCGGGCGCGGAATCGGGCCGCCCGCCTTGAGCGCGTTGAAGCCGGCGATAGCGGCGGCGACCTCGGCGGCCGAGGTCTCGCCTTGCACCCTGACCGGCCACACCAGCACGTGGCAGGGACAGCGGTCGGCGAGGCGATGAAGAATGTCGCGGATCACCGCGCCGGTCGGCGAGGTGACGACGCCGATCACCCGCGGCAGGAACGGCAACAGCTGCTTGCGGGCGGGGTCGAACAGACCCTCCGACGCCAGCATCGCCTTGCGCTGCTCCAGCAGCGCCATCAAGGCGCCGGCGCCGGCCGGCTCGATCGATTCGATGACGATCTGGTACTTCGAGGAGCCGGGATAGGTGGTCAGCCGGCCGGTGGCGACCACCTCCAGCCCCTCCTCCGGCTTGAAGCGCAGCCGGCCGTAGACGCCCTTCCACACCACCGCCTCGATGCGGGCGCCCTCGTCCTTGAGCGCGAAATAGGCGTGGCCGGAGGAATGGACGCCGCGGAAGCCCGACACCTCGCCGCGCACCCGCACGTAGGGGAACGTTTCCTCGACCGTGCGCTTCAGCGCAGCGGAGAGTTCCGTGACGGAGAATTCGGGCAGATTCGGGCGAGGGGCGTCGGTCATGGGATGAGTTTACACACAGGACCGCGACCGTTCACCTCGTCGCCCCGGCGGGCGTCGCGAGACACGGGGCCGTCGGCAAACCGTAACGTCACTCGATCCCGGCTCGCGCGGCTTTGCCGCTTGGCCGGGATGACGGGACACAACGACCTGCGCGCCGTCACTCCGCCGTCCCGCCCTCCTCCTCCGGCGTCTCGTCGTTCTCCACCACCGGAATGGCGTAGGCGCCGGTGAGCCAGCGGTTGAGGTCGACGTCGGCGCACCGCTTGGAGCAGAACGGTTGCCAGCGCCGCTCCGCCGGCTTGCCGCAGATCGGGCACGGCTTCGCCGACGGTGAAGCGGTGTCGGGCTTGTCCTGGTCGGAAGCCGGCTTGGTCATCGTTCCCTCGGCCGCCAAGCGTTAGAGTTTGCTCGCCCAATCGGCGTGGACCGGGTAGCCCTCGCCGCCGAGCAGCGACAGCGTCTCGTACAGCGGCAGCCCGACCACGCCGGTGTAGGAGCCGACCAGCTTGACCACGAAGGCGCCGGCCAGCCCCTGGATGGCGTAGCCGCCGGCCTTGCCGCGCCACTCGCCCGAGCTGAGATAGGCCTCGGTGTCCTCGCGCGACAGCCGCTTGAAGCGCAGCCGGGTCTCGACCAGCCGGGTGCGCACGCTGCCCGACGCCGTGACCAGCGCCACGCCGGTATAGACCCGGTGCGAGCAGCCGGACAAAAGCTTCAGGCACGCCAGCGCCTCGTCGGCCAGCTCCGCCTTGGGCAGGATGCGGCGGCCGACCGCGACCACGGTGTCGGCGGCAAGGATCAGCGCGCCCTTGAAGGCGGGGTCCAGCGCCAGCAGGTCGCGGGCCTTGGCCGCCTTCTCGCTGGCGAGGCGGGACGCCAGCGTGCGCGGCAACTCGCCGCGCTTGGGCGTCTCGTCGATTTCCGCCGGCATCAGCCGCTCCGGCCGGATGCCGGCCTGATCGAGCAGAGCCAAACGGCGCGGAGACCCCGAGGCAAGAACGAGTTTCGGCCGGCCGGACATAAGCGCACTCATCGCGGACAAGCGGACGCGCGGAAACCGCGGGTCCAGGAAACGGATTCGGATGCCTGCTTATCCGATTCCGGGCGATCAGGCGCCGCCGTTCTCCCCGCGCGGACCGGAGGCGCAAGGGCGGCGACGCGGCAACCGCGGCGAGACCGCTGCGGCGTCGGAACACGGCTTCGCGCACACCGGCGGGAAATTCAAGCGTTTCGGCCAAATCCCGGCTGGCTGCGACGTCTCATAGCGGTGGCCCTGAGAAGCGACCTTTCTCGGCCTCATGGTGAGGAGGCGGCGCCGCAGCCGTCTCGAACCGTGGGCCGCCGTCAGCGTCGCTCATCCTTCGAGACGCGGTCGTGCGAAATCAGAAAGGTTATTCCGGCACCTGAAAACGCGGCCTATTGGTCTGAATTGCCCGGCGTTCCGACAAACCTTGCGCGGATCCGTCGCACCAAAAGGTCGCGCACCTCACGGTAGACCGCGAGGCATTGGTCGCGGTTGCCGCCCAGACAGTCCGGCTCCGGGGTGGGCCAGTATTCGACGTCGACCGACAGCGTGCGGGTCAACTCCATGGCGCGGTGGTGTGCCTCCGGCGACAGCGACACCACCAAATCGAAGTTGAACCCCTCCAGTTCGTCCAGCTCCTCGAACGTCATCGGCTTGTGCTTGGACATATCGATGCCGATCTCGGCCATCACGATGTCGGCGAACGGATCGTGCTCGCCTTTGATGATGCCGGCCGAGGCGATGTAGGTCAGGCGGCGGAAATAGCGGCGCATGATCGCCGCCGCCATCGGCGAGCGGACGGTGTTCATCCGGCAGGCGAACAGAACCGATTGCGGCTGCCGGATCGCGGCCGGGGCGCTTCCGAACCGCTCGCTCCCGGTCGTCACCGACTCACCCCTTCCAGTGCAAGGCACAGATCAGCGTAAACAGCCGCCGCGCGGTGTCGAAGTCGAGTTCGACCTTGCCCTTCAGCCGCTCCGCCAACCGTTCCGAGCCCTCGTTGTGCAGCGACCGCCGCCCCATGTCGAGCGCCTCGATCTGGCTCGGCGTCTGGGTGCGGATGGCCTCGTAATAGCTGTCGCAGACCATGAAATAGTCTTTCACCACCCCCCGGAACGGCGTCAACGACAACAGGTGCGCCACCACCGGCACGCCATCGGCACGGCGGATGTCGAACACCAGGCGATTGTCCTGAATCGACAGATTGAGCTCGTAGGGGCCGCAATCATAGCCGATCGGCGTGAACTCGTTGTTGTCGAGCAGGTCGCAGATGGCGGTCGCCCGCTCGTGCTCGATGTCGGGCGAGGAACGCCCGATCGAGTCCTCGTCGATGGTGATCGCCGCCAGCCGCTGGCTGGGCGCGCGCGCGAGCGTGGTCATGCCCGATCCAGGTTGAGACGGATCGCGACCGAACGGGCGTGGGCGTCGAGTCCCTCGGCCGTTCCGAGCGCGATGGCGGCGGGGCCGAGCGCCTTGAGCGCCCCGGCGTCGCACCTGAGGAGCGAGGTCCGCTTCATGAAGTCGAGCACGCCGAGCCCGGAGGAGAACCTCGCCGAGCGCGCGGTCGGCAGCACGTGGTTGGAGCCGGCGACGTAATCGCCGATCGCCTCGGGGGTATGGTGGCCGAGGAAGATGGCGCCGGCATTGCGGATGCGCGCCGCCAGCGCCTCGGCGTCCTGGGTCGCGATCTCCAGGTGCTCGGCGGCGATACGGTCGGCCAGCGGCAGCGCCTCTTCGAGGTCGCGTACGGTGATGATGGCGCCGAAATCCCGCCACGACGCGGCGGCGACCCCGGCCCGCGACAGCGTCCCGAGCTGGCGCTCGACCGCCGCCTCCACCGCATCGGCAAGCGCGGCATCGTCGGTGATCAGGATCGACTGCGCCGAGACATCGTGCTCGGCCTGGGCCAGAAGGTCGGCGGCGATCCAGTCCGGGTTGCCGTCGCGGTCGGCGATGATCAGCACCTCGGACGGCCCGGCGATCATGTCGATGCCGACGCGGCCGAACACCAGCCGCTTGGCGCACGCGACATAGGCGTTGCCGGGGCCGACGATCTTGGCGACCGGGCGGATGGTTTGGGTGCCGTAGGCCAGCGCGGCGATGGCCTGGGCGCCGCCGACGCGGTGGACCTCGTCGACGCCGGCGAGCTTGGCCGCCGCCAGCACCAGGGGGTTGAGCACGCCGCCCGGCGCCGGCACGGTGACCACCAGGCGCGGCACGCCGGCGACCTTGGCCGGCACCGCGTTCATCAGCACCGAGGAGGGATAGGCGGCGGTGCCGCCCGGAACGTACAGTCCCGCGGCCTCGACCGCCGTCCAGCGATAGCCGAGCTCGACGCCGATATCGTCGCGCCAGCGGTCGTCCTTGGGCAGCTGGCGCTGGTGGTAGGCTTGAATGCGGTCGCGGGCGAGTTCGAGCGCCTTGAGCGTCTCCGGGTCGACGGCATTTTGCGCCGCGTCGATCTCGGCCTGCGGCACCCGGATGCCGATTTCGCCAAGATCGATGCGGTCGAACCGCCGCGAATACTCGATCAGGGCGTCGTCGCCGCGCGCCTCGACGTCGGCGAGGATCGCCTTCACCGCCGTCTCGACGTCCGCGGCCGTCTCGCGCTTGGTCAGGAGGAACGCGTCGAACCGCGCGGCGAAGTCGACTTGAGTGGTGGCAAGACGAAGAGGCATGACGTCGACTTTCTAGAACTCGAACGGCAAATTCCAACCCGGATGGCTGGCCAATCCGGGAGGCTTTAGAGCATTTTCGCCAGGAACGGGACTCACGTCTGCGAAAGAAAAAGCGGCGGGCCAAACGCTTAGAGCATCGGTCCCGCGGCTGTCAGCCCGCCCGCGCCTTGTGTGAAACAGCGCTCGCGCCGCAGGCGATTTCCTCGTGGGTCGGCAGCGCCTCGGTCGACCACACCGGGCCGAGATCCGACACCGCCGCCTCGATGCACTCGACCTCGAGCCTTATCGCCGCGTCGGCGGAGAACACCAGCGTGACGGTGCCGGACGGCGCCGCGCCGGGGGTGAAGGTGATGGCGAGCAGGTTCAGCACCCGGTCGCTGTCGCAGGGCGAGAAGCCGTGGGTGGCGGCGCGCAGCACGCGATGGATCTGCAGCCCCGACCGTCGGCGGCGATATTCGGGCCTGGCATTGTTGGCCGCCAGCCAGTCGAAGCGGTTGACCACCATGGCGAACCGCCGCTCGTGCGGCAGGTAGGCCATGTCGCCCACCGTGACGGTGGCGTCCTGCAGATGGGCCGAGATCGTCTCCAGATCGTCGGCGTCCAGGGCGGCGAGCTTCAAGAGATCAACCATCGGAACGACCCGGTTCGCATGCGCTGTCCTGAACCGCTCTCGCCGGAGGGAGAGCCGCCCCGGCGCGGTGTTCGCACTCGATATGTTGGTGCCCATGGCGGGGTTCAAGTCAGGAATGGCCGTGTCCGGCAATGATCCTACGGAGTTGTTCCGCTCAGCCGCTGACGCGCTCGATATCGGCGCCGCAGCGCGACAGCTTCTTCTCCAGCCGCTCGAAGCCGCGGTCGAGGTGGTAGACGCGATGGACGGTGGTCTCGCCCTCGGCCGCCAGCCCGCCGATCACCAGCGACACCGAGGCGCGCAGATCGGTCGCCATCACCGGCGCGCCCTTCAGCTTGTCGACCCCCTCGATGGTGGCGCGCTCGCCGTCGAGCTGGATGCGGGCGCCGAGCCGGGCCAGCTCCTGCACGTGCATGAAGCGGTTCTCGAAAATGGTCTCGGTGATGACGGAGGTGCCGCTCGCGCGGGTCATCAGCGCCATCAGCTGGGCCTGGAGGTCGGTTGGAAAAGCGGGGAACGGCGCGGTGGTGACCTCGACCGGCAGGATGGCGCCGCCGTTGCGGCGGACCCGGATGCCCTGGTCGGTGAGAATGATCTCGGCGCCGGCCGCCGCCAGCACGTCGAGCGCGGATTTCAGCAGCTCGGGCCGGGCGCCCTCCAGCAGCACGTCGCCGCCGGTCATCGCCACCGCCATGGCATACGTGCCGGTCTCGATGCGGTCGGGCAGCACGGCATGACGGGTGCCGGCAAGCTTTCCCACGCCGCGGATGGTGAGGGTCGAGGTGCCGATGCCCTCGATGCGGGCGCCCATCTTGATGAGGCAGGCGGCAACGTCGCCGATCTCCGGCTCGCGGGCGGCGTTGACGATCACGGTCTCGCCGTCCGCCAGCACCGCCGCCATCAGCGCGGTGTGGGTGGCGCCGACCGAGACCTTGGGGAACAAGATCTCGGCGCCTTTCAGCCCGCGCTTGGCCGAGGCCACCACGTCGCCGGCCTCGATGTCGATCTTTGCCCCCAGCCGCTCCAGCGCCAGGATGTGGAGATCGACCGGCCGTGTGCCGATGGCACAGCCGCCCGGCAGCGACACCCGCGCCTCGCCCATCCGGCCGAGCAGCGGGCCGATCACCCAGAACGAGGCGCGCATGCGCGACACCAGGTCGTAGGGCGCAGTGGTGTCGACGATGGTGCGCGCGGAAAGCTGCAGCGTCTGCGCCGCCTCCTCGCCCTCCCCGGCCCGCCGGCCCGGCACCATGACGTCGACGCCGTGATTGCCGAGGATGCGCTGCAGCAGGGCGACGTCGGCGAGCCGCGGCACATTGTCGAGGACCAGCGTGTCCTCGGTGAGCAGGCTGGCGATCATCAGCGGCAGCGCCGCGTTCTTGGCGCCGGAAATCGGGATGATGCCATTGAGCGGGCGGCCGCCCGTGATGCGGATACGGTCCAAAGCGGCCTCCGATGCGCCAAGAGCTAGAAACAAGAGGTAGAAAACTGCCAGCAGACGCCGGACCCGCCCCTCTAACGCGGCTCAGCCGGCGAAACAATGGCAAAGCCCGCGGCGGGGCCGGCCGGGGGCGCAAGGTGGGGCCGGCCGGGGGCGCAAGGTGTTGTGCGGTTTCCATTTGATCCGCTCGGAACATCCGCGACCCGGAGCCGCGCTCTTCTCGCCCCTTGCGGGTTGCGGCGTTCACGGATCTAAATTGCCGCATGAGTTCAATCATTAAGCCCATGCCAATCCGGCTAATGCAGACGCTTGTTATACATGGACCTAGCGGAAAGCCTGATCGAGACCACCCGATCTCCCGCGATCGGTACCAAGGAGCCAATTACGGGCGACAGCTAGTGACGGCTTGACACAAAGCCGACGTCCTAACCCAACCGGCATCGATCTCGAATATGCCGTCCGTGTTCGCGCTGGCGGTTACGATACGGGTTGCATAGCAGCGAAATTCCGGTCTAGCTTCCGCATTACACTTTTCGTCGCGCTTCAAGGACAGGCAATGGCCTCGCTTTCTATTTCAAATTTTTCCTGCATCGCATCTGCGACCTTTGAAATTGCGCCAGTCAGCATCATCATTGGCCCACAAGGATCTGGAAAGAGCGTTACAACAAAGCTTCTTTATTTCTTGAACGACATCCTTATGAACTTTCCTCAGTTTGCCGAACGCGGCGAATCCTTTGAAGACTTCAAGAGGGCGCTATCGAAGCAATTCGCCATTTGGTTTCCGGCGAGCGCCTGGGGCTGCCATAGATTTATCATAAACTATACAAACGGACCATTCACCGCCCGCGTTCTTCGTCGAAGCAAAGCTAGAAAGCTTCAGGATGAAGTGTCGTTTGCATTCTCCCCTTGGTTTGAAAAAGAGTATCGAGCCGCCGCCGAACTCTTTGAAAAATCCAATGAAAGGGAAAACCTCGATTCAGACGCTTTAATGCAAGTAAGTTTTGAAAAATCGTGGCGCCTGAGGGAAGCAATAACGAATCGAATCGCCGTTGCGTTAGAGGGTGCCTTCGTTAGCAGGCAGACCTTCATTCCTGCTGGGCGCGCATTTTTCACCAGCATAGGCCGGCTTGTGGCAGGCCTTGAGCAAGTTGGCAGCCTAGACCAAGTTACTATTAAATTTGCGCGTATATTTGCAAGTATTAGAGACCAGCACCCTTCAAGGTTTATTAGAAGGGATGGCTCTGATGATGAATACATAAACAAAAGATCTATGTATATGAACAAATTTTTTGGTGGTGAAATTAATTTTGGCCGCGAAACAGAATTCGTCGCAACCGATGATGGCCGCCGCGTTCCGTTCGCATCGCTATCGAGCGGACAGCAAGAGCTTCTACCTATGTGGTCTTTAATTGACTATTATAATCAAATGGATGGCCGTCGAATTTTGCCAAACTCACGCCGCTCAGGTGAGATTCTTTACATAGAAGAGCCGGAGGCTCATCTATTTCCATCCGCTCAAAGTCTCCTCATGGAGTTTCTAATTAGCTCTATTGCCAGAGGCAAAGTAAGCAGGAAATTGGTGATCACAACTCACAGCCCCTATATAATGAGTCAACTTAATGTGTTTTTGAAGGCTGGCCAGCTTGCTCGTCGCAAGAAGAAGAACACAGAAATAAACTCCATCGTTCCGCGCGAGTGCTGGTTAACAGACGATCAAGTTTCTGCCTATTGCATTGAAGAGGGAAAATTTCGTTACATTATGGACGAGGACGGCTTGATCGACGGGAGATACTTAGACGCGATATCAGAACAAATATCGATGGATTTTTCAAAACTCTTAAAGATAGAGAGCGAATTGTGATGAGCGCCAGATGCACCAGCAAAGTTAAGCATTCTTTGGTAAAGGTTGAAGAAAACAAGCGAAAGGTTATTTTCAGAAATAGCTCTCGCCACAATTTTGATGTGACAAAAATCGATGGCTGTCTTGTAATTTCTGGAATACGAACTGACTACCTTGTCAGCAAGGATGCAACCTCAGTGCTCGTTGAACTGAAAGGCACTGACGTTGAGCACGCGTGCGAACAGCTACTGGCAAGCGCAAAGCGGCCTGAGGTGAAGCCTCTGTTGAAGGAAACCGTGGGCTTCTTAGTGATTTGCAGCCGTTACCCCCGCTTTGACAGTTTCGTCGCCAAGGCTAAGACGAAATGCGCAAGGGAATACAAATCTGGATTTCATGTCATTTGTGATAAACGTGAGCTAGACATAGAAAAGGCAGCCGCAATTGATGGCCCCTATTGAGACCCACGCGGGCCGCCAGCTAATCTATTGGCATTTGATGAATAAATCAGATCCCTGAATGATGCAGCGCCTTGCGGGAGAGGGGAAGAAGAAGGCTCGGCCGGCGCGTCCATCACGACGTTGCCCCGTTTGGCGGATCAAGGCATGGTGCGCGGCCTCGCGCTTCGGATTGGAATGATTATGCCTCAGTATCGCTCCCGGACCTCAACCCACGGCCGCAACATGGCGGGCGCCCGCGGCTTGTGGCGCGCCACCGGCATGAAGGACTCCGACTTCGGCAAGCCGATCATCGCTGTCGTGAACTCCTTCACCCAGTTCGTGCCGGGCCACGTCCACCTGAAGGACATCGGCCAGCTGGTGGCCCGCGAGATCGAGGCAGCCGGCGGCATCGCCAAGGAATTCAACACCATCGCCATCGACGACGGCATCGCCATGGGCCACGACGGCATGCTCTACAGCCTGCCCTCGCGCGACCTGATCGCCGACAGCGTCGAGTACATGGTGAATGCGCACTGCGCCGACGCCATGGTGTGCATCTCCAACTGCGACAAGATCACCCCCGGCATGCTGATGGCCGCGATGCGGCTCAACATCCCGGCGGTGTTCGTGTCCGGCGGGCCGATGGAGGCCGGCAAGGTGACGCTGGCCGGCAAGGCCCACAAGGTCGATCTGATCGACGCCATGATCGCCGCCGGCGACGACAAGGTGTCGGACGCCGACGTCGCGGCCATCGAGCGCTCGGCCTGCCCGACCTGCGGCTCGTGCTCGGGCATGTTTACCGCCAATTCGATGAACTGCCTCACCGAGGCGCTCGGCCTGTCGCTGCCCGGCAACGGCACGGTGGTGGCAACCCACGCCGACCGCCGGCGGCTGTTCGTCGAGGCCGGCCACCTGATCGTCGATCTCGCCCGCCGCTACTACGAGCAGGACGACGCCTCGGTGCTGCCGCGCGCCATCGCGACGTTCGAGGCGTTCGAGAACGCCATGACGCTCGACATCGCCATGGGCGGCTCGACCAACACCGTGCTACACCTGCTCGCCACCGCGTCTGAGGCCGGCGTCGACTTCACCATGACCGACATCGACCGGCTGTCGCGCCGGGTGCCGGTGCTGTGCAAGGTGGCGCCCTCGGTGGCCGACGTCCATGTCGAGGACGTCCACCACGCCGGCGGCATCATGGCCATCCTCGGCGAGCTCGACCGCGCCGGCCTGATCAACACCTCGACCCGCGTCGTCCACGCCGAATCCCTTGCCGCCGCGCTCGACCGCTGGGATGTCGCGCGCTCGAACAGCGAGGCGGTGCACACCTTCTATCGCGCCGCGCCGGGCGGAGTGCCGAGCCAGGTCGCCTTCAGCCAGGAGGCGCGGTTCGGCGCCGTCGACACCGACCGCGCCAACGGCGTGATCCGCGACCTCGAGCACGCCTTCTCCAAGGATGGCGGCCTCGCCGTGCTCGCCGGCAACCTCGCGAGCGACGGCTGCATCGTCAAGACCGCCGGCGTCGACGCCTCGATCCTCACCTTCGCCGGCCCGGCGAAAGTGTTCGAGAGCCAGGACGACGCGGTGACCGGCATCCTGGGCGGCAAGGTCGAGGCCGGCGACGTGGTGGTGATCCGCTACGAGGGTCCGCGCGGCGGCCCCGGCATGCAGGAGATGCTGTACCCGACCAGCTACATCAAGTCGAAGGGCCTCGGCAAAGCTTGCGCCCTGATCACCGACGGCCGCTTCTCCGGCGGCACCTCGGGCCTCTCCATCGGCCACGTCTCGCCGGAAGCCGCCGAAGGCGGGCTGATCGCGCTGGTCGAGGACGGCGACACGATCGAGATCGACATTCCCGCGCGCTCGATCCGCCTCGCCGTGCCTGAGGCCGAGCTCGCACGCCGCCGCGCCGCCATGGACGCGCGCGGCGACAAGGCCTGGCAGCCCAGCGCGCGCAGCCGGGTGGTCTCGGCGGCGCTGCAGGCCTATGCGGCGATGACCACCAGCGCCGCCCGCGGCGCGGTGCGCGACCTGAAGGCGCTCAAGCGCTGAGCGCGCGGCACGACAACGACGAAAATCTGCGAGTTTCAACGGCCCCAGGCGTCAGCATCGGGGGCCGTTGGAGTCACGCGTCGGCGTCCTCCTCAGCAGGATAAACACCTTCGAGAACCCGCTCGAAATGGGCGCGAACCGCGTCGTTGCAGCCGCAGGTCAGGCCGCGCAGCACCTCGGCATCGCTGATCCGGAGCCTGCCGCGGCTGGTGGCGAGCGCGCCTTGCGCCTTCAGCGTCTGAACCACCCGGCTGATGTAGCTGCGGCCGACGCCGAGCATGGCGGCGAACTGCTCCTGCGTCAGCGGCACCTCGCTCTCGCCGGTATGGTCCAACGCCGCCAGCAGCCACTTGGCGGCCCGCTGCTCGATGGTGTGGGCGGCATTGCAGGCCACCGACTGGAACACCTGCGCCAGCAGGCAATCGGCGTAGCGCGCGAACAAATGCCGCAGCGCGAGCGAAGCGAGCTTTGCGCGCTCCAGGTGAGCCGCCTCGATGCGCAGAAACGGCCCGCCCACCACCACCACGGTGCGGGAAAACGCCGACAATTGCCCCTGGCTGACGATGCCCCCGACCGCCCCCTCCCGGCCGACCGTCACAATCTCGACCGCACGGCCGTCTTGCAGTGGCACCACGAAGCTGACTAGGCTGGGGCCACAGGGAAAATACACAAAGCGGACGCGGTCGCCCGGCTCGTACAGCACCGTCTGCGCCCGCAGCACCTGTTCCTGGGCCAGCGGCCCCAGCAAGGCGGCGTCGTTCGACCGCAACGCGGCCAACAGATTGTTGCCGCGGATTGCCAACCCATCGCCGGCCCGGTCGGATGTCTGTTTGCTCACGGAGTCTGCAGCCAAGTTCGAAACGGAGCGGAAGAGGCGGAATAATGCAAGGACCGATCGAACGTTCACAAGTGGGCAGACGGTTTTCCCGCGTCTGTCTACAACAGAACATATCTTTCAAGATTCCGATTTGCAGGTGACACATGAGTGAGGCTCCGATCCTCCGCCAAGGGATAGCCGCCCCGGGCCGCGAGTCTCGAAATCCTGCGCCGAACGGAACGCTGCCCGAGCAGGTTACAGCGGGCGCCCGCCTCCGGGCCCTGGCCGAGACCGGCCTGCTTGATTCGGAAACCGAGGAGCGGTTCGACCGCATCACCCGCATGGTGGCGCGCACGCTGGGCGTGCCGATCGCGCTGTTCTCGCTGGTCGACGACCACCGCCAGTTCTTCAAGAGCGCGTTCGGCCTGGCCGAGCCGTGGGCCAGCCGGCGCGGCACCCCCCTCAGCCACGCCTTTTGCCAGCACGTCGTCGCCCGCGACGCGCCGTTCAGCGTCGAGGATGTCGATACCCACGAGGTGGTGGCCGCCAACCCGGCGATGCGCGAACTCGGCATCGCCGCCTATCTCGGCGTCCCGGTTCGCGATCGCGACGGCCAGGTGCTGGGCGCGCTGTGCGCCGTCGACATCGAGCCCCACCCCTGGAGCGATGAGGCGGTGGCGGTGCTGGCGGATTTCGCCGCGCTGGTCGAAGGCGAGATCGACCTGCGCGCCGAGGTGACACGCCGCCGCGAGGCCGAGGAGATGCTGCACCTCGCCGCCGCCGCCACCGGCCTCGGCCTGTGGTGGCTGAACGGCGCGGACGGCGATCTCACCTGCACCGCGGCCTGCCGCACCATGGTCGGCCTCGACGGCGAGGGCGTGATCCCGACCGCGGTGTGGCGCGGCCATATCCACCCGGACGACCGCGACGAGGCCGCGCGCAAGGTGCGCGCCGCGTTCGACCCCGCCGGCGACGGCCGCCTTCAGCACGAATACCGCATGCTGAAGCCGGACGGCGAGGTGGTGTGGATCTCTTCGATCGGCCGAATCGACGGCCAGCCCAACGTTGGGAGCCGCACGCCCCGCCTGGTCGGCACCGTTCAGGACATCACCCAGCGCAAGCGGACCGAGGAGATGCTGGCCCACAACGAGCGGCGCTGGCGCGAAATCCTCAACACCATGCCGCAGATGGTGTGGTCGGCGCAGCCCGACGGCCGCTACGACTTCTTCAACGACCGCTGGTACGAGTTCACCGGCTTTCCGCGCGGCATGGTCGACGGCGAGATGCGGCGCGCGGTGCTGCACCCCGACGACGCCGAACGCGGCTGGTCGTGCTGGCAGCACGCGCTGGCCACCGGCGAGCCCTACGACATCGAGTATCGCCTGCGCCGCTTCGACGGCGAGTACCGCTGGACGCTCGGCCGTGCGCTGCCGCTGCGCAACGAGGCCGGCGAGATCGAACGCTGGCTCGGCACCTCGACCGACATCCACGACCGCAAGATGGCCGAGGAGCAGCGCGAGCTGATCTCGCGCGAGCTGTCGCACCGCATCAAGAACATCTTCGCGGTGGTCAACTCGCTGGTGACGCTGTCGGCGCGGGTCGACCCCCAGGCCCGGCCATTCGCCGATGCGGTGCGCGCCCGCATCGAGGCGCTGGCCCAGGCCCACGACTACGTCCGCCCGCCGCGCGGCGCCGCCGGCCAGCCCGGCCGGCAGAGCGTGCTCGGCCTGCTGGAAACGCTGCTGGTGGCCTATCGCGAGAACGGCCGCAGCCACATCACCCTGTCCGGCCACGACGTCTCGACCGGCGTCCACGCCGCCACCGCGCTGGCGCTGCTCGTCCACGAACTCGCCACCAACGCCGTCAAGTACGGCGCGCTGTCGACGCCGGACGGCACCGTGACGCTGACCTGCACCGACACCGCCGACAGCTATAACATCGTCTGGCAGGAGCGCGGCGGCCCGCCGGTCGAGGGCCCACCGACCCGCAAGGGCTTCGGCACCCTGATGTCGGAACGCGCCGCCGCCGCCCAGCTCGGCGCCGACATCACCCACGCCTGGGCGCGCGAGGGCCTGACGGTCGAGATCACCGTGCCCCACGGCCGGCTGGAGCATTGAGGGCTCAGCCGGGCAACAGCCACGCCGGCGGGATGCGCTGACGCTCTTGCGCCTTACGGAATCTCGTGACGGCGCAGCAGAAAGATGTCCATGATCCAGCCCTTGGCGGCGCGGCGGTCGCGGCGAAGGCGCAGGATGTCCTCCACCACATCGCTCGCCGGCCCGGCGATCAGCACCTCGTCCGCCGTGCCGAGATAGGCGCCCCAATAGATGTCGAACTCATCGCGCGGGAAACCGGCGAGGCCCTGGCCGTCGTCGAGCATGACGACGATGGTGTCGGCCTCGGTCGGCACCGCCTCCGCCAGCCGGCGACCGGTGGTGACGTGGACCGCCCCGCCGATGCTGTTGAGCGGAATGCGGTGCGCCGCCGCCAGCGCCTGCACCGCGCTGATGCCGGGAATCACGCGATAACGAAAGGCAACGACGCCGCGCGCCAAAACCTGGTCGAGGATGCGGATGGTGCTGTCGTAGAGCGCCGGGTCGCCCCACACCAGGAAGGCGCCGGTCTCGCCGTCCTTGAGCTCATCGGTGATCGCCGTCTCATAGGCCACCGCCCGCTCATGGTGCCAAGTCTCGACCGCAGCAAGGTAATCGGCCGGAGCACGGTCGCGCTTGGGGTCGGGGATGCTCGCCACCCGGTAGCGCGGCGCCGTGATGAAGCGGGCGCAGATCTCCTCGCGCAGCCGGATCAGGTCCGAGGTGCGCGCGCCCTTATCGACCACAAAGAACACGTCGGCGGCATTGAGCGCGTCGATCGCCTCCACCGTGAGTTGGGCGGGATTGCCGGCGCCGATGCCGATGAGCAGGATGGTTTTCATGCGGGTTCCGTTTAAGTGCAGGCGCTCCCGCCATCAAGGAGGCCGGCAATGACCCCCAGCGCCATCGCGAAAATCGGCATCGTCACCGTGTCCGACCGCGCGTCCCAGGGCCTCTACCGCGACGAGGGCGGCCCGGCCATCGAAGCCTATCTCACCGAGATCCTCACCTCAAAGTGGCAGGCCATCGCCCGCGTCATTCCCGACGGCTTCGAGAGCGTGCGCGACACCCTGATCGACCTCACCGACAATGAGCGCTGCGATCTCGTTCTGACCACCGGCGGCACCGGGCCGGCACCACGCGACGTCACCACCGAGGCAACGCACGCGGTGATCGCCAAGGAACTGCCGGGATTCGGCGAGCTGATGCGGTTTAAAAGCCTGGAGCAGGTGCCGACCGCCATCCTGTCGCGCCAGACCGCCGGCACCCGCGGCGCCTCGCTGATCGTCAACCTGCCCGGCAAGCCGGCCTCGATCCGGCTGTGCCTCGCCGCGGTGTTCCCGGCGATTCCCTATTGCCTCGATTTGATCGGCGCGGCGCGGCTGGACACCGACCCCGCCCGCTGCGCGGCGTTCCGGCCGAAGGGATAGCCGTTATATCGGTGGCCCTGAGGAGCGACCGTTCTCGGCCTCATGCTGAGGAGGCTGCGAAGCCGCCGTCTCGAAGCATGGGCCGAAGGCGGCCGGCAGCGTCGCCTCATCCTTCAAGACGCGGTGTTGCGACCGCTCCTTATACGGTTTCCGGCCGATCAGGCCGGAGAACTGTATTCCGGTCGCCGGAAATCCCCTTCTTTGCAAAGGGATTTTCGCGAACTTGTTTCCAGGATCCCGAAGGGATCTCCCGGAAACCGAATTACTCGGTGTGCTTCCGGCGGATGCGCCGGACCAAACGCCACAGCACCAGCACCACGACCGGCACCGCGGCCGCGGTGATGAGGCCCGGCGAGACCGGCGCCCCAGCGTCGGAGGCGCCCTTGGCGATGTAGCCGACCAGCCCGACCACGTAATAGCTCACCGCCGCGATCGACAGCCCTTCGACGGTCTGCTGCAGCCGGAGCTGCAGGCGCGAGCGGCGGTTCATCGATTCCAGCACTTCGAGGTTCTGGCGCTGCACGTCGATGTCGACGCGGGTGCGCAACAGGTCGGCGGCGCGGGCCAGCTTGTTCGACAGATCGGCCTGGCGGTCGGCGATGGCCTGGCAGGTGCGCAGCGCCGGCGCCATGCGCCGCGACAGGAACACCAGCCAGGTCGGGAAATCGGCCACCGGCTGCTCGTCGATGGCGAGCAGCCGCTGCTGCATGATGTCGTCATAGGCGCGGGAGGCGCTGAAACGGTAGGACGAGGCCGCAACGGCGGCCTCGATCTCCGACGACAGCGTGATGAGCTTGTCGAGCTGCTCGTGGTTGGCTGCCAGCCCCTCCGCCAGCCGCATCGATTCGGTGAGGTCGGCCAGCGCCCGCTCGATCCGCCTCACCTGCGGGGTGATGCGCTGGGCCTCCGGCAGGCCGAGCAGCGCCAGCGCACGATAGGTCTCGATTTCGAGCAGACGCTGCACCAGCGAGCCGGCGCGGGCCGGGCCCAGCATGCGGTCGAGCACCAGGATGCGGATGTAGCCGGCCGGGTCGATCTGGAAATCGGTCACCGCCTCGCCTGCGCCGCCATAGACCAGCGAGCGGGCGAGGCTGGCGCGGTCGAACAGCCGTTCCGGCGCGATGCCGGCGTCGGCGATCAGATGCAGGTCGACCGCCACCAGCAGCGGCCCCGGCTGCGGCACCAGCCGCATCGGGTCGGCGATGTCGGACGCCGGCGGGTGGAACGGCACCGGCACCCCGGCCAGCCCTTCCGACGGCAGGTCCCAGGTGTAGGTGGTGAATTCGGAGTGCTGCTCCCAGCGCAGCAGCGTCGCCCCGAGCGAGACGCGGTGGTACTTCGCCTCCGGCTTGGGGGCGTCGAGGCCGCGGCTCGACAGATAGCGCGCCAGCGCGACGCGGTCGGCCTGGGCGTGCTCGAGGTCGGTGAGGAACGTGAAGTGCAGGATGCGCCGCGGCGTCTCGATCAGGGTGAACGGCCGTGCATGCACCTCGTTGAGAACGGCAGTTCTGAGCGGATGCGCCGCCAGCGACCGTTCTTCGCCGATCGAAACCGCTCCTGTCACCTGTCTCTCCCTTGATCGCCCGACCCGGCCGGAGGCGGGACCGCCACCGGCATGCGCCTGCACAGATCGGGGCGCGCCGGCGCCTCGGCAAGCCTGGACAGCGCCGTCGCGCTGTCCTCATAGCGGATTCGCCCGCCCGCTTGCGCACTGCCGGCGCCGATTTTGTCCCGACCCGGCGAAGCCCCTGCGGATTCCTCGCCCTCTGGTTGAAGATGAACCGCCATTAACCATAACGATCGGTTAACACGGCAGCCGATTGACTCGTTTGGCGTTCGGGCCTCCCATGCCTTACAGGCGTGCAGCCGGGGGAAAGCATGCGGATTCATTTGATCGCCATGATGACGGTTGGCGTCGCGCTCGGGGGCTGCGCCGGCCTGGGCGGGGATCTCGACGCCGGCAACATTTTCGGCCCGTCGACGGCCGAGATTCAGGTGGCCTCCGAGCCCGAGGGCGCCCAGGCGCGGACCTCCACCGGCGAGAGCTGCCCGTCGACGCCCTGCACCATCAAGGTGCCGGCGAGCGCCGAGCAGTACGTCGTCACCGTCAGCAAGCCGGGCTTCATCGACCAGACCGCCGACGTGCACTGGACCGTCATGGGCGAGGGCAGCGAGGCGCAGCGCCAGCTTTATCCCAACCCGGTCGAAATCGTGCTGGAGCCGGCCCCGCCGCCGCCGCCCAGCAAGAAAAAGCCCAGTAAGAAGCACACCGCCGCGCTGTGAGCGCCGGCACCTCCCTCGCGAAGGCCGCGCCGCGGCTTTGAGAAACCTTCGCTCACCTCAGGATTTTTCGCCGGCCTGCGGCCGGCATCATGGCGTGATCTGCCGGAGCGCCGGCAGGCCCTGGCGGTCATGGCCGGGTCGCGCGCGCGGTCTTGCACGTGCGGGGGCGTTCGGCCACAGTCCGGCCCCGCCGCGGGCGGCGCGCCGTCGCCAGCCGGCCCGGAGACATCGACATGAGCTCGGAGACCCCGACGCCGCCGCGCGTCGGCCTGTTCGTCACCTGCCTGGTCGACCTGATGCGGCCGAAGGTGGGGTTTGCCGCCGCCAAGCTGCTGGAAGACGCCGGCTGCACCGTCGAGGTGCCGCCGCAGACCTGCTGCGGCCAGCCCGCGTTCAATTCCGGCGACCGCGCCACCGCGCGCGGCCTTGCCAAGCAGGCGATCGAGACCTTCGAGCCCTACGATTACGTGGTGGTGCCGTCCGGCTCCTGCGCCGGCATGATGAAGACCCATTACGTCGAGTTGTTCGACCACCAGCACGACCATGCCTGGCTGCCGCGGGCCAAGGCGTTCAGCGACAAGGTGTTCGAGCTGACCTCGTTCCTGGTCGACGTGCTGAAGGTCGAGCGCATCCGCGCGATATATGACGGCACCGTCACCTATCACGACGGCTGCTCGGGCCTGCGCGAGCTCGGCGTCAAGCAGCAGCCGCGCCGGCTGCTCGGCCACGTCATCGGCCTGACGGTGGCGGAGATGGCCGACGCCGAGGCCTGCTGCGGCTTCGGCGGCACGTTCTGCGTCAAGTACCCCGAGATTTCCGGCGCCATCGTCGAGCGCAAGGTTGCCGCCATCGCCGCCACCGGCGCGCCGCAGGTGCTGTCAGGCGACCTCGGCTGCCTGTTGAACATCGCCGGCCGCATCACGCGCGACGGCAAGCCGATCCAGGCCCGCCATGTCGCCGAGATGCTGGCCGGCATGGGCCACGAGCCCGGCATCGGCGAACCGGACCGGAGCTGAGGCCGTGGCGGTCCGCATCACCTCGCCCGCGTTCAAGGCCAACGCCAAGCGCGCCCTCGCCGACAAGCCGCTTCAGGCCTCGATGCGCAACTTCGAGGCCAATTTCATCGGCCGCCGCAAGGCCGCCGCCGAGCGCCTGCCGGAGTTCGATGCGCTGCGCGAGGCCGCGCGCGACATCAAGACCCACACCCTGACCTATCTCGACCTCTATCTCCGGGCGTTCGAGGACAAGGTGGTGAAGGCCGGCGGCCACGTCCACTGGGCGGCCACCGCCGAGGACGCCCGCACCATCGTGCTCGACATCTGCCAGAAGCTCGGCGCCAAGACCGCGACCAAGGGCAAGAGCATGATCTCCGAGGAGATCGGGCTCAACGAGCACCTGGAGGCCAACGGCATCGCCCCGGTCGAGACCGACCTCGGCGAATACATCATCCAGCTGCGCGGCGAGATGCCCTCGCACATCATCGCGCCGGCGGTTCACCTGACGAGATCCCAGGTCGAGGCCGATTTTCGCCGCGCCCACAGCCAC
This sequence comes from Blastochloris viridis, assembly GCF_001402875.1. Taxonomy (NCBI): domain Bacteria; kingdom Pseudomonadati; phylum Pseudomonadota; class Alphaproteobacteria; order Hyphomicrobiales; family Blastochloridaceae; genus Blastochloris; species Blastochloris viridis. The sequence continues at coordinate 803,578 of NZ_CP012946.1, read as the reverse complement.
CTGCCGGGCGACCGCAACCTCGACGAGGCGGCGACCATGCTGGCGGAGGCGCGCGGCATCCTGCGCGAGCGCTTCCTCGCCGCCGACGTCGGCATCACCGGCGCCAATTTCCTGATCGCCGAGACCGGCACCTCCGTCATCGTCACCAACGAGGGTAACGGCGACCTGACCCAGACGCTGCCCAAGGCCCATATCGTGCTGGCGTCGATCGAGAAGGTGGTGCCGACGCTGGAGGACGCCACCACGCTGCTCCGCGTGCTGGCGCGCTCGGCCACCGGCCAGGAACAGGCGGTCTACACCACGTTCTCGACCGGGCCGCGCCGCGCCTCCGACCCCGACGGGCCGGAGGAATACCACGTGGTGCTGCTCGACAACGGCCGCACCGCGCTGCTCGGCACGCCGCTGCAACCGGTGCTGCGCTGCATCCGCTGCGGCGCCTGCTACAACCACTGCCCGGTCTACCAGCGCATCGGCGGCCACGCCTATGGCTGGGTCTATGGCGGGCCGGTGGGCTCGGTGCTGACGCCGACCCTGATCGGCATCGATCAGGCCGGCCACCTGCCCAACGCCTCGACCTTCTGCGGCCGCTGCGAGGAGGTCTGCCCGGTGCACATCCCGCTGCCAGCGATGATGCGATACTGGCGCGAGCAGCAGTTCAACCAGAACCTCACCCCCAAGGTGGAGCGCCACGGCCTGTCGGTTTTCGCCTTCCTCGCCCAGCGCGGCTGGCTCTACCGCCCGCTCGGCCGGCTGGCGGCGGCGACCATGCGGTTCCTCGCGTTCGGCCGCGGCCGGCTCGGCTGGCTGCCGTTCGCGGGGGGCTGGACCTCGCAGCGCGATTTGCCGGCGCCGGCCGGCTCGACCTTCCAGGCGGCCTGGAAGAAGCACGTCAAGGCCCGGCGGAGGGCAGCAAGATGAGCGACAGCGATCCCGACGCACCGATTCCCGGCGAGGCCCCCGACATCCGGCCGGCCCGGCCCACCGCCCGCGACGCCATCCTCGGCGCCATGCACCGCGCCCTCGGCATCAACGGCAACGAGCCGTGGCGCACCAACGCCGTCGCCGGGCGGTTGTCCGTCCACCCGCGCGGGCCGGTGCCGGCGCGCGGCCAGCTCGACCGCAAGGGCCGGATCGCGCTGTTCCGCGACCAGGCGGTCGCCGCCGGCGCCAGCTTCGGCGAGCTCGCCCACAAGAGCGAGGTTCCCGCCGCCATCGCCGCCGTGCTGCGCAACCACAATCTGCCGCCGCGGCTGCGGCTGGGCACCGACCCGCGGCTCGCCGCGCTGCCCTGGCGCACCGTGCCGGGGCTCGACATCACGGTCGGCCCGTCGGACGGCAGCGATCTGGTCGGGGTGTCGTTCGCGCTCGCCGCGGTCGCCGAGTCCGGCACGGTGGTGCTGATGTCGGGGCCGCAGAACCCGACCACGCTGAATTTCCTGCCCGACACCCACATCGTGGTGGTGGCGGCCGAGGACGTGGTCGGCGACTACGAGACGGTGTGGGACGCGCTGCGCGCCCGGTTCGGGCCGGCGGTGATGCCGCGCGCGGTGAACTGGATCACCGGCCCGTCGCGCTCGGCCGACATCGAGCAGCGGCTGGTGTTCGGCGCCCACGGCCCGCGCCGGCTGCACATCCTGGTGGCGGGCTGAGATATAAATAGACCAACAGCACCAACAAATAAGATACCAACTCTATTTAGGAGGAAGCGGGTCTAAAGAGAAAGCAGCCCTCGTGATATCGATCAAGGTTATGATGCTGGTTATTATTATTAATATAGCAAATCCATTTAAAAATGACTGCGAGATCGGGCCCGAATCAATCAATGGCTTTGCAATAACTAGAATAATCGAAAAGCATAGCATCAACAGTAAGACGGACGCAGATTGCCTCAATCCGAATTTTGTTCTTTTAAACACAGGTATTTTTGCGATCTCTTCATACTTATTAAGTTCAATATATAAATTTGAGGCAGACGCAAGCGTTATTGTTACAATTATTCCCATAAAGCTTATAAATTCGTGATTAACAAACCCTTTTAGAAATGCGTTGTTGTCACCCAAAATCCAAGGCGCCTCCACCGAAAGGAGAATCCACAACCCAACTGAAACAATTAACGTACATACAGCGATTGTTTTATTCACGGCCAAGGATCTCTCGGATACGGTTATAGGCACGCTCAAGTAGAGATCCCGAACCAACTTCTATTGAAGGTGGAATTACAATCGATTTTGGCTTCTTCTTTGAGCTGAATTTTTTATTTCTTCTGGATCTTGCTGAAATGCTTCCGCTTCCGCTTTGCACGTATTCAACAGCCTCGACGATCTTCGGGCTATCTAATTTCAACCCGCCGCAGCTCTTAAATGTTTGCTGTATTGAATCGGATCCAATAGATTCATGGAAGCTTCTTAATTCATCTTTTAAGTCTGTTTCCGTGCTCCACATTCCATTTGGAGCAACAAACTCGAAAGTTAACGATGTTACATCGCCTTGATTTTCTGAGGCCCACTGCCAAAATTCTTTAGCATCGAATATCGGTTGGATTTCTATATGATAAATTGACTGGGAGTGCACAAAGTTAATCGCTTTTATGAGCGAGTTTGCGAGAGCTGTTGGACTTCCGACACGGTTTTGAATCGCTAACTTCTGACCGTCGGGGTGCGATGTTGGGTCCAATACTAAAGCAGCTGCGCGGTGCGTTTCATATGTAGAGTCAGCGAAGCCATCCTCTGGAGGAAGATTCTCTTCGACAATCACTCTTCGGCCTATCCTCCCGAGAACAGCGTCCTTCTTGCGGCCTCCAGAGTCAGGCACATAGTGATAAGCAATTGAATGATGTGAGAATATCCTTTCCTCGTTAAATACTTTGCGCAAATAGTCTTCTCGTGAAAGCTCTCTGTCTTCAAATAACGGTAACTGCGGGCGCGAGAGAAGGGACATACGAAATAATTCGAACCTCTCAACCATGGTCGCCCTCTAAAATAATCAAAATACTTAAGCGATTCATCGCAACCATAACGCTCTAGACCAAACCGGTCTATCTTGGGGTTTACCCGTGCCTCCTACACCGACGTACCTATCTGCAACTTTGTCCAATTGCGTTGAGATCAAGATAAGGCCTCCCGACGGGTCGACCCGCCGGGGAGCCCGTCAGTTGGTCAATTCTGCTGGCCCCGACCCATGCCGCGGCCGCCGCCGGTATTGTCGAGTGCGTTGCGGCAGTCGGCCGTCAACTTGGCACGGTTGTCTTCAAGGCAGGCGCGGGCCTCCCCGGCGCCGTGCGGAGCCTTGGCGCAGTATTTGGCGAGGTCGGCGGCGCAGGTCTGCCCGACCGGGCCGGTGCCCTGCCCGCCACCCTGGCCCATACCCTGGGCGCCGGCCGGCGCGGCCATCGCCAGCGCCGCGCCGAGCACGGCGGCCGGAGCGACGATGCGGAAAGCGATCTTCGACAGCGTGTTGGACATGGTGGTCTCCATCGATGCGGCGCGGTTGATCCGGTGCGGCGCCAGCCGGACGCGTTGCGGCCCGGCTCGCCGGCAATGGCGGTATCCGGCGACCGCAATTTGGAGAATGGCACGTCGGACCTGACGGCGCGATGAACGCCGCCGTCAGCCCGGCGTCAGGTCGGCGGGAGGCGCCACCCTTGCCGCCGGCGCCGGCGCGGCCTATATCCAGCTCCGGTCGGCAGATACCGAGGCGTCGCCGCCCCGCAAGGGGAGCTGAACCTGCCATTTGTTGGATCGACACCGCACCCCGTGCCCGTGTCGCAAGTCGGCGACCACGACGCTCCGATCCCGGACGGCACGAAGGGGATCTGCGATGTCCAGACCGATCTTTCCGTTCCATGCGGAGGATATCTCCGCGCTCGCCCGCGCGCTCAAGAGCCAGCTCGACGGCCGCGACCAGCCGCCCGGCCACGTCGAGCTGCTCAACATGCTGGCGCGCGCCGCCGGCTGGAAGAATTTCCAGCACTTCCGCGCCCGGTTCGATGGCCACCTCGATGCCCCCCTCGATGCCACCATCGCGGCGCCTCCTGCGCCGCCGCCGGTCGACCGCAGACGCATCGAACGGCTGGCGAAGCTGTTCGATGACGACGGGCGACTGACGCGCTGGCCGAAGAAGTTCAACCAGCAGCAGACCTGCCTGTGGGTGCTGTGGTCGCGCATCCCGGCCCGGCGGCGCTTCGCCGAGCGCGAGGTGAATGTGATGCTGCTCGGCCATCACGCCTTCGGCGACTACGCCCTCATACGGCGCGAGATGATCGACGCCGGCATGATGACCCGCACGCCCGACGGCGGGGTCTACCGCCGCATCGAGCAGGCGCCGCCGCCCGATGCCGTGGCGCTGATCCGCGCCCTCGCCGCCCGCTCCCTGCGGGCAGCGTGAGCTGGACGCGGCGGTCCGGGTCGTGACACGCTACCGCGAGAAAAAGCGGGGCAGCCGATGGTGGTGGGGCTGGCGGCCGGGCTCGGCGCCGGGGTGCTGTGGGGGCTGACCTTCGTCGCCCCCGCCATGGTGGCACCGTGGACGCCGACCCAGCTCACGCTGCTGCGCTTTGGCGTGTTCGGCCTGTCGGCCTGCGTGGTGCTCGCTGCCAGCCCGCGGGCGTCGTGGTGGCCGGTGCTGAGACGGCACTGGGCGCGGCTGCTGGTGCTCGGCCTCACCGGCTACACCCTCTATTACCTGCTGCTGGCCGAGGCGGTCCGGCTGGCCGGCCCGGCGCTGCCGACCTTGGTGATCGGCACCCTGCCGGTGGTGATGGCGGTGGCCGGGGGCCTGCGCCGGCCGGGCTTCCGCGTCGGCCGGTTCGTGCTGCCGGCGGCGCTGATCCTGGCCGCGCTCGCCCTTCGCCTGCAGTCCGCCGAGCCCGGCGCGGGCGGCGGGGCGCTGGCCGGGCTCGGTCTTGCCTTGCTGGCGCTGGCAAGCTGGACCTTTTACGGTCTGGCCAATGCCGAGTTCCTCGCCGCGCGTCCCGCCATCGGCGCCTCGGCGTGGACGGCGCTGACCGGGGTCGCCACTCTGGCGACGCTGCCGCCTTTGGCCCTGCTGCGGCCGGCGGACGAGGTGTTCGGCTGGCCGGCAGGCGCTGATCTGGCCGTCCTCATGGGGTGGAGCGCCGCCCTCGCGTGGCTCGCATCCTGGCTCGCCACCTGGCTGTGGAACGTGGCGAGCGGGCGCGTGCCCGGCGAGATGCTGGGCTATCTCATCGTGTCAGAGACGGTGTTCGGTCTCCTCTACGCCATGGCGGCGGCGTGGCATCTGCCCACCGGAGTCGAGCTTCTCGGCATCGCCCTTCTCATCGGGGGCGTCGTGCTCGGGCTGGCGGCCGCGCCGAAGCCGGCGAACGGATAACGGCGGCTCCCCCGTTGGAAGCGGACGCCATCGCGCGCAATGCCGGGGCACCCCCCCACCCTTGGCCCGAGCCTTGCATGCTGGCGGGAGACGCGCCGGCCTTGCGCCGCCAAGCCACGGCCAGGCCGGCGCCCTTTGGAAAGGACATGACTTTGGACCAGCAGACTGACCGTTATGTTTCATTCAAGAACATCGACTGCGACGGCAAGACCCGCGCGGTGATGGCGCGGATCGAGCAGCATGTCGCCGCAGGCGACAACCCGTTCTGGGACTATTTTCGCCAGCAGCGCGAACTCGCCCACGGCCGCGGGCTCGACGATTTGCGCGTGCTGCACAATTATCTGCCAACGCTGCGCGAGCTGCTCGACGACCTCGACGATCAAGAGACGCTCGACATGCTCGAGGAGCTTGAGCGCATCTGCATGTGAGCGCCGCCGGGTCCCGCGCCGGCCCTCGCCGCCGGCCTTGCGCTTTCCGGGCCGCGTACGCCAGACGCTCGATCGGACGCTGCCGCGACCGGTGCCAAAAATATGGGAAGGACGGCTGGCCGCTGTAACCGTTCCGTTCAGACCACCGCCTCGACCGAGACCACGATGAAGGTGTGGAGGTCGCCGTCTTCGTCGCGGATCGAGACGTATTCGCCGGGCACGAAGGCATGGGCGCCGAGGCGGTAGCCGGCCTCGTCGTCGTCGGGGTCGTTGTCGGCGTCGCGGATATCGTAGTGGAACGCCCACACCCCGCCGGCCTTGCCGCCCGGCCGATGAATCACGTGGCCGATCTCGTCGGGGTCACCGGCCCAGAACCGGCGCACCCGGCATTGCTCGCGGTTCTTCTTCCACAGCGCCGCATCGATGAAGCCGCGTTCGTCGAGCGGCGCCACGAACTCGTAGCCGTGCCGCGCTGACCCCTCCGGAAAGTCCTTGGACCGGGCGAGATTGAGGCGAATGCGTTTGAGGTCCTGCGGCGGCTTGGTCATCGTCGTCATCCTCGCAAAGAGGCCTTCGCGGTCGGGATTGGGCTGACGTTTCGACCGCGCGTGCATATTTGTGGAGCAGATTGCATGGGCACCGCAAGAGGGCGTCTGCACGGCTGTGCGATCAGCCGCTGTCGCCCATCGGCAGGCCGGCGCCGCCGGCAGGAGGAGGACCCGCACATGGACCGGACCGACCTCGACCCACAGGTCGCCGCGCTGCTGAGCGACCCGGCGACCTACGGCACCGGCGTGACGGTGACGCGCCTCGACACCCACGCCTCGGTGGTGTTCCTGGCCGGCGATCGCGCGCTCAAGGTCAAGCGCCCGGTGCGCTACTCCTATCTCGACTACAGCACTCTGGCCCGGCGCGAGGCCGCCTGTCGGGCCGAGCTTGCCGTCAACGCACCGTTCTCCGCCGCGATCTATCGCAGGGTGGTGCCGATCGTCCGCACCAGCGACGGCACGCTGAGGCTGGGCGGCAGCGGCGAGGTGGTCGAATGGGCGGTCGAGATGCACCGCTTCGACGAGAGCAAGACGCTCGACCGGCTCGCCGACGCCGGCGAATTGCCCGACGGCCTGGTCCACCAACTGGCCGAGGTGGTGGCGGCCGGCCATGCCCGGATGCCGGAGGTCGACGCCGGCGCCTGGTACGACGCGCTGGCGAGCTACGCCGACGACGACCGCGCCACGTTCAAGGCGCACCCCGAGCTGTTTGCGGCGCTTGATGCCGCCCGCCTCGCCGACGCCACCGACGCCGCGCTGGCGCGCGCGCAAGCCCTCATTCTCGACCGCGGCCGCCGCGGGCTGGTGCGCCATTGCCACGGCGATCTTCACCTCGGCAATGTCGCGCTGGTCGATGGCCGGCCGCTGCCGTTCGACGCCATCGAGTTCGACCCGCTGATCGCCAGCGGCGACGTCTTGTACGAACTCGCCTACCTGCTGATGGACCTGATCGCCCGCGGCCGCCGCCGCAGCGCCACCGAGCTTCTCAACCAGTATCTGTTCGCCACCGGCCGCGACGACGACCTCGACGCGCTCAAAGCGCTGCCGCTGTTCGTGTCGATGCGGGCGCAGATCCGCGCCAAGGTCAACGCGGCGCGGCGCGCGCTGGTGCAGGGCGACGCTGCGGCAGCGGCCGGCGCCGACGCGGTGCGCTATTTCCGCCTCGCCTGCGTCGCGATTGCGCCGCCGCCGCCGCGGCTGGTGGTGGTGGCCGGGCTGTCGGGCACCGGCAAGTCGAGCGTCGCCCGCGCCATCGCCGGCCGTCTGGCGCCGCTGCCCGGCGCGCTGGTCGAGCGCTCCGACGTCGAGCGCAAGCGGCTGTGCGGGGTGGCGCTGACCGACCGGCTGCCGGCCGCCGCCTATACCCCGGCGCTCACGGCGGAGGTCTATCGCCGCCTCGCCGCGCGGGCGGGCCGGGCGCTGCGCGCCGGTCACTCGGTGGTGGTGGACGCGGTGTTCGCGCGGGCGGAGGAGCGCGCCGACGTCGCAGCCCTGGCCGCGGCCTGCGGCGTCACCGCCAGCTGCGTCTGGCTGGAGGCGCCGCTGGAGGTGCGGCTGGCGCGGGTCGCCGGCCGGCGTTTGGACGCCTCCGACGCCGACACCGCGGTGGTGGCAATGCAGGAAAATCTGGCGACCGGGCCGATCGATTGGCCGAAAATTGGCGCCGACGGGCCGCTGGAGGCGGTGGTGGCGCGCGCCGCCGCCGCGATCGGCGTCTGATTGCGACGGCGGCGGCAGCCGGCCGTTGGTATGGCATCCACAATCGCGACCGAGCGGGAGCCACCAACAAAAAATCCGGCCCATGTGGCCGGATGTCCGCAATTCGTATTTCCAGGCCGGCGCCAAGATTCCCGGATCGAATTGGAGCGCCGATAGGCGGGGCCCGGAGTCGCGCTGCGATCTTCCGGAGCCCGCAGGCTTTGCCGCCAGACGCCGCCCGCGCACGGGGCGACGCGGGCAGCACTGCACTCGATGATTACTTCTTCGAGCCGTCGGCGTTGAACTGCTTGATGTAGGCGATCAGGTCGGAGACCTTCTGCTCGTCCTTGACGCCGGCGAAGATCATCTTCGTGCCGGGGATCTTGGCCTTCGGATCGCGGATGTACTCGCGGAACACCTCTTCGGTCCAGGTGATTCCGGAGTTCTTGTTGGCGTCCGAATACGCGAAGCCCTCGATCGTGCCGGAGTGGCGACCGAACAGACCGTTCAGCACCGGGCCAACCTTGTTCTTGGCGCCAGGGCCGATCGAGTGGCAGACGAGACACTGCTTGAACACCTGCTCGCCCGACGCCGCATCCTGCGCCGCAGCCGGCGCGACGCTTGCCGCGAGAACGAACAGTCCGAACACCAATTTCCGCATGGCATTACCCCCGAAAGCGTTGCCGGCCTCGCGCCGGCGCGAGGGAGTAATGCACCGACACGCCGCCAATCGCAATATCGTTCCAAACTAGGAATGCGCGACTTCAAGCCATCGGCGCACAAAATTCCAGCGTTCCGCGTTAACCCCGTTCCACGGTCGCCGCCAGCGCCGCAGCGCCGCCCGCCGCGGATGCTGACGCTAAGCTATTGGTCTGGAATATTTCTTTCGCGATGCGATGCCATGTCGTAGCGAGATGCGCTAACCTTCGCCCGCTACGATGGGCCGTGCGTGCGTGTTAGACCAAACGCCAACAAACGAATGTCCCGAATCGGCACGCAAATAAAACAACACGGCGGGGCTCCGAGGAGAAAACGAGATGGCGACGACGTCAGGGAAATCCAGCGGGACAGCTTCGCGCCGCAGCGCCGGCAAACCGGCGCGCCCTGGACAGACCACTGACGGCGACACCAAGGCGTCGAAAGCCAAGGCGACCAAAGCCGCCACGCGCGCCAGCGCCGCCAAATCCGCTGTGGCAAAGCCCCGCACCAATGCGGCTCCGGTCAAGCAGGCTGCCAAAGCTGCGACCAAGACGACGGCCGGCAAGTCCGCGGCGCGGTCGACGAAGACGGCCGCCAGACCCGCGGCGAAGACCGCGACGAAAAGCCCGACCAGGACCGCCGCCAAGTCCGCGGCGAAAGCCCCGGCGAAAGCGAAAGCCGCGACCGGCAAGGGCGCCGGCGCGACGAAGCGGATCGCAGCGAAACCCGGCAAGGCACCCGCAGCGAAGACGACCGCCCGCAAAGCGAGCGCGGCCAAGCCGAGCGCGCGCACAACGACCACAGCGAAGGCTGCCACCGGCAAGGCCGGCGCCGGCAAAGCTGCGACGGCCAAGACTGCAAAGGCCAAGACTGCAAAGGCCAAGGCCGCGGCGGCCAAGCGCGGCAACACCGCGACGGCCAAAGCCAAGACGACCAAGACCGCCAACACGACCAGGGCCGCAACCAAGGCGACCGCCCGCAAAACCGCGGCGGGCAAAACGGCAACCAAGGCCGCGACGCGCAAAACCGCCGCGACCAAACCTGCCACGACCAAGACTGCTGCGGCCAAGACTGCTGCGGCCAAGGCGAAGCAGGCGGCAGCCAAAAAGCCCGCCCGCGCCGCGAGCCCTGCCCGAGGCCGGGCCGCGACCGCGAAAACCGCGACCCGGACGACGACGACCGCCAAACCGGCCAAGACGGCGAAAGCCGCAACGCCGACCAAGACCAAAACCAAGCCCGCGACCAAAACCAAGGCCGCCACCCAAACCAAGCCCAAGACCAAGGCCGCAACCAAGCCTGCCGCCAAAACCAAGGCCACCACCAAGGCCAAGGCGACCACCAAGACCCCCACCAAGGCCACCGCCGCCAAGGCAGCGCCCGCCCGCGGTCGCAGTGCTTCAACTGCCGTTCAGCGTCCCGCGGCAGCGTCGAAACGGGCAGCCGCCAAGCCGACGGCGGCGAAGACAACGCCGACGAAGACCACCGCAGCAAAGACCACTGCGACGAAGCCCGCAGCGACCAAGCGTGGCGCGGCCAAACCGGCGACGCCGGCGCTGCCCGCCAGCCGGCCGGCCTCGCGCGCCAGCCGCGCCGCGACCGCCACCCGGCGCACCGCCCAGGCCGAGCGCCGCTCCGCGCCGCCGCCGACGGTGCGTCGCGGGGCCGGCCCGGCCGAGGCCAAGCGCCCAGCCACCGCTCCGTCCACACGGCCGGCCAAGCCGCGCACCACGCCGGCGCCGCGCAAGGCGGCGATGCCGGACGGCGTCAAGGTGCTGGGCAAGCTCGCGCCACGGTTCGAGGAGATCCTCACCGCCGAAGCGCTCGGCTTCATCGCCGCGCTGCACCGCCGTTTCGACGGCCGGCGGCGCGATCTCCTGAAGGCGCGCGCCGAGCGGCAGGCCCGGTTCGACGCCGGCGAGCTGCCCGATTTCCTGCCCGAGACCCGGCACATCCGCCAGCATCCCTGGAAGGTCGCGGCGATCCCGCCCGACCTCCACGACCGCCGGGTTGAGATCACCGGCCCGACCGACCGCAAGATGATCATCAACGCCCTCAATTCCGGGGCGAAGGTGTTCATGGCCGATTTCGAGGACGCCAACTCGCCAACCTGGGCCAACATGGTCGAGGGCCAGATCAACCTGAAGGACCGCTGGCACTCGGCGGTGTTCGACCACACCGACCCGGACACCGGCAAGCGCTACGAACTCGGCGACGACCCGGCGGTGCTGATGGTGCGGCCGCGCGGGCTGCATCTGGTCGAGCGCCACCTTGAGGTCGACGGCGCGCCGGTCGCCGGCAGCCTGTTCGACTTCGGCCTCTACGCCTTCCACAACGCCAAGGCGGCGCTGGCCGACGGCTCGGGGCCCTATCTCTATCTGCCCAAGCTCGAAAGCCACCTTGAGGCGCGGCTGTGGAACGAGGTGTTCCTGCACACCGAGTCGACGCTCGGCATCCACCGCGGCACCATCAAGGCCACCGTGCTGATCGAGACGCTGCCGGCGGCGTTCGAGATGCACGAGATCCTGCACGAGCTGAAAGACCACGTCGCCGGGCTCAATTGCGGACGGTGGGACTACATCTTCTCGTTCATCAAGACGCTGGCGCAGACGCCCGACTTCATCCTGCCCGACCGCGGCCAGGTGGTGATGGGCAAGGCGTTCCTGAAAGCCTACGCCCAGCTCCTGATCCAGACCTGCCACATGCGCGGCGCGTTCGCGATCGGCGGCATGGCGGCGCAGATCCCGATCAAGGATGACCCAGAGCGCAACGAAGCCGCCTTCGCCAAGGTGCGCGCCGACAAGGAGCGCGAGGCCGGCGACGGCCACGACGGCACCTGGGTCGCGCACCCCGATCTGGTGCCGGTGGCGATGGCGGTGTTCGACCGGCTGATGCCGGGCAAGAACCAGCTCGACGAGTTGCGCGAGGACGTCGATTTCGGCCAGGCCGAGCTGTTGGAGGTGCCGCAGGGCACCCGCACCGAAGCCGGCTTCCGGGAGAATATCCGGGTCGGCGTGCGCTACATCGAGGCGTGGCTGAGCGGCAAGGGCGCGGTGCCGCTCTACAATCTGATGGAGGATGCCGCCACCGCCGAGATCGCCCGCGCCCAGATCTGGCAGTGGGTCAAGTACGGCGCCAAGCTCGACGACGGCACCCAGATCACGCCCGCGCTGTTCGAGACCGTGCTGCACGAGGAGATGGCACGGCTGCGCCAGGAGATCGGCGCGGAGGCGTTCGACTACGGCCGCTTCGCCGAGGCAACCCAGCTGTTCCACAAGCTGTCGCTGGCGGCGGAGTTCGAGGCGTTCCTCACCATCCCGGCCTATGCCCTGATCGACTGAGGGCACTCAAACGATGTCGTCCCGGACGGCGCGACGCGCCGAGCCGGGACGACAGCAGACTCGCCAAACGGTCCCGGGTCGCCGCTACGCGGCGCCCGGGGCGACAGGTCGCGCTCAGTCCCGCACCAGCACATTGCGGAACTGCCACGGGTCGGAGGCGTCGATGTCCTCCGGGAACAGGCCCGGACGGCCGGCAAGCGGCGTCCAGTCGGTGTAGACGCCGACCACCGGGCCGAGATAGGGCGTCTGCACCTCCAGGCAGCGGCGATAGTCGAGATCGTCGGCCTCGACGATGCCGGCCTTTGGGTTTTCCAGCGCCCACACCATGCCCGCCAGCACGGCGGAGGACACCTGAAGTCCGGTGGCGTTCTGGTCGGGCGCGATCCGCCGCGTCTCCTCGATCGAGAGCTGCGAGCCGTACCAATAGGCGTTCTTGCCGTGGCCGTAGAGCAGCACGCCGAGTTCGTCGATGCCGTCGACGATTTCGGTCTCGTCCAGGATCAGCCAGTCCGACTGGCGCTTGCCCGAGCCGAACATCTCGTGCAGCGACAGCACCGCGTCGTTGCACGGGTGGTAGGCGTAGTGGCAGGTCGGCCGGTAGACCGCCTGGCCCGCGGCGTCGCGCACGGTGAGGAAGTCGGCGATCGAGATCGATTCGTTGTGGGTGACCAGGAAGCCGTACTGCGCCGTCGCGGTCGGCGTCCACGACCGCACGCGAGTGTTGGCGCCGGGCTGGAGCAGATAGATCCCCGCGCCGCAGCCGCTGTCGTGGCCGCGGGCGTTGTCCGGCATCCAGCGCTCAAAGGTGCCCCAGCCGAGCTCGGCCGGCTGCAGGCCCTCCGACACGAAGCCCTCGACCGACCAAGTGTTGACGAACACGTCGAACGGCTTGGGGAAGTTGGCGCGCTGGGTGTCGCGCTCGGCGATGTGGATGCCCTTGACGCCGAGATCCATCGCAAGCCGCGCCCATTCCTCGCGGGTGGTGGGCTCCTCGCGCGTCACGCCGAGGTCGGCGGCGAGGTTGACCAGCGCCTGCTTGACGAACCACGACACCATGCCGGGGTTGGCGCCGCAGCACGACACCGCAGTGGTGCCGCCCGGCTTGTTGCGGCGCGCCGCCAGCACGGTCTCGCGCAGCGCGTAGTTCGAGCGCGCCTCCGGTTTCAGGTCGGGGTCGAAATAGAAGCCGAGCCACGGCTCGACCACGGTGTCGATGTAGAGCGCGCCGTTCTCGCGGGCGAGTTCCATGATGTCGAGCGAGGAGGTGTCGACCGAGAGGTTGACGCAAAAGCCCTGCCCCGGCCCGGCGGTGAGCAGCGGCACCAGGAGGTCGCGATAGTTGTCGCGCGTCACCGCCTGCTGGATGAAGCGCACGCCGCGCGCCTCGGCCAACTTGCGGGCCTCGTCGCTGGGATCGATCACCACCAGCTTTGACCGGTCGAACGCGAAGTGACGTTCGATCAGGGGCAGCGTGCCCCGGCCAATCGAGCCGAAGCCGATCATCACGATCGGACCATCGATGCGGTGATAAACCGGCCAGTCGGTCATGGTGTTGTTCTCCTAGTGACATCGCAGACGATTGCGCCCCGCGCCGGATGCGCGGGACGATGGAACGAAATGGGGTGGACAGGCCGGCTCTATGAGGCACGGCGTGCCGGCGCCGTCAACGCGAGGCGGCGGCGGGCACGCGTGAGCGGTGCCATCGCACCGCTGGCGAGCAGGCAGCCGCGCCCGCCCGCCAGCGCGCCGGGGCGCAGTTCGCAGGCGAGGAAGCGGGCGCGGTCGACCGGCCCCGGCAGGTCGAGCGCCGCCGTCAGCGCGGGCGAGAAGCCGAAGCGGGCGTAATAGGGCGCATCCCCCACCAGGATCACCGCGCCATGGCCACGCGCGGCCGCGCGCGCCAGCGCCTGCCGCATCAGCGCGGCGCCAACGCCGCGGCCCTGCCACCACGGATCGACCGCCAGCGGCCCCAGCATCAGCGCCGGAACGCCGCCGGCCTCGACCTGCCACAGCCGCACCGAGCCGATGACGCGGCCGAGCGCGTCGCGCGCCACCAGCGCCAAGCCCTCGGCCGGCAGCCGGCCGGCACGCAGGCGCTCGCAGGTCTTCTTGAACCGCTCCGGCCCCATGGCGCGGTCGAGCAGCTTTTCGCGCGCCGCCGCGTCGGCGGGGTGTTCGATGTCGATGACGAAGTCGGCCACGGCCGGTCCTCCCACTCAAAGGAGACTGGCCCTCGCACCCGCATTGCGGGCCGTCCGGGAATGAATGAAAAGGCGCACTCCTTCGTCATGCCCGGCCTTGTGCCGGGCATCCACGTCTTCAACGCGTAAAGGCGTGGGTGGCCGGGACAAGCCCGGCCATGACGAGCGGCGGTTACGGCCTCAGATCACGTAGGACGCCAGCGGTGCGAAGCCGTTGAAGCCCACCGTCGAGTACATCGTGGTGTACGCGCCGGTTGCCTCGATCAGCACCTCGTCGCCGATGGCGAGCGACACCGGCAGCTCGTACGGGGTCTTCTCGTACAGCACGTCGACCGAGTCGCAGGTCGGCCCGGCGATCACGCACGGCGTCTTGGCGTCGCGGTCGTGCGCCGTCTTGATCGGGTAGCGGATCGCCTCGTCCATGGTCTCGGCCAGGCCGTGGAACTTGCCGATGTCGAGATAGACCCAGCGGGTCGGATCGTCGTCCGACTTCTGCGAGATCAGCACCACTTCGGCCTTGATCACGCCGGCGTTGCCGACCATGCCGCGGCCCGGCTCGATGATGGTCTCGGGCAAATGGTTGCCGAAGTGCTTGGACAGCGCCCGGAAGATGGCGTTGCCGTACGACTGCACCCGCGGCACCCGCTTGAGATACTTGGTCGGGAAGCCGCCGCCCATGTTCACCATCGACAGCGAAATGCCGCGCTCGGCCATCTCGCGGAAGATCGCGGCAGCGGTGCCCAGCGCGTGGTCCCACGCCTCGACATTGTTCTGCTGCGAGCCGACATGGAACGACACGCCATAGGCGTTGAGGCCGAGCCGGTGCGCCAGTTCGAGCACGCGCGGCGCCATCTCCGGCGCGCAGCCGAACTTCTTCGACAGCGGCCATTCGGCGCCGGCGCCGTCGCACAGGATGCGGCAGAACACCTTCGAGCCCGGCGCGGCGCGCGCAATCTTCTCGACCTCGGCCTCGCAATCGACCGCGAACAGCCGAACGCCGAGCTGATAGGCGCGCGCGATGTCGCGCTCCTTCTTGATGGTGTTGCCGTAGGAGATACGGTCGGCCGCGGCGCCGGCGGCAAGCACGCACTCGACCTCGCCCACCGAGGCGGTGTCGAACGAGGAGCCGAGTTCGGCCAGCAGCTTCAGCACTTCCGGCGCCGGATTGGCCTTGACCGCGTAATAGACGCGGGTGTCCGGCAGCGCGCGGGCGAAGGTGACATAGTTGTCGCGCACGACGTCGAGATCGAGCACGAGGCACGGCCCCTCGGGGCGTCGGGTGGCGAGGAAATCGCGGATGCGATCGGTCATGGGGTCGGTCCTCCCAAGGCCAGATGAGCCCAAGGCAACGCCAGAGGCGCAGGCCGGCGCGATGGAGACGCCGAAGCCTGCGACGTCAAGCGTCGCCCGCAAAGCTGGCCTGGAGCCAGCGTTCACCGTGAGCCGTATCCGGAGTTGAAGCGACGCTGCGAGGGACGCGGGACACGCATCCTTCGGTCGGGTTCAACGCCTTTGCGAGAGTGGGAAGACCCCATCCACGCGCCCGGCAAGAGTAGTGCCTCTTCAGTAACCCCGGCCTATGGACGGCCGGCAGAGACCAAAAAAGCCCGCTACGTCGTTGCTTCAAGCCGCGTCCCCCTGCGGAGAGCAGGAGATTGCTGGTTCGCCTCCAGCTGCCGGTCGATTGACGGGGAGGTCGAGATACCCTGGCACCGGAGAGGTGCCTCTCGTCCTTTGATCCCCGGGCGGCTGTCCGGCCTCTTGTCCGGATGCCCACCGACCGGCACGCGGCCACAGGCACGTGCGAAATTGGGCAAGTGCGAGATAGGATGAATCGCCCCCCTATTCAAGGGTCAATTTCCCGATGCCGCCAAAGACTGCAATTATGACGTTCAAGCCACGGATTCGGCGGTTCGGGAGAGGTCGTGGTCGCGCCGAGGGGCCGACCGCCCGCGATCCAGGACGGCTTGCCGTCATTCCCGTCGTCCCGGGCAAGCGGCGTCAGTCGCGCGACCCGGGACCGTCGCCCGGAAGGGATGCCTTTCTTGCCGACGATCCCGGCTCCTCGCGTCGCTCGGTCCGGGATGACAATGCCCAGGCTGTCGTCCCGGGCAAGCGGCGTCAGCCGCGCGACCCGGGACCGTTTTCCGGAAGGGGTGCCTTGTCTTGCCGACGATCCCGTCTCCTCGCGTCGCTCGGTCCGGGATGACAGCGGCGGGGCGCCGTCTCAGAGCCAGCCCTGCAGCTCGCGTTCGACCAAGTGGCGGATCACCCTGATGCCGCCCTCGCTGTCGTTGAGGCTCGGCAGGTAGGCAAACTGCTCGCCGCCGTTGTGGAGGAAGATCTCGCGATTCTCGACGTCGAGTTCCTCCAGCGTCTCCAGGCAATCGATGGCGAAGCTCGGCGCCACCACCGCGAGCCGCTTCACGCCGCGCTTGGCCAGCGCCTTCACCGTCTCGTCGGTGTAGGGCTGCAGCCATTCCTCGTTGCCGAACCGCGACTGGAAGCTGAACATCACCCGCTCGGTCTCCAGCCCCAGCGCCTCGCGGATCAGCCGCTTGGTCTTGGCGCAGTGGCAATGATAGGGGTCGCCCTTCATCAGATAGCTTTTCGGCACACCGTGGAACGAGATCAGGATGATCTCCGGCTCGAAGCTGAGCTTGGCGAGCGAGGCTTTCATGCCCTCCACCACAGCGTCGATATAGACCGCGTCGTCGTAATAGGGCGGCACCACCCGGATCGATGGCTGCCAGCGCATCTTCATCAAGGCCTCGAACGCCTTGTCGCAGGCCGAGGCGGTGGTCGCCGCCGAATACTGCGGATAGAGCGGCACCAAGAGGATGCGGTCGCAGCCGGCGTCCTTGAGCGCCGCGACTCGCTCCGGGATCGAGGGATGGCCGTAGCGCATCGCCCAGTCGACCATCACGCGGTGATCGAGCCCGCCGAGGTCGACGCCAAGCTTCTCGGCCTGGGAGCGGCTGATGGTCTTGAGCGGGCTTTCGTCGCGGGCGGTGTTCCAGATCGAGGCGTAGGCCTTGCCTTTGTCCAGCGGCCGCCGCGGCAGGATCATGGTGTTGAGCACAAACCACCAGTAGACCCGATTGACCTCGATCACCCGGCGGTCGGTGAGAAATTCCTTCAGGTACCGGCGCATGGCCCAGTAGCCGGTGCCTTCCGGGGTGCCGACATTGAGAAGGAGAACACCGATCCTGCCGAACTTCACGGAGGGATGGTCGACCGGCAGCCGGGCGGGGGCGGTCACGTCATGCCGGCTCGGTTGCATATTCATCGTCCGTATCCTTTCCCGCCCCGAAATAGGATCGACCAGGCGCGACGTCGAGCAGGGAGGCACCGCATGCCATCGAAATTGTGACAGCAATTGCGGCGAAAGCCAAAATCTGGATCGATTCGGCGCGGGCGCGATAGCGTGTTGCCGTCACACCACGGCGCGGGTGTCGACGATCACCTTGCCGTCATTGGCAAGTGTGCCCGGCGGAACCAGTTCCACCGTACCTCTCAGCTTGGACACCGCGGCAAGGGTTGCGCCCACCGCCTCCGCCAGCGCCGACTCACCGCTGGCCGCGGCTTCCGCCTTGAGCGTCATGATGTCCTGCTCGCCGGCGCGGCCGACCACCAGCTGCAGCCGGCCGAGCTCGGGGTGGCGCCGCGCCACCTCGGCGATCTGGGCCGGGGTGACGAACATGCCTTTGACCTTGGCCGACTGCTCGGCCCGGCCCATCCAGCCCTTGATGCGCATGTTGGTGCGCCCGCACGGCGAGGCGCCGGGCAGCACCGCCGACAAGTCGCCGAGCGAGAACCGCACGAGATGGCGCTGGGGATCGAGCGCGGTGATCAGCACCTCGCCGACCTCGCCATCCACCACCGGCTCGCCGGTGCCCGGCCGCACGATCTCCACCACCACGTCCTCGCTCACCACCATGCCGGCCCGCGCCGGCGTGTCATAGGCGACGCAGCCGACGTCGGCCGAAGCATAGAGCTGGAAGGCGGCAATGCCGCGCCCGGCGATCTCGGCCTGGAGCGAGGGCGGGAACGCAGCGCCCGACACCACCGCCTTGGTGAGGAACGACACCTCCACGCCGGCGGCAGCGGCGGCATCGAGCACGATCTTCAGGAAATCCGGCGTGCCGCAATAGCCCCCCGGCCGGAACGCCGCCATCACCTGCAACTGCTGCTCGGTGTTGCCGGGGCCGGCCGGAATCACCGGGCAACCCAGCGCGCGCGCCGCCTGATCGAGCATCAGCCCGCCCGGCGTCAGGTGGTAGGAGAAGGTGTTGAGCACCACGTCGCCGGCGCGGAAGCCGGCGGCGTAGAGCCCGCGCGCCATGTTGGCCGGGTCGGGACGGGCGGGCTCGGGCTCGAACACCGGCCCCGGCGAAGCGAACAGCCGGCTGAACGCCGACAGCGGCTCGCCCACCAGGCCGCCGAACGGCGGCTCCGCCGCCTGGCGCTCCGGCAGCGAGGATTTGTAGAGCACCGGCAACTTGGCCAGCGCGGCGCGGCCGGTCACGGCGCGGGGATCGACGCCGTCGAGATGCCTGGCCCAGCCCGGCGCCGTCATCGCTTTCGCGATCACCAGCGGCAGCCGGGCGGCGAGATCGGCGTCGCGCGCCTCCGGTGTGCGGGTTTCCAGCGCGTCGTAATGGTCGGCCTCGGCCATGGGTCCCTCCCCCGCGGGGCTGCTTGGCTGGAAATATAGACGTTCACGGCGGCAGTTCGGATGCGGACGAAACCGACGTCGCGGCGATCATCCAGTCTGATGTGCCGGAAACCCTGATGGTGAGGCGCCCGCGACGGGCGTCCGGAACCATGGGACCGACGCCCGCGCCGTCTGGATCATCCTTCGAGACGCGGTCCAAACGCCACGCTTCAGAAGGCGGCGCGTTTGAAAGGCGAAGGCCTCACGCCAGCCAGCGCTTGCGGCGGCGGTAATGCTTGCCCTCGCGGAACGACTTCTGCTTGCCCTGGGCGATGCCGAGGTAGAATTCCTTGACGTCCTCGTTGGAGCGTAGCGCGTCGGCGGCGCCGTCCATCACCACCCGGCCGTTCTCCAGAATGTAGCCATAGGTGGCGTATTTCAGCGCCATGAAGGTGTTCTGCTCGGCGAGCAGGAACGACACGTTCTCGTCCCTGTTGAGGATCTTCACGATCTCAAAGATCTCCTCGACCACTTGCGGCGCCAGGCCCATCGACGGCTCGTCAAGCAGGATCATGTTCGGCCGCGCCATCATCGCCCGGCCGATCGCCACCATCTGCTGCTCGCCGCCCGAGGTATAGCCGGCCTGCGAACGGCGGCGCAGCTTCAGCCGCGGGAAATAGGCGTAGACGCGCTCAAGGTCGGCCTTGATCGCCTTGTTGCCGTCGCGGCGGGTGAAGGCGCCGGTCAGCAGGTTTTCCTCCACCGTGAGATGGCCGAAGCACTGGCGGCCCTCCATCACCTGGATGCAGCCGCGCCGCACCAACAGATTGGGCGACAGCGCCTGCACTTCCTCGCCGTTGAAGGTGATGGTGCCCTTGGTGACCTCACCGCGCTCGGCGTGGAGCAGGTTGGAGATCGCCTTCAGCGTGGTGGTCTTGCCGGCGCCGTTGCCGCCGAGCAGCGCGACGATGCCGCCGCGCGGCACCTCCAGCGACACGCCCTTCAGCACCAAGATGACGTGGTCGTAGATCACCTCGATATTGGCGACGACGAGGATCCTATCGGGCGCGGAGACGGGTTGGAGGGTCGTCGCGGTGGCGGTCATGGCTGTGCTTTAGGTCCACTCTCGTCGTTACGTCTCGTCGTCGCCGTCTCGTCCCGGGCAAGGGCCGCAGGCCCGCGACCCGGGATCGTTCGCAGGAAGCGGACGTCTTCGTCCTGAAGACGATCCCGGGTCTTGCTGACGCTCGCCCGGGATGACGAAATCCGCAGTGCGTCGCGCCGTCCGGCGCGGCGGAGGCGGGTGAGGAGCAGGCCTTGGGGCGAGCCGCCCCCCACCCGTGCCGCACCGCGCCGCCATCGCCCCACGGGGACGGAAGGTGACGGGCGCTGCACAGCAGGAACCGAGCTTCCGCCCAAGCTCAGCTCACCAAGCTCAGCTCCGCCCGTCGCAGGCTTCCGCCCGCTTCGGCCAGCCGCTGTTCTTCTCGGCATAGTCCGCCGCCGCCTTCTCCAGCATCGGCCGCACCAGGTCCTTCATCGGTTCGAGGTAGTCGGAGCCGCGGGTGAAGCGGGTGCCGTCCCACTCAGCGACGAACAGGTTGTTGTGGCCGGAGTGGTCGTCGCACGAGATCGCGACCGGCGCGGCGAAGCCCTCGAAGCCGAGATCCTTCCAGCGCGCCTCGCTGATGTTCAACGCCTCGAAGCCGCGCCGGACGTCGTCGCCATTGACCACCTTCTTGCCGGTGATCGCTTGAGCGGTGCGGATGGCTTCGGCGATCAGCACCGAATTGTAGACGCCGCGGGCGTGCAGGTTCTCGCCGACCTTGGCGCGGTCGCCGCTGGCGAGGTTGCGGTCGTAGACGTGCTTCAGGATGTCCTGCATCGCCGGGTATTCAGTGCCGGCGCCGTGGAAGCTGAGCGAGCGATAGCCCTTGGCATCGGCGCCGCCGGCACGGGCGTCATCGTCGCCGCCGGCCCACCACACCCCGACCAGCTTGTTCATCGGAAAGCCGGTGCGAACCGCCTCCTTGACCGCGGTGGGGTTCATCGCGCCCCAGCCCTGATTGTAGATCCAGTCGACCCGGTCGCGCCGGATGGCGAGCCACACCGAGGCCTGGTCCTGCATCGACTGCGCCGGCACCGGATAGAGCTTGAGATTGAAGCCGTAGCGCTTGGCGAGATCCTCCATCACCGGGATCGGCTCGCGGCCGAACGGCGCGTCGAGGTGGATGAGGCCGATGGTCTTGCCCTTGAGCTTGTCGACGCCGCCCTCCTGCGCCGCGACGAACCGCACGAAGGTCGAGGCACCGTCCCAATAGGTCACCGGCGGGTTGAAGATCCACGGGAACACCCGGCCGTCCGCCGCCGCCGACAGGCCGTAGGCCATCGACAGCACCGGGATCTTGTCGACTGCCGCGCGCGGGATGAGCTGCAGCGTGAGGCCGGTCGAGTACGGGTTGTGGACCACCGGGTTCTTGCCCTTGGTCGACTCGTAGCACTCGACGCCCTTCTTGGTGTCGTAGCCGGTCTCGCACTCGTCGATGATGATCTTGACGCCGCCGATGCCGCCGTCGCGCTGGTTCAGCATCTCCAGATAGTCGCGCATGCCGTTGGCGATCGGGATGCCGGACCCGGCGAAATTGCCGGTGCGATAGGTGAGAAGCGGCACGTAGATGCCCTCCTCCGCCGCGCCGGCCGGCGGCGCCGCCGTGGCGAACGCGGCGGCGAGCGCGGTGCCGAACAGCCAGCTCGTCGTTCTCGTCATGTGGTCCTCCCAGGTTTCGGCGACGTCGACGGTCGCCGTTTTGCGTCGTGTTCTGTCAGTAGGGGAATGGCCAGACCCTGAGCTTCTGCTTGCCGATCTGCCACAGCCGCGCCAACCCGTGCGGCTCGACGATCAGGAAGGCGATGATCAGCGCGCCGATGGAGAAATGGGTGAGGTGCTCGACGGTGGCGCTGCCGAGGTGGATGCCGATCAACGGCAGGCCGAACTTCAGCACCGTCGGGAACGAGGAGATGAAGGCGGCGCCGAAGAACGAGCCGACCAGGCTGCCGAGGCCGCCGATGATCACCATGAACAGGATGTTGAACGACTGGTTGATGTTGAAGGCGTCGGCCGCCTCGCCGCCGCCGTACCACAGAAACATCATCACCGCGCCGGCGACGCCGCAGTAGAACGACGACACCGCGAACGCCAGCAGCTTGGTCTGCAGCAGCTTGATGCCGATCAGTTCGGCGGCGATGTCCATGTCGCGCACCGCCATCCATTGCCGGCCGATGCGGCCGTGCACGAGGTTGGAGGCGACCCATGTCATCGCCACCACGATGGCGAGAATGACGTAGTAGCGCACCGTCGGCGTGGCGTTGGCGCCGGTGACGGCGATGCCGAACAGGGTGCGGGTCGGCACCTCGATCGCGCCGGAGGCGTTGTCGTTGTAGAGCCAGGGAATGCGCACGAAGCACCACTGCAGGAAGAACTGCGCCGCGAGCGTGGCGACCGCGAGGTAAAACCCTTTGATGCGCAGGCTGGGCAGGCCGAAGATCGCCCCGACCGCAGCGGAGAACACGCCGGCCGACAGGATGTGGAACACGATCGGCACGTCGGGAAAGATGGTGGTGAGCTTGTAGCAGGCATACGCCCCCACCCCCATGAAGGCGCCGGTGCCGAGCGAGATCAGCCCGGTGTAGCCGGTGAGAATGTTGAGGCCGATCGCGGCCAGCGCGAATACCAGGAACGGGATCATCACCGAGCCGATGACGAACTCACTGGCCATCAACGGCAGCGTGAACGCCACGAACAGGATCAGCGCAACCCCGATGCGATCCTGCCGGATCGGGAAGATCGCCTGGTCGGCAACATAGCTGGTCTTGAACTGACCGGCCTCACGATAGAACACGCCTGCCTCCGTTCGGGCCTTGTCCATCCGGTCGGCGGATGGCGGCTCCGTGTTGGTGTCGTCTTGCGTCCGCGGGCGCCAGGTCGACCGATGCCATCGCCGCGCCGGCTAGATCCGCTCGATGATCTTCTCCCCGAACAGGCCCTGTGGCCTAAACAGCAGGAAGGCCAGCGCGATCATGTAGGCCAGCCACGCCTCGATGCCCTTGCCCACCAGCGGGCCCCAGTAGAACTCGCCGACCTTCTCGCCGATGCCGATGATCAGCCCGCCGACGATGGCGCCGGGCACCGAGGTGAAGCCGCCGAGGATCAAGACCGGCAGCGCCTTGAGCGCGATGATCTGCAGCGCGAACGACACGTCCGAGCGCGCGCCCCACATGATGCCGGTGATCAGCGCCACCACGCCGGCGGTGAACCACACGATCACCCAGATCTGCTCGAGCGAGATGCCGACCGACAGCGCCGCCTTGTGGCTGTCGGCGACGGCGCGCAGCGCCCGGCCGATGCGGGTGTATTGGAAGAACGCCGACAACAGCACGATCATCACGCACGCGATCACCGCAGCAGCGATGTCGAGCTTCTGGAAGCTGACGAAGCCGCCGAACATCTGAAGCTCGATCGAGCCCTTGGGCAGGTACAGTTCCTCGGTGATCATCACCTTGGGGTTGCCGCCGAAGATGAACTCGCCGAGTCCGACCAGCGCATAGGTGAGGCCGATGGTGGCCATGAACAGGATGATGTCGGGCTGGTTGACCAGCGGCCGCAGCACCACGCGCTCCACCGTCACCGCCAGCGCCAGCATCACCCCGAGGGTGAGAAGCAGCGCCAGCCAGACATTGAGGCCGTATTCGTGCAGCCCGACCAGGGTCAGCGCCGCGAACACCACCATGATGCCCTGGGCGAAGTTGAATACGCCCGAGGCCTTGAAGATCAGGACGAAGCCGAGCGCGATCAGCGCGTAGAGCATGCCGGCGACGAAGCCGTCCCACAGCGTCTGGACCAGCAGGTCCGGCATGTCCGCCATCTGCACGAACGGATCGACCAGCACGGCGTAGAGCAGGTCGCCGCGCGCCAGCGCGCCAGCCTGGACCGCGAGCGCCACCATGGTCGCCAGCGCGGCGAGCGCGATCAGCGTCTTGGCGCCGGCGCCGAACCGGATGGGCAGAAGACGGCCGGGCGTCGAATCGAGATGGGTCACCGCGGCGCCTCCTGAAGAAGTCCGGTCCGATCGGGCCGCACCGGGCCGGCCGCCGCTCCAGGGTGTTGATCGTTCGCGCCTTCGCTCACAACACCGCACGAGCTCGTGTCGACAACGCGCCTCAGCGTCCGCAGGCCTGGTTGTCTTGTGGTCGCTCTAGCGCTTCGGGGCATCGCGTTCTCTCTCGGAAAGCCGGCGTCCGCTCATGGGGCGAGCGCTCTAATGGGCAACGCCGAGATAGGCGTCGATCACCGCCTGATCGCTCTTGACCTCGGCCGGCGTGCCGTCGGCGATCTTGCGACCATATTCCAGCACGACCACGCGGTCCGACAGATCCATCACCACGCCGATGTCGTGCTCGATCAGGGCGATGGTGGTGCCGAACTCGTTGTTGACGTCGAGGATGAAGCGACTCATGTCCTCCTTCTCCTCGATGTTCATGCCGGCCATCGGCTCGTCCAGCAGCAACAACTCCGGCTCCATCGCCAGCGCCCGCCCGAGTTCGACGCGCTTTTGCAGGCCGTAGGGCAGCTTGCCGACCGGCGTCTTGCGGATGTGCTGGATCTGGAGAAAATCGATGATGTCCTCGACCGCCTTGCGGTGCTCGACTTCCTCGCGCATCGCCGGGCCATGGCGCAGCATCTGCCAGAAGAAGCCGCGCCGCATCTTCAGCGAACGCCCGGTCATGATGTTGTCGAGCGTGGTCATGCCCTTGAACAGCGCGACGTTCTGGAAGGTGCGGGCGACGCCGCCGCGGGCCGCCTCATAGGGGCGCATCTTGGGCCGGGTAACACCCTTGAAGGTGATGCGACCCTCGGTCGGATGATAAAAGCCGTTGATGCAGTTGAGCATCGAGGTCTTGCCGGCGCCGTTGGGGCCGATGATGGCCCGGATTTCGCCCTTGCGGATGTCGAACGTCACGTCGGTGAGCGCGCGCACGCCGCCGAACCGGAGCGACACCTGCTCCACCGCCAGCAGCGTGTCGCCGGCGACGATCTGGTCTGACGACGGCGCCCTCATGCCGCCTTCTCCATCGCCGGCGTTGCGTTGGTCGGCGCCGCCGGCGGATAGGTCTCGGCGTCGCGGGTCTTGACGCGCGCCGCGATTGCGCCCTTGCGGCCGTCCTCGAACGTCACCTCGGTGGTGATGTCGCAGACGTCGGCGCCGGCATAGAGCGCCTCGACCAGCGGCGCGTAGCGCTCGGCGATAAAGCCGCGCCGCACCTTCTGGGTCCGTGTCAGCTCGCCGTCGTCGGCGTCGAGTTCCTTGTGCAGCACCAAGAAGCGCTTGATCTGGCTCGCCGCCATCATTGGCTCAAGGCTGAGCGAGCGGTTCACGTCGTCGACGTGGCGCGCGATCATGTCGTAGATCTGCGGGTGGCCAGCCAGCTCCTGGTACGAGGCGTAGACGATGGAGTTACGTTCGGCCCAGCTCGCCACCGCCACCAGATCGATATTGACCATCACGGTGACGAAGTCGCGGCTCTGGCCGAACGCCACCGCCTCCTTGATGGTGGGATAGAACTTCAGCTTGTTCTCGATGTACTTCGGCGCAAACAGCGCCCCTGACGCCAGCTTGCCGACGTCCTTGGCGCGGTCGATGATGCGCAGGTGGCCGTTGGCGTCGACGAAGCCGGCGTCGCCCGAGTGCACCCAGCCGTCCGCCGTCTTGGTCTCGGCGGTCTTGTCCGGTTCCTTGTAGTAGCCGAGGAACACGCCGGGCGAGCGATAGAGCACCTCGCCGCTGTCGATGATCTTGATCTCGACCTCCGGCGAGGGCTTGCCCACCGTGTCGGACCTGATCTCGCCGTCGGGCTGGGTCGTGACATAGACCGCAGCCTCGGTCTGGCCGTAGAGCTGCTTCAAGTTGATGCCGAGCGAGCGGTAGAACCGGAAGATCTCCGGGCCGATCGCCTCTCCAGCGGTGTAGCCCACCTTGAGCCGCGTCATGCCGAGCCGGTTCTTCAGCGGCGCGTAGACCATGATGTCGCCGAGCCAATACAGCAGCCGCGCCGACAGCGGCACCGGCTCGCCGTTCAGCAGCTTCTCGCCCCAGCGCTGGGCGTGGGCGATGAAGGCGTCGAACATCTTGCGCTTAAGTGCGCCAGCGTCCTCCATCCGCACCATGATCATGGTGAGCAGCGTCTCGAACACCCGCGGCGGCGCGAAGAAGAAGGTCGGCGCGATCTCGCGACGGTCGTCGGTGACGGTGGCGTCCGACTCCGGGCAGTTGACGCAGAAGCCGGCGGTGAACGACTGGGCGTAGGAAAAGATGTGGTCGCCCACCCACGCCAGCGGCAGATAGGCCACCACGTTCTCGCTCTCGTCGAGCTGATCGAACGCATTGCCGTTGCGGGCGGAGCGGATGACATTGTCGAACGACAGCATCACCCCCTTGGGCCGGCCGGTGGTGCCGGAGGTGTAGAGGATGACGGCAAGGTCGCTCCCGGCACCGCGAGCGATGCCGTGCTCCCACGCCTCGGCGACGCCGGGCTGTTCGGCCACCGCGGCGCGTCCGGCCGCCTGCACCTCCTCGAACGATTTCAGCCGGGCCGGATCGTAGTCGCGCAGGCCACGCGGCTCGTCATAGACGATGAGGTCGAGCCGGCTCAGGCGGTCGCCGACCGACAGCACCTTGTCGACCTGCTCCTGATCCTGCACCACGGCAAGGCGCACCTCGGCGTGGTCGAGCACATAGGCCATCTCGTCGGCGACGGAGTCGGCGTAGACCGGCACCGGCACGGCGCCGAGCGCTTGGGCGGCGCACATCGCCCAATAGAGCCGCGGCCGGTTGCGGCCGATGATCGCGACCTTGTCGCCGGCCGCAAGGCCGAGCACCCGAAGGCCGATGGAGAAGGCGCGAACCTCCTCCATCGCATCGGCCCAGCTCCAGGTCTGCCAGATCCCGAGATCCTTGAGACGCATCGCTGGGCGGCCGCCGCGCGTCACGGCGTTCTGCAGCAACAGCTTGGGGAAAGTGTCGGCAAAACCGTTCGCAGCGGCGGCCACGTTGCGTCGTCCTCCCGAATGGCCGGCGTCGCCGGCCGTTGCTTCCTCGAATGGCTCTCTGCGGAGCCTTGTATTGACCGCCGGGTCTTTCGCCCGTTACGGCTGATACGGGTTGCTTGCGAGCCTGAGCGGGGGGCCGGACTTGCGGGCAATTCCGTAGACACAGCTTAGCGGATCGGTGGTTGGGCACAAGAGCCGTTGCATAAGCAACCATCGTCCATTCGTCTGATAGACCAAGGTTTTTCGTTGCACCGCACAACATTGCGCCACTGGAGAGACCGCCGCCGATGCCCATTCAAGCCGCTCGCTCCGCGCTGCTCCTGATCGACTTTCAGGGCAAGTTGAAGCCCGCGATCGACAGCGCCGAGGCCACCCTGCGCGAGGCGCAGCGTCTCGCCGCCGTCGCGCAGTTGATCGGCGTGCCGACCTTGGTCACCGAACAGACGCCGGACCGGCTGGGTCCGACCGTTCCCGAGCTCGCCGCCTACGCGGCGCGGCCGCTGCTCAAGAGCACGTTCGACGCCTGCGCCGGCAGCGATCTCGACCAGGCGCTCGGCGATGCGTCGCAGGCGGTGGTGGCCGGCTGGGAGGCGCACATCTGCGTGCTGCAGACCGCGCTCGGCCTGCTCGCCGGCGGCCGCCGCGTCTATGTGGTGGCGGACGCGGTGTCCTCGCGCAACCCGGCCAACAAGACGGCGGCGCTGGCGCGTCTTGCGGCGGCCGGCGCCGTCGTCGTCACCCCGGAAATGGTGATCTTCGAGTGGCTCGCCGACGCCAAGCACCCGCAGTTCCGCGACGTGCTGAAGCTGGTGAAGTGAGGCGCGATTAGTCGTTCGCGGCAGCAAGTGCATCGCAACGCGGCGTACCACATCCCTCGCCGTCATCCTCGGGCGAGGCTGGATGCGCAGCATCCGGCCGAGACCCGAGGATCCATGATCCGCGACATCCGAGATTCGCTCAGCCGCTCTGCATCACCGCAATCGACAGCGGATCATGGGTTCCGGCTCGCGCGCCTTCGGCGCTTGGCCGGAACGACGGCGGGCGAATGCCTGCCCCCTACTCCGCCGCCTGCTGCAATGTCGGCGCGCCCGACCTGAACTCGGCCAAAAGCGTTGCCTCCTCGGCCTTTGCGGCGGCGAGGTGGCGCGCCTTGACCGGGCCATAGCCGCGAATCTTGTCCGGGATCGACGCCAAGCCGACCGCGACCGAATGGGTGGCCGGCGTCAGATGCTCGACCACCTCGTCGATTAAGGCGACATAGTCCTCGATCAATGTGCGCTCGATGCGCCGCTCCGCCGTCCAGCCGAACGGATCGAACGGCGTGCCGCGCAACCCCTTCATCTTCGCCAGCAACTTGAATGCGGTCATCAGCCACGGCCCGAACGTGATCTTTCGCGGCTCGCCGCTGACGGGATCGCGCCGCGCCAGGAAGGTCGGCGCAAGGTGGAATTCGAGCTTCACCTTGCCCTCGAACGTCTCGGCCACCTCGGCGGCGAAGCGGCCATCGGCATAGAGCCGCGCCACCTCGTACTCGTCCTTGTAGGCCATCAGCTTGAAGGCATAGCGCGCCACCGCCTCGGTGAGCCGGGCCGAGCCCGGCACCCGCGCGGCCTCGGCGGCGCGCACCTTCTCGACCACGGCGCGATAGCGCGCGGCATAGGCGGCGTTCTGGTAGGCGGTGAGGAATTCGGCGCGCCGCGCGATCGTCTCGTCGAGCGAGGCCGACAGCGCGCGCGAGCCGGATTTGGCCGCCGGCGCCGTCAGCCCTGCGACCGACGCCGGATCAACCGCCGCGCGCCGGCCCCAGCGGAACGCGGCGATGTTCATCGCCACCGCCTCGCCGTTGAGCGCGATGGCGCGCTCGATCGCCTCGGCCGACAGTGGGATGGCGCCAATCTGGTATGCGACGCCGACCAGGAAGATGTTGCTGCCGACGGTGTTGCCGAACAGCGCTTCGGCGATGGCCGAAGCATCCATGAAATGCGTCGCTTCAGGCCCTGCGGCCGACACCAGCGCGCGCTTCAGCCGCTCGGTCGGCAGCGAAAAGTCGGCGTTGCGGGTGAAATCGCCCGGCAGCATCTCGAAGGTGTTGACGATGGCGCGCGTGCGGCCCGGCCGCATCGCCGCCAGCGCCTTGCGGTTGCCGGCGACGACGAGGTCGCCCGCCAGCACCAGGTCGGCGCTGCGCGCGCCGATGCGGATGGCGTGGATGTCGGCCGGCCTCTCGGCAAGGCGCAGATGGCTGAACACCGCCCCGCCTTTCTGCGCCAGCCCGGCCATGTCGATGATGCCGCAGGCCTTGCCGTCGAGATACGCCGCCATGCCCAGCACCTGGGCGATGGTGACGATGCCGGTGCCGCCGATGCCCGACACCAGCACGTTGTAGGTGCCGTGGATCGGCGGCAGCACCGGTTCGGGCAACGCCGGCAGCGCCTCGCCCGCGGTCGCCGCAGCCGGCCGCGCCTTCAAGGTGCCGCCGGAGACGGTGACGAACGACGGGCAGAATCCCTTGATGCAGGAGAAATCCTTGTTGCAGCTCGACTGGTCGATCTGGCGCTTGCGGCCGAACTCGGTCTCCAGCGGCTGGATCGAGATGCAGTTGGATTTCACGCCGCAATCGCCGCAGCCCTCGCAGACGAGGTCGTTGATGAGGACACGCGTCGCGGGATCGGGAAACTGGCCGCGCTTGCGCCGGCGCCGTTTCTCGGCGGCGCAGGTCTGGTCATAGATCAGCACGGTGACGCCGGGGATGGCGGCAAGCTCGCGCTGCACCGCGTCGAGGTCCTCGCGCGGGTGGATGGTGCAGCCGTCCGGCCACACATCGTCCGTGCCGTATTTCCACGGCTCGTTCGACACCACCCGGATTCGCGCGGCGCCCTCCGCGGCCACCTGCCGCGCGATCTTCGATGCGGTGAGCCCGCCGTCGAGGCGCTGGCCGCCCGTCATGGCGACGGCGTCGTTGAACAGGATCTTGTAGGTGACATTGACGCCAGCGGCGATGGACGCGCGAATGGCCAGCGAGCCGGAGTGGTTGTAGGTGCCATCGCCGAGATTCTGGAACACGTGGCGGCGCCTGGAGAACGGCGCCTCGCCGATCCAGTTGGCGCCCTCCCCGCCCATCGCGGTGAAGCCGAGCGTGGAGCGGTCCATCCACTGCACCATGTAGTGGCAGCCGATGCCGGCATAGGCCCGCATGCCGGCGGGCACTTTCGTCGAGGTGTTGTGCGGGCAGCCGGAGCAGAAGTGCGGCGTGCGCACCGCGATGTCGGCGGCCTGCGCCATCACCCGCTGCGCCTCCTCCAGCTGCGCCACCCGCGTCGCCAGCTGCTCGTCGGAGGCGTAGGTCAACAGGCGCTTGCCGATGGCGACCGCGATGTCGGTCGGCTCCAGCGCGCCCTTGACCGGGAACAGCCACTCGCCGCGCTCGTCCTTCTTGCCGATCACGGTGGGCTGGTGCGCGGTGCCGTAGAGTTCCTCGCGCACCTGGACCTCGACCAGCGAGCGCTTCTCCTCCACCACCATGATGAGGTCGAGGTCGCCGGCGAACTCCATCAGCTCCAGTTTCGACAGCGGCCATGGGCAGGCGATCTTGAACAGGCGAATGCCGAGGTCGTTGGCGCGCACCTCGTCGATGCCGAGTTCGTCGAGCGCAAGGCGCACGTCGAGATAGCTCTTGCCGAGCGTGGCGATGCCCATCCTCGGCGCGCGGCCGCCGGAGGTGATCCAGCGGTTGAGCCGGTTGGCGCGCACGAACGCCAGCACGGCATCGCGCTTGTATTCCTGCAGCCGCGCCTCCTGCTGCAGCGGGGTGTCGCCAAGGCGGATGTTGAGGCCGCCGTCCGGCATCCTGACGCCGTCGGGACTGACGATCGACACCCGCTCCAGCCGGCCGTCGACCACCGCGGTCGATTCCACGGTGTCCTTGACGCCCTTCATCGCCACCCAGGTGCCGGCGAACCGGCTCAGCGCCCAGCCAACCAGCCCGAGGTCGAGGATTTCCTGCACCCCGGCCGGGCTCAGGATCGGCATCATCACGTCGACGAAGTGGAAGTCGGACTGGTGCGCGGTGGTGGAGGATTCGGCAGTGTGGTCGTCGCCCATCAAGGCCAGCACGCCGCCGTGCCTGGATGTGCCGGCGAAATTGGCGTGGCGGAACACGTCGCCGCTGCGGTCGACCCCCGGCCCCTTGCCGTACCACAGCCCGAACACGCCGTCGAAGCGGCCCTCGCCGCGCAGCTCGGCCTGCTGGCTGCCCCACAGCGCGGTGGCGGCAAGGTCCTCGTTGAGGGCGGACTGGAACTTGATGTTATTGGCTTCGAGCACGCGGCTGGCGCGGAGAAACTGGGCGTCGAGCCCGCCGAGCGGGGAGCCGCGATAGCCGGTGACGAAGCCGGCGGTGTTCAGCCCGGCGCCTTGGTCGCGCGCCTTCTGCATCAAGGCGAGGCGAACCAGCGCCTGGGTGCCGGTGAGCAGCACCCGGTCCTGCGGCGCCCGCTCGGGGGACAGCTCGTATTTGTCATCGAGCGACGCCTGCGCCAGCCTGACCGACATCGAAAGCCTCCCGTAGCTCGTCGAGCTTTGAACCCAACGCCGCCGCTGCCCGGTTGGTCCGGGTCTATACGACAGCATAACTGTCTTATTGCTGGCGCTGCCGGCTTCGAGCGGACATTTGGTCGCGGTGAGGCTGGCTCTGCGGACTGCTCACGGTCTCGTCGTCCCGGCCAAGCGCCGGCAGGCGCGCGAGCCGGCACCGCGTGCAAGAAGGCGCCAATCGCCGGACGGTCCCGTCTCTCGCTTCGCTCGGCCGGGACGACGGGGAACGCGCGCCTCAGCCCGCCTTCGCGGCCTCGTCCAGCGCCCGCTTCACGGCGAGGAAGTCGCGCCATGCCAGCCGCTTCTGCAGCGGCTGGCGCAGCAGGTAGGCCGGGTGCAGCGTCGCCATGGCGCGGATGTCGCGCGTGCCGGCATGGTAGCTCAGCCAGCGGCCGCGGGTCTTGAGGATGCCCTCCTTGGCGCCGAGCAGGCTGGAGGCGGCAAAGCCGCCGAGGAACACCAGCACGGCGGGGTCGACCAGCTCGATCTGGCGGGCGATGAACGGCAGGCAGATCGCGCTTTCCTGCGGCGTCGGGGTGCGGTTGCCCGGCGGCCGCCACGGCACGATGTTGGCGATATAGACCTTGGTGCGGTCGAGCCCGATCGCCGCCAGCATGCGATCCAGCAACTGTCCGGCGCGGCCGACGAACGGCTTGCCCTGGCGGTCCTCTTCCGCCCCCGGCGCCTCGCCCACCAGCATCAGCCTGGCGTCCGGCGCACCGTCGGCGAACACCAGCCGCGACGCCGTCACCTTCAGCGCGCAGCCCTCGAACCCCTCCAGCATCGCCCGTAGCTCGCCGAGCGAGGCCGCCTCGCGCGCCGCTTGGCGGGCGGCCATCACCGCGGCGTCCGGCGCCAGCGGCACCCTGGCGGCGGCAGCGGCCGGGTCCGGCGCCTCCCCGCCGCCGCGGGCCGGCGGCACGGTGGGGAACTGGTGCGGGGCCTCGCCCGCCGCCCCCCGCCCGCCCGGCCGCGCCATCATCGCCGGAGCTGGTGCCCCGAGCGTTGCGGCCGCCAAGGCCGGCGGCCCCGGCGGAGAGGCGAGCCGCGCCGCAGCCTCCGCCGCGCTGTCAGCCAGGCGGTCGTGTGGCTCTTCGTCCAGCGCCACGTCGACGCCGGCCTCGGCGTAGAAGGCCAGGATGTCGGCGAGCACGGTGTGGAGGTCGGCGGGGGCGGTCATCGAAGCCACGTTATCAGCGCCATCGGTCACCCGCACCTTTCGTCGGCATTGTCAGCGTCGTCGAGTCATGGAATGACCATAATGAAAAAAACGTAGAACCGAGGGAACGGACCATGACTGAGGCGGAACGCCCGCCGCGCGAGCGGATGGACTTCGACGTTGTTGTCGTCGGCGCCGGCCCGGCGGGCCTTGCTGCCGCGATCCGCCTGAAGCAGATCGACCCCGATCTCGCCGTGGTGGTGGTCGAGAAGGGCTCCGAGGTCGGCGCTCACATCCTGTCCGGCGCGGTGGTCGACCCCTCCAGCCTCGACGCCCTGCTTCCCGGCTGGCGCGCGGAGGACCACCCGCTCAAGACCGCGGCCACCGACGACCGCTTCTATTACTTCACCGAGCGCGGCGCCGTGCGGCTGCCGAACTGGATGATGCCGCCGCTGATGTCCAACCACGGCTGCTTCGTGGTCTCGCTCGGCAATGTCTGCCGCTGGCTGGCGGCCAAGGCCGAGGCGCTCGGCGTCGACATCTATCCCGGCTTCGCCGCCGCCGAGGTGCTCTATGACGATAACGGCGCGGTGACCGGCATCGCCACCGGCGACATGGGCGTCGCCCGCGACGGTCATCTGAAGGACAGCTTCACCCGCGGCATGGAGCTGGCGGGCAAATACGTGCTGTTCGCCGAAGGCACCCGCGGCCAGCTCTCCCGCCAGCTTATCAACCGCTTCAAGCTAGACGCCGATCGCTCTCCGCAGAAATACGGCATCGGCCTCAAAGAGCTGTGGCAGGTGGCGCCGGAGAAATCCAAGCCCGGCCTGGTGCAGCACTCGTTCGGCTGGCCGCTCGACAACGCAACCGGCGGCGGCTCCTTCCTCTATCATCTTGAGGATAACCAGGTCGCGGTCGGCTTCGTCGTCCATCTCGACTACGAGAACCCGACGCTGTCACCGTTCGACGAGTTCCAGCGCTTCAAGCACCACCCGCTGGTCGCGGACACCTTCGCCGGCGCCAAGCGCATCGCCTATGGCGCCCGCGCCATCACCGAGGGCGGCTGGCAGTCGGTGCCGAAGCTTTCGTTCCCCGGCGGCGCCCTGATCGGCGATGGCGCCGGCTTCCTCAACGTGCCGCGCATCAAGGGCACCCACAACGCCATCACCTCCGCCATGCTGGCGGCCGAGCACGCCGCCGCCGCGATCAAAGCCGGCCGCGCCAATGACGAGCTGACCAGCTACGACGACAGTTGGCGCGCCAGCCCGATCGGGGTCGATCTCAAGCCGGTGCGCAACGTCAAGCCGCTGTGGGCGCGCTACGGCCTGATGCTGGGCGTCGCGCTCGGCGGCCTCGACATGTGGACCAACCGCTTCGGCTTCTCGCTGTTCGGCACGCTGAAGCACGACAAGCCCGACCACGCCAAGCTCAAGCGCCTCGACGAGGTCGAGCCGATCGCTTACCCGCGGCCGGACGGCAAGCTGTCGTTCGACAAGCTGTCCTCGGTGTTCTTGTCCAACACCAACCACGAGGAGGACCAGCCGGTCCATCTCACCCTCAAGGACCCGGCGGTGCCGATCGCCCACAACCTGCCGCTCTATGGCGAGCCGGCGCGGCTCTACTGCCCGGCCGGGGTCTATGAGGTGGTCTACGGCGACGAGGCGAGCCAAAGCGATCCGCGCTTCGTCATCAACGCGCAGAACTGCGTCCACTGCAAGACATGCGACATCAAGGACCCCACCCAGAACATCGTGTGGGTGGCGCCCGAAGGCGGCGGCGGGCCGAACTATCCCAACATGTGATACGGTTTCCGGCTGACCGGCTCGAACTGGCCGGTGGCCGAGGGGCGCGTCTTTTCCCTCTCCCCTTGTGGGAGAGGGTGGCGAGGATGAGCGAAGCGAAATCCGAGCCGGGTGAGGGGTATGTCAGCCTTCTGCGCGCAGGCCCCCTCACCCGCGTCGCGATCTTTACGATCGCTCGGCACCCTCTCCCGCAAGGGGAGAGGGAAGAAAGAGCCGAGCTGATCAGCCGGAAACCGTATGACGCCAACGGCCTTGCGGCTTGACCTTCCACCGACGTCGGCTCGCCTCCGCCGCGGGGCTGCTCAGCCCCGCGTGCCCTTCCGGCTCGCGCGCGGCGGCATCAGCTCGGTTCCGGCCGTGACATAGTCGAGCGGCGATTGCGGCAGCGCCGCCGGGTCGACGGTGAAGAACAGCCGCTCGACCACCAGCATCGGCGGGAAGGTGCCGGGATCGCCCGGCGCGCCGCGGGTGATAAGGTCGGCGGTCTCCATCTCCGCCACCGGCGCGCTGTCGGTCACGCCGATCGGCGGCAGGTCGAGCTGGCGCGACGGCAGCGCCACCGCGTCCGGCGGCAGACTGCCGGTGATGTCGGCGCCCTCCCCGTCCAGCCGCGCCACCGCTACCGGCGCCGCCACCGCACGCACCGTGGTCGGCGTCGACGTCAATTCCGGCCGGACCATCTGCGGGCCCGCCGCGGCGCGGGCGAGTTCGATCGCGCTTTCGCTGGTGGGCGGCAGGCGGAAGGTGTCGGGACGCAGCGTCTCCAGCGCGCCGGCGAACAGCGGCGGCAGTCCGCGCACCCCGGCGGCCGGGACCGGGTCGGCCGGCTGGCGATGGAAGGCGCGGCTCGGCACCAGCAACAGCGCCACCGCGCCGAGCACAACGGACGCGAGGATCAATCGCCGGCGACGCGAAGCGGGCAAGGCTCCGGTCCTGGGACGCGACGACAGTGCACGCATGGAACGCATGGGACGCAACATGAAACTCGGGTCGGGCCGCAACAGGGCGCAGCCGGGCCTTCGTTGTGGCCGATCAAGGTTGCCATGCCGTTAATGATGGTATTTAGGTGAGGCGACGCGGCTGTGGAAATGTCCCGCCACGCGCCGCCCCGTCGCGGTCAGCGCCCGGAGGCCGCCACGCTCACCGTCCCGGCGATCCTGGCGGACACGGCGGCATCCGGCTCGAAATCGGTGACGGCGCGGCCGACCGCGGCGAACACCGCGCCGCGGTTCTCCGCCGCCATCGCGGCCTCGACCTCCGCCACCAGCCGCTTCATCTCCGCCAGCGGCGGGAACACCGGCCGCGCCGCCACCACGCCCGGAATGCCGATGTCGGACGCCGGCTCCTCGCGTGCGAACAGGATCTCGTTCAGCCGCTCGCCGGGCCGCACGCCGGTGACGACGATGTCGATGTCCCGCCCCGGCTCCAGCCCCGACAGCCGCACCATGCGCTCGGCGAGATCGAGGATCTTCACCGGCTGGCCCATGTTCAGCACATAGACCGAGATGCGCTCCTGCTCGGAGCTGCGGTGCGGCGCGAGCGCGTGGCTGGCCGCGGTGACGACGAGGTTGCAGGCCTCGCGGATGGTCATGAAGTAGCGGACCATGTCGGGGTGGGTGATGGTGATCGGCCCGCCGGCGGCGATCTGCGCCTTGAACTTGGGCACCACCGAGCCGTTCGAGCCCAGCACGTTGCCGAACCGGACCGCGATCAGCCGGGTCGGCCCGGACGCCAGCTCGGCGTCGAGCGCCTGGCAGTACATCTCGGCGAAGCGCTTGGTGGCGCCGAGCACCGACACCGGCTCGATCGCCTTGTCGGTCGAGATCATCACCATCGCCTTGGCGCCGCACGCCACCGCCGCCTCGGCCACGTTGATCGAGCCCAGGATGTTGGTCTTCACCCCCTCGATCCAGTCGGTCTCCAGATAGGGCACGTGCTTGAGCGCCGCGGCGTGGAACACCAGGTCCGGCTTGAACTCGGCCATCAGCCGGTCGATCCGCGCCCGCTCCCGGACGTCGCCGATGCGGCCCTCGACGCAGGTGTCCGGGTCGAGCGTCTCCAGCCGCTGCAGCACCGCATAGAGCGCCGGCTCGGCATTCTCGACCACCATCAGGTGGGAGGCGCGGTGGGTGACGACCCGCTCGCAGATCTCCGCGCCGATCGAGCCGCCGCCGCCGGTCACCAGCACGCGGCAGCCGCCGACGGCCGCCTCCAGCCGGCGATAGTCGATCGCCACCGACGGCCGGAGCAGCAAATCCTCGACGTCGATCGGCGCCAGCCGGAACGCCCCGCCCTCATCCAGGGTCTGCATCCGCGAGATCGGCAGGCCGAGCCGGCGCGCCCGCGCCAGCAGCGTGTCCGGCGCGGCCTCCGGCGCCAGCGCCGACGGCGTGACGATCAGGCGGCCGACGCGCAGCCCGCGCTCCTCAAGGTCGGCGACCACCGCCTCGAGCTGGTCGAAATCGCCCAGCACCGGCACCCCGCGCAGCGACTGGTCGAGGTCGGAGGCGTTGGGCGACAGGATCGCCACCGGGCGCAGCTTCTTCAGCGCGCCGGATTCGAAGGCGCGCACCACGACCTCGGCATCATGGGCACGGCCCAGCACCAGCGCCGGCACGGCGTGCTCCATCTCGGCGCCGTGGCGGGTCCTCAGGTAGCGGTAGTAGCGATAGATGATCCTCGGACCTCCCAGAAGAAACATCTGGAAGACCCAGTAGAGAAAGATGGTGATCTTGCCGAAATAGAACTGGTTGTAGAAGGCCGAGGAGGCCACAACATAGTCCAGGACAAGCAGGCTGATAGCCAGAACGCTGACCGCGCGGAATATGTTGAACAGGTCCGGCAGTGAGGCGAAACGCCACTTCGCGCGGTATAGCGACAAGAACGAATAAACAATTGTCGCGTAGAACGCGAACAACGGCAGGAAAACGACCAGCATCGGCCAGCGCTGGTCGAGCCCCTCGCCTTCGAATCGAACGTAAAAGCTCGCCAGAACAGCGAGGCACGTCATGACAGCGTCGTGGCCGATCACGGTCAGCTGTCGTATGTTACGGAAAGGCCCCAACAGCTTCATCGTCCCTTCGAACCCCGACGCCCGTGTCTAGCCGCTCTCCCGCCCGAGCGCCACTGCGCCGTGCCCCGGCCGCCGGCGCCACCGCCGGGTGCGCGGCCGCCGATCGTTGATTTTCAAGGCGGAATTTGCAACCGCGGCGGGGCAGTCGCGCGATTTCATCCACCGCGGTGTCCGGCCCGCGCAGGCGCACCCTGCCAGTAACCTTCCTGTCGCGGAGCGCGCACGGATGGTTTAGACACAGCCCATGGCCACGTTCTCATCGCTCACCATCCGCCGACCGGACGACTGGCACGTGCATTTGCGCGACGGCGCCATGCTGGCCACCGTTCTGCCCTTTACCGCGAGCCATTTCGGCCGCGCCGTGATCATGCCCAATCTGGTGCCGCCGGTGCGCCGCGCCGCCGAGGCCGCCGCCTACCGCTCGCGCGTCATGGCGGCGCTGCCGCATGGGCTCGACTTCCACCCGCTGATGACCTGTTACCTGACCGACGAGACCGACCCGGACGATCTGGTCGAGGGCCACCGCAGCGGCGCGTTTTTCGCGGCCAAGCTCTATCCGGCCAACGCCACCACCAATTCCCAGTTCGGCGTCACCGACCTTGAGCGGCTGAACCGGGTGCTGGAGGCGATGGAGTTCGCCGGCATGCCGCTGCTGATCCATGGCGAGGTGACCGACCCTGCCGTCGACATCTTCGACCGCGAGGCGGTGTTCATCGACCGGGTGCTGGCCCCGATTCGCCGCCGGTTCGACAGGTTGCGCATCACCCTCGAGCACATCACCACCGAAGACGGCGCGGCGTTCGTCACCGCCGCCGGCGACGCCACCGGCGCCACCGTGACGCCGCACCACCTCAGCTTCAGCCGCAACGCCATGTTCCACAGCGGGTTTCGCCCGCACTTCTACTGCCTGCCGGTGGCCAAGCGCGAAAAGCACCGCCTTGCCCTGCGCGCCGCCGTCACCTCCGGCCATCCCCGCTTCTTCCTCGGCACCGACAGCGCGCCGCACCTGCGCAGCGCCAAGGAGAGCGCGTGCGGCTGTGCCGGCCTGTTCTGCGCGCCAACCGCGCTCGCGGCCTACGCCCGGGTTTTCGCCGAGGAGAACGCCCTCGACAAGTTCGAGGCGTTCGCGTCCGAGAACGGCGCGCGCTTCTATGGCCTGCCGCTCAACGCCGACCGCATCACGCTGATCGCCGAGGACACCGAGGTGGCCGAAGACGTGCCGGTGCCGGGCCTCGGCACGCTCCACCCCTTCCTGGGCGGCACCCGGATCCCCTGGCGCGTCGACGGCCGCCGGGTTCCCGCCGGCCGGGCCTGATCGGGGAGCGGCGCGCCGCCGGTCCCGCCCGCGACCAGAATTCCCTGCGACGAGGATTCGATGACTGAGACGTTCCACGGCAAGCGCACCATCGCCCGCGAAACCGCCCGCATGTTGCTGGAGGTGCGCGCGGTGCTGTTCAACGCGAACGAGCCGTTCCGCTTCACCTCCGGCCGCATGAGCCCGGTCTACATCGACGGCCGTAAGCTGATTTCTTTCCCCAGGTTGCGCCGCCGCCTGATGGAGTTCGCCACCACCACCATGGAGCGCGAGGTCGGCTACGAGGCGTTCGACGCCGTGGCGGGCGGCGAGACCGCCGGCATCCCCTACGCTGCCTGGATGGCCGACCGGCTCGACCTGCCCATGCTCTACGTGCGCAAGAAGCCCAAGGGCTTTGGCCGCAACGCCCAGATCGAGGGCGACCTGAAGGACGGCCAGCGCGTGCTGCTGGTGGAGGATCTCGCTACCGATGCCGGCTCCAAGGTCAATTTCGTCAGCGGGCTTCGCAACGGCGGCGCCGTGGTCGAGCACGCCTTCGTGGTGTTTTTCTACGGCATTTTCCCGCTGGCCGAGACCAAGCTGGCCGAACTCGGCATCAAGCTCCACTACCTCGCCACCTGGTGGGACGTGCTGCAGGTCGCAAAGGACGGCGCCTATTTCGACGGCCACACCCTCAGCGAGGTCGAGGCGTTCCTGAGCGCCCCGGAGCAATGGTCGCTGGCCCACGGCGGCACCCCGGTCGAAGCAGCATAATCGACGCCATCGCCGAGGCGGCTTCCTTGAGACGCCTCGGCCGTTGCCGTGCTGACGGCCGCGGCGGCGACGCCCGGCTGCAGAACAGCCATTGCCGCTGCGGAATTCGGCCAATGCCCAAGATTTCGGCCGCCTCCGACGTCGGAGCGCCAAGTCGCGTTCCGTCCCGGCCAAGGCCACCGGCCACCTTGCCGCGCCGAACATCGTCAATTGCTGAAATTTTGATCAATTGAAGACCGAATATTCGGCTCAGCCCCACGCCAGCCGGCGCGAAAACCATTCAATTCCTTCTGATTTTGCAGGATCGGCTGGCGGTATCCGCCCCACTGCCCCACGTAATCCTGCTGAGCTTGAAACTTGGGCGCCGGTGTGCTGCGTTACGCTATATAAATCAAAAAATAGCGCCTCACGAAAGGACTTCGCATGCCCTGGACCACCACCCGTCGCCGCCTCGCCGCGCTGGCGTTCGCCGGCCTTGCCGCCGTTGCCATCGCGCCGCGTCCTGCCGCCGCTGAGGACCAAAAGCCGGTTCTGGTGTTCGCCGCCGCCAGCCTGACCACCGCCTTCAATGCCATCGGCGCCGCCTGGGAAAAGGAAACCGGCAAGAAGGTGTCGTTCTCCTACGCCGCCTCCTCCGCCCTCGCCCGCCAGATGGAATCCGGCGCCCCGGCCGACCTGTTCGTCTCCGCCGATCTGCGCTGGATGAACTGGGCATCCGAGAAAAAGCTGATCAAGGAAGACACCCGCGAGACCCTGCTCGGCAACGCGCTGGTGCTGATCGCCCCGCTCGACGCCACCACCGATCTCAAGATCGCCAAGGGCTTCCCGCTCGCCAAGGCGATCGGCGATTCGCGCCTCGCCACCGGCGCCATTCCCGCCGTGCCGGTCGGCAACTACGCCAAGCAGGCCCTGACCAATCTCGGGGTGTGGGCCGACATCGAGCCCCGGATTGCCGGCGCCGAGAGCGTGCGCGCCGCGCTCGCTCTGGTCGCCCGCGGCGAGGCGCAGTTCGGCATCGTCTATTCGACCGACGCCAAGTCCGAGCCCAAGGTGAAGGTGGTCGACACCTTCCCGGCAGACAGCCACGACCCGGTGCTGTACCCGATCGCCATCACCGCCAACTCGGCCAACCCGGACGCCGCCGAGTTCCTGGCCTATCTGCGCTCGCCCACCGCCGAGACGATCCTGACCGGCCAGGGCTTCACCATCGTGCCGAAGACGTGACACTGTGCGCGCTGCGGCGTTCGCGCCCGCGCCTCGACGAATGATCCGATATTCGCCGCAACCCTCATGCCGAGGAGGCAGCCAAGCTGCCGTCTCGAAGCATGAGCGTTGCGGCGGGCATTGATGGAAGGACGCCCCCGCCCGATGGGGACACTGACACCGGACGAATGGGTCGCGATCCTGCTCAGCCTCAAGATCGCGGGTGTGGCGACGTTGTGCAGCCTGCCGCTCGGCATCCTGACGGCGCTGGTGCTGGCCCGCGGCCACTTTCCCGGCAAGACCATTCTCGATGGCCTCGTTCACCTGCCGCTGGTGCTGCCGCCGGTGGTCACCGGCTATGCGCTGCTGCTCACCTTCGGCCGCAGAGCCCCGGTCGGCCAATTCCTGGACCAGACCTTCGGCATCGTGTTCTCGTTCCGCTGGACCGGCGCCGCGCTGGCATGCGCGGTGATGGGCTTTCCGCTGATGGTGCGCGCCATCCGCCTCACCATCGAGGCAACCGACACCCGGCTGGAGCAGGCCGCCTCGACCCTCGGCGCCTCGCCGATCTGGGTGTTCGCCACCGTCACCTTGCCGCTGGCGCTGCCCGGCATCATCGCCGGCGCGGTGCTGTGCTTTGCCAAGGCGCTGGGCGAGTTCGGCGCTACCATTACGTTCGTGTCGAACATTCCCGGCGAAACCCAGACCATTCCGTCGGCGATCTACAGCTACACCCAGGTGCCGGGCGCGGAGACCAGCGCGTTGCGCCTGTCGCTGGTGGCGGTCGTCATCTCGCTCGCCGCCTTGGTGGTGTCCGAGCTGCTGGCCCGCCGCAGCGACCGCCGCGGCATGCGGATCGAGTGAGCCGATGATCCGGTTCGACTGCAGCCACGGCCAGGGCGATTTCTCCCTCAACGTCGCGTTCGAGGCCGAGAGCGGCGTCACCGCGCTGTTCGGCCCGTCGGGGTCGGGCAAATCGACGGTGATCCGCCTGCTCGCCGGCCTCGCCCGGCCCCAGCGCGGACATATCGAGGTCGACGGCACCGTGCTGCTCGACACCACGGCCGGCATCAACTTGAAGCCGCACCGGCGCCGGCTCGGCCTGGTGTTCCAGGACGCCCAGTTGTTTCCGCATCTGAAGGTGAGGACCAATCTCGGCTATGGCCGGTTCTTCACCTGCGCCGCCGACCGCGTGGTGAGTTTCGAGCCGGTGGTGGAGGTGCTCGGCATCGCTCATCTGCTCGACCGCTATCCGGCGACGCTGTCGGGCGGCGAGCGCCAGCGCGTCGCCATTGGCCGCGCCCTGTTGACCAGCCCGCGCCTGCTGCTGATGGACGAACCGCTGGCCTCGCTCGACGCCGACCGCAAGCTTGAGGTGCTACCGTTCATCGAGCGGCTGCGCGATGAGTTCGCTATTCCCATCGTCTACGTCTCGCACGCGGTGGAGGAGGTGGCGCGGCTGGCCGCCCGCGTGGTCAAGATCGTCGGCGGCAAGGTCGCCACCGTCGGCACCCCGTCCGAGGTGCTGGCGCCGAACCTGCTCGCCAGCGCCTCCGAACGCTTCGACGCGGTGTCGGTGATTTCAGGTCACGTCGTCCGTTACGACCCCGACTTCGCCGTCACCATCGTCCGCCACCCGGCCGGCGAGATCGTGGTGCCAGGACGTATCGACAACGGCCATGCCCCGGTGCGGATCACCATCCGCTCGACCAACGTCACGCTGGCGGTCGGCCGGCCCGGCCAGGTCAGCGTGCGCACCATACTGTTCGGCACGGTCGAGCGAGTGGAGACCGACGGCGGCCCGTTCGCGCTGGTGGTGATCGCGCTAGTCGGTGGCGACAGGCTCTACGCGTTCGCCACCCGGCTCGCCCTCGACAGCTTGGGGCTCGACGCCGGCGACGAGGTCCACGCGCTGATCAAGAGCGTGTCGATCGACGAACGCGCCGTGCCGCGGCTGGTGCATTCGCAGCCACCGACAACGTAAGGCAGTTGTCTTGTGCCTCGTCGTCCCGGGCGAGGCGCAGCCGAGACCCGGGGTCGTCTTCAGAAAATCCTGCAAACGATCCCGGCTCGCGCGGCGGATGCTACGCATCCCGCCGCTTGGCCGGGATGACGAATTATGAGTCCACGATGTCGCCCGCGAACGGCGCGAATTCCTCGGCAATGGCGGCGCGGGTGCGCGCCTCCACCCGCCGGTAGGCCTCGACCACCGCACGGCCGAACGCGGTGAGTTGGGCGCCGCCGCCATGGGCGCCGCCGGCCGAGGCCCGCACCACCGGCTGGGCGAACAGCTTGTTGACGTCGTCGACCAACAGCCACGCCCGCCGGTACGACATGCCGAGTTCGCGCCCCGCAGCCGAGATCGAGCCGGTGCGGCCGATCGCCTCCAGCAGGTCCATCTTGCCCGGGCCGATCCGCATGTCGGGGCCGAACACGATGCGGATGCGCGGCACCGCGTTCGCCACCGGGCCCGCCAGGGCGCGCGCCTTCGGATTCGCCACCGCCCGAACCGGCATGCCCGCCTCCGCTCCTATG
This sequence comes from Blastochloris viridis, assembly GCF_001402875.1. Taxonomy (NCBI): domain Bacteria; kingdom Pseudomonadati; phylum Pseudomonadota; class Alphaproteobacteria; order Hyphomicrobiales; family Blastochloridaceae; genus Blastochloris; species Blastochloris viridis. The sequence goes on along the minus strand of NZ_CP012946.1, from coordinate 760,123 downwards.
CCCACCCCGCCAGACCGACCGGCCAAGCTACGCGCCACTTTTCGGCGCCCCGCGCCAGCGCCCGCGCGCGGAACCGGCCGAGTTCGAGAACGTTTGATGATCATGAACAATTGTCAACCCGATGCCCGACCGCGTCGTTGCATCGGGCAGCTGAGGATGCCATGAGGATCGCCCAGATCGCGCCTTTGATGGAAAGCGTGCCGCCCCGCTACTACGGCGGCACCGAGCGCGTCGTTCACTTCCTGACCGACGCGCTGTTGGACCTCGGCAACGACGTCACGCTGTTCGCCAGCGGCGACTCGGTGACCCGCGCCGAGCTGGTGCCCGTCGTGCGCACCGCACTGTGGCTCGATCCGGCGGTGGTCGATCCCATCCCCTATTACATGCTGATGCTCGACAAGGTGCGCGCGCGCGCCCACGAGTTCGACATCCTGCACTTCCACATTGATGCCCTGCACTTTCCGCTGTTCCACCGCTCGCCCCACCGCACGGTGACGACGCTGCACGGGCGGCAGGATTTGCCCGATCTGCCGGCGCTTTACCGCGGCTTTGCCGATATGCCGTTGGTCTCGATCTCGGACGCCCAGCGCACGCCGATCGCCGATGCAAATTTCATCGCCACCATCCATCATGGCCTGCCGAAGGATCTGCTGCACCCGACCTTCAACCCGCGCGGCGGCTACCTCGCCTTTCTCGGACGGATCTCTCCGGAGAAGGGCCCGGTTGAGGCGATCCGGCTGGCGCGCGCGCTCGGCCTGCCGCTGCGCATCGCGGCGAAGGTCGATCGGGTCGACGAATGCTATTTCCGCGAAATGGTACGGCCCGAGATCGCCTTCGGCGACGACGTCGAGTTCATCGGCGAGATCGGCGACCGCGACAAAGCGGCCTTTCTTGGCGAGGCGCGCGCGCTGCTGTTCCCGATCGACTGGCCCGAGCCGTTCGGCCTGGTGATGATCGAGGCAATGGCGTGCGGCACGCCGGTGCTCGCCTTCCGCGCCGGCTCGGTGCCCGAGGTGATCGAGGACCGCGTCACCGGCCGCATCGTCGAGGACTTCGACGAAGCGCTGCTGGCGCTGCCGGAGGTGCTCTCGCTCGACCGTCGGCGCATCCGCGCCGAATTCGAGAGCCGCTTCACCGCCGAGCGGATGGCGCGCGACTATCTCGGCGTCTATCGCACGCTGACGCGCCCGATTCACACGTCGCCGATGCGGCAACGCGCGACGCCATGGCCGTCAACTCCCGCAGCGCCGTTGCTGCAGAGTGGGGCTCATGCCGGCTAAGTCCTCGGCCGCTCCCGGCCTGATCGATACTGTCGGCGAGTCGCCGTTCTACATCGCCGCGACCGGACCCTCGGCCCGGCCGCGGCGAACATTGAAGCATGGCGACTGCTTCGCGGTGCTGGATTCCTATGGCGACATCGGCGCATCCCAGGGCGGCCCCGACGGGCTGTTCTTCGCCGATACCCGCTATCTGTCGCGGCTGGAGCTGATGATCAACGGCACGCTGCCGCTGCTGCTCGGCTCCACCGTGCGCGACGACAACCTGGCGCTGGCGGCCGACCTCACCAACCCCGACATCTATTTCGACGGCCGGGTTCTGCTGCCCAAGGACACCATCCACATCGTGCGGTCGGTGGTATTGTGGGACGGCGTCGCCCACGTCCGGCTCGGCCTGCGCAACCACGGCGAACAGCCGGTGCGGCTCGGCCTCGCCATCACCTTCGCCGCCGACTTCGCCGACCTGTTCGAGGTGCGCGGCGCCCGGCGCGAGCGCCACGGCCAGATCCGAACCGAGGTGGTGTCGGCCACGGAAGTCCGCATCGCCTGCGCCGGGCTGGACGGGCGCACCCGCACCACCGCGATTCGCTTCGACCCGGCGCCGGAAACGCTCGCCGCCAGCGCCGCCACCTGGCGGGTGACCTTGGCGGCCGACCAGCCGTGCTCGGTGTTCATCAGCATCGCCTGCGATCCGCCAGACCGCCCGCCGCTCGGCTTCGGCGCGGCGCTGCTGGCGGTTGACCGCGCCCGCCGCGCGCTGGCGCACGACATCGCCAGCATCGAAACCAGCCACCAGGTCCTGAACGAGGTGCTGCGGCGCTCGATGGCCGATCTGGCGATGCTGACGACCACAACGCCGCAGGGGCCGTTTCCCTACGCCGGCATCCCCTGGTACTCGACCACGTTCGGCCGCGACGGCATCATCACTGCAATCGAGATGTTGTGGCTGGCGCCGGCCATCGCCCGCGGCGTGCTGTTCCGCCTCGCCACGCTGCAGGCGGGCGTCACCGACGCCGCCGCCGACGCCCAGCCCGGCAAGATCCTGCACGAGATGCGCGGCGGCGAGATGGCCGCGCTCGGCGAGGTGCCGTTCGCGCGCTACTACGGCAGCGTCGACTCGACGCCGCTATTCCTCATTCTGCTCGGCCTCTACGTCGAGCGCACCAACGACACCGAGGCGCTGACCGCGCTGTGGCCCGCCGCCACCGCGGCGCTGGGCTGGATCGACCGCTGCGGCGACGCCGATGGCGACGGTTTCGTCGAATATTCCCGCGCCAGCGCCAACGGCCTCGCCAACCAGGGCTGGAAGGACAGCCACGACGCGGTGTTCCACGCCGACGGCCGGCTGGCGGAGGGGCCGATCGCGCTGGTCGAGGTCCAGGCCTATGTCTACCTCGCCAAGACGCTGATGGCGCGGCTGGCGCGGCGGCTCGGCCACCTTGCCGCCGGCGCCCGGCTGGAGGAGGAGGCGATACAGCTTGCAGACCGGGTCGAGCAGACGTTCTGGTCGGAGGCGATCGGCAGCTATGCGCTCGCGCTCGACGGCGACAAGCGCCGCTGCGAGGTGCGCACCTCCAATGCCGGCCATGTGCTGTGGGCCGGGCTGGCGACACCGGACCGTGCGGCGCGGGTGGCGGGCGGCCTGATGGAGCGGGACTTCTTCTCCGGCTGGGGCATCCGCACCGTGGCCGAGGGCGAGGTGCGCTACAACCCGATGTCCTACCACAACGGCTCGGTGTGGCCGCACGACAACGCCCTGATCGCCAGCGGCCTGGCTCGCTACGGCGCCTGCGAGGCGGTGCAGCGGGTGTTCGCCGCCATCCTGGATGCCGCCGCCTACATGGATTTTCGCCGGCTGCCCGAACTTTATTGCGGCTTTCGCCGCCGCACCGGCCGCGGCCCCACCCTCTATCCGGTGGCCTGCTCACCGCAGGCGTGGGCGTCGGCGACGCCGTTCTCGCTGGTGCAATCCTGCCTCGGCCTGGAGCTCAAGCCGGAAACCGGCGAAATCCGCCTCAACAACCCCGTGCTGCCGCTCCGGCTCGACTGGGTGCGGCTGCGGGGGCTGAAGGTGGGCTCGGCCTGCGCCGACCTGCTGGTGCGCCAGCTCGGCGGCGGGGTGTCGGTCGACCTCGAACACGCCACCGGCGACGCCCGCATAACCGTGCAGGTGACGCGGTAACCAGTGCCGCGATCGGCCGAGCGCTCGAAGCCGGTCGCTCGACGGCGTCATCCGCCTTGCATTCTCCGCCGGCTTGGGCGACGCAAGCGCCATGCTCACGATCGACTCCATCACGGTCCGCATCGCCGGCCGGGTGCTGCTGGAAAACGCCTCGGCCCAGATCCCGACCGGCGGCCACGTCGGGCTGGTCGGCCGCAACGGCGCCGGCAAGACCACGCTGTTCCGCGCCATCTGCGGCGAGCACCCGACCGACGCCGGCCGCATCAGCCTGCCGCCCCGCGCCCGCATCGGCCGGGTGGCGCAGGAAGCACCCTCCGGCCCCGAGGCACTGATCGACGTCGTGCTCGCGGCCGACACCGAGCGCGCCGCGCTGATCACGGAGAGCGCCACCGCCACCGACCCCCACCGCATCGCCGAGATCGAAACCCGGCTGGCCGACATCGGCGCCCACTCGGCGCCGGCGCGGGCGGCGCGCATCCTCGCCGGCCTCGGCTTCGACGAGGCGGCGCAGCAGCGGCCGTGCTCGGACTTCTCCGGCGGCTGGCGCATGCGCGTCGCCCTCGCCGCCGTGCTGTTCGCCGAGCCCGACCTGCTGCTGCTCGACGAGCCGACCAACTATCTCGACCTCGAAGGCACGCTGTGGCTGCAGGACTATCTCGGCCGCTATCCCCACACCGTGCTGATCATCAGCCACGACCGCGATTTGCTCGACCAGGCGGTCGACTGGACGCTGCACCTCGGCGAGGGCCGGCTGACGCTGTGGCGCGGCGGCTATTCGGCGTTCGAGCGCCTGCGCGCCGAAAAGCAGATGCTCGACGCCAGGCTGCGCAAGCGCCAGGACACCGAGAGGAAGCACCTCCAGGCCTTCGTCGACCGCTTCCGCTACAAGGCGACCAAGGCCCGGCAGGCCCAATCGCGGATGAAAATGCTCGAGAAGCTGGTGCCGCTGCCGGCGCTGGTGGCCGAGGACACCGTGCCGATCGTCATTCCGGCGCCGGCGCGGCTGCCCTCCCCGCCGATCATCGCGCTCGACGGCGTCTCGGTCGGCTACGCGCCGGACCGGCCGGTGCTGCGCGGCCTCGATCTGCGCATCGACACCGAGGACCGCATCGCCCTGCTCGGCTCCAACGGCAACGGCAAGTCGACGCTGGCGAAGCTGATCACCGGCCGCCTCGCCCCGCTCGCCGGCCGCATGACGGTGGCCGACAAGCTGGAGATCGCCTATTTCGCCCAGCACCAGCTCGACGAGCTTCGGCCCAAAGAGAGCCCGTGCGAGCACGTCCGCGCCCTGATGCGCACCGCGGGGGAGGCGGAGGTGCGGGCCAAGACCGCCCAGATCGGCTTTCCCGGCGAGCGCGCCGACACGCCGGTCGAGAAGCTGTCGGGCGGCGAGAAGGCGCGCCTGCTGCTCGGGCTCGCCACGTTCCGCGGCCCGCACCTTCTCGTCCTCGACGAGCCGACCAACCATCTCGACGTCGACGCCCGCGACGCGCTGGCCTCGGCGATCAACGACTTTCCCGGCGCGGTGATCCTGATCTCGCACGACCGCCACCTGATCGCTGCGACCGTCGACCAGCTGTGGCTGGTGGGCGGCGGCACGGTGACCTCGTTCGACGGCGACCTCGACGACTACCGCAAGCTGGTGCTGGCGCGCGCTTCCGGCGACAGCGCGCCGCGGCAGCAGGCCGACAGCCGACCCTCCCGCGCCGAGGAGCGTCGCTCCGCCGCCGAGCGCCGCACTGCGGCAGCGCCGATCAAGAAGCGCGTCACCGCGGCGGAGAAGGAGATCGCGGCCCGCGAGACCGAAATCGCCGAGATCGACGCCACGCTGGCGAACGGCGACATCTACACCCGCGATCCGGCGAAAGCGACGCGCCTCGCCAAGCAGCGGGCCGACGCTGCGACCAAGCTTGCCGCCGCAGAGGAGGCTTGGTTGGAGGCCACCGCCGAATATGAGGCGGCAACCGCGGGGTAACGGTCGGGCGAAACGTCGTCGTCACGGGCGATCGTCAGCGGGACCTGGAACCGATCTTCGCGCCCCGTCATCCCGGACGGCGCGCAGCGCCGAGCCGGGATCGTCTTTAGAACAAGACACCCTTTCTGAACACGGTCCCGGGTCACGCGGCTTCGCCGCTTGCCCGGGACGACAACCCGCCATGACCGGAACGACCCTGCCCGCTCAATGCCGCGCCGCGGGCTTGCCTTTCTTCTTCTCCGGCTCGGGCATGGCTTCCAGCGATTTCAGCCGGCCGGCTTCGAAGCGATAGACGCCGGGGCGGGCGCCGGCGAACGACGTCATCGTCACCACCCGCACCCCGTGGGTATCGCCGACCTCGACCCGGTCGACCGGGCCGACCAGCCGCAGCACGTCGCACTCGGTGAGGCCGAAATCGAGCTTGGCCGGCGCCGCGGCGCCTTCGGGCGCGTCCGCGCAGGTGCCCTCGGCGCTGACCAGGGCGCTCGGCGGCACCGGCTGCGCCCCGACCGCCTCCGAAGCGAGCGGCGAGGGCCCGCCGCACCCCGCCACGACGAGCACCGCGGCAAGACCAACACCGATGCCCATGGTGCGGTGTCGGGCCGACGAACTCGTTTCCGGAATCGCGAGGTGATCGCCCGCAGGCCGAATGATCTCAGACATGGCGCAAACCCGGCACGTTGAATGATGCGAACCGGAGCCTCACAGCCGGAGCTGGAGCTTCGGTGTTGGCCGGCACGTTTGCGCCAAACGCGCAGCAATGCAATTGCAACCGGCGCGATGTCCACCATGTGAGCGCCCGGCCCGCACATCAATCCGACGGCCGAAGCGGCCAAGGTTCAGCTCAGCACGCCGGCCGGGGTGGATGGCATCTTGGAGGGATGATCCGTTCGTCGCTGCGGCATCCGCCACGAGCAAGCCGGACAGGAACTTCTCCGCTCGATTGCTATTGTCTCTCGGAAACGTCCTGGAGACTGATCACAAGGGGGACACTGGCGTGTCGGGCATTATCTGGATCATCGTCATCGGATTTGTCGCCGGCATCATCGCGCGGCTCATTTCGCCGATGCCGAACGAGCCGAAGGGCTTCATTCTGACCACAGCGCTCGGCATTGCCGGCGCCTTCATCATGACCTTCATCGGCCAGAGCATCGGCTGGTATCGCTTCGACCAGGGCGCCGGCCTGATCGGCGCGACCTTTGGCGCGTTCATCGTGCTGTTCATCTGGAACCGGTTTGCCGGGCGCGGCGCCGCGCCGCCCTCGGAGCCCGGCGGACGGCGCTGGCTCTAGTGCATGCCGGCGGCGTCGGAAATTCCGACCAAACGCAGCAACGTGCTTTGGCACCCCATCCGACCCAATCGGATGGGGCGATACTTCAACACCGGCGGCCGGATTTCGCAAGATCCGACGTCACCGGTGACGTGACGCGGGAACGCGTTTTCAGGAGGCGAACATGGGCTTGTCAGACATCGTCCGCGGCATGCGCAACGGACCGCGCGGCGAACGGACCCGCGGCAGCGGCAGTGGCTGGGGCTCGAAGCTGATGGCGGTGGCGCTGGGCCTCTTCGCCTACAAGATGTTCAAAGGCCGCGACCAGCAGCCCGAACGCGAGCCGGACGAGCCGCCGCCGCGGCGCCGCTGGCTTTGATAGGCCAGCCTCACCCCTTGCGCTCCCAGCGCCCGGCTTCGCTCTGACGCCAGTAGGCGACCTCGAAGCCGGCCGCCTTCAGCATCGTCCAGCGTACCCGGGCGGCAGCGACGGCGTCTTCGTCGTGGCCGTCGAACAGGAACACCGCCCGCACGTAGGGCGCATAGGCGGCGGCCTCGCCGAGATCGGCACCGTCGACCAGGAAGCGTACCGCCGCCCCGTTGGGGTTGGCCGCAGACGTGGTCAGCAAGATCGGCTGGTCGGCGGCGTCGCGCTCACCGGCGGGGCCGTGCGGCAGGAAGCTCTCCTCGTCAAAGGTCCACAGGTGGGCATCGAGCGCGGCGACGCGCTCCTCGGATGTCGCCTGCACCGCCACCCGCCAGCCCCGCTCCAGGCACTTCGCCAACAGCGGCGGCAGCGCCTGCTCCAGCGTGCGGCTCAGCATGTGGTAGAAAAGAACCTCGGTCATCACCGCGACCCCGGCCGGAGGACCGCTCAGCGGTCCTCGTAATTGTCGGCGATCAGGCGGTCGAGCAGCCGCACGCCCCAGCCCGCGCCCCAGCTCTTGTTGATGTCGCTGGCCGGCGCGCCCATGCCGGTGCCGGCGATGTCGAGGTGGGCCCACGGCGTGCCGTCGACGAAGCGCTGCAGGAACTGCGCGGCGGTGATCGAGCCGGCGAAGCGGCCGCCGGTGTTCTTCATGTCGGCGACCTTGGAATCGATCAGCTTGTCGTAGTCGCCGGTCAGCGGCAGCCGCCACAGCTTCTCGCCGGTGGCCTGGCCGGCGGCGGTGAGCTTGTCGGCCAGTTCGTCATTGTTGCCGAACAGGCCGGCGTGCTCGTGGCCGAGCGCAACCAGGATGGCGCCGGTGAGGGTGGCGAGATCGACCATCGCCTGCGGCTTGAAGCGGTTCTTGACGTACCACAGCACGTCCGCCAGCACGAGCCGGCCCTCGGCGTCGGTGTTGATGATCTCGACGGTCTGTCCCGACAGCGAGGCGACGATGTCGCCGGGGCGCTGGGCCTCGCCGTCCGGCATGTTCTCGACCAGCCCGACCACGCCGACGACGTCGACCTTGGCCTTGCGCGCGGCCAGCGCGTGCATCAGGCCGACCACGGCGGCGGCGCCGGCCATGTCGCCCTTCATGTCCTCCATGCTGGCGGCCGGCTTGATCGAGATGCCGCCCGAATCGAAGGTAACGCCCTTGCCGATGAAAGCGATCGGCTTGCCCTCGCCGCCGGCGCCCTTCCAGCGCATCACCACCACCCGCGGCTCGTTGCGCGAGCCCTGGGCGACGCCGAGCAGCGCGCTCATGCCGATCTTCTTCAGTGCCTTGGGGTCGAGCACCTCGACGTCGACGTCGAGCTTCGACAACGCCTCGGCGCGGCGGGCAAACTCCTCCGGCGTGAGCACGTTCGGCGGCTCGTTGATGAGGTCGCGGGCGAGCACCACGCCGGCGGCCACCGGCTCGCGGCCGCGCCAAGCCTTCTTGGCGGCGCTGTCGTCGGCCGTGACCAGGGTGATGCGGGCGCGGCTCGGCTCGTCCTCCTCGCCGTCGTCCTTCTTCTTGGTCTTGTAGCGGTCGAACGCATAGGCCCGCAGCGTCAGCCCGAGCACGAACTCGGCGATCTCGCCGGGCGACAGCTCCCCGCTCGGCCGCTCGACCACGACCGTCGCTTCCTTCGCCGCGCTCGGCAGCTTGCCCATCACGATGCCGCCCAGCTTGAGCAGGTCGGCGGGCTTGAGTTCGGCCGACGCGCCCAGCCCGACCACCAGCAACCGCTCCGCGCCGAGCCCGCTTGGAGCCAGCAGGTCGAGCGTTGCCCCCAGCTTGCCCTTGAAGCGGTCCGCCGCCGCGGCGCGCTCGATCAGCCCGGCGGCGGGCTCCAGCGCAGCGCGGGTGGCGGGCCCGGCCTGCAGCCGGTCATCGACGAAAACGACGAGGACGCCGGCATCGGCGGCCACCGGCGGCTTGGCGAACGAAATTTTCGGCAGGTGCGACATGGGGCGGGGTACTCCGGAAGGGATTAACAGGAATACGGCGGGGTGTGCCGTAATGGCAACAGCTTCGGAAAACTGACAGGGCGGCCGAAATCGACGCCCCCCTGATGCCCCAAACAGGGTCTAATCGAGCGGTGGGCATTTGACGGGAAGGTATTGGGTTGGGGCTGCACCGCATCGAGCTTTATGTCCTGCGGATGGCGACGTCGGGGTTTGCGATGGTTCTCATCACGCTCACCGGCGTGATCTGGGTCACGCAGGCGTTGCGCGAGTTCGACCTGCTGACGTCGAAGGGGCAGACCATCCTGGTCTTTTTTGTCGTGACCGGCCTGTCGCTGCCGCTGTTGTTCCTCGTCATTGCCCCGATCGCGCTGTTCCTGGCGGTCATCTTTACCTACTACCGGCTGGGATCGGACTCCGAACTGATCGTGATGACGTCGGCCGGCATGTCGCCCGGCCACGTGGTGCGGCCGATCGTGCTGCTGACCTTGGTGGTTTCGCTGGTCGTCGGCGCCACCAGCGTCTATTTCGCGCCGGCATCGATGCGGCTGCTGCGCCAGGAAATCACCAAGATCCGGGCGGACGTGGTTGCCAACATCGTGCAGCCTGGGCGGTTCACCTCGGTCGAGAAGGGCTTGACCTTCCACATCCGCGATCGCCAGCCGAACGGCGAGCTGAACGGCCTGGTGGTGGCCGACCGCCGCGATCCGGCCCAAGAGATGATCTACCTCGCCGAAAAGGGCCAGATCATCGACTCCGACAGCGGCATGTTCCTCGTTCTTCAGGACGGCAGCCTGCAACGGCGTACTGCGCGCGAACAGGATACCTCGATCGTGTTTTTCGAGCGCTACGCGTTCGACCTGTCGCAGTTTTCCGGCGAGCGCCCGGAAATCTATTATAAACCACGCGAGCGTACCTTTATCGAGCTTCTGTACCCGGATCCGGCCGATCCTTATCTGCGGATGCAGCCCGGCCGCTACCGCGCCGAGATCCACGAGCGGCTGGTGACGCCGCTCTACCCGTTGGCGTTCGTGATGTGTGCGTTCGCGTTTCTTGGTCAGGCCCGGTCGACCCGCGAGGGCCGCAGCGCCGCGGCGACCGCGGCGGTGGCCGCGGCCGGCGTGCTGAGGCTGCTCGGCTTCGCCGCCAGCGGCCTCATCGTGCGCTCGCCGGCGTTCGTGCCGCTGGCCTATCTGCTGCCGATCGTCGCCATCGTGCTCGGCTATCTGGTGGGCTCGGGTCGCCTCAATCTGGCCGGGGCGACGGCACTCGATCGCGCCGGCAACGCCGTGTCCGGCCAGCTCGCTCGCCTGATCCGTCCGCTGAAAGCCTGAAGGAGCGCGAATGATCGGCCGTACCCTGGGAACATATTTCGCCCGGCGCTTCCTGGAAGCGCTGGTGATCGTGTTTCTGGGATCGGCCATGCTGATCGCCGTGGTCGATTTCGTCGAGATGCTGCGCCGCACCGGCGACACCCCGAACGCCACGGTCGGCCTGCTCGCCCAGATCACGCTGTCGCGGGTGCCGGCGATGGCCGAGCAGATGATGCCGTTCGCCATCCTGTTCGCGGCGATCGGCAGCTACCTCAATTTGTCGCGGCGGCTGGAACTGGTGGTGACGCGCGCCGCCGGGGTGTCGGTGTGGCAGTTCATCTTCCCCGCCGTGGCCTGCAGCCTCGCGGTCGGCCTGTTCGCCACCACCGTCTACAACCCGGTGTCGTCGGCGCTGAAGGAGCACGCCAACGTCCTGGAGGCCGAGATTTTCGGCAGCCGATCGGTGTTCTTCCAGGGCGGCGAGAATGGCGACGTCTGGCTCAGGCAGTCGAGCGAGAGCGGGCCTGCCATCATCAACGCCAAGGCCGCCGCCGACAGCGGCCGCCGGCTCACCGGCGTGATCGTGCTGACGCTCAACAATGCCGGCCAGCTGGTGGAGCGAATCGAAGCCGCCACCGCGCGGCTGGAGGACCACGCCTGGGTTTTGGAGACGGTGCGAATCTTCTCCGCCGCAAACCAGCCACGCTCCTTCGAATCCTACCGCCTCGCCACCACCCTGACCTCCGACCAAGTGCGCGATTCGCTGTCCAAGGCCGACTCGGTGTCGTTCTGGGATCTGCCGGACGCCATCGTCGCCGCCCGCGAGGCCGGGTTATCCCCAGCGCGTTTCCAGCTTCAGTATCAGAGCCTTATTGCGCGCCCTCTGCTGTTCCTCGCCATGGTGATGATCGCGGCGGCGGTCAGTCTCAGGTTCTTCCGGGTCGGCGGCGTCGCCCCCATGATTCTGGGTGGCGTGGTCGCCGGGTTTCTGCTTTATGTCGGTTCCGAACTCGCTGAAGATCTAGCTTCGGCGGGAATGATTGGTGTTGTGCCAGCGGCCTGGGGACCAGCCGCGGCAACTGTGTTGCTGGGGTTCATGGTGCTGCTTCAGCAGGAGGACGGGTGATGATTGGTCGTGTCCGATCCGCTCATCGCCCCGCTCGGCTCGGGTCTGTGCTGGCGCGCGCGCTCCTGCTTGGCGCAGCCGCCGGTGCTCTCGCGCTCGCCTGGACCGGCCCGGTGGCGGCCCAATCGTCCGGCCCCGCGTTCGGCTCCAGCCTCGCCACGCCCAAGCTGCAGGCCGGCAAGGAGATGCTCGTCACCGCCGACGAGCTGCAATACGATTACCAGAACGAGCGCGTCTCCGCGGTCGGCCACGTCCAGATCTACAATGACGGCGCTGTGCTCGAAGCCGAGCGCGTGACCTACGACCGTCGCACCAACCTGATGTACGGCGAGGGCAACGTCCGGCTGAAAACCAAGTCGGGCGACGTCATCTATGCCGAGCGGCTGGAGCTCAGCCAGGACTTCAAGCAGGGTTTCGTCGATTCGCTGCGTCTGGAGGGCGCCGACCGGACCCACTTCGCCGCCGCCCGCGCCGACCGTCGTGACGGCGACGTGCTGGTGCTGCGCTCCGGCGTCTACACCGCCTGCGAACCCTGTAAGGAAGACCCCAAGAAGCCGGTCGCCTGGCAGGTCAAGGCCGCCCGCATCATCCACAAGGAGGGTGAGCGGATGGTCTATTACGAGAACGCCACGGTCGAGATGTTCGGCTTCCCGGTGGCGTGGTTCCCCTATTTCTCGCATCCCGACCCGACGGTGACGCGCAAGAGCGGCTTCCTGATGCCGCAATTCCGCCAGACCACCAAGATCGGCACCGCGATCGAGATGCCCTACTTCTGGGCGATCGCGCCGGACTACGACCTCACCTTGACGCCGACCATGACGTCCAAGCAGGGCCTGCTGATGCAGGCCGAGTGGCGCCAGCGCCTGATCAACGGCGCCTATACCATCCGCGCCGCCGGCATCCACCAGGAGGACCTGAGCGTCTTCGTCCGCACCGACGGCGTCAGCTACACGCCCGGCTATCGCGAGGACCGCGGCCTGATCGAATCCCACGGCGAGTTCTGGCTCAACGAGCGCTGGTCGTGGGGCTGGGACGCCATGCTGCTGTCCGACCGCACCTTCCTGCAGGACTACGATCTCAACAAGAACGACGTGTTCGGCCAGAAGGAAACCCGGTCGCAGCTGTTCCTGACTGGACAGGGCGACCGCAGCTACTTCGACGTACGCTCGGTCTACTATATGGGCCTGTCGGAATCCGACCGCCAGAAGCAGCTTCCCATCGTCCACCCGGTGTTGGACTACAATTATACGTTCGCCCCGCCGGTGTTCGGCGGCGAGCTCGGCTTTAACGTCAACCTCACCAGCCTGTCGCGCACCGACGCCGATTTCGACAATATCAATGGCTCGTCGGTCGACTGCTCGTCGCTGTCGACGGACGTCAATCGCAACAATTGCCTGATGCGCGGCTCGCCCGGCATCTACAACCGCCTGACCGCCGACCTTCACTGGAAGAAGACGCTGATCGAGCCGACCACCGGTCAGGTGCTGACGCCGTTCATGAAGGTGCGCGGCGACACCGCCTGGCGCGACGCCACCGACCGCGCCTATGTCGCCGAGTACATCAGCACCGACAACGAGGTGGTGAACCGCGGCATGCCGGCGGTCGGCGTCGAGTACCGCTGGCCGTTCCTGGGGGTGCAGTCCTGGGGCACCCAGACCCTGGAGCCGGTCGCCCAGCTGGTGGTGCGCCCGAGCGAGACCCAGATCGGCAAGCTGCCGAACGAGGACGCCCAGAGTCTGGTGTTCGACGACACCAACCTGTTCGCGATCGACAAATATTCCGGCTACGACCGCGTCGAGGGCGGCGGCCGCGTCAACGCCGGCCTCAGATATACCGCGCAGTTCAATGGCGCCGGCACGGTCAATGCGCTGTTCGGCCAGTCCTACCATCTGTTCGGCGTCAATTCGTTCGCGGTCGGCGACATGGCCAATACCGGCCTCGACTCCGGCCTGGAGACCACCAAGTCGGACTATGTCGCCGGCGTCTCCTATCAGGCCGACAAGACCTATGCGGTGTCGTCGCACTATCGCTTCGACGACGACGACTTCTCGGTTCGCCGGCTTGAGGTGCAGGCCAGCGCGAACTACGAGCGGATCACGCTTGGCGGCCTTTACGGCCGCTACGCGCCGCAGCCGCTGCTGGGCTACACCGCCTGGCGCGAAGCCGTGGTCGGCTCGACCGGCATAAAGGTGACCGACCGCTGGTCGGTGACTGCCGCGGTGCGCTACGACATCGTCAACGACAAGATCGACACCACCAACTACGGCATCAGATACCTGGACGATTGCGTCGGCCTCAGCGTGAACTACATCACCGATTATACCGAGAGCGGAAACGCCGAGAACGTCCACAAGATCATGTTCAAGATCGATCTGCGGACGCTGGGTGAAGGCGGCTTTTCGACCAGTCTCGGCTCGACGACCCAGTAACCGCCGCAATCTGGTGGAAAGAGCGGCCATGATGTCTTCGCTGCTGGCAGTCTGGCGGACCAAGGTCCGCATCGTTTGTCTTGGTGCGGCCGTGATGGCCGGCGCATGTGCGTTGGCCTCCCCGGCCTCCGCCCAGGTCGTCGCCCTCGTCAATGGCGAGCCGATCACCACCCTCGACGTCGCCCATCGCACCCGGCTGCTGACGTTGATCAACCAGGGCCGCACGCCGGGCCGCAAGGACGTGGTCGAGGAGCTGGTCGACGAGCGGCTGAAGCTTCGCGAGGCCGCCAAGTTCGGCGCCGTGCCGGCCGACAGCGAGGTCGATACCGCCTTCGCCAATGTCGCTGGCCGCGCCCGGATGTCGGCCGATCAGTTCAGTCAGATGCTGAATGCGCAGGGCTCGAACGCGCGCAGCTTCAAGAATCGCCTGCGCGCCGACATCGCCTGGAACGGCTTGGTGCGCGCCCGCTACAAAGTGGTGGCGCAGGTCGGCGACAAGGACGTCGCCGTAGCGCTGGATGCACGCAAGCAGTCCGGCGCCAAGCAGATGACGGAATACACCCTGCGCCAAGTGGTGTTCGTGGTGCCGCGCGGCGCCTCGGACGCGGTCATCGACACCCGCCGCCGCGAGGCCGAAGCGCTGCGATCCCGGTTCCAGGGCTGTGATGAGGGCATCGCCGCCGCCCGCGGCCTGCGCGAGGTGGTGGTGCGCGCGCCGATCCGCAAGACCTCCGCCGACCTCACCCCGGCACTGCGCGATCTGTTCAACAACACCCCCGACGGCAAAGCCGCGGCGCCGGAGCGAACCGAGGCCGGCGTCGAGCTGGTGGCGGTGTGCAGCCGTCGCGACCTGGCCGGACAGACCGTGGCGCACAACGAAATCCGCCAGGAGCTGGTGAGCGAGCGTCTGCAAACCCAGGCCCAGCGCTATATTGCAGAGCTCCGCCGCGCCGCCCTGATCGAATACCGCTAGAGCATTGGCCGCAAATCCGGCTGCCGGTAGGCTTGGAGCGGCCATCGGGTTCGGTCGGATCGGCGGGGCTCCGGGAGCCTCGACCAAGCCGATTGAACCAAGCCGGTCGCCACGGTTTGGCGTCTGGCATGTGCTGGCGCAAATCCGATGCCCATTCGTGCCGAACAGGCTGCCATGCCACCGCTCGCGCTGACGCTCGGCGAGCCCGCCGGCATCGGCCCCGACCTCACGCTGCAGGCTTGGGCGCAGCGCTTCGCCCTCAAGCTGCCGCCCTTCCTGACGATCGGCGACCCCGGCGTGTTCCAGGGCCGCGCCCGCGCCCTTGGCCTCGACGTTGCGGTCGAGCCGGCAACGCCGGACAGCGCCGCCGCGATGTTTCCCCACGCGCTGCCAGTGCTCGCCACCGGCCACCCGGTCACCGCCGCGCCGGGCCGGCCCGACGCCTCCAGCGCCCCGGCCGCCCGCGCCGCCATCGAGGCGGCCGTCGCGCTGGTGAGGGCCGGCCGCGCGCGCGCCGTGGTCACCAATCCGATCGCCAAATCGGTGATGTACCAGGCCGGCTTCGCCTTTCCCGGCCACACCGAGTTCCTGGCGGCGCTGGCGGCTGACGGCGGGCCGGCGCCCGGAAAGCCACCGAGAGCGGTGATGATGATCTGGTCGGCGGTGCTGGCGGTGGTGCCGGTCACCATCCACATCCCGCTGGCCGAGGTGCCGCGCCGCCTCACCCGCGATCTGATCGTCGAGACCGCGACCATCACCGCGCGCGACCTCGCCGCCCGCTTCGGCATCGCCCGGCCGCGCCTCGCCATCGCCGGCCTCAATCCGCACGCCGGCGAGGCCGGCACGCTCGGCCGCGAGGATGAGGACATCGTGCGGCCGGCGGTGGCGGCGCTGCGGGCCGCCGGCATCGACGCCCGCGGGCCGCTACCGGCCGACACCCTGTTCCACCCGGCCGCGCGCGCGACCTACGACGTCGTGCTCGGCATGTATCACGATCAGGTGCTGGCGCCGGCGAAGGCGTTGGCGTTCGACACCGCCGTCAATGTCACCCTCGGCCTGCCGTTCGTGCGCACCTCGCCCGACCACGGCACCGCCTTCGAGCTGGCCGGAACCGGGCACGCCAGCCCGTCGAGCCTGATTGCGGCCTTGCGGCTGGCGCATCGACTCGCCACACCATCCCCATGAGCCAGATCGACGATTTGCCGCCGCTGCGCGAGGTGGTGCGCCGCCACGGCCTCAGCGCCACCAAGGCGCTCGGCCAGAACTTCCTGTTCGACCTCAACTTGACCTCGCGCATCGCCCGCGCCGCCGGCCCGCTCGACGGCGTCACCGTGGTCGAGGTCGGGCCCGGTCCGGGCGGGCTGACCCGCGCCCTGCTGGCGGCCGGCGCCGCCCGCGTGGTCGCGGTCGAGCGCGACGCCCGCTGCCTGCCGGCGCTGGCCGAGATCGCCGCGCACTATCCCGGCCGGCTGGAGGTGATCGAAGGCGACGCGCTGAAGGTGAACCTCGCCGCGGCAGCCGGCGGCGCGGCCAGGATCGTCGCCAATCTGCCCTACAACGTCGGCAGCGTGCTGCTGGTCGACTGGCTGACCTCGGAGCGCTGGCCGCCGTGGTACGGCTCGATGACGCTGATGTTCCAGAAGGAAGTCGCCCAGCGCATCACCGCCCGGCCGGGCGAGGACGCCTTCGGCCGGCTCGGCGTGCTGGCGGGCTGGCGCACCGAGGCGCGAATTCTGTTCGACGTGCCGGCGTCGGCCTTCGTGCCGCCGCCCAAGGTGACCTCGTCGGTGGTGCAGCTCGTTCCGCGGGCGGCGCCGCTCGCCTGCTCGTGCGCGGTGCTGGAGCGGGTGACGGCGGCGGCGTTCGGCCAGCGTCGCAAGATGCTGCGGCAGTCGCTGAAATCGCTGGGCGGCGACACGGCAGCCTTGATCGCACAGGCCGGGCTCGACCCCACCCAGCGCGCCGAGACCGTGCCGATCGAAGGCTTCGTGGCGCTGGCCAACGCGCTGAGTGCAGACGACACCCGTCGTACCGAGCCGAGCGAAGCGTAGTCCCGGAACCGGGTGGAGACTGTGATCTTTCTGCTGACGGTCCCGGATCGGACGCTGCGCGTCGGTCCGGGACGACGACAGATGTGGCGTTACCCCGCCGGCTGATCGAGCTCGCGGATCAAGCCGCGCACGAACTCGCTGAGGCCGGTCTGGCGCTCGCGCTTCAGCCGCTCGGCGATCAGGATGGCACGCACCGCCTCGAACGCCCGCTCGAATGCGTCGTTGACGATGACGTAGTCGTATTCGGCATAATGGGTCATCTCGCCCGCCGCCTTCGACATCCGCTTCCTGATCACCTCGTCGGAGTCCTGGGCGCGGGTGTGCAGCCGCCGCTCCAGCTCGGCGACCGAGGGCGGCAGCACGAACACGGTGGCAAGGTCGTCGCGCACGCCCTCACGCAACTGCTGGGTGCCCTGCCAGTCGATGTCGAACAGCACGTCGCGGCCGCCGGCCAGCGCCGCCTCGACCGGCGCGCGCGGCGTGCCGTAATGGTGGTCGAACACCGGCGCCCATTCGAGCAGCTCGCCGTTCGCCGCCATGGCCTGAAACCGGGCGGGGTCGATGAAGTGGTAGTGCACGCCGTCGACCTCGCCCGGCCGCGACTTCCGGGTGGTGACCGACACCGACATCGTCAGCATCGGGTCGGCGTCCAGCAGCCGGCGCGACAGCGCGCTCTTGCCGGCGCCGGACGGCGAGGACAGCACCAGCATCAGGCCACGGCGGGCGGGGGTACGGCAGGCGTCGGGATGGCTCAACGCGGTCACTCCAGATTCTGGACCTGCTCGCGGAACTGATCGATCGCGTGCTTGAGTTCAAGCCCGATATTGGTCAGCGACACGTCATTGGCCTTGGCGCACAGGGTGTTGGCCTCGCGGCCGAATTCCTGGGCGAGGAAATCGAGCTTGCGGCCGACCGGCCCGCCGTCGCTGAGCAGGCGCCGCGCCTGGGCGACGTGGGCCTTGAGGCGGTCGAGCTCCTCGCGCACGTCGGCTTTCGCCGCCAGCATCACCGCCTCCTGATGCAGGCGGTCGGGGTCGAGGCCGGACGAGCCGTCCAGCAGCACGCGGATCTGCTCGGCCAGGCGAGCGCGGATCGCCTCGGCCTGACGCGCCGGGCAGGCTTCGGCGGCGTCGGTGAGGCGGGCAATCTCGTCGACCCGGCCGTTCAGCACCGTGCAAATGGCGGCGCCTTCCGAGGCGCGGGCGTCAGCGAGGCCCGCCAGCGCCGCCTCAAAGCCGGCGACGATGGCGGCGTTCAGCGCCTCGCGCTGCTCGGCGTCCGGCTCAGCCTCGACAATCTCGATGACGCCCTTGATCGCGAGCAGGCCATCGAGGCTGGGGGCGCGGGCGTCGATGCGGGAGGCGATGATGCGGGAGGCCTCGATCACCGCCGCCAACACCGGCTCGTTCACGCGCGCCTCGGTGGCGCGGGCGACGGTCGACAGCGACAGCGCCGCGTTGATGGTGCCGCGGGCGAAGCGCGCCTGCACCAGCGGCCGCACCTTGGCCTCGATGAGGTCGAAGCCGGGCGGGGTGCGCAGGCGCAAATCGAGCGACTTGCCGTTGACCGAGCGCAGCTCCCAGGCCCAGGAGGTGTCGAAGGCGGCGCCCTCAGTGCGGGCGAAGCCGGTCATGCTGGCGACGGACATGGAATACTCCCCCCGCCGGAAAAGAGGGATCGGGGTCGGCAGGGCCGCCGGACCTTAGCCAGGAGGGCGGGAGGGGACAAGGCAAGCCAAGCGATCCTATTGCCCGCTGTGCGGCTGGGGCGGCGGCCGGACCGGGGTCCGGGGGGCGGGCTTCGCCGGGGCCGGCGCGGGTGGCGTCGCCGCGGCGGGCGGCGCGGAAGCCGGGGCGGCCTGGCCGTTCTGCTGGCGCTCGATCTCGCGCCAGTGCGCCACGTTGCGGTTGTGCTCCTCCAGCGTCTCGGCAAAGACGTGGCCGCCGGTGCCGTCGGCGACGAAGTAAAGCTCCTTCGTCTGCATCGGGTTGGCGGTGGCTTCCAGCGCGGCGCGGCCGGGATTGGCGATCGGCCCCGGCGGCAAGCCATCGATGACATAGGTGTTGTAGGCGGTCGGGCGGTCGATATCGGCGCGCATGATCGGCCGGCCGAGCGTGCCCTTGCCGCCGACCAGCCCGTAGATGATGGTCGGGTCCGACTGCAGCTTCATCCGGCGCTGCAGCCGGTTGACGAACACTGCGGCGACCCGCGACCGCTCGGCGGCCTTGCCGGTTTCCTTCTCGACGATCGAGGCCAGGATCACCAGCTCCTCCGGCGAGTGCAACGGCAGGTCGGGCGCGCGCCGCGCCCATATGTCGGCCACCACCCGGCGCTGGTCGGCCGCCATCCGCTGCAGGATCTGCTCGCGGGTGATGCCGCGGTTGAAGCGGTAGCTCTCCGGCAGCAGCGTGCCATCCTTCGGGATCTCGCGGATCGGCCCGGTCAGCACCTCGTTTTCCAGCAGCCGCGCCACCGTCTGCTCGGAGGTGAGCCCCTCCGGAATCGTCACCTGGTGCAGCACCGCCTTGCCGGAGACGATGAGGCTGATGACGTCGTCGACACTGGCGCCGCGCGGGAACAGGTATTCGCCGGCCTTCAGCTCCTGGCGGGCCTGGCGCAGCAGCACGCCGCCGACGAACATCCAGCCGTTCTCCACCACGCCCTCGCGTTCGAGCACGTCGCCGATGTCGCGGAAGCCGGGGGTGCGGGACAGATTGACGATCTTGTCGGCGACCAGCGGCCCAGGCTTGCGCAGCACCGTCTCGCCGTAGGAAATCCCCACCAGCACCGCAAGGCCCGCCACCAGCACCAGCGTCATCAAGGCGCTGCCGATCGCCACCACCGGGTGGCGCGCCCGCCGCGACGGTCGGCTCTCCTTGGCCCGCTTGGCGGCATTGGCCGCGGCGTCCTTGGCCGCGGCGGCCTGTTTCGCCGCCGCCCGCGCCGCCGCCACCTTCGCAGCGGCCGCATTGGCGGCAGCCTGCTTGGCCGCGGCGAGCTTGGCCGATTCGGCGCCGTTCGATTCGATTTTGGCCGCGGGCGTCGCAACCGACGCCTCACGGCCCGGTTTCTGGACGGCGTCCGCGTCGGTGGGCGCGCCCGCACCGATCGGCGGTTCGGCCGGCAATGCCGCCAGCAATTCCGCCGTGGTGGGGACCGAAGCCACGGGGCCCGGCGACTCGGGGAGCGGCGGCTCGGGGAGCTGCGACTTGGCTGGAGCCTCCGGCACGGCCGGCGCAGGCTGCCCGCGCTCCGGCGTCGCTCCCGCCAGACCGCCCGGCACGCCGTCGCCCGGCGTGTTGTCCGGTTTGCCGTCCAGTCTGTCCTGGTTGTCCGCCATGTCCGGGTCCTCTGGCGCAATCCGCCAACCCTTCCGGCCTGGCGTCGGCGCCGACGCGCCGATGGCACTCAGCGGGCAGACTAGCGGCAAATATGGCGAAAGCGAGCGCGGCAACACCCTGAGGTCGCCGCGCGAACCGGACGGCGTCGGCTTAGTTCGCCTTGCGGAAGACCAGCGAGGCGTTGGTGCCGCCGAACCCGAACGAATTCGACAGCGCGACCTCGATCGGCCGCTTGCGCGCGGTGTGCGCGACGAGATCGATCGGGGTGTCGACCGACGGATTGTCGAGGTTGAGCGTCGGCGGCGCCACCTGGTCGCGCAGCGCCAGGATGGAGAAGATCGCCTCGACCGCGCCGGCCGCGCCGAGCAGGTGCCCGGTCGCCGACTTGGTGGAGGACATCGACACCCGGTCGGTGGCGTTGCCGAGCAGGCGCTGCACCGCGCCGAGCTCGATCTCGTCGCCCATCGGCGTCGAGGTGCCGTGCGCGTTGATGTAGTCGACTTCGTCCGCGCCGATGCCGGCCCGGCGCAGTGCCGCCTGCATGCAGCGATAGGCACCGTCGCCGCTCTCCGACGGCGCGGTGATGTGATAGGCGTCACCCGACATGCCGTAGCCGATCACCTCGGCATAGATGCGGGCGCCGCGCGCCTTGGCGTGCTCATAGGCTTCGAGCACCACCACGCCGGCGCCCTCGCCCATCACGAAGCCGTCGCGATCCTTGTCCCAGGGACGGGAGGCGCGGGTCGGCTCGTCGTTGAAGCCGGTCGACAGCGCCCGGCAGGAGCAGAAGCCGGCGATGGCCAGACGGCTGAGCGGCGATTCGGTGCCGCCCGCCACCATCACGTCGGCGTCGCCGAGCGCGACCAGCCGGGAGGCATCGCCAATGGCGTGCGCACCGGTGGAGCAGGCGGTGACCACCGCGTGATTCGGCCCCTTCAGCCCGTGCTCGATCGACACGTAGCCGGAGGCGAGGTTGATCAGCCGCCCCGGAATGAAGAACGGCGAGATGCGGCGGGGACCGCGTTCCTTGAGGATGACGCCGGCTTCGGCGATGCCCTCGATGCCGCCGATGCCGGAGCCGATCAGCACGCCGGTGGCGTTCTGCTCGTCCGGCGTCTTCGGCGCCCACCCCGCATCCTCCAGCGCCTGCCGGGCCGCCGCCATCGCATACACGATGAACGCGTCGACCTTGCGGGCCTCCTTCGGCTCCATCCACTGGTCGGGACTGAACGTGCCGTTCGACCCGTCGCCACGGGGGATCTGGGCCGAAACCTTGCAGGGCAGATCGGAGACGTCGAACGACTCGATTCGAGACAGTCCGCTCTCGCCCTTGAGGATTCGCGACCAGGACGCTTCGACCCCGCACCCAAGCGGGGACACCATGCCGAGACCGGTCACTACGACACGCCGCATCATTACGCCTCCACCGGCCGGGGATCACCCCCGGCGCGGGCCCGCTCGACCGGGCCGATTTGCGATCAGGCCGCCGTCTTGGACAGGAACTTGATCGCGTCGCCGACGGTCAGGATGGTCTCGGCCGCGTCGTCCGGGATCTCGACGCCGAACTCTTCCTCGAACGCCATCACGAGCTCGACGGTGTCAAGGCTGTCGGCGCCGAGGTCGTCGATGAAGCTCGCGCCTTCCGTCACCTTGTCGGCTTCGACGCCGAGGTGCTCAATGACGATCTTTTTCACCCGCTCGGCAATGTCGCTCATGGATTGATCCTTCGTGATGTCGCGTTTCTGTTGTCTTGGGGCAGCATCGCATTTTGAACCCTGCTCGGGTCCGTCATGCGGCCGTATTGGACTAAAACCGGGACAAACTGTTGATAGTGGCGCGGCCAAAGCCCCCCTTGCTCGCACGCTCCGGCCCGGCGGAGCCGCGGTTAGCATACTTGATCCGGCTTGGCCAGCACGCCACAGGCTTGAGAAACCTGTTCATGCCGCGGCCGTTTACACCATCGCCATTCCGCCGTTGACGTGGAGCGTCTGTCCGGTGACGTAGCCGCCGGCATTGGATGCCAGATAGACCGCGGCGGCGGCAATGTCATCGGGCGAGCCGAGACGCCCGGCCGGAACCCGGCCCAGCACCGACTCGCGCTGCTTGTCGTTCAGGACGTCGGTCATCGCGGTCGAGATGAAGCCGGGCGCGATGCAGTTGACGGTGATGCCGCGGCTGGCCACCTCGGCGGCAAGGGCCTTCGACATGCCGATCATGCCGGCCTTGGCCGCGGCATAGTTGCCCTGGCCGGGATTGCCGGTGACGCCGACCACCGAGGTGATGCCGATGATGCGGCCATGCCGGCGCTTCATCATGCCCTTCACCGCGGCGCGGGCGAGGCGGAAGCCCGCGGTCAGGTCGACCGCGATCACCTGGTCCCACTCCTCGTCCTTCATCCGCATGAAAAGATTGTCGCGGGTGATGCCGGCATTGTTGACCAGGATATCGAGCTTTCCAAGCGCGGCCTCCGCCGCCGGCACCAGCGCCTCGACCGCCGCGGTGTCGCTGAGGTTGCAGGGCAGCACGTGGACGCGCTCGCCGAGGTCGCCCGCCAGCGTCTGAAGCACCTCGGCGCGGGTGCCGGAGATCGCCACCGTGGCGCCGTGCTGGTGCAGGGCGCGGGCGATGGCGGCACCGATGCCGCCGGTGGCGCCGGTTACCAGCGCGGTCTTGCCAGTCAGATCAAACATGGTGCGTCTCACGCGCTGAGGGTGGCCTTGAACGCCGCGACGTCGTCGGGGGTGCCGACATTGCTCGCGGCAAGCTCTTTGACGATCCGTTTGGCGAGACCCGACAGTACCTTGCCGGCACCCACCTCGACCAGACGGCCGACGCCCTCGCCGGCCATGTATCCAACGGATTCGCGCCAGCGCACCGTGCCGGTGACCTGCTCGACCAGCCGGCGGCGGATCTCCGCCGGGTCGGTGATCGGCCGGGCCAGCACGTTGGCCACCACCGGCACCGCCGGCACCCGGACGTCGACCTCGGCCAGCGCCACCGCCATGGCGTCGGCGGCCGGCGCCATCAGCGGGCAATGGAACGGCGCCGACACCGTCAGCATGATGGCGCGCGAGGCGCCCTTGGCCTTGGCGATCTCGCAGGCGCGCTCGACCGCCGCCTTGTGGCCGGACACCACCACCTGGCCGGGGGCGTTGTCGTTGGCGGCCGCGCACACCTCGCCCTGGGCGGCCTCGGCGGCGACCGCGACCGCGGTGTCGAAATCGAGCCCCATCAGCGCCGCCATGGCGCCGGTGCCAACCGGGGTGGCGGCCTGCATCGAGCGGCCGCGCAGGCGCAGCAGGCGCGCGGTGTCGGCGATGGAGAGCGCGCCCGCCGCCGCCAGCGCCGAATATTCGCCCAGCGAGTGGCCAGCGACGAAGGCGGCGTCGCGGCGAAGGTCGAGGCCGGCCTCGGTCTCCAGCACCCGCATCGCCGCGAGCGACACCGCCATCAGCGCCGGCTGAGCGTTCTCGGTCAGGGTCAGGGTATCGGCCGGGCCGTCCCACATCACCTGGGTGAGCCTGTCGCCGAGCGCGGCGTCGACCTCGTCGAACACGGCGCGGGCGACCGGAAACGCCTCGGCCAGCGCCTTACCCATGCCGACGGCCTGGCTGCCCTGGCCCGGAAACACGAATGCTGTTGTCATATCGAGCGGTTCCCCCGGAAAGCGGGGCCATTGATACGGCAGGGGCGCGGGTGTCAAGGCGACGATGGTCCCAACCGGGAATCGCCGCGCCGCGGCCGTTGCACCACGGCGGTTTCGGTGTATAAGCGCCTCCTTCCACCGGCTTGGCCGGGGGCTGAACGGACAGCCGCGCCCAAATGCCATCAGGCAGGGCACGTCAGGGCGAACGCCCGCCGTCCCGTGTCCCCGCTCTCCCGAGACACCGCAGCCTTTCCGGGCCGCGAGGGGCTTGGCGCCGCGCCGGCGGAGTACCGCAACGAAAGGCGTGAATCATATGCCGTTGTACGAGCATATCTTTCTGGCCCGCCAGGACTTGACGTCCCAGCAGGTCGACGAACTAACCGCCCAGTTCAAGGGCGTCATCGAAGCCGGTGGCGGCACGGTCTCCAAGGCCGAGTATTGGGGTGTGAAGACCCTCGCCTACCGCATCAAGAAGAACCGCAAGGCCCACTTCACCCTGTTCAACATCGACGCGCCGGCTCCCGCCGTCGCCGAGATGGAGCGCCAGATGGGCCTGAGCGAAGACGTGATGCGCTCGCTCACCATCCGCGTCGACGCGCTGGAAGACAGCCCGTCGGTGATGATGATGAAGCGTGACCGCGACGAGCGTCGCGGCGACCGCCGTCGTGATCGCGACGGCTTCGGCGAGGAAGCCGAGACCGTGGAGGACAACGCATGAGCACCGCCCCGTCTCGCCGCCCGTTCTTCCGCCGCCGCAAGACCTGCCCGTTCTCCGGCGCCAACGCGCCGAAGATCGACTACAAGGACGTCAAGCTGCTGCAGCGCTACGTCTCCGAGCGCGGCAAGATCGTGCCGAGCCGCATCACCGCGGTGTCGGCCAAGAAGCAGCGCGAGTTGGCGCGCGCCATCAAGCGGGCGCGCTTCCTCGGCCTTCTGCCTTACGTCATCCGCTGAGCGGGCGCCGGCGGTTCGCCGCCGGCCTCCCCACCGGAGCTGCCGCGACACCGCGCGTCGCGGCACCTGAAGTCACGTTACGGAATCGGCCGGTCACGACGCGGCCATCCGGTTCCGTTATGTCGCATCGGGGTTGCCGGAATGAGCCGGCGGCCTGTGGTTGGGGCGGATCCCGCCTCTAACCGCTCCTTCTCAGAGCGGGACAGCTCGATGATCAGCATTGTCTCAATCGGCCTCGCGGCCGGTCTCGCCTCGGCGCTGTTGTTCGCCTCGGTTTCATCCGGCTCGGTCTTCGCCATGGCGTTGTTCTACGCCGCGCCGTTGCCGATCCTGATCGCCGGGCTGGGCTGGCGCCATCACGCCGGCCTGGTGGGCGCGGCGGTGGCGGCCGGCGTCCTGGCCTTGGCGCTCCCGTCCGTCTTCCTGATGGCCTTCTTGGTCGGCGTCGCCGTGCCGGCGTGGCTGCTCGCCTATCTGGCGCTGCTCGCCCGCCGCAACGAAGCCGGCGATGTCGAATGGTACCCGATCGGGCACCTTCTGGTCTGGGCGGCCGCGGTGGCTGCGACCGGCGTCGCCATCGGCCTCGTCGCGCTCGGCTACGGCGAGGAGAGCTACGCCACCGCACTGCGCGCGGCCGTCGAGCGGGTGCTCAAGGTACAGACCGGCACCGCGGACGGCCAGCCGCTGGTCCTGCCGGGCGTGTCCGACCCCGAGACCGTGGTGCAGTTGATGGTGGCGATGCTGCCGCCTTCGGCCGCCATCCTGTCGATGGTCACCGCGGTGCTCAACCTGTGGGGCGCCGCCCGCGTGGTACGCGCCTCCGGCCGGCTGGTGCGGCCGTGGCCGGATCTCTCCGACATCCGCCTGCCGGGACCTGCGGCGCTGGCGCTCGGCGCAGCCTCGCTGCTGAGCCTGATCGACGGCCTGGTCGGCGTCCTTGCCGGGCTGTTCGTCGGCACGTTGATGCTGGCCTACGGCCTGGCCGGGCTGTCGTTGACCCATGCGATGACGCGGGGGATGTCCGGCCGCGCCTTCATCCTCGCCACCGTCTACGTGGCCATCCTGGTGCTGGGGTGGCCGCTGTTGTTCGTCGCCATCGTCGGCCTCGCCGATGGCTTCCTCGATTTTCGCCGCCGCCGCTCCGGCCCCGGGGGGAACTCCCCGCGCTCGGGACCGCCGGCGGCGAACGACCAGTGACCTTTAAAGGAGCAACCCAATGGACGTGATCCTGCTCGAACGCGTCGCCAAGCTCGGCCAGATGGGCGAGGTTGTGCGCGTCAAGAACGGCTTTGCCCGCAACTACCTGCTGCCGAAGGGCAAGGCGCTGCGCGCCACCCAGCCCAACAAGGAGCGGTTTGCCCGCGAGCGCGTTCAGCTCGAAGCCCGCAACCTCGAACTCAAACGCGATGCCGAGGCGGTCGGCGCCAAGCTCGGCGGCCAGTCGTTCGCGGTGCTGCGCCAGGCCGGTGAGACCGGCCAGCTCTACGGCTCGGTGTCGACCCGTGACCTCGCCGAGCTGATGACCAAGGGCGGCTTCACCGTCGAGCGTCAGCAGCTCGTGCTCAACGCCCCGATCAAGACCATCGGCCTGCACAGGGTGCCGGTGGCGCTGCACCCCGAGGTCGAGGTGACGGTGGTGATCAACGTCGCCCGCAGCGCCGACGAGGCCGAGCGCCAGGCCCGCGGCGAGGACGTTAGCCGTCGCCGTGACGAGGACGAGGACGTCGCCGCCGAGGCGGAAGAGGCGTTCGAGCAGCCGGACGAAGAGGCCGAGGAGGCCTGATGCCAACGGCCCCGGATGCTGACGCATGGGGCCGTTGAAGTTCGCAGGTTTTCGTCCTTGAAAACAATGATCACGCCCGGCCCTTGCGGCCGGGCGTTTTTTATCCGCCGCCGTTTTCCGCGCGGCCGGATCGGAATCGGCTGCGCACCCAGGTGACAGTCAAGACTCGCCTTGGTTGCCGCCGGAGATTCTTGCCGAGGTGTGGATTGCGGTATCGCCGGCGCGGTCAGGGGTCACATCGTCCCCTTTCACCGCACGCGCCATGTTAATCAACGCACCCGCTGCTGGATGATGGCATGGTCGTCGAATCGCTCGCCCGCAAGACCCAAGGTGCAGACCCGCTCTATCGGGTTGCTCCGCACAATGTCGAGGTCGAGCAGGCCCTGCTCGGCGCGGTGCTGGTCAACAACGAAGCGTTCTACCGCGTCTCCGACTTCCTGGAGCCGAAGCATTTCTTCGAGCCGCTGCACCAGTCGGTGTTCGACATTTGCGGACAACTGATCCGCGTCGGCAAGGTGGCGACGCCGGTTACGATCAAGACCTTCCTGCCCGGCGATGCCGACATCGGCGGGCTGACGGTGGCGCAATATCTGGCGCGGCTGGCCGCCGAGGCCACCACCGTCATCAACGCCGCCGACTACGGCCGGGTGATCTACGACCTCGCCACCCGCCGCGAGTTGATCCGCATCGGCGAGGACATGGTTAACATCGCCTTCGACGCGCCGGTCGACATGCCGCCGACCGACCAGATCGAGGACGCCGAACGCCGCCTGTACGAGCTCGCCGAAACCGGCCGTTACGACGGCGGCTTCCTGCGTTTCTCCGACGCGCTGAAGGAGGCGATCGACATGGCCGGCCGCGCCTACCAGCGCGACGGCCATCTGTCGGGTCTGGCCACCGGGCTCGACGACGTCGACGCCCTGATGGGCGGCCTGCAGGCCTCCGACCTCATCATCCTGGCCGGTCGCCCCGGCATGGGCAAAACCGCGCTCGCCACCAACATCGCCTACAACGTCGCCGCCAATTACAACGGCCGGCCACGGCCGGACGGCACGATCGAGACGGTGACCGGCGGCATCGTCGGCTTCTTTTCGCTGGAAATGTCGGCCGAGCAGCTCGCCACCCGCGTACTTGCCGAGCAGTCCGAGATTCCGTCCTCGCGCATCCGCCGTGGCGACATTTCCGACGCCGATTTCGGCAAGCTCGCCGCCGCCGCCCAGGTGATGCAGTCGATCCCGCTCTATATCGACGACACCGGCGGCATCTCGATCGCTCAGCTCACCGCCCGCGCCCGCCGCCTCAAGCGCCAGCGCGGGCTCGACATGATGGTGGTCGATTATCTGCAGTTGCTGTCCGGCTCCTCCAAGCGCGCCAGCGAGGGCCGCGTGCAGGAAATCACCGAGATCACCACCGGCTTGAAGGCGCTGGCCAAGGAACTCTGCGTCCCGATCATCGCGCTGTCGCAGCTGTCGCGGCAGGTCGAAAGCCGCGAAGACAAGCGGCCGCAACTCTCCGACCTGCGTGAATCGGGCTCGATCGAGCAGGACGCCGACGTCGTGCTGTTCGTGTTCCGCGAGGAGTACTACCACAAGAACAAGGAGCCTCGGCAGGGCACCGAGGAGTGGTTCAAGTGGGACCAAGAACTCGAGGCGATCAAGGGCACCGCCGAGCTGATCGTCGGCAAGCAGCGCCACGGCCCGACCGGCTCGGTGAAGCTGCACTTCGCCTCCGAGTTCACCCGCTTCGCCACCCTCGCCCGCGAGGATCGCCTGCCCGACCGGCGGTGAGGGCCGGCGTCGTTTCCGACGACGTGAGACCACAACCGCGATGTCCGCCATCAATGGCCATCGTTCCGGACAAGCGGCGACGCCGCGCGGTCCGGAACCGATGATCCGCCGAGTTTGCAGAATCCGCCCGCGCCCGAGGATGACCGGCGCGGAGCGTGAGCATCCGGCGCGGGACTCCGTTCGCCCGCCTTCGCATTGGTTCACGACCGCCATGGTCTGCTAATGTGGGTCTTTCCCCCGATGTTTTGAGTCCGCGATGCCCGCCGCCGAATTCGCTCCGCTCGCCGCCCCCGACCTTTCGGGCGGCGTTCTCACCGTCGACCTTGCCGCCATCGTCGCCAACTGGAAGACGCTGTCGGCGCTCGCCGCGCCGGGCGCCGCGGCCGGCGTGGTCAAGGCGGATGCGTACGGCTGCGGCGCGGTGGCAGTGGGCCGGGCGTTGGGCGCCGCCGGCTGCATCACCTTCTTCGTCGCCCTGCCCGAGGAAGGAAAGGCGTTGCGAGCGGCCCTGCCCGACGCCGCGATCTACGTGCTGAACGGCCTTCCCCCCGGCGCCTGTGAGGCGTTCGCCGCAGCCCGCCTCCGCCCGGTGATCGGCTCCCTCGCCGAGCTGGCCGAGTGGGAGGCGTTCGTTTCCGCCACCGGCTGGGCCGAGGGCGCGGCGCTGCACCTCGACACCGGCATGAACCGGCTCGGCCTCAGGCCCGAGGAGGCCAAGGCCCTGGCGCTTCGGCCCCGCGGAAAACCGCTGTTCAGCCTGGTGATGAGCCACTACGCCTGCGCCGACGAACACGGCCACCCGCTGACCGCCCGCCAGCTCGTCACCTTCCGCGAGGCCGCGGCACTGTTCCCCGGCGTGCCGGCCTCGCTGTCGAACTCGGCCGGGCTGTTCCTCGGCTCCGCGGCGCAGTTCGACCTCGCCCGGCCCGGCTACGCCCTCTATGGCGGCAACCCGACGCCATGGACGGCGAACCCGATGCGGCCGGTGGTGCGGCTCGACCTTTCCATCGTGCAGAGCCGGATCGTGCCGGCCGGCGAGACGGTGGGCTACGGCGCGCGCTGGACCGCGCCGAACACCTCCCGCATCGCCGTGGTGTCGGCCGGCTATGCCGACGGCCTCCTGCGCACCGCCACCGCCCCCGGCCTGGCGCCGGTGCTGGGGTATATCGACGGCGTCGCCTGCCCGATGGTCGGCCGCATCTCGATGGATCTCGCCGCCTTCGACGTCACCGCGGCGCCGGTGGAAAAGGTCCAGCGCGGCGATACCATCGCGCTGCTCTCCGAGCGCTTCGGCGTCGACGACTACGCCCGCGCCGCCGGCACCGTCGGCTACGAGGTCCTGACCAGCCTCAGCCAGCGATATCAAAGGCGGCACGTCGGCGGGTGAGTGCAAGGCGGGGTTCGGCGCCGCCGCGCCGACGCCTGCCGTTGACTTCCCACGCCGTTCCGTCTCGATGACGCCATGGCCAAGCGCACCATCACCTTCGTCTGCCAGGCCTGCGGCGCGGTCTATACCCGCTGGCAGGGCAAGTGCGATTCCTGCGGCGAGTGGAACACCATCGCCGAAGAGACCTCGGCCGCGGCAGCAGCGCCGGCGGCGCAGCGCCCCGGCCGCAAGGGCCGCCTCGTCGCGCTGGAATCCCTCGCCGGCGGCAGCAGGGACGCCCCCCGCACCGCCAGCGGCATCAACGAACTCGACCGCGTCACCGGCGGCGGCTTCGTGCGCGGCTCGGTGATCCTGATCGGCGGCGACCCCGGCATCGGCAAGTCGACGCTGCTGATCCAGGCCGCAGCCGCCATGGCCGGGCGCGGCGACGGCGTGGTCTACATCTCCGGCGAGGAGGCCACCGGGCAGGTGCGCCTGCGGGCCGAGCGGCTCGGCCTGTCGGCGGCCAAGGTCGCGCTCGCCGCCGAGACCAATGTCGAGGACATCCTCGCCACCTTGAGCGAGGGCCCGCCGCCCAAGCTCGCGGTGATCGATTCGATCCAGACCATGTGGACCGACGCGGTGGAATCGGCGCCCGGCACCGTCGCCCAGGTGCGCGGCTCGGCCCAAGCGCTGATCCGCTACGCCAAACGAAGCGGCGCGGCAGTGATCTTGGTCGGCCACGTCACCAAGGACGGCCAGATCGCCGGCCCGCGCGTGGTCGAGCACATGGTCGACGCCGTGCTGTCGTTCGAGGGCGAGGGCGGCCACCATTTCCGCATCCTGCGCGCGCTCAAGAACCGCTTCGGCCCGACCGACGAGATCGGCGTGTTCGAGATGACCGGGCGGGGCCTGGCCGAGGTGGCGAACCCCTCGGAGCTGTTCCTGTCCGAGCGCGACCTCGGCTCGCCCGGCACCGCGGTGTTCGCCGGCATGGAGGGCACGCGGCCGCTGCTGGTCGAGATCCAGGCGTTGGTGGCGCCGACCTCGCTCGGCACGCCGCGCCGGGCGGTGGTGGGGTGGGACTCCAACCGCCTCGCCATGGTGCTGGCGGTGCTGGAGGCGCACTGCGGCGTCAAGCTCGGCGGCTTCGACGTCTATCTCAACGTCGCCGGCGGCCTGCGCATCAATGAGCCCGCCGCCGATCTTGCCGCCGCCGCCGCGCTGGTGTCGTCGCTGGCCGGAGCGCCGCTGCCGGCGGATGCGGTCTATTTCGGCGAGGTCAGCCTGTCCGGCGCGGTGCGGCCAGTGGCGCACGCCGCCGCCCGCATCAAGGAAGCGGCCAAGCTCGGCTTCAAGCGCGCGGTGTGCCCGGAGGGCGGCCGCGACCTCGGCGAGCCGGCGCTGGCCACTTCCCCGGTCGGCGCGCTGGCCGGCCTCGTCGCCGATATCGCCGCCGCAGCGCCACGCCGCGCCGCGTCCGGCCGCCGCCCGCCGCCCGCTCGACAAGACGGATGACTTTCGCCTCGCGGCAGGGTTATAGAGAGCTGCAAACCTGTGTCACAGCCTGATCCTTCAGCCCAGATAGAGCCGGTCATGGCCGGCGATGTGGTGTTATGCCGTTGACCATTCTCGACATTGCATTGCTGGTCATCATGCTCATGTCCGGGCTGCTCGCCATGGTGCGCGGGCTGATCCGGGAGCTGTTCTCGATCGGCTCATGGCTGGCGGCGGCCGCCGCCGCCGCGGTGTTCTACCCGCAGGTGCTGCCGTTCACGAAGCAATACATCCAGCAGGATTCGCTGGCGATGGCCGCCACCGTCGGCGGCATCTTCCTGCTCACGCTGTTCGTGGTCTGGATCATCACCGCCCGCATCTCCGACGCCATTCTCGACAGCCGGGTCGGCGCGCTCGACCGCAGCCTCGGTTTCGTGTTCGGGCTGGGCCGCGGCCTGATCTTGATGGTGGTGGCGTTCCTGTTCCTGACATGGCTGCTGGAAGGCCAGGACCCGGCGCAAGCCGGCGCCAACCCGGCGCCGACGACCACCTGCGCCCAGAACCCTTCCCGCCAGCCGGCGTGGTTGCGCGATTCCAAATCCTACGCCGTGCTGTGCTCGACCGGCGACTGGCTGAAGTCGCTGCTGCCGGACGACCCCGAGGCGATGCTGAAGAACCTCAAGAAGCCGAAGGACTGATCGGCGGCCGAGCGCACCGAGCGGCGCGCCGGCCACGAAACCGTGATCGGCGCTGCCAGTCGCTTCGGCGGCGGCAGCTGCTAGAACACGCGGCGAACGCACCGTGTTGGGAGCTATCGCAAAGGCCGGCGGTCGATGCGGCTTTCGCCGATTGCGGAAACCAGTTTTGCGGGGATACCGCGCAGGACCGACGATCGGGGGCAGACCTTGTGCTCGATCCGGTCTAGAGCATTCTCCGCAAAAGCGCAGGCCGATTTTGCGAAAGACAAAGCGATCGCTCAAGGGCTTAGAGCGACTGCCGGTGCAAAGATCGGCGGATGCTTTGGAGCCTCGGCCGCAACAGGCGGGTCGGCGATGGTCGGCGACGCCGCGGCCATCGGGAGCCGAGGGCACCCGGTCCGACCGGGTGCGCTGGAGGGTCAGGGATCACGATCTGCTCGCCCCGACCCCATATCATGCTAGCGGCGGCGGCAGCCGGCGGTGGTTTCGATCGCGGATTTCCATGAATCCCTGATTTCAGATGGGAAATCCGCGACCGGGGACGGCGTGATGCCTCAAGCATCCCGGCGTCGGTGTCAGCTATTATGTCGTGTTCGGCGGAGGACGGGATGGACGAGATGGTCGGGTTCGAAGACGATCTGGACGGCGACACGCTGCGCGAGGAATGCGGCGTGTTCGGCATCTTCGGCCACCCCGACGCGGCCGCCATCACCGCCCTCGGCCTGCACGCGCTGCAGCATCGCGGCCAGGAGGCGGCCGGCATCGTCACCTTCGATGGCCGCCGCTTCCACTCCGAGCGCCGCCTTGGCCTGGTCGGCGACACCTTCTCCGACCCCGCCCTCATCAAGCAGCTCGCCGGTGACTCCGCGATCGGCCACGTCCGCTACTCGACCACCGGCGAGACCATCCTGCGCAACGTGCAGCCGCTGTTCGCCGAGATCGAGGGCGGCGGCTTCGCCATCGGCCACAATGGCAACCTGACCAACGGCTTGACGCTGCGGCGCCAATTGGTGACCGAAGGCGCCATCTGCCAATCGACCACCGACACCGAGGTGATGCTGCACCTCGTCGCCCGCTCCAAGCGCAATCGCTTCGTCGACCGCTTCGTCGAGGGCCTGCGGCAACTGGAAGGTGCCTACGCTCTGGTCGGCCTCACCAACAAGAAGCTGATCGGCGCCCGCGACCCCGCCGGCATCCGGCCGCTGGTGCTCGGCATGCTCGACGGCCATCCGATCCTGGCCTCGGAGACGTGCGCGCTCGACATCATCGGCGCCCGCTACGTGCGCGACGTCGAGAACGGCGAGGTGATCGTAGTGTCGGAGGACGGCGTCGAGAGCCTGAAGCCGTTCCCGCCGATGCCGCCGCGGCCGTGCATTTTCGAGTTCATCTATTTCGCCCGGCCGGACTCGGTGGTGGGCGGCCGCTCGGTCTACCAGGTGCGCAAGGGCTTCGGCCGCGAACTGGCGCGCGAAACCGCGGTGGAGGCCGACGTGGTGGTGCCAGTGCCCGATTCCGGCGTGCCGGCGGCGATCGGCTACGCCCAGCAGTCCGGCATTCCCTACGAACTCGGCATCATCCGCAACCACTATGTCGGCCGCACCTTCATCCAGCCGACCCAGACCATCCGCGAGATGGGGGTGCGCCTGAAGCACTCCGCCAACCGCGCCGTGGTGGCTGGCAAGCGTATCGTGCTGGTCGACGATTCGCTGGTGCGCGGCACCACCTCGGTGAAGATCGTGCAGATGATGCGCGACGCCGGCGCCCGCGAGGTGCACTTCCGCATCGCCTCCCCGCCCATCACCAACCCCGACTATTACGGCATCGACACGCCGGAGCGCGACAAGCTGCTCGCCGCCAACCACGACCTGGAAGGCATGCGCAGCTATATCGGCGCCGACACCCTGGCCTTCCTGTCGGTCGAGGGGCTTTACCGCGCCATGGGAGTCGAGGCCCGCGACCCGGTCCGGCCGCAGTTCACCGACCACTGC
This sequence comes from Blastochloris viridis, assembly GCF_001402875.1. Taxonomy (NCBI): domain Bacteria; kingdom Pseudomonadati; phylum Pseudomonadota; class Alphaproteobacteria; order Hyphomicrobiales; family Blastochloridaceae; genus Blastochloris; species Blastochloris viridis. The sequence continues at coordinate 726,087 of NZ_CP012946.1, read as the reverse complement.
TTCACCGGCGACTACCCGACCGCGCTGACCGACCGCGACGGCGAGACCCCGCCGCCGCGCCAGCTGTCGCTGCTCGCCGAGGCCAGCTGATCTTTCTCTCGGAGTTAGAAGCCATGGACCGTCCGCTCGCCGGCCGTATCGCGCTGGTCACCGGCGCCTCGCGCGGCATCGGCCGCGCCACCGCCCTCGCTTTGGCCAAGGCCGGCGCCCACGTCATCGCCGTCGCCCGCACCGAGGGCGGCCTCACCGAGCTCGACGACGAGATCAAGGCCTCGACCGGCGAAGGCGCCACCCTGGTGCCGCTCGACCTCAAGGACGGCGACGGCCTCGACCGGCTCGGCGCCGCCATCTTCCAGCGCTGGAAGAAGCTCGACATCCTGGTCGCCAACGCCGCGACGCTCGGCCCGATCTCGCCGCTCGCCCACGTCGAGGTCGACCACTGGGACCACCTGATCGCGGTCAACATCACCGCCACCTGGCGGACGATCCGCGCCATGGACCCGTTGCTGCGCGCCTCCGACGCCGGCCGGGTGGTGCTGCTGTCGTCCGGTGTCGCCCAGTCGCCGCGGGCCTATTGGGGGCCGTACGCCCTCACCAAGGCCGCGGTCGACTGCATGGGCCGCACCTACGCCGCCGAGGTTGCCACCACGCCGGTGAAGGTCAACCTGTTCAACCCCGGCCCGACCCGCACCAAGATGCGCGCCACCGCCATGCCGGGCGAAGACCCCCAGACGCTGCCGCCGCCCGAGGCGCCGGCGGCGAAGATCGTCGAGCTCTGCCTGCCAAGCTTCACCGAGTCCGGCCGCATCTACGAGTACAAGACCGGCACGCTGAAGACCTTCCAGCCGCCGGCGTGAGCGTGCCCGCAGCCGTCGTCCCGGACGGTGCGTGATGCGCAGCATCCGCGCCGCGCCGGGATCGTTCGGCGAGCAGGCGTCTTTTCTGCACGCGGTTCCGGATCGCGCGGCTTCGCCGCTTGTCCGGAACGACAGCACGCAAGCCGCTCACTTGCCCTTGTCGTAGGGGTTCTTCGGCTCGCGATAGGTCACCCTGATCGGCGTGCCGGGCAGCTCGAACACCTCGCGCAGCGAGTTGGTCAGATAGCGGGTGTAGCTGTCGGGCAGCGCGTCGAGCCTGGTGCCGAATAGCACGAAGCTCGGCGGCCGTGCCTTGGCTTGCGTCGCGTAGCGGATCTTGATGCGCTTGCCGCTCACCGCCGGCGGCGGATGCTGCTCCAGCACGCCTTCCAGCCAGCGATTGATGCGCGCCGTCGAGACCCGCCGGTTCCACACCTCGTAAGCCTGAACGACCGCCGCCATCAGCCGGTCGAGCCCCTCGCCCTGCACCGCCGAGGTCGCAGCGATCGGCACGCCGCGGATCTGCGGCAAGGCGTGGTCGGTGTCCTCGCGCAGCCGCTTGATGGCGCCGGCTTTCGCCGTCACCAGATCCCACTTGGTGAAGCCGATCACCACCGCCCGCCCCTCGCGCTCGGCAAGGTCGGCGATGCGGGTGTCCTGTTCCTCGAACGGCTTGGTGGCATCCATCAGCACCACCACCACCTCGGCGAACCGCACCGCCCGCAGCGCGTCGGCGACCGACAGCTTTTCCAGCTTGTCCTCGATGCGGGCGCGACGGCGCAAGCCCGCGGTGTCCCACACCTGGAAGGCGCGGTCGTTGTAGACGAGGTCCACCGCGATGGAATCGCGGGTGATGCCGGCCTCCGGTCCGGTGAGCAGGCGGTCCTCGCCGAGCAGCGCGTTGATCAGCGTCGACTTGCCGGCATTGGGCCGGCCGATCACCGCGACCTTGATCGGGCGGGTGGGATCGATGGCCTCGCCGGCGTCGGCGTCCTCCTCATCCTCCGGCGGCCGGGCGGTGGCCTCGGGCAATGCGTCGCAGATGGCGTCGTAGAGGTCGGACAGCCCCTCGCCGTGCTCGGCCGAGAGCGGCACCGGAGTACCGAGCCCGAGTTCCCACGCTTCGGCCGCGGCTTCGGCACCGCGGCGGCCCTCGCTCTTGTTGGCGAGCAGGATCACCGGGCGGCCGGCGCGGCGCGCGACATTGGCGAAGGCGCGGTCGGTCGGCGTCAGCCCGCTGCGGACGTCGATCATGAACAAGATGGCGTCGGCGTCGCGGATCGCTGCCTCGGTCTGGGCGCGCATGCGCCCTTCCAGGCTCGCCGCATCGGCCTCTTCGAGGCCGGCGGTGTCGACGATGGTGAAGGTGAGGTCGCCGAGGTGGCCCTCGCCCTCGCGGCGGTCGCGGGTGACGCCGGGACGGTCGTCGACCAGCGCGAGGCGCTTGCCGACGAGGCGGTTGAATAGCGTCGACTTGCCGACATTGGGCCGGCCGACGATGGCGAGAGTGAACATCGGCCGCTCCTAGGATGCCTGACGGTCATGAAACGAACATCCGGCCTGCCCGGCCGGATCATGCGGTTTCCGAAAGATAACGTCGCAATCCCGGAAACGATCTCGCCGAAAATCCGCGTTCGGAAACCGGACGTTCGGCAAACGGGATACGGTTTGAAGGCGAAACCAGCCGCAAACCGTATCATACGGCTTGCGGTCGATCACGTCGTGATCAACGGAAACAGCCTCGCCGAAAAATCCTTGATGGGAAACGTATTTTCCGGCGACAGGACCGCGAAACTCCGGCCTGTTCGGCCGGATTTCTTATCAGTCCTCCGCGCCCTGCGGCTCGGCCTTGGCTCTGCTTTTCGCCTTGCCCTTGGCCTTGGCCGCCGGCTCCGCCGGCTGCTCGGCTGCCGCCGCGGGCGGCGGCGCGTTGGCCGGCTGGGGCGGCGGCTCGCCATAGTTCACACCGGGCACGCCTTCCGGGAACAGCGGCTTGCGATCGCCCGGCAGCGGCGTCTTACGCTCGTCGAACGGGTTGAGCTTGTCGAGCGACTCGCAGCCTGCCACGGCCAGCGCGCCGGCCGCGAGCAGAAGAAGACGTCGGGAAAGGGCTGCTGCCATGGCCTGCCTCAGTTGGCTTTCGCCGGCGCCGGCATCGGCGCGATGGGCGAGGACAAAAGATCGCGCAGAATCTGGCCGCGCGTGCGGAGGCTGGACGGCGCGGACGGATCGCCGACCAGCGCGTCGACCCACTGCCGGGCGGCGTCGCGGTCGCCCGCCTTCCACGCCGACAGCGCCAGCAGTTCGCGGGCGGAGTGTCGGAAGGCCGCCTCCGGCGCGGCGAGCGGCTCCAGCCGCGCCTTGAGGTCGGCATAGGGGGCGTCGTCGACCAGGATCAGCCCGGCCCGGATCTGGGCGAGGTCGCGGAACAGCGGCAGCGCCTTGGCGTCGCCGGCCAGCGCGTCGAACTCGCGCACCGCCGCCGCCTTGTCGGTCGAGGCCAACGCGCCGGCGCGGGCAAAGCGCGCCAGCAGGGCGTAGCCGGTCGGCGCGTCGGCCGCCAGCTTGGCCAGGGCGGCGTCGGCGTCCGCGGTATTGCCGTCGCTGACGAGCCGCAGCGCCGCCTCGAACCGGGCGCCGGCCGCCTCGGCCTGACGATGCTGCCACCACTCCCAGCCGCGCCAGCCCGCCACCGCGAGCACGATGACGACGGCGAGAGTCAGCACCAAGCCGCCGTACTTGCTCCAAAGCGCATGCAGCCGTTCGCGGCGAACGTCTTCCTCGACTTCCTTGAAAATATCGGACATCGGCCCAGTGAACTCCCGATCGGCCGTCTGGCCTTAAGGTGGGGTCGTGGCGAGGCCGTGGCAGAACCCGGAGGCCGGGTCAAGCCCCGACGCCCGGCAGCACCGGAACGCCGATCAGCCAATGGTGGACGCCGAACAGAAAGGCCAGCCACAGCACGGCGCCGGCCACCACCGAGGTGGTGTCGGCCCGCGTCCAGCCGCCGGGATTGCCCGGCACCTTGAGGTCGCGCCGCTTGACCGAGATGCGGTCGTAGACGCCGAACGCCAAGAAGGCGCCGAACAGCAGGATCGAGCCGAGGTCACCATTGGCGAGAAGGTGGGCCAGCGCCCAGATCTTGATGCCGACCAGCATCGGATGCTTGACCCGGTAGCGGATCAGGCTCGGCCGCGGCGGCATCGCCGCGAGCACGATGAAGGCCGGCAGCATCAGCGTCAACGCGAGGTGCTGGGTCCACACCGGCGGCGTCCACACCGGGATCAGGCCGTGGGCGCGATACTCGCCGAAGCCCCACACCATCAGCACAAGGCCACTGAGCGCCAGCACGCCGTGAACGCCCTTGTAGACGCTCTCGCTGCCGCCGAGCGCAGCGACGGTGCGCCCGCGTAGCGGCCGCAGGGTGGGCAGGAGGTGGGGGGCGAAAAACAGCAAGAGGCCGGGCACAAGCAGCGTCATGGCGGATCCGTAGGCTGTGGCGCCACCGGATCGTCGGCGGCAGGCGGCGAAGGTATAGGCGAAAACCGTGCCGGCGTCGCGGCGAAGACCGCGCCGCCGATCAAGGATCCTCAGGGTCTCTCCCGTCCGAGGCTGACGGGCTGACGCTGCATCCAGGACGACAGGCACTCGTCCGGCTGCGGCACCGCGAGCAACCTCACCCCGCCGGCTTTTTCATGGCGTAGACGTTGTCCGGCCCCGGAAAGGTACGGCTGCGGACGTCGCGGGCGTACGCCTCCACCGCCGCGGCGATGCCGGGCCCGAGGTCGCCGTAGCGCTTGACGAATTTCGGCACCCGCGGCGTCAGGCCGAGCATGTCCTCCAGCACCAGCACCTGCCCGTCGCAGGCAGCGGAGGCGCCGATGCCGATGGTGGGGCACGCCACCTCGGCGGTGATCTTGCGGGCGAGCGGCTCGGCCACCGCCTCGATCACCATGGCGAACGCACCGGCCTCGGCCACCGCGCGGGCATCGTCCTCGATCGCGGCCCAGTCGGCCTCCTCGCGGCCTTGGGCGCGGAAGCCACCCAGCACGTTGATCGACTGCGGGGTGAGGCCGATGTGCGCCATCACCGGGATGCCGCGCTCGACCAGGAAGCGGATGGTGTCGGCCATGCGCCGGCCGCCCTCCAGCTTGATGGCGCCGCAGCCGGTCTCCTTCATCACCCGCGCCGAGTTGCGGAAGGCGTCCTCGCGCGAGGCCTCGTAGCTGCCGAACGGCATGTCGATCGCCACCAGCGCGTGCCTGGAGCCGCGCATCACCGCCAGCCCCTGCAGGATCATCATGTCGAGCGTGACCGGCACGGTGGATTCGAGCCCGTGCATCACCATCCCGAGCGAGTCGCCGACCAAGATGACGTCACACACCGCATCGACCAGGCGCGCGGTGTGGGTGTGATAGGCGGTCAGCGACACGATCGGCTCGCCGTTCTTGCGGGCACGGATGTCGGGAGCAGTGAGGCGGCGGGTCTCGGCGTGGGCGGACATGACGGCACCAGATCGGACGGGGGCCGTTGCTATAGGACAGAACGGCGCCGGCGTCGCCGCCCTGCCCGTACGACTTCGGTCGCAGGCGACGAGGCAAGCAGGGCATCCGGCCGATGCCGGCTCGACCCGGCCCAGCGGTCAAGGCCTCGGCGGGCTGACCGGGTCCTCGCCCGGCAGGGCGGTGGCCTCTTCGAGCACGTCGCGGACATAAAGCTGCTTGACCGCGACGAATGCCACCGCGGTGAGCGGCGCGGCAAACAGCACGCCGAGCGGGCCGAGCAGCACGCCGAACGCCACCAGCGCGAACAGCGTCAGCGCCGGCGGCAGGTTGACCGTCTCGCGCTGGATCAGCGGCAAAATGAGGTTGCTCTCGATCTGCTGCACCACCAGGAACAGCACCAGCACCCACAGTGCGGTACCGGAGTCGACCGAAAACGCCACCAGGAGCGCCGGCACCGCGCTGAGGATCGGCCCCGCCACCGGCACGAACTCGCCGAGGCCGGCCACCAGCCCCAGCGCCAGCGCCGACGGCACCCCGAGCAGATAGAGCCCGCCGGCGGTGAGGATGGCGACCAGCAGCATCGACACCAACTGGCCGAGGAACCACAGCTTGAGCACCCGGCCGGCGGCATCGAGCGCGACGCCGAGCCGCTGGCGCGCCGGCTCGGGAAACAGCGTGAGCGCGCCGCGGGCATAGAGGCCAGGGCTCGCGGCGAGATAGATGCCGGCGACCACCACCAGCATGACGCCGGCAATGATGCCGACCAAGCCCGAGGTATAGCCGGCGATTTCCTGGACGACGTTGCCGCGCCGGGCGAACCCTGCGGCCTCGCGGCCGATCAGCTCGGCAGCATTGGGGATGCCGATGGTGCGGCCGAGGTCGTCGAGCTGCGCCGGCAATTGCTGAAACAGCGTGGTGAACTGGCCCGACAGCTGGGCCCCGAGCAGCACGCCGAACGTCGCCGCGCTGCCGAGCACTGCCGCGCCGGCCAGCACGAGCGCCCATCCGGCGGAAACCGGCAGCACCCGCTCGATCCCATCGGCGAAGCTCCGCAGGATGGTGGCCACCACCACCGCCGCGAACGCCAGCACCAGCACGTCTGCGAGCTGCCATAGCAGCAGCGCCAGCACCACAACGCCGAGAACGGCCAGCGTCGCCTGCACCAGCCGCGGCACGTCGAGCAGTTGCGCTGGCGGCGCCTCCCGATCACCTCGGGCGCCGCCGCCAGCGTCAGCCGCTTTGGTCATGCCCGCGGCCTCAATCGGCCGCGCCGATCACCAGCACGCCGTCGCTCTTGCGCGACTCGACGGTCTTGCCGCTGGGGCCCGGGCTGTCGAGCTTGGCGCTCTCGGTGCAGGCGAACGGGTATTCGCCCGGCCGCTTCGGCGTGCGCAGATTGAGCACGACCGAGGTGCCGTCTTCGAGCCCGACGCGGCCGAGGAAGGCATCGGAGTCGGAGACGCCCTTGAGGTTCTTCGACACCACCAGGAACTCGGTGGCATCGAACACGGCCCGCCCGCCGCTACGGTTGGTCAGGCGCAATTGGGCGGCGGTGTTGGCCGGCAGACGCGGCCGGAGCTGTTGGCAGCGCAACTCGCCGTCGACCCGCTCAATCACCAGTTCGACGACCGGCGGAACCGATCCGGTGACGTCGCCCGTGGCGGCGGCGGCCGGAGCGGGGGGCGTGGCGACCGGCTCGCCGGTCTGGGCGGATACCGGGGTCGCAACCGCGACTGCCGCAACAAGCGCAACGGACAGCCACGCTCTGGAAACCCGAGCGGGAGAGATCGCGGTCGGAAACGACCGGACAGGGAATACTTGCATGCGGCACCTCCAAGGTGGCGCAACAACGGCCCACGCAACCAACCGGTTCCGGCCGGGTGGCACCGAAGCCGCTGCGCAACTGGCAAGGCTGCGCCCAACGCGCCGCCGCACACGCTTCGGGGAGGGTGCGACAGACGGCCGCATTCTTGCATTCTGCGCGGTCATCTGCCCATCAGATGAACAAAGGATGCCAGCTTTGTCAGCGTGTTGCTTGAATGAGGACCAGGCATTGCCTTCGGAGAAGGCGATGCCTGGTAAAGTTCTAGACAAACTGCCTATCAAATCGTCAGCAATCGGCTGGCTTCGCGGCAGCCTCGGCGCCGCCGCCGTGCTGGCCGGCGTGCTGGCCGCCGGCCCGGCCTGGGCCGGCGCGCCGGAGAACTCCGGTCACGTCGCCTGGGTGCTGACGTCCGCGGTGCTGGTGCTGTTCATGACACTGCCGGGCCTTGCGCTGTTCTACGGCGGGCTGCTCCACGCCAAGAACCTGCTGTCGATCATGATGCAGTGCTTCGCCATCTGCTGCGTGGTCTCGCTGCTGTGGATGGCGGTCGGCTACAGCCTCGCCTTCGACGGCGACGCGGCGCTGCTGGGCGGCTTCGGCCGGATGTTCTTCAGCGGCTTCGAGGACCCCTACGGCACCACCTACATCCCCGAGAACGTGTTCGCGCTGTTCCAGATGACGTTCGCGGTGATCACCCCGGCGCTGATCGTCGGCGCCTTCGCCGAGCGGGTGAACTTCTCCTTCGTCATCGCCTTCAGCGCGCTGTGGCTGCTCGCGGTCTACGTTCCCACCGCCCATTGGCTGTGGGGCAGCGGCTGGCTCGCCGCGCTCGGCGCGCTCGATTTCGCCGGCGGCATCGTCGTCCACACCACCGCCGGGGTGTCGGCGCTGGTGCTGGCGGTGATGATCGGCCGCCGCACCGGGTTCCCCACCGGGCTGACGCCGCCGCACAGCCCCGGCCTCACCATGATGGGCGCCGGCATGCTGTGGGTCGGCTGGTTCGGCTTCAACGGCGGCAGCGCGCTCGCCGCCGACGCCAGCGCCGGCTCCGCCATCCTGGCCACCCACACCGCCGCCTCGGCCGGCGCGCTGACCTGGATCGCGCTGGAGTGGATGAAGACCGGCAAGCCGACCTCGATCGGCATCGCCACCGGCTGCATCGCCGGGCTTGCCACCATCACCCCGATGGCGGGCTATGCCGGGCCGGCCGGCGCCTTGGTGGTCGGCCTCGCCGCCGGCGTGGTGTGCTACTTCGCCACGCTGTTCGTGAAGCACCGCCTCAAGATCGACGACTCGCTCGACGTGTTCGCGGTCCATGGCTGCGGCGGCATGATGGGCTCGCTGCTGCTGCCGGTGTTCGCCCTTACCGCGCTCGGCGGCTCCGGCGTCAGCGACGACCGGCTGGTCGAGATGATCGGGGTGCAGGCGCTCGCGGTGGCGGTGACGGCGGTGTGGTCGGGCCTCGCGACCGTGCTGATCGCGCGGCTGATCGGCGGCCTGACGCCGATGCGGGTCGGCCAGGACGAGGAGTATTCCGGCCTCGACATCGCCACCCACGGCGAGCGCGCCTACGAGAACGCCTGATCCGGCATCCGGACGATCACGCCGTGATCCCGGAACCAACCTCGCCGAAAAATCCTCGATCGAACGGGATTTTTCGGCGAGCGGGCAAACTCAGTGCGGCGCGATCAGCCCGGAACCGTCTCGCCCGGCGCATGGACCGGGTCGGTCTTGAACATCACCTCGATCAGCCGCCGGTTTGCCCGCGTCGCGTCGAAGCGCTGCTCGGCCAGCCGGCGGCTCTCCCGCCCCATCTGCTCGATCAGGTCGGGCTGGGCGATGAAGCGCTCCATCGCCGCCACCAGGGCGTCGACGTCCTGGATCGGCACCATGAAGCCGTTGACGCCCTCCGCCACCGTGTCGCGGCAGCCGGGCGCATCGGTGGTGATCACGGCGCAGCCCATCGCCATCGCCTCCTGGGTGCTGCGCGGCACCCCTTCGCGATAGAACGACGGCAGCACGAACACGCTGGTTTCGGCCAGATACGGCTTTACGTCGACCTGCCCCGGCCAGGTGACGATGCCGCTCTCGACCCAGGGCTGCAGGTCGTCCGGCTGAATGCCGCCGGGATTGCAGTCCACCGAGCCCAGCAGCCAGAACCGCACCTCGGGGTGGCGGGCCTTCACCTGTTCCGCCGCCTTCAGGAATTCGAACACCCCTTTTTCGCGCAGGATGCGGGACATCATGGTGAAGGTGATCGGCGATCCCGGCCGGCGGCTCGGCGGCCGCCACTCGTCGAGCGCAACGCCGATGCCGCCGAGCAGCACGGTCTTGTCGGCCTTGAGATTGCACCAGCGGCTGAGGTCGCGGGCGTCGTCCGGGTTCAGCACCACCACCGTGTGCGCCAACCGGAACGCCAGGCGATAAAGCTGGACCAGCACCCAGCGCACCACGCGCTGCTTCAATCCGCTGCTGGGGATGAAGGCGTAGCCGAGCCCCTCGATCATCGCCACCCGGTTCGGCACGCCGGCCGCCGCCGCCGCCAGGGTGCCCCACACCACCGCCTTGGCGGCGAAGGTGAAGGCCACCGCCGGCCGCTCGCGGCGGAACCACCGCCACAGCGCGTAAAGCGCGCCGAGGTCGGCCAGCGGATTGAGCCCGGTGCGCGCCAGCGGATAGTCGTGGGCGGCGGCCCCCATCGCCGCGATCGCGCCGCGGGTCTCGTCGGTAAAGTCTGGCGCGAGCACGGCGACCTTGCTGCCGATCCCGACCAGGTCGTCAATCAACGGCCCACGAAAGTTGATCGTCATGCCGGCGTGCGGACCGACAAGAGCGACGTAGGCTGTCGTCCCAGTAGAATTCATCATTTCCCAGCCAAGCCGTTCCCGTTCCACCGAGGGCGACTGCCATCGCGAGGGTCCGGACCAGCCGATGCCGCCAACGCCGTCCATCACAAATCTGGCTCGAATAGAGCCGCTCGTGCCAGCAGCGGGGCGTCCAACGGAATGCGCCACGTTGTTGACGACCTCCGACATCGAAAACCCTGGCCACGCGCCCACCACAGCCGATGGGACAAACCACAATAACCACACAATTAGGCTGCGCAGAACGCCGTCAGAACACACCTCCCCCGCGAATCGACGGCCTCCGAGGCCCGATGAGTTGCGGAAACTCTACAAAAAGCTTCACATCCTGTCATGTTTCAAATCTAACGCTACCATGCTGGCGCCACCGTTGGCGAGCGCGCGGCGCCGACATTGCTCAACTCAAGCCAGCGAATTACTCTCTAAGGCTGCACTAATCAACCAGCGCAGCCATGGGCTGTCGAAACATGCGCCGGTAACCAGAACGGTCGCAGCCGGTTCGGGACGGGAGGCGCCGCCTGCTCGCACCGGCGCGGCTCGGCGATATAGAAACGCACCGCCCCAACCTGGCCACTGCAACCTCCGAGGACGCCGACCATGCCGACCCGCCTTCCGTGCCGATCGATGTGCCGGGTTCGCCAGGCCCTGCTCGCCTCCGCGGCGCTGCTGGCGTTTGGCACTGCCGCTGCCGCTGCCGAGCTGCCCTTGACCCGCGTGGTGCTGTCGAGCGCCGGGCTGGGCCAGTTCAGCCATGAAGGCTCCGTCACCGCCGGCACGGCAATCGATCTTCAGGTGCGGCGCGACCAGGTCGACGACGTGCTGAAGAGCCTCACGGTGTTCGATGCGCTGGGCGCGCTCGGGCCGGTCAGCCTGCCTGGCAGGGAGCCGTTGGAGGAGTTGTTCCGCGATCTGCCGTTCGACCGCGAGGCGCTGGCCTCGCCGACCGCGCTCCTCAACGCGCTGGTCGGCAGTGAGATCGAGATCGCCGGACCGGTGGCGGCGCGCGGCCGCATCTTTGCGGTCGAGCCGGAGCAGGTCGAGCGGCCCGACGGCCGCGGCATCGCCACCCGCCACCGGCTGTCGCTGGTCACCGACGGCGGCATGGTCCAGGCGGTGTTCGAGGAGATCACCCGGCTCACCTTCACCGACCCGGAGGCCAGGAAGCAGATCGACCGCGCCCTCGCCGGCCTCACCGAGAACCGCGCCAAGGACCGCCGCCGGCTGTCGATCGAGGTGCCCGGCGAGCGCACGCGCCCGGTCGCGGTGAGCTACGTTGTCGGCGCGCCGATCTGGAAGGCCAGTTGGCGCCTGGTGCTGCCGAAGGCCGACGCCAAGGCGGATGGCAAGGCGCGGCTGCAGGGCTGGGCGGTGCTGGAGAATCTCACCGGCGGCGACTGGAAAGACGTCGAGCTGACGCTGGTGTCCGGCAATCCGGTGGCGCTGACGCAGCCGCTCTACACCGCGGTGTTCGGCCACCAGACCGAGGTGCCGATCGCCGGCGGCGCGGGCGTGGCGCCGCGCCTCGACGGCGCCCAGCCGGCCGCGGTGGCGCGGGGCGGCGGCCGCAACAAGTCGCTGCAACGGTTCGATGAGGAGGCGCTTGCCGAACGGGCCGCCCCGGCGCCGATGCTGGCGCCGCCGGGCCTGCCGCCGCTCGCGGGCGCGGCACCCGCCAGCGCGGCGGCGACCGAGGAGGCCGCCACCCAGTTGATCTACCGCTTCCCCCAGCGGGTGTCGCTGCCGACCGGCCACACCATGATGGTGCCGTTCGTCGACCGCGAGGTGGCGGTCGAGCGAGTGTGGCTCTACCAGCCGCAGACCGACCGCAGCCGGCCGCTGGCGGCGCTGCGGCTCAGCAATGACGGCGACATCGCGCTGCCGCCCGGCATCGTCACCGCCTACGACACCACCGCCGCCGGCGCGGTGCAGCACCTCGGCGACGCCATGCTGCCGCTGGTGCCGCGCGGCGGCGCCAGGTTCGTCGCCCTCGCGCTCGACGCCAGGACCGAGATCAGGCGCGAGGACCGCGGCGTCCGCCGCACCACGGTCGGCACTCTCGCCAACGGCCGGCTGACCACCACGGTGCGCGCGCGCCGGACCCTCGCCTACGAGATCGCGCCGCCGCCGGACCAGGACCGCACCATCGTCATCGAGGAAAACCGCACCGCCGGCTGGACGCCGGCCGCCGACGTCGAGAACGTCGAGGCGACGCCGACGCTCTACCGCTGGCGCGTCGCCGCCCCCAAGGGCAAGACCACCAAGGCCGAGTTCGTCACCGAGCGCATGGACAGCCAGAGCGTGGCGCTGACAACCCTCACCGCCGAGGACATGCTGGTGCAGGTCAAGGGCCTCGACAACGAGGGCGAGGCGGTCAAGGCTGCAGTCGAGCGCCTCTCCGACCTCGTCGGCGATATCGCCAAGGCGCAGGCGCAACGCGACCAGACTGCCGCCGAGCGCGACCGCATCACCCGCGACCAGGAGCGTGTTCGTGCTAACTTGCGATCGGTCGGCTCCGGCACCGACCTCGGCCGGCGCTATCTCGACATGCTGCGCAGCCAGGAGAACCGCCTCGCCGAGCTGACGAAATCGGATCTGGCGCTGGCCGACACCATCGCCCAGCGGCGCAAGGCGGCCGAGGACCTGGTCAAGACGCTGAAGCTGTGAGGCGGCAGCTCAACAGGGCTCCAGGACCACCAGGAGCCCGCCATGGTTGAGACCGGAAACCGACGATCATCACCAACCGGGACGTCATCCCAACGGCCCCGGATGCCGACGCGTGGAGCCGTTGAACGCGTGGGCCGTTGAAGCCGTTGAAACTCGCAGTGTTTCGTTCGCGAAATCAGTGTTTCACCAACATCCCGATCGGAACCACCGATCGGCCGCCACCACCGGCATCGCTCGCCAGCAACGCGGCCGAGCGGCGCGAGCGCGCCTATTTCCAGGTACGCCCTTCTTTAAACCCGAACTCAAGATAATGCTTCTCGGCATTTAATTTTGCCGTCCGCAGGTCTTCGTAATTTTTAACGTATTTTTTTGCATTGAACGAGGCTGGAATCCGAAGAGGCTCGGAGTTTACGCAAACGAATTCTCCACCGTTCCGCGCATCAACGTGAGAAAACCCAGTTCCGTCGCGCAGAACGTAGACCAGCTCTTCCTCAGTATAAAAATGATGCCAATGAACCCCATGCGCGTTATTTATCTGGCTTCGAATTTCTTCACGCCAAGGAACGTTCTTGTTTTGCTCCGGCAGACACCGAAATGGCAGCAAGTGAATTATCGCAAAGCTATTCGGCTTGAGAAGGCGCTTGATCTCAAAGAAAAGATTATAAACATAGACCTTTGGAACGTGCTGCAAGGCAGCCATGCTATATATGAAATCAAGCGACTTATCCGGCAGCGGCACCGTGATGCCGTCATATAAAACAAAATCATATCGACTGTCGTTCCCGAGCCGTTCCCTAGCTTTGGCGCTCATGCTCGGAGAAATGTCGAGCCCGGTGATTTTATAGCCCGACATTCCGTCTCGGTCTAATTTCCTGGCAAGCCCCTGCATCAGATATCCGACACCGGAGCCGATCTCCATTATTCTATCCCCGCCATTCAATTCGACGTAGGGAAACAACTCAAAAATACACTTTATATAACTATCCGCCCTGCTGTCGAGTTGCTCCAACGGAGCGCGGTCATGAATTCGCCGCTCGACCGATTCAAGACTTTCTTTCGACGTATCCCACGCCGATGCGGCAGCCAGCAACGCGTCTTGCGTACCCATAGCCCCCTCCTCTTCGGTCCGGCCGTGGCGGACGACACCTCGGGAATTGAATCGACAGAGCAAGCTGCCCACGCACAAACCGGCATTCGAACAGAAAACAGCTCTCCACCGAGGAGAGTAGCGGAGTCCGAATTCAGGTCCAGCCTCAATTTCTGGTTACAGATTGAGCACGTGCGGCATCGGCGTAGGCCTCCAGCACCTCCTCGACCGGGCCGAACGCCTGCACCTTGCCGGCGCTGAGATAGAGCGCCTTGTTGCACCAGGTGCGGATGACGTCGGCGGAATGCGACGCCAGCACCAGGATGCGGGCCTGCCGCACGAATGCGGCGACGCGCGCCTTGGCCTTTTCCATGAAGTGGGCGTCACCGGCGAGAATCCACTCGTCCATCAGCAAGATGTCGGGCTTCACCGCCGTCGCCATGCCAAGCGCAAGGCGCATTTGCATGCCAGAGGAATAGGTTCGCACCGGCATGTCGAGATAGTCGCCAAGCTCGGTGAAATCGGCAATTTCGGGCGCGAGCGCGGCGATCTCCTTGCCCTTCAGCCCCATATACATGCCGCGCAGCCGCAGATTCTCGCGGCCGGTCAGGTCGGCGTTGAAGCCGAGATTGACATTGAGCAGCGCGGCAATCTTGCCATCCACCGCAACGTGGCCATCGTCGGGCTCGTAGATGCCGGCCAGCACCCGCAGCAGCGTCGACTTGCCGGCACCGTTCGGCCCGACCAGCCCGACCCGGTCGCCGACCTCAAGCCGCACCGAAACGCCGGACAGCGCATGCACGATCGGCGCGGCGTTCGCCTCACGCATGATGGCGCCGCCGGTTGCAGTCGCCACCAGCGCCTTCTTGAGCGAGCGGTGGCCGGTGTGCAGCACCGGAAAGCGGACGTGGACGTCTTCAACCTCGATGTGGGCCATGGCCATCAAACCCAATAGACGATGCGCCGGCGCGCACGGATGAACAGCAGCGCCGCGAGCGCCGATCCGACCACGAGGGTCCCGAGCGCGACCACGACGAAGATGGCATCGGGCGCCTCTTCCAGCAGCGGCGCGCGGATGAGTTCGATATAGGACGCAAACGGGTTGATCGCGATGTAGATCTCGTCGACGCGCTGGTTGCGGTGGTCCCACATCACCGGCGTGAGGAAGAACGCGATCTGCATCACCGAGGTGATGATCGGGCCGATGTCGCGGAAGCGGGTGCAGAGGATGGCGACTACCAGCCCGATCCACACCAGATTGAGCACCACCAGCACAAAGCCGGGAATCACCAGCAAGATGACCGGCGACATGCTGGGGCCAAGGAAGAGCAGCACCACGACGAAGATCGGCAGGCTGTGCGCGAACACGATGACGTTGCGCCAGATCACCTGGAACAGCAGCGCCAGCCGCGGCACCCTGATCTGCTTCAGCGTGTCGCCGGCGAAAATGAATGCGTTGCAGCAATCGGCAATGGTGCCGTTGATGAACCCCCACGCCGTGAAGCCGATGGCGAGGTAGGGCAGATACTGCGCCATCTCGAGATTGAACAGCTGGGCGTAAAGCGGCCCAAGCCCGGCGATGAACGCCGCCGTCGTCAGCGTCAGCCAGAACGGCCCGAGCATCGAGCCGCGATAGCGCTGCAGAATGTCGACCCAGCCGAGCGCCAGCCAGAACCACGACAGACGAACGGCCTCGTTCAGGTCCGCCAGGGCAAGGCGGCCCTGCTCCACGAATTTCTTGTCCACGGTGATACCGTCAAGCCAGCGTTGCCAGATGATCGTCGATCATCGCCTCGGTCACCGGACTGTCCGGACCGATGAAATAGCGCCAATCCGGCGCCGACGGCACCATGCCGGGATTCTTCGTCACGAGATCAACCTTGATGAACGGGAACTTGAAGTGGCGCAGCAGCACCGAATTGAGCTGGTGGCAGGGATTGAGCGGCAGCATGAACAGCCTCGACCGCAGCAGATAGCGGTTTCGCAGCGGCTGGGCGGGACGGAGCCCTTCCAGCAGCGCCGGCTCCAGCACCGACAGTTCCGCCAGCAGCTCGGGATGGTCAAGCAGTGCGTTCTCGATGGTCTCATGGTCGAGCACGGCGGCGGTATAATGGCCTTTTTCGCGCATCGCGCGCGAGAACGCCACCTCGCCGCGCTGCACCATCAGCCATTTGCTGTGGGTGAGGCGGACGTGGGTGAGATAGGCGACGACGTCGGCGACCGCGCGCACGCCGTTGGCGAGCAGAAAATAGGACTGCAGGTGGCTGCCGCCGCCGAGGCTCTCGGTGAGGCCGAACAAGCCGTCCCGCGCGGTGCAGGCGTCGATCCAGGGCGCCAGCGGGACGATCGGGCCGAGTTGCGAGTCGTTGGTGAGCAGCAGCGACTGGGCGTCGGCGAGATCGGCGCCCAGCAGGCGCGTGGCGTGCGCCCACGCACCGAAATCGCGGCCGAAGCTGCGGCGGTGGATGAGGCCGCAGCAGACGCTGGCGAGCCGGTCGCGGTCGGCGTCGGACACGGCGTTCGACATCGACACGAACACCACCGCGAACCCCGCCTCGCGATAGGCGCGAAGCTGGGCCAGCACCATGTCGCTGACGCAGGAGGTCGGCGAATAGGCGGCGTAGAGGCACCAGCGCCGGCTGGCGGGCGGGCTCAGGCGAACGAGGGTGCCCTGCTCGGGCGGCGGCCGCAGGTCGCGGCCAACACCTCCGACCACGTCGACCAGGTTGGTCCAGTAGATGCCGAGCCGTCGCAGCCGCCAGCGCAACCGGTGCCAGGCCGTGCGCCGGCGGGGACGATAGCGGATTTCGGCAATGCGGCGCATCGATCCAAGTCTATCCTCGATCATTTTCCACCAATGTCGCAGCGTTTAAGCAAGAAAATGCGACATTTTGAAAACCGTCAGCAGGAAACGGATTCGGTCTGACGACGGCCAAGGCCGCATCCCGTCCGCCGAAAATCCATTTTCAACGACGGATCTTCGCGAATCATCTCTGTCGTCACCGGAGATCCCCCGATGACAGAACGAAAGATGCTCCACGACACCCGTCGATCCGAACCAAACGGATGCCTTGAGTTCCTGGCTGTCACATTTTCTTTTGCAAACCCGGTTCCACCTTCAGCCGACCAGATCTAAATACGTCCCGCTTCGAACAGCATGCGCTTGATTCCGCGCATGGAGATGGGCAGTTCCTTTGCCCTGAGGTCGCACGCGATTACCGCACATTCCTGTTCCGAGTAGCCGCTGACCAAGCGTAATACGTCGGCGATCTGAAACGACCCGCGCTGACAAACGTCACGCTTGATCGGGAAGCCGAAAAACTTGTTCACAAGCAATCCGACCATATGCGTTGGATTATGACACTCCATAATCTTTGCAATTGTCATAGCGAGCTTATGGAGCTCGATCGAATTGTTGGTTTCGGTAACGATGCCGAACTGGCCATGGGCATTCCGCAAGGGGCCGGTGTTGCTCTCGAACCGCTCCAGCGCCGGACCATAGTCCCGAAAGATGTGGCGGTTGATCTCGAGAGCCATGACAATCCCATTGTATTTCTCGGGTCGCTCCGAAAGCAACTTCCGAACAACGAATTCAGAATTCAACACGCATTCTGGCTTTCCGAGTTCAGACCCCACCTTCTTGCTAAGCTTAACTTCGCCGTTGTCGATTGAATGACGCCGGTTGCTGTAGGGCTTGTATTTCGACCAGAACCCGATGAACGCCTTGCTGTTGATGGCGCGGTTGTCGAACGCCAACAGGAAGGACTGGGCATGGTAATGGTACTCGAAATTCTCAAAGAGACAGGACCACGCCTGCGGCGTCTCCGTCAGCCGCCGGATAACGTCGCGCGTGCTGGCATTCCAGTAGAGGCTATCGTTGACGAGGACGAGTTTTTCGATTGTGCAGCGTAGTGCTTCGCTGTCGAACAACGCAACAAGAAATTCTTTCCACGCACCGAAATCTCGCCCTTTTTTCTTGCGCTGTGCGAGATGAACTTGCGGAAATTCCTGCTTGAGCCAGGTCGCCTTGCTGTGGTCGTGCATCAGCACGACCACAGTGTAGCCATTGTCGATCAGGCCACGCACCAGATGGCGCATCGCAAACTCGAGCAGCTGCGTCGGGTGCGGCGCGACCAGCGCCAGCCGCGTGGTGCCGCTCTGTTCCAGCGTCTTGATCAGGCTCGAATAGTCGATCAGGCGCAGGAAAAATACGCGCGGCCATTCAACGATCTGAACGGCAACATCGAAACCGTAAATAATGAGGAGCCGGACTACCCGTCGAATAAACCTCAGCATCGATCGTGCCCCTGCTCAATCCTTCACCAGCACCGCACAAAACTCGTTGCTTCCATGCGGGGTCTCGTAGACGCGCAGCGGCCGGAGCCCGGTCAAGCCCAGCGCGTGAAGCGTCGCCGTGATCTCTCTGAAGCTTTGCGGCGTGAACTGCCACGCATGGACGTCGATATAGCCGCCGGCCGCGGCCTGCCATTCGGCGATGGCGTTGCGAATACGCTGGACGTCACCCCGTCCCTCTTGCGCGTGGTCGCCATGCCAGTGCCGCAGCGAATCGTTGTGGGTGGTCAGCGCGTGGTGCTCGATGACGCTGGCGAGGCGATGGACCCGCCGCCCTTCCAGATGAGCATCGATCACCGCGCCAACATTGGACGGCGGCAGGAAGTGATCGAAGCAGTAGCGACAATCGGGAATGAGCAGAGCGTAGCAGCCGTCCGCATCGAGAATGCGGGCGACATGCCGCAGATGGCCGACGAGATCGGGCTGATGCTCGATGGCATGGCTCGAAACCACCAGCCTGAAGCGATCGTCGACGATCGACAGGTCCCCGGTCGGCGACACATAGTCGATGTGCGGTACACCGTCCGGATCGCGATCGTCGAGCGGCGCCGCGCGCTTGCGCAGTTCCTCGCTCGGCTGGACGTCGAAAAACTTCGCGGTCTCTCGCGGCAGGATCGGCCGGTCGAACGGCCCGATTTCCAGCGCGGGCGCGATGGTGCGGACGAGGCTGATGAGCCCCGCCCGCGACGCCGCCAGCGAGACCAGGCGGCCCTCACGCCGGCCATACTGCTCGTAATGAGTTTTGAGCTGCTGGTCGGAGAAGGTTCTCAGATCCTCGTGCCGTTCCCGACAAAAGTCGAAATCCATCTCTGGCGAGAAAATGTCCTCCGGCCGGCGCTGCGGTCCGGGTCCCGCAGCCGCGGGTGGCGTTGCCGGTGCTTTATCGACCTCGGCCGGCCCGCGACCGAGCCTCCGGGACAGCGCGCGCAGCATCCTCTCGATCTTTTTGAATATTTTCACCGCTAAATACCTCAAAATTGGCGCCGGCCTGTCGCCTGTCCATTGTTTTCTATGACTGCACTCTCACGCTTCTCTCGGTTTCTCGAAAAATCGAGCTTAGGGGCGCACCGCGCAGACGGCAAACGCGGCGCCGTTTGGGTGATTTGCGTGGTCGAAATTAACCGAGGTCTTGAACCCGTTGTCGGCGAAAAATCTAAGAATGCTTGCTTTCTCCATCCAGATCGCATGGGTATTTGTGCCGCCGGTGAAGCCCGTCCAGTCGAGAGCCTCCTGGGCATAAAGCCTGCGCGCACCGCAGTACCCTCCCAGCAAGTCGTCGACTTCCTTGTCTCGCTGGAACAAATGCGCATCCGGCCGTTTCGAATGAACATCTTCATCGTAATAGTGTGTCCAGAGTAAAACTCGGTTCGTTCGTTTTACAATTGACCTAAGCAACTCAACCGGGTTTGTCATATGATAGAGCACACCCGATGCGATGACGGCATCGAATCTCCGGTTATCTGCTGCGAGGAATTTAGAGAAGTCGCCGAGCAAATAATGCACGCCTTGGAGGTCGAAGATCTCCTTCACGCACAGACACCGCAAAAACGCCGCGGCATTTGCCTCCACGGCCGTGACCTTCGCGCCGAAGCCATGAAGCATGTAGGAGTGGCCGCCTTCGAGCGGTCCCAATTCCAGAACCGTCTTGCCTCCGAACGGCCCCAACACTTCGTTGGCCCAGGTCATGAGGGCATGTTCAAACAGGGCGGCATATCCGGGTTCGGATTTCAGACCTGAGGAGGCGGGCATCGCCGATGACCATTCGCCCTGGAAAAGGTCCAGGACGTTCTGGCTGCTCGGAGCGGTCTGAACGAAACGACCGCCGATCGCGGTATGCGCCGGCGTGAGCGTCGGAGCATTTTCCTTGTAGTTCCGGCCCTCATGAATCCCGTGCGTCAAATAATGCGATGCAGGATCATCGCCGGCAGCAGCGACGTCCGGGTGCAGGCGGAGATAGCTGGCGCGGTCGAAATCGGCCGGCAGGGCGGCACGTTGATCCATCGCGGCAACGTCCGCAGACGTGTGACGGGTATGAGTGCTCGCTGCGGAATGCTCCCGACACTCGGAGGCTCCGGTCGAACAGTCCGAACGAGGCGGTGACTGTGGAATTGGATCGCCGGTCCCACCAGCGGTTAAATCCCGCAGCCGAAGCCTCCGGGACAGCGCGCGCAGCGGCGCGGTGATCCGCCAACTGGTGCTGGCGTGCAGTGCGTCGAGCTGGGCCTGCAGGTTGGCGGCCTCCTCCTTTAGCCGACGAGTCTCGGCCGTCTGCTCCGCTGCATCTGCCATGGCCTGATTGCTCCCGGGTGAGTGGCTCACGTCTGCTGTCCGCCGTACGGACTCGGGCGCCTTGGCCGCCGCCGGGGCGCCCGCGCCGACACCGTAGGCCGTCATCGCCGCATCGTATGAACGGCGGATGTCGTCGATCGGGACGAACGCCACGTCGAACGCCGCGTCCAGGTTGTTCGAGCGGTGTTGCGCCAGCGCCAGCTCCAGCCTGTCGCAGAACAGGTCGGTCTCGAACAGCAGATCGAACGGCATGGTGTAGCGCGTCAGGTGCCAGGCCAGAACGGCGTCCTTCCACGCCGGCCACGGCCGCGCGCACACCGCGTCGAGCTCCGCCAGATCGTGGCCGTCGGCGATGGTGTCGAGGTGCGAGGAGCCCAGCACCAACAGCGGCTTGCGCCACAGCAGCGTCTCCAGCCCGACTTTCGAGGACACCGTCGCCACGGCGTCGACGTGCGCCATCAGCCACTGCGACGCCGCCCGCCAGGTGGTGGCGTTGAAATCCGGGCTCCAGAGAAAATTGGGGTGAGAGGTCGCAAGCCACTCCACCATCCGCTCATTGAGAAACGGATGGTTGGGATGCTCGGTGACAATCACGCCGACCGACGGGCCGGCAGCCGCCAACGCATGGAGCACGAGGTCGAGCGGGGTCTTGTTGGCGGCGTAGCAATCGAACGCATAGAAGTTTGAGAACTGCCCGGCGAGCAGCATAAGGCGGGGGAATTTCTTCCGCCAGGATGCGACCGTGGCTGCCAGCCGGTTGCCGCTCTCGATATGGCCGAAATAGCGCTCGCGCAGCTCGGCGACGAAGGCGGCTTCCGCCGCCGTCGGCTGAAAGCCGCGCACCCGATCCTTGAGGCGCACCAGCGCCGAGCCGCGCACGATGTCAAACGGATCGAGGTAGCCGGTCAGCGGAAACGGCGGCCGCGACACCATGCCGTGCTCAAAGAACAGCACCGGCGCCTCGGAAAATGCCGTCCGCAGAAACGGCACCGGCGAGAACGACACGCAGACCCCCGGCTCGAAGCCGCCGAGCCGCGCCCGCAGCAGCGCCGCCATCGCCGTGTTGCTGTCGTCGTCTCCGCCGCTGTCCCAATGGGCGGCCACCGCCGCCGCGGTGGCGCCGAATCGCGGCACCAGTTCGGTATGGTCGAGCACGACGATGTCGAACGGCGCCCGCGGCTTCGCATACGCCAGCGCCCGGTTGGTGACGCACACGGCGCGCGCCTCCGGCCAGCGCCGCTTGAGCGCGGTGGCCATGCGGTCGGCGAACCCGAGCCAGGCCTCGTGCCAGAACGGATTGTCCAGCTCATGCAGCGGCTCGAGATAGATCAGGAGGTTCATCGCTCAAAACTCCCCCACCGTCTCGAAAATCTCCATCGCCGGCCGTCCCAGCGCGACCGACATCCCGACCCGCCATTCCTTTTCGATGCCGCGCAGCGCCGCCGCCCGGACCTCCGGCCACTTCTCGCGGGGAATGACGACGACGCCGTCGGCGTCGGCGAAAATGTAGTCGCCGTTGCAGATGGCCACGCCACCTATGGCAATCGGCAGGTTCATCGCGCGCAGCACGCCCTTGAACTTGATGTCGAGGCAATGGTTGCCCCTGGCGAACACCGCGAACCCGAGCCGGCGCACCGCCTCCACGTCGCGGGTGACACCGTCGATCACCGCACCGACCGCGCCAGAGCGCATGGCGATCTGCGCGTTGAGTTCGCCGAAATAGGCGTGGTCGCGCACCTTGTTCTCGACGGTGATGACGTCGCCCGGCCGCACGAAATCGTAGGATTTCAGCGCGTCATAGATGCCGTGCCAGGAATCGCCTTCGCCCACCGCGTCGAGTTGCAGCGTCTTGGCGCGGCCGAAAAAGCGGCCCGCCCCGGAGATCTCGCGCGGCAGCGCCTGGGCAAGGCCGAGTTCGCGGGTGATGTCGGAGAGAAGCGACGAGGTGAGATAGGGCGCCAGCGCCGTCAGCGCGAGGTTCTCGCGCGCCCGCTCGCCGGCGGCGACGGTCTCCGCCAGCACCAGGTCTTCCGGCCAGTTGACGTCGATCTGCTCGGTCGGATCCAGCGCAAACAAGAGCGGGTTCGTTCCGAACCGCTTGCCGGCGCGCGCCACCTCGCCCCGCACGATGTAAAGCGACATCGCCTCGACGACGGCCTCGGGCAAGTCGACGCTGTTCGGAATGCGTCCGCGCCCGTAAACCGGTTCGCCGTCGCGCCAAAGATACTGCTTCGCCCGCGACACCGCCACCAGCGAATCGTGCTCGGGCGATTGCTTCAGCGCCGACAGCGCTCGCGACACCGTCGCCGCGGTCACGAACGGCGCGGTGCACAACGACTGAATGTAGATGTCCGCCTCGACCTGCGCGCATTCCCAGGCGAACATGTCGTGGCCATCAGCGGCGTTGGTCGCCAACGACACCGGGCGCTTCAGCCGCCGGACCGGCAACTCGCTCGCCAGCGCGGCGAGATCGTCGCTCTCGGTGTCGAGGCAGACAAGGTCGATGCCCGGACAGTCGAGCAGTTGCCGCAGCTTGCGCTTGAACAGCAACTCGCCGTCGAGGATGCGGAGATTCTTGTTCTCGATCCGCGCACTGGTTCCCTTGGCGGGCATGAAGGCGACCGTGGTCATGCCCGGTATCCCTCCGCCACCTCGTCCCACGCCGCGCGCTCGTCCCAGCCCGAGACGTACAGCGCCGCCGGGTCGGTGTTGATTCGCATCACCGGCTCGGCAAACTCGGTCTGGCGCGCGAGGTCGAGCCCGCAGGCAAGGCCGAGGCGGCCGCGCATCTCGCGGGCGAAGCGCTCGGCGAACACGCCCTGTGCCTCGACATAGCCGGACGGATTGAGCTTGGCGCCGGCCCGGCCGGCCGCCACCTCCTCGGCGTAGCGCACATAGGCCAGCGCCAGCAGCCGAACGTGGATGTTATCGCGGATATAGGCCGGGGTGTTGACCTTGGCGACCTCGCCCGCCCTCCAGGTGCGCACCAGATAGGCGCAGAAGCGCGGCTCCTCCAGCGGCCCGAACGGGTTCGGAATGACGAACTTGCCGTAGCCGACCCCGGCCTCGCGGCAGCGATGCTCCACCACCTGCGCGGTGAGCGCCTTCGACAGGCCGTAGGGCGAGAACGCCACCAGCGGCGCGTTGCCGGCGCCCTCGCCGTTCTCGAACACGCTGCCGGTGAGCACCACGCCCTTGAACGCGCCCTCCGCCAGCACCGCCCGCAGGTTCAGCGTGTTGGCGGCGAGCGCCGCGGCGATGTCGAAATCCGGGCTGCGATAATCGCCGACCTGCGCGGCGTGATGGCAGAGCACCTCGAAGCCGCGCCGCGCCAGATCGATGAAGCGGGGCGAGCCGAACGCGCAATCCTCGACGATCTCGGCAAAGCCGGCAAGCCGGCGCACCCGCTCGCCGCGCACGCCCTCGGCGTACGCCGCCACCGTGTTGCGCAGCGGCGCGACGACCTGGTGGCCCGCCTCCGTCAGCAGGCGAGCGAACCAGTATCCGGTGAAGGAACTGGCGCCGGTGAGCAGAACCCGCATCACGCCCCCCGCATCAGCTCGAAGCCATGGAACTGCGGGTCGAGATCGGGCCAATTGCGGTCCTTGTCGGACAGCTCGGCCGGCTCGACCGGCCATTCGATGCCGATGGCGGGGTCGTTCCAGCGCGCGCCGCGCTCAGCCTCCGGCGCATAGAACGCGGAAACCAGATAGAGCGCCTCGACGTCGTCGGTGAGGGTGACGAAGCCGTGGGCGAAGCCGCGCGGCACGTACATCATGGTGCGGTTCTCGGCGCTCAGCTCGGCGCCAAACCATTTGCCGAAGCTCGGCGAGCCGGCCCTGAGGTCGACGATCACGTCATAGAGCGCGCCGCGCAGGCAGCGCACCACCTTCACCTCCGCCGCCGGTGGCAGCTGGTAGTGCATGCCGCGCAGCGTGCCCTTCTTGCCCGACAGCGAGGTGTTGATCTGCACGAAGCGAGTCTCGAGCCCGGCCTGCGCGAACTCCTTTTCGCAGAAGAAGCGGGCGAAGAAGCCGCGGTCGTCGCCGCGCTTCTCCAGCTCGATGGTGTAGGCGCCGTTCAGGGGTGTCGGCAAAAACTTCATCTCACGTCACCGTCCAGCGCAGATCGCTGGCAAGCCTGCCGGCCGCCATGTGCCTTCGCAGCGTATTGAGGCGCATGTAGGGGGAGTTGCGGAAATCGGAGTCGGCGAACGTCATGCGCGCGAACCCGGCGAGCAGCCGTTGGATCGACTGGTCGAGCGACACCTGCGGCAGGTTGTTCGGCGCCAGCGATTTGAACAGCGAGAAGTCGACCTGATAGGAGCGCTTGTCCGGCGGCGCATCGGTGTTGATCGACACCTTGGTCCCGGGCACGTGGCGCGCCACCGACTCGGCGAGGTCGCGCACCTGGTAATTGTTCTCGCTGCGGCCGGCATTGACGGCGAGCCACGCCCCGCCATTGCCGGCCGGGCGGCGGACCGCCCAGGAAATCGCCCGCGCCATGTCCTCGACGTCGATCAGCGGTCGCCACGGCGTGCCGTCGCTCAGCACCGTGATCTCGCCCGACGTCACCGCGCAGGCGACGAAATCGTTGAGCACCAGGTCGAGCCGCAGCCGGTCGGACATGCCGCAGGCGGTGGCGAAGCGCAGGCTGGTGAACACCATGCCGCCGAGATCGGCTCCGCGAAGGTCCTCCTCGGTGCCGATCTTGGAGCGGGCATAGGCGGTGAGCGGATTGGTGGGGTCGGTTTCCTTGCGCGGCCCGCCGTCCGCCGCCCCGTACATCGAGCACGACGAGGCGAACACGAAGTTCTTCACCCCGGCCTTGGCCGCCAGCTTGGCGATGCGCACGCTGGCATCGCGGTTGATTGCGGCGGTGACCTCCTCGAATTCCTTGCCCATCGGATCGTTCGACACCGCGGCGAGGTGAACCACGCCGTCGACGCCGGCCAGCAACTCTTCGGGAAATTCGCGCACGTCGCCGAAATACTGCCGGGCCAGCACCGTCTCCGGCAGCGACTCCGCGCCGGTGAGGGAATGGCCGAAGAAGCCGGCATCGAACCCGATGATTTCGACGCTGGCGTCGTTTGCCTTGAGGAACCGGGCGAGCACGGGGCCGACATAGCCCATGTTGCCGGTGATCAGTACACGCATGGCATAGTGCCTTTTATTACCAGTTCTTCCAGGGCGCCTTGCCGGACGTCCACAACCCTTCGAGGTAACTGCGATCGCGCAACGTGTCCATCGGCTGCCAGAAGCCATGATGAAACCACGCCGAAAGCTGTCCCTCGTCGGCGAGACGCTCCATCGGCTCGCGCTCCCAAACGGTCAAATCGCCTTCGATATACTCGCCGACCTTGGGTGACAGCACGAAGAAGCCGCCGTTGATCCAGCCGCCATCGCCCAGCGGCTTCTCCTGGAACCCGGTCACCCGGCTGCCGTCGAGCTTGAGCGCACCGAACCGGCCGGGCGGCTGCACCGCGGTGACGGTGGCGAGGCGGCCCTCCTTGCGATGGTACGCAATGGAAGCAGCGATATCGACGTCGCCGAGGCCGTCGCCATAAGTCAGGCAGAACGCGTCGTCATCGCCGATATAAGGCAGGATTCGCTTGATGCGGCCGCCGATCTGGGTGGCCTCGCCGGTTTCGACCAGCGTCACCCGCCAGGGCTCGCTCTCGGCGTGATGAACTTCCATCTTGTTGTTACGAATATCAAAGGTGACATTCGATGTGTGCAGGAAATAATTCCGAAAATACTCTTTGATTATATAACCCTTGTAGCCGAGGCAGATCACGAAGTCTGTGATGCCGTGAGCGGTGTACGTCTTCATAATATGCCACAAAATCGGCTTTCCGCCGATTTCAACCATGGGCTTTGGCCTGACGTTGGTTTCCTCCGCAAGCCTGGTTCCCAGGCCACCGGCCAAAAGGACTGCTTTCATGGTTTGCTCCGAAAGGCTGCCGTCGAAAATACCGAGTGCCACCACCCGCACGCGGGGCCGCCTCAGGGGATCATAGGCCGGAAGGTCAATTTTTCCAACGACTTAGTGACCCCAGCAGACCGTCTCGGCCCACTTGGCTCGCCACATCCAGACCCACCCATTTTCCCCTTCGACGGCGCTGGCGGAATGCTAGTGCATGGCACGGCGTCCCGCCAGCGCAGCGGGCCAAAGCAACCCTTGATTATGCCCAGCGCGTCCCGAATGTGTGATTATTGCCACAACGGGGGTAGCGTGGAACCGATGACGTCACGTAGCGGCAATTTATAGACCGCGTCTCCGAAGGAATCCGCCTTGTGCTTGCGCCGACAGATCGTCAGCACAGGGGATTTCGTCGGCGTCGCAGTATATCAGGCCGCAGTTTCGTCGCCGGCCGCCGAAAAAAGCGAGGCCTGAGTCGTTGCGCCTTGCCGCCTCCGCGGGTGATTTCCACTTGGCCGGCCGGGATTGGCGGCCGGCGCGGCCGCCGCTGCATGTTCCCCCCCCCCCCCCCCCCCCCCGCGGCAGCCTTGATGTCCCTGTGGGGATCGCAAGCCGGTTTGCGGAAACGGTGTTGCAGCCTCGCAGCAACGCAGCTATATCGACCGAACCGCGAGCGGCTCCCTTCGTCTAGCGGTCTAGGACGTCGCCCTCTCACGGCGAAAACAGGGGTTCGAGTCCCCTAGGGAGCGCCAATAAAATCAAGGCCTTAGAGGCCACTTCCCTCCCATGCCAGCATTCGAGCCGACGTTTGCCCAATAAGCGCGGGCAAACGATGCCGGACGTAGAGTATGGAACTGCCATTCATCCCAACGGCCGCGGATGCTGACGCATGCGCTGTTGAGGCTCGCAGATTTTCTTGCCTGAAATCAATGGCTTCACGAAAATCCGCCAGCGGAACCAACGGCCGGCTGCTGCTGCCGCCGCCATCAGGTCATGATCGAGCGAACCGGTGCCGAAACCCAGTGGTCGAGCACCGGATTTCCGGTAGCCGGTGACGACGCGGCCGCTGCGTCGGCCGAACGGGATTACGGCTCCGAGGCGAAGCGCAGCCGGCCGGCTGGCTTCATGCTGTCGAGCGCGAAGGTCCGCACCTCCAGCGCGCCGTTCATCTCGACCGTTACCACCAGAAGTTGCTCGGCCACCGCGGTCGACACGATCCTGGCGCCTTTCGGCAGCGTCGCGGTAACGTCGGCATACGCCGAGGTGCTTTTCGGCGCGGTGAAAAGGCGATAGCCGATGACGCTGAACACTGCGCCGGCGCCGAGCACCATGATCAGCGCCGACAGTTGCGACAGCCGGCGCATCCGCGACACCAGCTTCTCCTGCTCCGGAGTGAGCGGAACCTCGTGGTCGGGCGTGGATGTCATGAGACCAGAACCGATTGAAAAGAAGCGGAAAACCGAGCCAATGAGCGAGACGACGCCCCGGCCGACCGAAACGGAGCGGATCGAACTGACGATCGCCGATACCGATGCCGGCAGCCGGCTCGACCGCCTGCTCGCCGACCGCCTGCCCGCCTTCAGCCGCTCGCGGCTCAAGGCGCTGATCCTGGCCGAAGCCGTGACGGTCGACGGCCGATTGGTAGTGGACCCCAGCGTCAGGGTCAATTCAGGCGGGCGGGTGGTGGTGGCGGTGCCGCCGCCGACCGACCCCGTTCCGGCGCCGGAGACCATCCCGCTCGACATCGTGTTCGAGGACGCCGCCCTCATCGTGCTCAACAAGCCGGCCGGGCTGGTGGTCCACCCCGCCGCCGGCAACGCCACCGGCACCCTGGTCAACGCCCTGATCGCCCATTGCGGCGCCAGCCTGTCCGGCATCGGCGGGGTGGCGCGGCCGGGCATCGTCCACCGCCTCGACAAGGACACCTCGGGCCTGTTGGTGGTGGCCAAGACCGACCGTGCCCACCGCCGGCTCGCCGCCCAGTTCGCCGACCACGGCCGCAGCGGCGGCTTCACCCGCGCCTACCTCGCCTTCGTGTGGGGCTGCCCGGCGCTGCCCTCCGGCAGCGTCGACGCTCCGCTCGACCGCGACCCGAGGAACCGCGAGAAGATCGCGGTCCGCCCCAACGGGCGCTGGGCAGTGACGCACTGGCGGCTGATCGAAAGCTATGCCGGCACCGACGGCCGACCAGTGGCGAGCTTGTTGGAGTGCCGGCTGGAAACCGGACGCACCCATCAGATTCGTGTCCATATGGCACACATCGGCCACCCGCTGCTGGGCGATGCGACGTACGGCGCCGGCTTTCGCACCAAGGCGGGACTGCTGCCGCCGGAGGCGCGCACATGTCTAGAAAGCCTGCGCCGCCAAGCGCTCCACGCCACCTGCTTGGGCTTTGCTCACCCGAGCAGCGGTGAATTTATCGAATTTACGGCGGAACTCCCGCAAGACCTCGCCGGTTTGCGTCGGGCATTGGCGAAAACTGACGAAAGCGTAATTTGATCCCCGCTATAGGGGCCGATAGAGTCCAACCGTGGTCGGCGCCGTGACGCGGCCACCCGAGGGCTCGCCCGCTCGGGGAGCCCGCAATGCTGAGGAGGGCGCACTCCGATGGCCCAGATACCATCTCTCACTGCCGAAGGCGGCCTGTCGCGCTATCTCGACGAAATCCGCCGCTTCCCGATGTTGGAGCCGCAGGAAGAGTACATGCTCGCCAAATCCTGGCGCGAGCATGGTGACACCGACGCCGCCCACAAGCTTGTCACCAGCCACCTGCGATTGGTGGCCAAGATCGCCATGGGATATCGCGGCTATGGCCTGCCGATCTCCGAAGTGGTGTCCGAGGGCAACGTCGGACTGATGCAGGCGGTCAAACGCTTCGAGCCCGACAAGGGCTTTCGTCTTGCCACCTACGCAATGTGGTGGATCAAGGCGGCGATTCAAGAATACATCCTGCGTTCGTGGTCGTTGGTGAAAATGGGCACCACCGCGGCGCAGAAGAAGCTGTTCTTCAACCTGCGCAAGGCCAAGGGACGCATCTCGGCGATCGAGGACGGCGACCTCAGGCCCGACCAGGTCAAGCTGATCGCCAAGCGCCTCGGCGTCGAGGAGCGCGAGGTGGTCGAGATGAACCGCCGCCTCGCCGGCGACGCCTCGCTCAACGCGCCGCTGCGCGACGATGGCGAGGGCGGCTCCGAATGGCAGGACTGGCTGGTCGACGAAAGCGCCAACCAGGAAACCGTGCTGGTCGAGAGCGAGGAGTTCGACTCCCGCCGCGCCGCGCTGAAAGGCGCGATGGACGTGCTGAACCCGCGCGAGCGCCGCATCTTCGAGGCGCGCCGCCTGGCCGAGAACCCGATCACGCTCGAGGAGCTGGCCGAGGAGTTCGGCGTCAGCCGCGAGCGCGTCCGCCAGATCGAGGTCCGCGCGTTTGAGAAGGTGCAGGAAGCGGTGCTGGCGCGGGTGCGCGCGCTGGAACAGCCGCGCACGCTGGCGCCGACCGCCTGATTGATTGACCGGTTCTCAAAGCCCCTGCCCTGGTCGCCCGCCGGTCCGCCGGCGGGCGTATGCGTTTGAAGGAGCCACGCCGAGCCGATGATGCCAGTGGCCTTTGGACGTGACCCGGCGTCGTCAGGTCCGGGCGGCCGGGCTTGGCCATCCACGTGTTTGATCTCAATCGTGTCAAGGACATGGTTGCCCGCGCCGGGCGTCGGCAACAAAAGCGGGGGCCCATGGGCCCCCGCTCCGGCGCCACCAACATCGGCGCTCAGCTTGTCTTCTCCTGGAAGATCGCCCGGCCGCGCGGCCGCCGGATTTCGTCGATGAACGCCCGCATTTCCGCCGTCGGCCCCGGCGTCATCAGCGACACCGACCAGATGATGAAGAAGCCGAGCGGCAGGCTGAACAGCCCCGCCGAGATGTTCTTCACCCCGAACCAATTGGCGATGCCCTGCGCGAAGGTGTCGTAGGCCTTCCACGCCGCCGCGCTGTCGGGCGCGGCCAGCCAGGCCGCCTTCAGTTCGGCGTAGCGCGCCGCCTGGGCGTCGGTGGCCGACGACAGGACGCTCCAGGTCTCGTAGAATGAGCCGGCATAGTAGCGGGTGCCGACCAGATAATAGAGGCACAGGCCGAAGCCGACCGTCATGCCGGCCAGTGCCGCCACGCTCGAGGTCCGCTTCCACCAGATGCCCATCACCAAGGCCGGGAAGATGCCGGCCGCGGCCAGCGAGAACGCCCACGCCACCATCGCCACGATGTCGGCTGGGCGGAACGAGGCGGTGTAGGCCGCCAGCACCGCGACACCAACCAACAGCACGCGGGCGATGGTCAGGCGGCGGGCGGTCGGCGCATTCTTGTCGATCATCTTGTAATAGACGTCGTGCGACAGCGCGTTGGCGATGGCGAGCAACAGGCCGTCGGCGGTCGACAGCGCCGCAGCAAGGCCGCCGGCCGCGACCAGGCCGGAGACAACGTAAGGCAGGCCGGCGATTTCCGGCGTCGAGATGACGATGGCATCGGCCTGGATGGCGAAATCGCCGAACCGGAGGATACCGGCGTGGCCGGCGATCTTCTGGCACGCCGCCACCACCGCGGCGGCGTCGGTGGCCTGCGCACCGCAGACATTGATCAAGCCAACCTTGCCGTAGGAGTAAATCCACTGCGGCAGGTCAGTAATCGCCCGCCCGATCACCTCCTGATAAACTTCGAGCTTGGCGAACGCGGCGTAGGCCGGCGCCGTGAAATACAGCATGAAGATGAACAGCAGCGACCACGCCACCGACAGCCGCGCTTCGCGCACTGACGGCGTGGTGAAGTATCGCATCAACACGTGCGGCAGCGAGGCGGTGCCGACCATCAGGCACAAGATCAGCCCGAAATAGTTGAGCGGATCGTAGGTGGTGAAGGGCTGGATGTACGGCTTGATCTGGCCGGCCACCGCCAGCCCCTGCTGCACCATCTCCTGCTCGCGCGCGGTGATCGCCTGCAGCACCTGGCCGTAGGTGAATTGCGGCAGCGGCAGGCCGAACTTCTGCGCCGACAGAATCACCACCGGCAGCAGGTAGGCGATGATCAGCACGATGTACTGCGCAACCTGGGTCCAGGTCACCGCGCGCATGCCGCCGAGCATCGAGCACACCAAGATGCCGGCGAGGCCGACATAGACCGCGACGGTGAAGTCCATGTTGAGCAGGCGCGCGCCGATCAGGCCGGTACCGACGATCTGCGCCACCACATAGGTGAAGGAGCACGACAGCAGCACGATAATGGCCAGGAACCGGGCCACGTTGCCGCCGAACCGAAAGGCGAAGAAGTCCGGCACGGTGTAGCAGCCGAACTTGCGCAGGTAAGGCCCGACCAGAATCGCCACCAGCACATAGCCGCCGGTCCAGCCCAGCACGAAGCCGAGCCCGTCATAGCCGAGCAGATAGAGCGTGCCGGCCATGCCGATGAAGGAGGCCGCGCTCATCCAGTCGGCGCCGGTGGCCATGCCGTTGTAAAGCGCCGGCACCCGCCGCCCGGCAACATAATATTCCGACACCTGCATGGTGCGAGACATGATGCCGATGAAGGCGTAGACGCCGATGGTCAGCGCCACGAACAGATAGCCAATCACGGCGTTCGGCACGCCGGCCTGTTCGAGGATGGCGAGAATCACCACGAAGGTGAGAAAGCCGCCGGTATAGAAGGCGTAGATCTTGCCGAGATTGGCGGTGAAGTCGGAGGTGCCGCCGCCTTGAGCTTGCGTCGCCATGGGTGTTCTCCTCTCAATCGTCTTCAGCGACGCCGCATTCGCGGTCGATCTTGTCCTGGGCTGACGCAAACCAGAACAGCATGACGACGAAGGCGATCAGCGACCCCTGCGCAGCCATGTAGAAGCCGAGCGGGAAACCGAAGATCACGATCTTGTTCAACGACGTGACGAAGAAGTGGATGAAGAACGAGAAGAAGGCCCACAGTCCGAGCATGGTCCACATCAGGCGGACCGTGCGCGGCCAGTGGGTGGCCTCGTGAGGATTGGACATCGGCGTGGCTCCTCCTTGGTGACCAGGGGCGCAAGGTTGACTTGAGGCGCAAGGATGACTTGGTGTTCAAGTCGCGTCCGGTTGAAGTCGACAGGAAGGTCCGCCGGCCCAAAGACGACCGGGCGACCGTGGCTCCCGAAACCGTCCCGCTGAATTGGTTACAAAGGGGACTTGTTGCAACGCTAGCAGCGCCGTGGAAATTGACCTATGCTACTTTCGTCGACGCTTCCGGCCAAAAGCCTTTGAAATCGCTTCGGAAATGTTGCGACGCAACATCGCGCGCCACCGGCTGGGGTTACGGCTATGTCTCAAAGCCGCCTCGCATTTGCATCACCGGGATGAACGCTCCGGCGCGCTTGCGCTGCGCCGCCCACAGGTTGACAATGACACCGTGCGGGCGTCAGGCGTGACAAACCGACGCGGTTTGTGATCGGGGGAATGCGTGGAGGATACAAGCGGCTATCGGGTCGTCATTGCCGATGACCATCCGCTGTTCAGAGGGGCTCTGCGGGAGGCTCTCGGCAGGCTGTTTCCGCAAGCGGTGGTCGTCGAGGCCGGCGCGTTCGATGAACTTCAGGGGCTGATCGAGCGCGACAACAGCGGCATCGATCTGGTGCTGCTCGACCTCACCATGCCGGGCGCGCGCGGCTTTTCCGGGCTGATGTACCTGCGCGGGCAATATCCCTCGATTCCGGTGGTGGTGGTGTCCGCCAACGAGGACGCCAGCGTCATTCGCCGCTGCATCGAGTTCGGCGCCTCCGGCTTCATTCCCAAGACGCTGGCGGTCGAGGACATGCGCACCGCCATCCGCACCGTGCTGGCGGGCGGCACCTGGATTCCGCCCGACGTCGATCTCGCCGCCGGCACCGACCCGGACACCAGCGACCTGGTCGCCCGGCTGTCCTCGCTCACGCCGCAGCAGATGCGGGTGCTGATGATGCTGTCGGAGGGCCTGCTCAACAAGCAGATCGCCCACGAGCTGTCGGTGTCCGAGGCCACCGTGAAGGCCCACGTCTCGGCCATCCTGCAGAAGCTCGGCGTCGAGAGCCGCACCCAGGCGGTGATCGCCGCCTCCAAGATCGAGCTGGTCAACCTCGCGGGACAAAGCGCGCCGGGGTGAGGCGCGGCCTGATTTTTCCCACTCAAGAAGGACCTTTCCGTCTGCAAGGCACGCACGCTGTCGTGGAAATTGGCGGCGCGCGCAATCCAGCTTTGCCAGCCCGACGTGCTGCGACTAGTCTTTGCGGCGGGGCCATCGAGGTGAACTGACAGGCAGTGCGCCAGCGGCCCTTGGGGCTGCGGTGCATGATGGGGCTTCACACCACCTTCGGCGTCGGCACGGAGCGCGCGGCATGACGTGGCTCCGCCGCCTTCCCGTCATTCTGCTGCTGATGCTGACGCCGGATGGCGCGGCCGCCGCAGACGTGTTCTCGGTGCGGTGCGAGGGCGGTGCCCCGTCGGTCCCCTACTTCGCGACCTTCGACATCGATGCAAAGGCGGTGGTCTTTGAAACGCCGCCGCTATCGATCGAATCCTATTCCGGGATCGGCGTGCACGCAGGAGAAATCACCTCCATGGGGGATGGAGCTGATGGCAAGATCGAGTTCATGCTGCGGGCTTTTCGCGGAAGGATCGATCTGATCTTCGACCGAATTCAAAATACGATGTTCTGGCCAGGATTTGATTCTGCACAATTCAGGCCACAGCTGATCCATCAGTGCACGGTCACCCCACCGAGAAGCATCCTGAGCTTCCGGGTTCGCGAGCCCATCCTGAATCCGGTCTCCGTCCGGTGCGAGTATACCGGGTACATGTACTTCACGATGGATGCGGCTTCCAAACAGGCACTCTTCGAACGAGGCAGGGAAGGAAGGATGTTCGAAGGGGAGGTGACGGACGCCGACCAGGATGAGATCACGCTGTCCATGAATTTCGAGGTCCCTCGCAAAGTTGTATGGAGCAAAAGTCGCCAGACTATCACGATCGAGGGCATCGAAGGCGATGCAAACCGGCCGCGGACTGTCATGCAATGTCAGGAGGTCGCACCAAGGACAATGATGGTATATCATGAAAGACGATCGAAGCGGTGAGGGCTTCCCCAGCGATCGTGGGGCGGACGAGCGCCAGCGTGTTCTGCCACGCCCACGCTCCCTGGCACCCGGGCGGGCGCAACGGCCCGCTGTCGTTCCCGGCGAGCGCCTCGAGGAGACGCGAGGGACGGGAACCTATCTTCAACCGAACAGGGTGGCACGGCACGATCGCAGGATGGCTCCCCTTCCTCGCATCGCCTCGCGGCTCGGCCGGGACGACCAGTGAGGTTCGCGCCCAAACTCACGCGGAGACGGCCGCGCCCCTACCCCGCCATACGCTGCGCCAGCCGCCATCGCGCCAGCAGCGCCCGCAGCGCCGCCGGGTTCACCGGCTTGTTGAGCAGCTGCACGGTCTTCTCGCGCGCCGCCTCGCGCAGCGCCGGCGAGCGGTCGGCAGTGATCAGCACCGCCGGCGTCTCGCTGCCGAGCCGCCAGCGCAGCACCATCACCGCGTCGAGGCCGTTGCCCTCGTCGAGGTGGTAGTCGACCAACAGCACGTCCGGCGTCATGTCGCGCAGCGCCGCCCGCGCGTCGTCCAGCGACAGCGCGGTTGCAACCTTGCAGCCCCAGTTGGAAAGCAGCGCCACCATGCCGTCGAGGATGGCCGGCTCGTTGTCGACCGCCAGCACCGACATGCCCGCCAGCGGCGCATGCACCGGCGGCAGCGGCGGCGCCGGCAAAGCGAGGTCCGGCAGCGCCGACACCCGCGGCAGCTCGACGGCGAAGGTCGAGCCCTCGCCCGGCGTCGAATCGAGTCGGATGCGGTGCTGCAGCACCCGCGCCAGCCGCTCGACGATCGAAAGGCCGAGGCCGAGCCCGCGCGCCACCCTTGCCCCCTGCTCCAGCCGCTGGAACTCCTTGAAGATCAGCTTCTGCTGCTGAGACGGGATGCCAAGGCCGGTATCGTGCACCTCGATGCGGGCCCGGCCCCACTCGCGACGCACCCCGACCAGCACCCGTCCGCGCGGGGTGTATTTGATGGCGTTGGAGACCAGGTTCTGCACCAGGCGGCGCAGCAGCCGACGGTCGGAGCGCACCACGATCGAGGTCGGCACGAAGGTGAGCCTCAGCCCCTTCTCGGCGGCGAGCGGGGCAAAATCGGTCTTGAGCTGCTCGAACAGGTCGCTGAGGCGGAACACCCCCATCTCCGCCTTGAGCGCGCCGGTGTCGAGCCGGGAGATTTCGAGCACGGCGCCGAGGATCTCCTCCACCGCGTCGAGCGAGGCGTCGACATTGCGGACGAGCCGCCCCTCCTCGCCCTCGCCCGCGGTGCGCTCGACCAGCGCCGAGGTGTAGAGCCGCGCGGCGTTGAGCGGCTGCAGCACGTCGTGGCTGGCGGCGGCGAGAAAGCGGGTCTTGGAGATATTGGCCTCCTCCGCCACGGCTTTGGCGCGCTTCAGCTCGACGTTCAGCCGCGTCAGCTCCTCGGTGCGCTCGTGCACCCGCCGCTCCAGCGTCTCGTTGGCGCGCTCCAGCGCCTCGGCGGCGTTGACGCTCTCGGTGATGTCGGTGAACGTCATCACCACGCCGCCGTCCGGCATGCGGGCGGCCCGCGCCTCGATCACGATGCCGGCGCCAGGCATGCGCTCCTGCACGGTTTCCAGCTTGACGGTGTAGCGCTCGATGCGGTCGGCGACGATGGCCTCGACCTCCGCCGGCGTCAGCCCGCTGGCGATGGCCTCGAACCGCACCAGCTCGTCGAACCTGACGCCAAGCCGCATCACGTCGCGCGGAATGTCGAGCATCTCGCCGAACCGCCGGTTCCAGCAGATCAGCCGCATATCCTTGTCGAACACCGCGATGCCCTGGCGGACGTGGTCGAGCGCGGTCTGCAGCACCTCGCGATTGTAGTGGAAGGCGGCGGAGGCATCGTCGAGCAGCTTCAGCGCCGCCTTGGTCGACACCGTGCGCTTGCGCAGCAGCAGCGACAGCACCAGGCGCGACGACGCCGCCCCGATCGCCGACGACAGCAGAAACTCGGCGTAGCGTAGAAGGTGGATGTCGGCCTCGCGGTGGGGATCGAGCGAGATGCGCCGCGTCTCGGCAAAGCTCTCGAACGACCGGCGGGCGCGCTCCTCGCCGAGATAGCGCGCCACTGTGGCGATCAATTCGCCGATGGTGAGCGAGGTGCGCCACAGCCGAAAACTGTGGCTCATCGCCACCGCCTCGGCGTCGACGAACACGTTGGCCTGCAACTGCTCGATCGGCAGCGCCGACCGCGTCAGCGACGAGCACACGAAGCAGGCGATGTTGGCGCCGAGCGACCACAGCACGCCGTGGGTGAGCGGGTCGATGTTGAGGCCGAACAGGCCCTGCGGCTTGAGGAAGAACAGGCCGAACGGCCCGTCGTTGAGAATGGAGGGGTCGACCAGCCCGGCGGCGACGAAGGTCGGCAGCAGCAGCGTGTAGCCCCACACCAGCGTGCCGACCACCAGCCCGGCGATGGCGCCGCGGGCGTTGGCGCCGCGCCAGAACAGCCCGCCGAAAAACGCCGGCGCGAACTGCGCCACCGCCGCAAACGCCAAGAGGCCGATCTGCGCCAGCTGCGCGGTGCCGGCGGTGCGGTAATAGAAATAGGCCAAAGCCAGCGTCACCAGGATGGCGATGCGGCGGGTCGCGAGCACCACCCGCGCCATGTCGCCGGCGTCGCCCATCGCCACCGCGGCGCCGTGGCCGTGGCCGGCGGCGTTCTCCGCGTTCAGCCGGCGCCGCAGCATCAGCGGCATCACCAACCCGTTCGAGACCATGATCGAGATGGCGACGCTCTCGACGATCACCATGGCGGTGGCGGCGGAGAGGCCGCCGATGAACGCGACCAGCGCCATCAGGTCGGAGCCGACCGACAGCGGCAGCCCCAGCACGAACATGTCGCTGTCGAGCGTGTTCGGCGGAAAGCTGATCAGGCCGGCGATCGCCACCGGCACCACGAACAGGTTGATGAGAACGAGGTAGAGCGGGAACAGCCACGCCGCGCGGCGCACCTCGTCCTCGCCATTGTTCTCCACCACCGCGACGTGGAACTGGCGCGGCAGCAGCAGAATGGCGAAGAACGACAGCAGCGTCATCGTCACCCACGGCCCGCCGAAGCTCTCCGCCCGCAGCGGCGCGATCAACTCGGGGTGCTGGGCGGCACGGCCGAACAGGTCGCTCGGCCCGTCGAACATCACGAACACCACGAAGATGCCGACGGCGAGGAAGGCGATCAGCTTGACCACTGATTCCGTGGCGATCGCCAGCATCAGGCCTTCTTGATGCTCGGTGGCGTCGGTGTGGCGGGTGCCGAACAGCGTGGCGAACAGCGCCATCAGGATGGCGACGAACAGCGCAAGATCGCCGAACCAGCCTGCGCTCGCCGGCATGTGGACACCGAGATAGCTGAGTATGGTGGCGAGCGAGGACGACACCGCCTTGAGCTGCAGCGCGATGTAGGGCACCACCGCGATCACCGCCACCACCGTCACCAGCGCCGCCACGGTCTGGTTCTTGCCGTAGCGGGCGGCGATGAAGTCGGCGATCGAGGTGATGTTCTGCGCCTTGGCCAGCCTGAGGATGCGGATCAGCAGCGGCCAGGCGAAGCCGATCATGATGATCGGCCCGATATAGATGGCGAGAAAATCGAAGCCGGCGTGGGACGACAGCCCGACCGAGCCGAAGAACGTCCAGCTGGTGCAATAGACCGCCAGCGACAGCGGATAGATGAAGCGGCGCGAGCGGCGCTCGACGTCGCGGGCCTTGAGCCGGTCGCCGAAGCTGGCGATCAGGAACAAAAGGCCGATATAGCCAACCGCCAGCGCGACGACGACCCAACCTTGCAGCATCGCGTCTCCTGCCTCACTCTGCGCTGGCTCGTCCCGCCGCGCCGGCCCCGCCGGTACGCCGGGCGGCGGCCGGGGCAACGTCACCACGCCACCGCCGGCCTGTCCAGTGCCCGCCCCGCCGGCGGCCGGGCATGCTTCGGGAGGGAGGTTGACGCGATGGCGCTGTTGGATCTGTTTCGCAAAAAGCCCAAGGCCACCGGCCGCGCCGCCTTGACCGACTGGCTGGACAGCCGCGCCGCCCATCTCACACAGAAGGGCATCCACGACTATTCCCGCGCCCGCGCCGGCACCAACTGGCAGCAGATCTACTCGGAGCCGATCTTCCTGGAGGCGCTCGACATCGCCCGCTGGCGGTCCTACCCGATCGGGCTGCGGCTGGTCGGCGAACTGGCGGAGGGCGCGCTGCGGCCGCACGCGCCGGCGCCGGCGGCGCTGCCGGAGGCGGTGGCGGCCTGCGCGCTCGACGCCTTCGACCGCCACCCGGTGTTCCCGGCCATCGCCGCGGGCGAATGGGCGTCGATGCGGGCGGAGCTGCGCGCATCGCTGGTCGCGGCCGGGCTACATCCGCCCAAGCCGGTCAAGGACATCGCGGTGCCGGTGGGCGACACCATCTTCGCGCTGATGCCGATGCACCCCACCATCAAGCAGCAGGACTCGCTGATCGTTCGCAACCAGCTCCGCACCGGCCTGATCGCCCTCCACGAGGAGTTCACCGCCACCTTCGACCTTGAGGCACTGGCGGCGGCGCTGGCGCCGCTTTCGTAGGGTGCAATAGCAAAGCGTATTGCACCGGCCGAGGCGGAATACGCTTCGCTATTCCGCCCTACGCGCTTTCAACCTCGTCGTCCCGGGCGAGGCGCAGCCGAGACCCGGGATCGTTTTCAGAAAATCCTGCAACCGATCCCGGCTCGCGCGCCGGATGCTCCGCATCCCGACGCTTGGCCGGGATGACGCCTCAGCTGAAGTGTCTCACCACCCCACGCCGGGGGTCTGGGCTTGGCGCTGCTTCATCATGCGCTGGGAGATCTCGACCGCCTGGCCGAAGGTGGCGAGGCCGCGCATCTCCATCATGTTGAGGAGCTTCACCCACAGCCGCGCGGTGGCGACGGCGTCGCCGAGCGCGGTGTGGCGGCCCTTGACGTCGACGCCGAGCCGGTGGGCCATCGCCGACAGCGAATGGTCGGGCTGGTCGGGAAAAACGTGGGCGGCGAGCAGCAGCGCGTCGAGCACCGGATTGTCGAACGCAACCCCGGCCTCCGCCTCGCGCTTGGTCAAGAACGCCATGTCGAAGGCGATGTTGTAGGCGACCAGCACCGCGTCGTCGGCGAACGCCTTGAAGCGCGGCAGCGCCTCGCGCGCGGCGGGCTGGCCCGCCACCATGTCGGCGGTGATGCCGTGGAACTTGATCGAGGCCGGCGGAATAGTACGGCCGGGATCGATCAGCTGCTCGAAGGTCTCGCCGGTGAGCAGGCGGCCATTGACCACCCGCACCGCGCCGATCGACAGCAGCTCGTCGCCGCCGTCGGGGTCGAGGCCAGTGGTTTCAGTGTCGAACACCACGAACGCCATCTTGCGCAGCGGGGTGTCGGCGAGGCTGGTGCCGGCCGGCTTGAACAGGTCGAAGTCGTAGAATTCCGGCCGCGGCGCGATCCGCTCGATCGGGCTCGCCGCCGGCGCGGTGCCCTCGGCGGTCTCGGTGAAGGTCAGCACGTAGCCCGACACCTCGCCGGAAGGCTCGTGGACCAGGCCGAGCCGCGCCTTCAGCCAGATGTCGGCGTC
The DNA here is from genome assembly GCF_001402875.1 of Blastochloris viridis. NCBI lineage: Bacteria > Pseudomonadati > Pseudomonadota > Alphaproteobacteria > Hyphomicrobiales > Blastochloridaceae > Blastochloris > Blastochloris viridis. Next base: position 686,014 of record NZ_CP012946.1, on the reverse strand, counting down.
GAGCGTCGGCACCACGCAGCGGTGGATCCGCAGCACCGGACTGGCATCCGACGCGGAGCGGCGCAGCATCTCAAGGGTCTGGCGGATCGGCTCCTCGGCCAGGACGCCGAACAGCGGCCGGTCGAGCCCGAGCCCGGCCGGGCGGTGCAGCAGCCGCCGCGCCGCCTGATTGTAGAGCAGGATGCGGTGGTCGAGGTTGCACACCACCACGCCCTCGGCGAGGTCGACCAGGATCGCCTCCAGCCGGCTGCGCTGCTCCTCGGCCCGCTTCGTCGCCGCGGCGATGGCGGCGGCGGTGACCTCGCGCGAGGTCTGAAGCTTGCCGAACAGGCCGTCGATATCGGCCGGCAGCGTGCCGAGCGCGTGCCCGCCGGCAAGGTCGAGCGCGCGCGGCTGCGGATTGTCCTTGAGCAGCCGCAGCTCGCGCGTCAGCGCCTCCAGCGGCAACACCAGCTTGGCCCGCAGCAGCAGCCAGCCGGCCGCGCCGGCCAAGAGGCCGCCGCCGGCGACCACCGAGACGTGCAGCCCGGCCTGCGCCGGCGGCACCCCGGCGGCGTGGGCGACGGCGAGGATGGCGGCGGTCGCCACCGCGGCGCCGGCCACGCTCAGCCCGCCGACCACCGCCAGTACCAGCGTGCGCGGCTGCATCCCCGGCTCCTTTTGCCCGCGAAACCCTGCGCCCCGGCCCGAACAGGTGCGCGCGCGACCATCGTACAAGGTCGAATTGAGCCGAGTCGACCGCTCCCGCATATTGTTTCGGGAGTAACGATATGCTGCAGGCCAACGTCACGCCGCTGATCGCGCTCGACGCGGTGGCGCTCGAGTGCGAAACCAGCGACGTCGACCCTCTGCACGCCCGGTTGTGCCGGGTCAGCGCGGTGCGCATCCACGCCGGCCGGCTGACCGCCGACTGCCTGGACATCACCGTCGCCCCGCCGGCCGCCGGTGCCGCCCTGCCCGATCTCGCCGGCATCGCCGCCCGGCTCGACGGATTTCTCGGCACCGCGGTGGTGATCGGCCACAACATCGGGTTCGACCTCGCCGTGCTGGCGGACGAGTGCGCCCGCGCCGGCCTCAACCGCGCGCCGCCGCGGGCGCTCGACGTGCGGGCGCTGGCTGAGGTGGCGCGGCCCGACCTCGCCGGCTATTCGCTCGACATCCTGGCCGGCTGGCTCGGCCTCGCCAACGCCGCCCACGCCAGCGCGCCGGACGCCGCCCGGCTGGCCGCGGAGATCTTCCTGGCGTTGGTGCCGCACCTGCGCGAGGGCGGCATCCGCACCCTGGCCGAGGCCGAGCAGGCCTGCCGCCACCTCATGGCGGCGCGCGAGGCCGGCCACCGCGGCTTTCTCGCCGCCGACCTCGCCGCCGGCCGGCTCGACGCCGAGCGCACTTTCGCCCGGCTCGACAGCTACCCCTACCGCCACCGCATCGAGGAGGTGATGTCGGCGCCGCCGCTGTTCACCGCCGCGACCACCCCGGTGGCGGCGGTGCTGCGCGAGATCGTCGAGCGCCGCATCTCCTCGCTGTTCGTCGCCCCGCGCGGCGCCGACCCCGCTGCCGGCCCGTTCGACGCCGATCAGGTCGGCATCGTCACCGAGCGCGACCTCGCCCGCGCGCTGGCCGAGCACGGCGCCGCAGTGCTCCAGGCCGAGGTGGCAGCGATCATGAGCGCGCCGCTGGCCGCGGTGCCGGCGGACGCCTTCGTCTACCGCGCCATCGGCCGCATGGACCGCCTCAGGGTGCGCCACCTCGGCGTGGTCGACGATATCGGCCAGATTGTCGGCGCGCTGTCGGCGCGCGATCTTCTGCGCATGCGCGCCCGCGATGCGGTGTCCCTCGGCGACGAGATCGACGAAGCGCCGGACGTGCCGGCGCTGGCCAAGGCGTGGGCCAAGATCGCCTCGGTGGCGACCGGCCTGGTGTCCGAGGGCGTCGGCGCCCGCGACATCGCCGCGGTGATCTCGCGCGAGCTCGGCGCGCTGACCCGCCGCGCCGCGGTGCTGGCCGAGCAGCGCATGGCCGCGCGCGGCCGCGGCGCGCCGCCCTGCCGCTACGCCGTGCTGGTGCTGGGCTCGGCCGGGCGCGGCGAAAGCCTCTTGGCGATGGACCAGGACAACGCCATCCTGTTCGCCGACGGCGCGCCGGACGGCCCGGCCGACCGCTGGTTCGCCGAGCTCGGCGCCGACCTCGCCGACATCCTCCACGTCGCCGGCGTGCCGCTGTGCAAGGGCGAGGTGATGGCGCGGTCGCCGGCTTGGCGCGGCAGCGTGGCGACCTGGCGCGAGCGGGTGCGCCACTGGATCACCCGGTCGCGGCCGGAGGACCTGTTGTCGGTCGACATCTTCTTCGACCTGCGCTGCGTCCACGGCGACGCCCGTCTGGCGCGCGAGCTGTGGCTGGACGCCTTCGACGCCGCCCGCGGCCAGGTCGGCTTCGCCAAGCTGTTGGCCGAGGCCGGCGGCCACGGCCAGCCCGGCCTCAGCCTGTTCGGCGGCTTCAAGACCGACGCGGGCCGCATCGACCTCAAGAAGACCGGCCTGTTCGCCATCGTCACCGCGGCGCGGTGCCTCGCCATCCGCCACCACGTGGTCGAGCGCTCGACCCCGGCCCGGCTGGCCGGGCTGCGCGGGCGCGGCCTCGGCGGCGAGCGCGACCTCGACCACCTCGCCGAGGCGCAATCGACCCTGCTCCAGGCGATCCTTCACCAGCAGATCGAGGACGTCCACGCCGGCCGCCCGCCCGGCAACGCCGTCGACCCCGCCCGGCTCGACCCGGCGCTGCGCGAGGCCCTGAAGGAGGCGCTTCGCGCCGCCGCCACCGCCGACGATCTGGTCAAGACGCTGCTGTTCGCCGGGGGGCGGTGAGACGAATTCTCGGTCTTGCGGAAACGAGCGGTGCGGTTCCGGCACCTGTTGTCGTCGTCCCGAGCGGGGCGAAGCACAGACCCGGAACCGTATGCAGAAAAGACGTGCATTCTGCTGACGGTCCCGGCTCGGCGCCGGGAGCTCCGCATCCCGCGCCATCCGGGACGACGGAGGGAAAGTCTCAAAACGACGGTCAGCCGTCGATCGGGAAGGTCGCGGCGATGGCCCAGGCGAAGATGGCGGCGTTGGCGACTGCGGCCACCAGCGGCTCGCGGGTCTTGTCGAACACCCAGCGGCTGATCAGGCCGAACACCACGAACATCGCCACCATCACCGGCGCGGTGATGACCAGGAAGAACAGCCGCGGCGGGTTGAGCGCCACCGCCAGCCCGAGTGAGAGCAGAAAGCACGCCTTGGTCAGCGCATAGGCGCCGCGCGGGGTGCGGGTGCCGCGCAGCAGCCACTCGTCGGCGATGAAATAGACCAGCGTGCCGGCGAACATCGCGAAGATCAGCGGCACCCGCTCGGCGACCGGCGCCATGTTGGAGATGTAGGCGTTGACCGGCCAGCCGATGGCGAACAGGCCGTACAGCGTCACCGCCACCAGCGCGAGCGCGAACCGCCAGGGCGACAGCCCGAGCCGGGCCGGCGCCGGCAGGCCGAGCCGTCGGCGCAGCAGCCACAGGCCGGCCAGCGTCAGGACGCCGTACACCGCGAAGTGCATGTAGAGGTATTCGCCGACCAGGATCGACAGCGTGCCGACCGGCGACGCCCACAGGATGAACGGCGTCAGGATCGCCGGCACCAGCGCGACGTTGAACAGCTGCGCCCAGCGCAGGGCGGGCCTGGCCCGCGGCGCCGACACCCGCGGCAACAGCCCCGCCAGCGGCTTGGCCAGCGCCAGCAGGCCGCCGAACAGCAACAGGAACGACCAACCGCGGGCATCGATCGGGCCGGTCTGGTCGCGGCCGAACACCTCGTTCAGCCAGTCGCGGGCTTCGGCCAGGCTGGTCGGGCTGTAGAGCACGGCGATGTGCTCGACCCCCGGCGCGACGGCGACGCGGCGGGCGGTGCCGCGCTCGAAGCTGCCATAGGTGACGTCGGCCTCGGCCGGGCGGCCACCGAGCGTCACCGCCACCGCGCGGTAGGCCTCCTTCATCAAATGCGGGTCCTCGACCGCGCCGACCACCACCAGCAGGTTGCGCGGGCCGGTGGCGTCGGCCTCCGGCGAGAACAGCGAGATCGCCACCGTCGCGGCGATGTCGGGCCTGAGCTTGGCAGTGCGGGCGACCAGGTCGGACGCCATCGAGTGGCCGAGCAACGCCACCCGGCCGTCGACGCCCGGCAGCGCCTTGGCGTAGTCGATCACCTTGTCGAGCTCGGGGATCAGCTTGGCGGCGCGGGCGTTGCGGTCGACCAGGCCACCGGCCAGCGAGGTCGGGTTGCGACCGTGGCCGGCAAAATCGAACGTAACAGCTACGTAGCCGCTGTTCGCCAGCGTGACCGCGAACGGCTGCATCAGTTGCTGGGAGCCGGCAAAGCCGTGTGCGATCACCACCGCCGGCGCCGGCCCGGCCGCCGCCGGGCGGAACACCGTGACCGGGGTGTCGCCGAGCTGGAGGTGGCGGACCTCGAGCCCGCTGGTGGCGGACACCAGCTGCCACAGCGCAATCGCGATGGCGAGCAGCGCCGCAAGCGTGGTCGCCAGCAGGCGAAACCACGCCGGCAGCGGCTTCGGGGCATAGCGCACCGGCTCGAATTCGACTCGCCCGTCGGCCTCGGCATTCATGGGTTGGAACGAATGCGCCGGCTCACGGCTGCGATCAAGGGCAAGGTTGGCAGGAGCAAGGTGGCAAGGACCGGTTTGCCGATCAGCGCTGCGCCGGTCGGGCTGCTGATGGATGGAGGTGGGAGCTTTCGGGCTGCGCGAGGAGACGGACCCAGTTTCGTCACCGGCATCTACCTGAAAAAGGAATGTGGCGCAGCCACGGCACGGGCCAAGCCGCCGACACGCCTGCCACGGGCTCGGACAACACGCCGGCCAATTTCCTAGCGAGCGGCGACGCCTGCCGTCCAACGCCCCTACGCCGCGTTCGTTTCCGAAGATCGGCCGCGCCGCCGGACACGTTGGCGCACCACCTCAACGCGTCATCTTCGGGCGAGGCTCGCGCATTAACCTGAGCGCGTCATCCTCGGGCGAGCCAGCGCGCAAACCTCGACCTGTCATCCGCGGGCGAGGGACCCTCAACCCGTCATCCTCGGGCGAGGGAACCCCAACCCGTCATCCTCGGGCGAGGCTTTGCCGAGACCCGAGGATCCATGATCCGCGACCTGATGCCGTTCGCCGTCACGCCGGCCGCGGCGAATATCCCACAAGCCTCGCGGATCATGGGTCCCCTTTCCGACCGTCCCCGGCGGTCGCCGGGGACGACAGGTCGAGCCTCGCGCGCCACCTCAGCGCGTCATCCTCGGGCGAGCCCAGCGCGCAAACCTCGACCTGTCATCCGCGGGCGAGCCCAGCGCACCACCCTCGCGTCATCCCCGAGCGAGGGAACCCCAACCCGTCATCCTCGGGCGAGGCTTGCCGAGACCCGAGGATCCATGATCCGCGACCTGATGCCGTTCGCCGCCACGCCGGCCGCGGCGAATATCCCGCAAGCCTCGCAGATCATGGGTCCCCTTCCCTCGCATCGCTTCGCGATGCTCGCCGGGGACGACAGGTCGAGGCTGTGAGGGAACCCCAACCCGTCATCCTCGGGCGAGGCTTTTTGCCGAGACCCGAGGATCCATGATCCGCGACCTGATGCCGTTCGCCGCCACGCCGACCGCGGCGAATATCCTGCAAGCCTCGCGGATCATGGGTCCCCTTTCCTCGCATCGCTTCGCGATGCTCGCCGGGGACGACAGGTCGAGCCTCGCGCGCCACCTCAGCGCATATTCGTCGGGCGAGCCCAGCGCGCAAACCTCGACCTGTCGTCCTCAGGCGAGGGACCCTCAGCCCGTCATCCTCGGGCGAGGGAACCCCAACCCGTCATCCTCGGGCGAGGCTTTTTGCCGAGACCCGAGGATCCATGATCCGCGACCTAAATGCCGTTCGCCGCAACGCCAGCCGCGGCGCATTCCCCACAAGCCTCGCAGATCATGGGTCCCCTTTCCGACCGCCTCCGGCGGTCGCCGGGGACGACAGGTCGAGCCTCGCGCGCCACCTCAGCGCGTCTTCGTCGGGCGAGCCAGCGCGCAAACCTCGACCTGTCGTCCCCAGGCGAGGGACCCTCAACCCGTCAGCCTCGGGCGAGGCTTTGCCGAGACCCGAGGAACCACGACCCGCGACCGAAATGCCCTGCCACGCCGCCCCCCACCCCGAAAGAGAGCGCCCGCCGTGCGGCATCGCCAAACGCAAACGCCGCGCTCGGATGCCGGCGCGGCGGGTGGTCAGAACACAGTGTCGGACGGATTGAGACTGTTGGAAATGGCGGCGCCCGATCCCTTGCGAAAGGGATGGTGCCCAGGAGAGGACTCGAACCTCCACGGCTTTCACCACTGGTACCTGAAACCAGCGCGTCTACCAATTCCGCCACCTGGGCCCGCGCGAGCGGTGGCGGGTTGGTATGCTGCCCATGGGATCTTGTCAACGGACCTTGGCGGCAACGGCTGGGGATAGTTTGCCCGCGCCTCGGCACAGCGCCACGCCTCTTACCTTCCGTCAATGTTGGCGATGAATCGAAACGTTGAATAAACGGTTCCTTATCCCGCTGCCGCGACAATACGATGAAGTAGATCAGGCACAAATGCGGACAGCACCATGCTTGCAGCGACAGCGCGGGACACCCTGATCCTCGATCTTGAGGACGCCATTGTTCGCGGATCGGACGACAAGCGGACGGAAGCGCTGCGGCGCATCGCCGATTTGTTTTTTGCCGGCGCCGAAGCCTACGACGAACAGCAAATCGCACTGTTCGACGACGTGATCGGCCGTCTCGCCGGCGCCATCGAGGACGCCGCACGGGCGGAACTCGCCGTCCGAATCGCCCCGGTGGAAAACGCCCCGCCGCGGCTGATCCGCCAGCTCGCCAACGACGAATCGATCGAGGTCGCCGGCCCGGTGCTGAGCCAGTCGCCGCGCCTCACCGACGACGACCTGATCGACGTCGCCCGCACCAAGAGCCAGGCCCACCTGCTCGCCATCTCCGAGCGCGACGCCATCTCGCCGCCGGTTACCGACGTGTTGGTGGCGCGCGGCGACCGCGGCGTCATGCACTCGGTAACCGCGAACACCGCCGCTCGCTTCTCCAATGCCGGGCTCGCCAGCCTGGTCGAACGCTCGGACGAGGACGAGGCGCTGCAGATGGCGATCGGGCGGCGGCGCGACCTGCCGCCCCAGCTGTTTCGCACCCTGATCGCCACCGCCACCCAGGCGGTGCAGAAGCGCCTGCTGGCAGTGGCCAACCCGCGCGACGCCCGCGAGGTGCAGCGCGTGCTCGCCACCGTCGCCGACCGCATCGGCGCCGCGGTGGCGCCGCAGCGCCGCGACTACACCGCCGCCCGGCACACGGTCGAGGAACTGCGCGCCCGCAACGCGCTGAGCGAGGCCCGGTTACAGGCGTTCGCCAGCAAGGCCATGGTCGACGAGCTGGTGGTGGCGCTGGCGGTGATGACCGGGGTTCCGCTCGACGTCGCCGAGCGGGTGATGCTCGGCACCCGGCCCGACCCGGTGCTGATTCTCGGCAAGGCCGCCGGCTTCGCTTGGCCGACGGTGCGCGCCCTGGTGCTGGCCCGGCCGGCCGGCAGCACCATGGTGCCCGCGGCGCTGGAGCGGGCGCTCGCCCACTTCGAGAGCCTGTCGCTCCAGACCGCGCAGCGGGTGGTGCGGTTCTGGCAGGTGCGCCGCGACAGCGTTACCGTAGCGGCGGAGTGATCCGAATTTTCGGCCGATCAGGCCGAGTTTGGTATCCCGTCGCCGGAAAAACCCATTCGACCCAGACTTTTCGGCGAGATTGTTGCCGGGATCCCGAAGGGATCATCCGGAAACCGCATCAAGCGTGCGCCGGAACGACAGGTAGCTCGGCCGGCGCCCGGCGACGATGGCCTTGGCCTCGTAGCGGGTCCCGGGCCAGCCGGCCCACGGCAGCCGCCAGTCGTCGGCGCGCTCGGCGGTCCAGGCGAAGCCGGGGTGGCGCCCAAGATGGGCCAGCGTCCATTCGACATAGCTGTCGATATCGGAGGCGAACCGGAACAGCCCGCCGGCCGTCAGCGCGCGGGCCATCAGCGCCACGGTGTCGTCGGACACGAACCGCCGCTTCCAGTGCCGGGTCTTCGGCCAGGGATCGGGATAGAGCAGGTCGACGCCGGCGAGCGAGCCGGCCGGCAACCAGTGGAGAAGGCCGAGCGCGTCGCCGTGGTAAAGGCGGATGTTCTGCCGCGGCGCCGCCGACAACGCCGCCAGCATCTTGGCCATGCCGTTGACGAACGGCTCGACGCCGATGAAGCCGACCTCGGGATGGGCGTCGGCCTCGTGCAGCAGGTGCTCGCCGCCGCCGAAGCCGATCTCCAGCCGCACCGCGCTGACCGGCGCCGGGAACAGCGCGCCAAGGTCGGCCGGTGCCGGCTGCGCGAGGTCGAGCGCGCGCTCGGGCAGCGCGCTCGCCATCAGCTCGGCTTGGCCGGCGCGCAGCCGGTGGCCCTTGCGGCGGCCGAAAAAGGCGCCGCGGCGGGCGAGCCCCTCGCCGCCGCGGATGTCGTCGTCAGTCATCACAGTCATCTTGGCAGCGTCTTCCGCAAAATGGAGCCAATTCTGCGGACGAGAACGCGACAAACCAACAGGCTGGAAGCCGGCCCGAAGGCCGGCTCTGGCTCACGCCACCGCGCGGCGCAACGCGTCGGCGAGGTCGGTGCGCTCCCACGAGAACCCGCCGTCATCCTCCGGCGCGCGGCCGAAATGGCCGTAGGCCGAGGTGCGGGCATAGATCGGCTTGTTGAGCTCGAGCTGGGTGCGGATGCCGCGCGGCGACAGGTCCATTGCGTCCGCCAGCGCCTTTTCGATCACCGCCTCGGAGACATTGCCGGTGCCGTGCAGGTCGACATAGAGCGACAGCGGCCGCGACACGCCGATGGCGTACGACAGCTGGATGGTGCAGCGGTCTGCCAGTCCCGCTGCCACCACGTTCTTGGCAAGGTAGCGCGCGGCATAGGCCGCCGAGCGGTCGACCTTGGTCGGGTCCTTGCCGGAGAACGCGCCGCCGCCGTGCGGGGCCGCGCCACCATAGGTGTCGACGATGATCTTGCGCCCGGTGAGGCCGGAGTCACCGTCCGGGCCGCCGATCACGAACTTGCCGGTCGGATTGACGTGCCAGACAGTCGATTTCGACACCCAGCCTTCCGGCAGCGCCGTCAGCACGTAGGGCTCGACGATGGCGCGGATGTCCTGCGACGTCTGCGTTTCGTCGAGGTGCTGGGTCGACACCACGATCTCGGTCGCCTCGACCGGCTTGCCGTTCTCGTAGCGAACGGTGACCTGGCTCTTGGCGTCGGGGCCGAGCGTCGCAGCGGCGCCGGAACGGCGCGCCTCGCTCATCAGCTTGAGGATGCGATGGGAATAATAGATCGGCGCCGGCATCAGCTCGGGGGTCTCGCGGCAGGCATAGCCGAACATGATGCCCTGGTCGCCAGCACCCTCGTCCTTGTTGCCGACCGAATCGACGCCCTGGGCGATGTCGCTGGACTGCGAGTGCAGCAGCACCTCGATGTCCGCGGTCTCCCAGTGGAAGCCGGCCTGCTCGTAGCCGATGTCCTTGATGGCGAGCCGGGCGATGTGGGCGATCAGATCGTGGGTGATGGCCTTGGGGCCGCGGGTCTCGCCGGCGATCACCACGCGATTGGTGGTGGCGAGCGTCTCAGCGGCCACGCGCAACTGGCGCGGGTCCCAGCCATAGGTCGGGCCGAGGCGAAAGAAGGCGTCCACCACCTCGTCGGAAATACGGTCGCAGACCTTGTCCGGGTGACCCTCGGACACCGACTCGCTGGTGAAGAGATAGCTGTTTCGGGACACGGCAAGCACTCCGGCGCTGCGCAGGCCCGGCGGGGCCTGCTGGTGGCCCGACCCAGACGCCCGCCCCCGCGGACGCAGCCGATGTCGGCCCACAAGCTACTTTTGAGTCTGCGGACGAAACGGTACCGACGCTTGGCAATAACGCTTGTCACTGACGTTTGGAAAAGCCGGCGCACCGCCACTTCCCAGCGACAACTCCGCGTGGAACTCGGCGACGAAGCCGTTCCCCAAGCGTCGCCTTTCAAGCGTCGACTTGTCGAGCGTCACATTTCGAGCGTCGGCGTTCACCCGCAGGCTGAGACCATACGCGCTCTACCGGGGAAGCATGCGCGCTGCGCGGTTGTCGCAGCGCGCCAAGCCGCGGTCAAGTGCCGCCGGACGTTTCGTTCGGAGTATCGAACGCGGCAGCCGCCGCTCAATTCGCCAGTTCGGCGTTCTGCTCGCCAAGCACCTCGACCAGCTCGACGATCCGGCGGCGCACGCGGGCATCGCGGATGCGGGTGAAGGCGCGGGTCAGCGACAGGCCTTCAGCCGTGGAGAGGAACTCAGAGACGTAGGGCGGCGAAGACCCTTCTGCGAAACCGACCTCGGACCCGTCGATTTCGGGAGCGCCCTCAAAGAAGAAGGACACCGGCACGCCGAGGGTCTTGGAGATCTGCTGAAGCCGACTGGCGCCGATCCGGTTCGTCCCCTTCTCGTACTTCTGCACCTGTTGAAACGTGATACCGAGCGAATCCCCGAGGCGCTCTTGGCTCATCCCGATCATCATTCGGCGCATGCGAACGCGGGCACCGACATGCTTATCAACGGGATTGGGAGACTTTGCAGACATGATTCGTATTCTTTCCATCCGACCGCAAGCCGTTACGCGCGGTCGCTCCTGCAGGTAAGTGTGTCACATTCCGAAACAGATCAACCTCAAGAAGTGAGAATGTGATCACGGGTGAGGCCTCTATAACGCCAATTCGCGCGGAAAGAAACACCGCAGAGTCCGCAACCCTCGGAAGGACCGCCCGATATTTGAATGACTTACCCCATGGTTTGCACGATCTCTAGCTGAGCTTGGCTGTGCTGGCGGCCTGTTGCGCGCGACGCGTGAAAATAACAATCAAAAGTCCGCTGCACCATAAAGCAGCAGGGATAGCATCGGATAATTGCGCATAGAACGGCGCAGCAACCGACTTCGGCAGATCGGCGTCGAGAATGCCTTCCATTCCAAGGTCGAGCCGGGCAACCACGCGGCCGAGCGGGTCGACGACCCCTGAGATTCCGGTATTGGCGGCCCTCACAACCGGCATACCTTCCTCGATAGCCCGCACCCGCGCCTGGGAAAAATGCTGATGGGGACCGGCCGTATCTCCGAACCAGCCGTCATTGGTCAGGTTCAGCATCCAGGTTGGCCGCGGCCCGCCCGGCACCGCATTGCCGGGAAAGATCACCTCGAAGCAGATCAATGGCAGCGCCAGCGGCGCACCGGGCACGACCAGCGCGCGGCGGCGACTGCCGGCCGAGAACCCGCCCTGGACACGGGTAAGTTGCTCGAGCCCGAGCGACTCCAGCGTCGCCTGGAATGGAAGAAACTCGCCAAACGGCACCAAGTGCACCTTGTCGGCGGTGGCAATGATGGTGCCGCGCGCGTCGACGATCTGCACCGCGTTATAAACATCGTATCGCCGCGGCCCGAGGTCGGGGCGCTCCTCGGCGCGGGCGGCGCCGGTGACCAGCACCGCGCCCTCCGGCAACAGCTCGGCGATCTTGGCGAGCACATCCGGCTCGCGGCTGAGAAAGAACGGGAAGGCCGATTCCGGCCAGATCAGGTGGGTGATCTTCGGCCGTGCCGGCCCGGAAAGGTCGCCGCTGAGCTTGAGGTAATGCGCCATCACCGCGTCCTTGGCGGCGTAGCGGAATTTCAGATCCTGCGGCAGGTTCGGCTGCATCAGCCGCAGCCGGACGCCCTCCACCGTGCCAACCTCGGTGGTGGCAAGGCGCACCGCGCCGAACGCGAACAGCCCGGCGAACACCGCAGCGCCAAGGCCGACCCAGCGCCATGGCCGAGCGGTGTCGCGCGGCGCATCGCCCAGCACCGCCGGCAGCGCGCCGAGCGCGACGGCCAGGAAGGTGAGGCTCCACAGTCCGCCGAGCGCGGCGCCCTGGGCAAGCCGCAGGTCCTGGGCCAGCGCGTAGCCGAAGCTGTTCCACGGAAAGCCGGTGAGGATGTGGCCACGCAGCCATTCCGCAGCGGTGAGCCCGACCGCCAGCGCCAGCACCCGGGCCGGGCCGGGCAGCCACAGCGCCCGCGCCAGGGCCGTTCCGGCCGCGGTGAACAACGCAAGGCCCGCCGGCAAGCCGGCAACCGCCACCGGCAGCAGCCATGCGAACTTGTCGGCATCGACCAGGAAGGCCATGCCGACCCACCACAGCCCGGCGAGGAAGTAGCCGAAGCCGAACCACCAGCCGATACCGGCCGCAGCTTTGATGCCGCGGCCGCCGCCGCTGCCGGCGCCGTCGATGAGCCAGACCAGCACCGGAAAGGTGAGGAAGATCACCGGCCAGGCGACAGCGCCGGTCGGCGGCATCGCCAACGCGGTGGCGGCCCCAACCACGAACGCCGACAGCGCGCGCGAGCGTCCCCACGCCAGCGTGAAGCGGTGGGCAATCGCCGCAGCAATCACGAGCGCACGACCATGTCGTCGCTGGTCCGGGCCGGCCCACCCGGCGGGAACTCGCCGGCCGGTTCGGCCGGGATGCGGTCGCTGGCGGGGGCGATCTTGAGGCGCTTGACCCGGCGCGGATCGGCGTCCAGCACCTCGAACTCATAGCCCGGCGGCCCAGGCAGAATCTCGCCGCGCACCGGCACCCGCCCGGCCAGCGTGACCAGCAGGCCGCCCAGCGTGTCGACATCCTCGGCGCCCTCCATCGAGGCGAACGCCTCGCCGAAGGTTTCGCGCACCTCGTCGAGCCCGACCCGAGCATCGGCGATCCAGCTGCCGTCAGGCTCCTGGGTGATGCTCGGCCCGATCTCGTCGTCGTGCTCGTCCTCGATGTCGCCGACCACCTGCTCGACCATGTCCTCGATCGAGACCAGGCCATCGCTGCCGCCGTATTCGTCGATCACCAGGGCGAGGTGGACGCGGGTCGCCTGCATCTTGACCAGAAGGTCGATCGCCGGCATCGACGGCGGCACGAACAAAATGTGGCGGAGTAGGCCGGTTTCCGCCAACGGCTCGCTCAAATCGAGCGCGGCGACGTCGTAGCCCGCGCGCCGGGTGCGGCGGCTGTCGTCGCCTGCGCCTGCCTCCGCGCCTTTCCCCCCGCCCTCGCCGGTCTGGCTGGCGCGATTGGTGAGGTAGGCGACGAGATCGCGGATGTGAACCATGCCGACCGGATCGTCGAGCGTCTCGCCATAGACCACGAGGCGGGAATGGACGGCGTTGGCAAACACCTTGAGCAGTTCGCCAATCCGGATGTCCTTGGCCACCGCCACGATGTCGGCGCGCGGCACCGCCACGTCGCCGACGCGCAGCGTGCGCAAGCCCAGAATGTTCTTGAGCATTGCCCGTTCTTCGGGCGTGAAGTCGGACGAGGTCGGCGCCCCGTCTTCCAGCACTTCCTCCAGATCGTCGCGCAGGGAGTAAGACGGCTGCTTCAGGCCAAGAAACGCGCGCAGGCGCTCGAACAAACCCTCCCCGCTCTCGGACGACGGTGCAAGGGAGGGCGGAAGACTTCGGGTCTCAGTGGTGTCTGGCATGGTTGGTCAATCGGCATCGCGCACGGCATAGGGATCAGCAATGCCGAGCGCGGCAAGAATGTCCCGCTCGGCCGCTTCCATATGTTCGGCGTCCTCGGTGTCGAGGTGGTCAAACCCCAGGAGGTGCAGCACCCCGTGCACGACGAGGTGCGAAAGATGGTCGGAGATCGACTTGGCCTCGGCCGCGGCTTCCGCGGCCGAGGTCTCGAACGCGACCGCGATATCGCCGAGCAGCACCGGTGCGCCCGGCACGCCAAATGGCGGCGCCGGGAACGACAGCACGTTGGTCGGCTGATCCTTGCCGCGGAAGTCGCGGTTGAGTTGGCGGATGGCGGCGTCGTCGACGAGCGCGATGCTGACCTCCGCGGGCGTCGGTGCATCGGGCACGGCCGCGAAGGCGGCCTCGGCGGCCCGAGCGACCACCGCGGCAACCTCCGCCACCTCGGCCCAGCGCAGACAGTCGACGCTGAGTTCGGTGTCGAGCCGTTGCGCCGGGCCCGGCGCGCCGCAATTCTCAAGCGCCGGACCCGGTCCTCGTGGTTTGAGACTTGGCTTCATACTTGGTTTCAGGCTCAATCTTCTGGCTTGTTCCGGACCTGGCGCTGTCAGCGCCCTGCCCCCTTGCGTGCGCCGGCGTTCGAGCGCTTGACGTCGCGGGCGTCGTAGGCGCCGACGATGCGCGCAACCAGCTCGTGGCGGACCACATCCACCGCGCTGAACGCCACCTGCGAAATGCCTTCGATATCGCCCAGCAGGTCGACGGCCTCGACCAGACCCGAGGTCTGGCCATCCGGAAGATCGATCTGCGAAGGATCGCCGGTCACGATCATCCGCGAATTTTCGCCCAGCCGGGTCAGGAACATCTTCATCTGCATCGGCGTGCAGTTCTGCGCCTCGTCGAGGATCGCCACCGCGTTGGCCAATGTCCGACCGCGCATGAACGCCAACGGCGCGATCTCGATCTCGCCCGACTGCAGCGCGCGCTCGACCATGCCGCGCTCCATCAGGTCGTAGAGCGCGTCATAAACCGGACGGAGGTAAGGATCAACCTTTTCGCGCAAATCGCCGGGCAGGAAGCCCAGCCGCTCGCCGGCCTCGACCGCGGGCCGCGACAAGATGATGCGGTCGACCTCGCGCCGTTCGAACAGATGAACGGCGTGGGCCACCGCCAGCCAGGTCTTGCCGGTGCCGGCCGGGCCGGTTGCGAACACCAGGGTCGAGCGCTTCAGCGCCCGGATATAGGCGTCCTGCACCGGGGTGCGCGCCCGCACCACCCGCTTGCGCAGGCGGATTTCGGCCGAGGCCCGCCGCGCCGCCGCCTCGTCCTCGAACAGCGAGCCCTGGGCGGTGACGAGGCGGATGGCGCCTTCGACGTCGCCTTGGCTGAGGTCGTGGCCATCGCGCAACAGCTCGTAGAGCGAAACGAGCACCTGGCGGGTCTGCTCGCACGATTCCGCCGGTCCGGCGATGGTGACGTGGTTGCCGCGGCTGTCGGCGGTCACGCCGAGCCGGCGCTCGATCAGCGCGAGATTGCGGCCGTATTCGCCGAACAGCGCGCTGGCCAGCCGGTTGTCGTCGAACTCCAGCACGACGTGGGTGCCGTCACCGCGACCGTTGTCCAGGGCAACGAGGTCGAGCCCTGTCTGGCCGCGCCGGCCGCTGGTTCGCTCTGCTCCCACCCTCGCTCCCCTTCAGACCGCGATTGGCTGCGGCACGGCGTCGGCAAACTCGCCGAACAGGCTGTGGCTGCCGACCGCCACCAGCCGCACCGCCTTGATCTGGCCGATCATCTCCGCCCCGGCCTGGACGTGGACCGCCTGCATGTGCGGCGACTTGCCGACGATCTGGCCGGGCAGCCGGCCCGGCTTCTCGAACAGCACCTCGACGGTGCGTCCGACGCTGGCCAGGTTGAAGGCGCGCTGCTGGGACTCGAGCACGGCCTGCAGCGCCGTCAGCCGCTCGGACTTGACCGCCTCCGGCACCTGACCGTCCATCGATGCCGCCGGGGTGCCCGGCCGCGGCGAGTATTTGAAGGAATAGGCGCTGGCAAAGCCGACCCGCTCGACGAGATCCATGGTGTCGGCGAAGTCCTGGTCGGACTCGCCGGGGAAGCCGACGATGAAGTCTGACGACAGCGCGATGTCCGGCCGCGCCGCCCGCACCTCGGCGAGGCGCTGCAGATAGAGATCGCGGGTATGCCGGCGGTTCATGGCGTCGAGAATGCGATCTGACCCCGACTGCGCCGGCAGATGGAGATAGGGCATCAGCTGCGGCAGCTCGCGGTGGGCGGCGATCAGCTCCGCGCTCATCGCCCGCGGATGGCTGGTGGCGTAGCGCAGCCGGGCGATGCCGGGCACCTCGGCCAGCCGCGCCAACAGCCGCGGCAGTTTCCAGGGCCGGCCGTCCGGCCCCTCGCCGCGATAGGCGTTGACGTTCTGGCCGAGCACGGTGATTTCGCGCACCCCGGCAGCGGCGAGGCGCTCGACCTCGGCCACCACCTTGTCGACCGGGCGCGACACCTCGCCGCCGCGGGTGCTCGGCACCACGCAATAGGTGCAGAAGCGCGAGCAACCCTCCTGGATGGTGACGAAGGCGCTCGAGCCGCGGCGGGCGATCTGCTCGCGTCCCGGCGGCACCAGACGGTCGAACTTGTCCTCGGCCTTGAGCGCGGTATCGACCACGCCGGGCCGGATGGCAGCCGCCGCCACCAGCTCGGGCAGGCGGTGATAGCTCTGCGGGCCGACCACGATGTCGACCACCGGCGCCCGCCGCACCATGTCAGCGCCCTCGGCCTGGGCAACGCAGCCGGCGACGGCGACGATCACCTTGCGGCCCTCGGCGGCGGCAGCCTCCTTCAGCACCCGCAGCCGGCCGAGCTCGGAATAGACCTTCTCGGCCGCCTTCTCGCGGATGTGGCAGGTGTTGAGCACGACGAGGTCGGCGTCCTCGGCCGCGGCCACGGAGACGAAGCCCTGCGGCGCAAGAGTATCGGCCATGCGCTCGGCGTCATAAACGTTCATCTGGCAGCCGAACGACTTGACGTAGACCTTCCGCGCCCCCGACGTCCCGAGCGGGGCGGATGCCGTCAACGTGAAGGGCGGTTTGGAATCGTCAGCCATCGTCAACGCGAATCGATCGTCCCAAGTGTCGCGGCCGGATGCGACGGTAGCATGAAACGCCGACCGCGCGGCCTCCGGAGGTCGCCATCCAGCCCGAGGCGCAGGCGCCTCACCGAGCGTCCGGCAGCGTAAGGTAAAGGTCTTATCGGGTTTCCGGCAAAAAAGGAACGGCGGCGGTGTGCGGCAAATCCCGCCCGGCCAGGGCGGCGGCGGTCATCGCCCGCACCGCGGCCTCCAGCCGGCGCGTGGTCTCCTTGCGATTGGCGGCGCCGTCGAACTTGAGCACCGGCCCGAAGCTGACGACGACGTCGATCGAGCTGCGCTTCAGCACGCCAGCCAAGTGCGGCGGCATATCCATGTCGCCGTACCAGGCGACGTGCGGGCGCAGGAAGCGCCCCATCGGCAGGCCGTCGAGCCGGGTGTAGGCGATCGACACCGGCTGCAGCGACACCGAGCCGCCCGCGGCGCTGCCCAGCACGTCGTGGGCGGCGCCGACCAGCGCCGAGCGGAACGGCAGCACGCGGTTGCCGTCCGAAGAGGTGCCCTCGCCGAACAGCACCACCGGCTCGCCCTCGACCATGCGGGCGGCGATCTCGGCATTGACCTCGCCGGTCTTGAGCCGGCGCGAGCGGTCGACGAACACCGAGCGCTGCAGCTTGGCGAACAGGCCGAACACCGGCCAGCCGGCGATCTCCTGCTTGGCGACGAACACCAGCGGGAACAGCGAGCCCAGCACCGGAATATCGAGCCAGGAGGCGTGGTTGGACACCACCAGCACCGGCCCGTCGCTGGCGGGCTCGCCGCTGACGAAAACCCGCACCCCGAGGATTCTCAAGATGGCGCGGTGATAGATCAGCGGGATCAACCGCCGCATCGACAGCCGGAACGTCACTGCCAGCCATTGCAGCGGCAGCAGCAGCAGGGTGACCAGCACAAGCGACGGAATGGACAGGGCGCGCGGCATCAGGTGATGGCGGGAGGCGTCGAGCTGGCCGGCGCATCCTCCAACGGCAGGCAGTACAATTCCAGCCGGTGGTCGACGAGGCGATAGCCGAGCTTGCGCGCGATCTCGCGCTGCAGCGCCTCGATCTCGTCAGACTGGAACTCCAGCACGTCGCCGGTGCGCAGGTTGATGAGATGATCGTGGTGGAATTCGCTGCGTTGCTCGTAGCGCGACCTGCCGTCGCGGAAATCGTGCCGCTCGATGATGCCGGCATCCTCGAACAGCTTGACCGTACGATAGACGGTGGAGATCGAGATATGCTCGTCCACCGCGACGGCCCGGCGGTAGAGTTCCTCGACGTCGGGATGGTCTTCCGCTTCCGCGAGCACCCGCGCGATGACCCGCCGCTGCTCGGTCATCCGCATTCCTTTGGCGGCACACAACGCTTCGATCAGGCTCGTCTTCGAGATCACCACGGGACTATCCCCCTTGCCACGATCGGCCCGCGGAAACGCCGGGCAAAGCGCAAGATCGTGGGGCGGTTCAACGTCTTGGAGCACGCAACGTCTTGGAGCACGATTCTGGAGCGCGGTCAGTCTTCACATTGCCGGCCATCGCTGCAAGGCGCAACCCAACCAGCCTCCGGCTCGGCCACATCTCGTTTCTGCCGTCATAAGGGATTTGGACGGTGATGTCGTGATCCCAAATCGTTGCAAATCCAAAAATTCTTGTTGGGAAAGCCGGTTTCTTCCAGGCAACGGGCGCGGCAGCGCCGAAAAACCATCGGCTCATCCGACCGCCCGGCGCAACACCAGCGCCGTCGCCGCTTCCCCCGGCCGGGCGTAATAGGCCTTGCGACGGCCGACCTCGACGAAGCCCGCGCTCTCATAGAGGCGGCAGGCGGCGTCATTGTCTTCGGCCACCTCCAAAAATACCTCGCGCACACCGATCTCGGCCAGGCGGTCGAGGTGATGGTGCAGCATGGCCCGGCCCACTCCCATGCCGCGTTCGGTGGTGCGGACCACGACGGTGAGGATCTCCGCCTCGCCGGTGACCTGACGCGACAGCAGAGCGCCGATGATATCGCCGTGGCCGCCGGTGCCGCAGGCGACGTGGGCGACGCTGTGACGATCGGTCAGCAGGCGCTCGAACTCGTGCTCGCTCCAGCCGCGCTCGAACCCGGTGGCGTGCAGATCGGCCAGCGTGCCGCAATCGTCGGCGTCGGCGTCGCGCAGCACGGGCTGGAGAGGGGGGAATAACGGGAATACCGGCATTATCGACGGGCGATGCGCGCGCCATCCTGGGGGCGGGCGTCGGGTGGACGCAGATAGACCGGCCGCGGCCGGCCTTCGGGCGAGGAGGCGGCACCCAGCCGCGCCACCCAGGTGACGTCGGGCGCGCCGCGCGGATCGACCTGCAGCGGCGGCCGCTCGGTGGGCGGCCACGCCGCCGCCAACAGCGGCGCACCGGAGCCGACCAGCTTGACCGGGCCGATAGCGGCGGCGCGGATCGCCTCCTTGAGCGTGGCCACCCGCGGCGGAATCAGCGAGCGCGCCCCCGCCCCGGTCATCTGCAGGAAGACGTTGCCGTGGCGGGCGTCGATCGCCGCCACCACCGGCACCCGGTCGTCCTCGGCGACCAGCGGCGCCGACAGCGCCGCCAACGTGGTGACGCCGACCGCAGGCTTGCCGAGCGCGACCGCGAAGCCGCGGGCGGCGGCGATGCCGACCCGAAGCCCGGTGAAACTGCCGGGGCCGACCGTGGTGGCGATGCGGTCGATGGCGTCGAAGCCGACGTCCGCCACCCACATCACCCGCTCCACCAGCGGCATCAGCGCCTCGGCGTGACCGCGGTGCATCGGCAGGCTTTGGACCGCACGAATCTCCTCGGCGTCCGCGTCGAACACGCAGACCGAGCAGGCGTCGAGGGCCGTATCGATGGCGAGGACGAGCAACTGAACCTCCGCTGCGCTTTCATGCGTCAGATTGCAGCGGAAGAAAAGCGTGGCGCGCCGACAGGCACCGACACCATGCGCAGGATTTTTGCCTATCCAACCGCGAACGCGCAGGCGGCACGGTCAAACCGGGCGCACTTCCGTCACGTCCGGCACGTAGTGGCGCAGCAGGTTCTCGATGCCATGCCGCAACGTCGCGGTGGAGGACGGGCAGCCCGAGCAGGCTCCCTTCATCGACAGGAACACCACACCGTCCTTGAAGCCGCGGAAGGTGATGTCGCCACCGTCGCCGGCCACCGCCGGTCGGACGCGGGTCTCGATCAGCTCCTTGATGATCTCGACCGTCTCGCTGTCGCGATCGTCGAAGAACTCGTCCTCGCTCGCGGCGGTGGCATCCTCCCGCAGCAGCGGGGCGCCGGACATGAAGTGCTCCATGATGGCGCCGAGGATCGCCGGCTTGAGGTGCGGCCACTCGGCGTCCGCCTTGGTCACCGAGATGAAGTCGCCGCCGAAGAACACCCCGGCCACACCGGGAATGGCGAACAGCCGCTCGGCGAGCGGCGACTGGGCCGCCGCGGCTTCGGCATCGCGCAGCTCAAGCGTTCCCTCGCCCAGCACATCGCGGCCGGGCAGGAATTTGAGGGTCGCCGGATTGGGCGTTGTTTCGGTCTGGATGAACATCAGCTACTCCCCAACGCCCGGTCAAGGCGGGCTGGTGACCCGAGCGGCCGCCTGCACCGCTCGGCGACGGACGGCACGGTCATCGCCGATCGGCGCGGAAGCGCGCTCCGCTCGCGTTTGCTCCTTTAGCAGGTAGGCCTCGCGGAACAAATCGCAAGACGGCAGACGACCCGAACGGAGTTTGCCCGACCCTCGCACTAAGCCAGCGCGTCGATCTCGTCGTCCGACAGGTGGCCGGGCACGATGGCGATGGGGATGGCGAAGGTGCCGGAGGGCTTGCCGGCCAGCATCGTCACCAGCGGCCCCGGTCCTTCCGACCCGGTTCCCGCCGCCAGCACCAGCACGGCAATGTCCTCGTCCTCGTCGATCAGCCGGACGATCTCGGTGGCCTTGTCGCCTTCGCGCACCACGCATTCCGGCTCCAGCCCGGCGAGCGAGCGCACGTTGGCGGCGTGGCGGTCGAGCATGGCGGCGGCGGCCTCGCGGGCCTCGGCCCGCATCAGGTCGGCGACGCCGAGCCATTGCTGGTCCATGTCGGAGGTCTCGATCACCCGCAGCATGATCAGCCGGCCGCCGATGCGCGCCATCCGCCGCGCGCCGAACCGCACCGCGCGGTCGCACTCCGGGGTATCATCGATGATGGCCAGGAATTTCGGCTTGTGGCCGGATTCGTAGGCGCGCCGCTTGCGGCTCATCGGCCTCCCCCTGCCGCGGACCGCCAGATGCTGGCATAGCCGGCCGGCCGCCGGCAAGCACTGCCGCCAGCGGCCAGGCTACCGGACCTCGGGGTCAGCGCAACAGGCCGACGATGTCCTTGACGTGGTTCATGGTTTCGCTGGCGATCACCCGGGCGCGCTCGGCGCCGTCCTTCAGCACGGCGTCGACATAGCCGGGGTCGCCGAGCAGGCGGCGCATCTCGCCGTTGAGCGGCGACAGCTTGGTGACCGCAAGATCGGCCAGGGCAGTCTTGAACGCCGAGAACTGGCCACCGCCGAACTCCGCCAGCACCGCCGCCACCGGCTGGTCGGCCAGCGCCGCGTAGATGCCGACCAGGTTTTCCGCCTCCGGCCGGCCATCCAGCCCCTTGGGCTCGGAGGGCAGCGGCTCGGGGTCGGTCTTGGCCTTGCGCACCTTCTGGGCGATGGCGTCGGCGTCGTCGGTGAGGTTGATCCGGGCATAGTCGGAGGCGTCCGACTTCGACATCTTCTTGGTGCCGTCGCGCAGCGACATCACCCGCGTCGCCGGACCCTGGATCACCGGCTCGGTGAGCGGGAAGAAGCCATCGAGGAACCCGGCCGCCTCGATCTGAGGCTTGAAGTCGTTGTTGAACTTCTGCGCCACGTCGCGGGTGAGTTCGAGGTGCTGCTTCTGGTCCTCACCAACCGGCACGTGGGTGGCGCGGTAGACCAGGATGTCGGCCGCCATCAGGCAGGGATAGTCGTAGAGGCCGACCGAAGCGTTCTCGCGGTCCTTGCCGGCCTTTTCCTTGAACTGGGTCATACGGTTGAGCCAGCCGAGGCGGGCGACGCAATTGACCACCCAGCCCAGTTCGGCGTGCTCGGGCACCTTCGACTGGTTGAATACGATGCTCTTGTTGGGGTCGAGCCCGGCGGCGAGATAGGCCGCCGTCACCTCGCGAATGGCGCCTTTCAGCGCCGCGGGATCTTGCCACATGGTGATGGCGTGCATGTCGACCACGCAGTAGATGCACTCGTGGGTGTTCTGCATCCTCACCCAATTGACCAGCGCGCCGAGATAGTTGCCGAGATGCAGGTTGCCGGTCGGCTGCATGCCCGAAAACACCCGCTGCTGGAATGCCATGGCAAAAACTCCCGTGAAATTGGCGGGCGGGTCATCGCACCGCCGGGGACGCGACGCAAGCGCCCATATCGCGGTGCGCCGATCGCGGCGCCGACGCCCCATCCGCACTTTCCCCTGGAACGGGCGCGGAAAGGCGGCGCCGGCCGGCGCGGAGCGATTGCGTCCCGCCGGGGCCGCCGCTATGTGTCGACGGCGTTGGGGCGTAGCCAAGTGGTAAGGCAGCGGATTTTGATTCCGCCATTCCCTGGTTCGAATCCAGGCGCCCCAGCCAATCTTCCGCTCGCGCCGCTTAAATTCGCCCTCGCCGCTTGCGCTGACACCGTGGCAGCGTGCGGGCGTTCCGGAGGCGTTGGCCTGGCACCAGCTTTGCGCCGGAAGGTCAACGCCGAGCGCACAGCCGCTATTCCGCACCGTCGGCCATGCGCTGGAGCAGCGCCCCTGCGGGCGAGCTGACCGCATGGCACCGCCCGGAGTGGGCCGGATCGGCCACCGCCACGGCGCCCACGCGAAACGGCTCGGGCGAGAGTTGCGGTCACTCCCACCGGTGGCGTATCTCCGGTCGGGTCGCGGGCCGGACCGATGGGGAGACTGCAGCCGATGTGCGGCATCGCTGGGCTGATTGATCCGCGGCTGGCCGGCAACGCGCCGGCACTGGCCCGCTCTGCGACGGCGATGGCCGACGCCATCGTTCATCGCGGCCCCGACGACGGCGGATGCTGGGTCGACGCCGGTGCCGGCGCCGCGCTATCCCACCGGCGGCTCGCCATTGTCGACCTTACCGCGGCCGGCGCGCAGCCGATGGTGTCCACCGACGGCCGCTGGGTCGTCAGCTACAATGGCGAGATCTACAACGCCGGCGACCTGCGCCGGCACCCTGCTCTCAACGGCGTCGACTGGCGCGGCCACTCCGACACCGAGGCGATCATCGAGAGCGTCGCCCGCCGCAGCTTGGATGCGACCGTGGCAGACCTCAACGGCATGTTCGCGCTCGCGCTGTGGGACCGCCGCGAACGTCGCCTGCACCTTGTCCGCGACCGGCTCGGCATCAAGCCGCTGTTCTTCGCGGCAAGCGGCACGCGCCTGGCGTTCGGCTCTGAATTGAAGGCGCTGCGCGCGCTCGACGGCACGCCTCGCACCATCGACCCGCGCGCGGTCGCAAGCTTCCTGCGGTTCGGCTACGTGCCGGCGCCGCACGCCATCTTCCACGGCGTCGAGAAGCTGCTGCCGGGCGAGATCGTTTCGTTCGCTGCCGACGGAGGGATCACGCGGCGCCGCTACTGGCGCCTCGACGAGGTCGCGGCGGCCGGCCGCGCCGATCCGCTCGAGGTCGGCGACGCCGAGGCGGTCGAGCTGCTCGCCGCGCTGCTCGGCGATGCTGTCGGCCGCCAGATGATGGCCGACGTGCCGCTCGGCGCCTTCCTGTCCGGTGGCATCGATTCCTCGACCGTCGCCGCGCTGATGGTGGCGGCAGCGAAGGGGCCGGTGCGCACATTCTCGATCGGTTTTCCAGACTTCGGCTTCGACGAGGCCGTCCACGCCGCGGCGGTGGCGCGCCACCTCGGCACCCGCCATACCGAGCTCGTGGTCACCGCCGCCGACGCGCTCGCCGTGGTGCCGCGCCTCGCCGAGATGTACGACGAACCGTTCGCCGATTCCTCGCAGATTCCCACCCACCTCGTCGCCAAGCTCACCCGCGGCCATGTCACCGTGGCGCTGTCCGGCGACGGCGGCGACGAGCTGTTCGCCGGCTACAATCGCCATCTGCTCGCGGCGCGCGACTGGCCGCGCCTCGCCCACATACCCGCGCCGCTGCGCCGCGCCGCGGCGCGCGCGCTCGGCGCCATGCCGGCAGCCGCAATCGACCGCGCCGCGCGCGCCCTTCCCCGCCGCCTCGTTCCGGCGCAGCCCGGCGAAAAGCTCACCAAGCTCGCCAGCGTCCTGGCGCTCGACCCCGCTGCGCTTTACCAGCGACTGGTCAGCCAGGTTCCCGACCCCACCCGCCACCTCGGCGCGGCGGAATATCCGCCCGGCCTCGGTGAGCCGCCCGCCGGCCTCGACCTGCTCGACGCCATGCGCTTTTCCGACACCGAGACCTACCTTCCCGACGACATTCTGCAAAAGGTCGACCGCGCCTCGATGGCGGTGGCGCTCGAGGCCCGTCCGCCGCTGCTCGACCATCGCGTCGTCGAGTTCGCATGGCGCCTGCCGCGCCGATTCCTGGTCCGCGGCGGCGAGACCAAATGGATCCTTCGCCGCGTGCTCGACCGCTTCGTGCCGCCGGCGCTGATCGACCGGCCGAAGATGGGGTTTGCAATTCCGCTGGCCGACTGGCTGCGCGGCCCGCTGCGCGATTGGGCCGGCGACCTGCTAGACGCCGATTCCGGCGTGCTCGACCCGGCCCCCGCCCGCGCGCTTTGGCGCGAGCACCTCGGCGGTTCCCGTAACCACGCCTCTCAGCTTTGGACGCTCATCATGTTCGAGGCTTGGCGGCGGCGGTGGGGATGACGGCACCGCGCATTGTGGTCGTCGGCCCGCCAATCACGATCGGCGGCCTGATGCGTCACCCCTCGCGCGTGCGAGCGGCGCGGCATCGCCTGGACTAGACATCCACCTGCACGTCACCGGCCGCGGCGGTGCACTCGTAGAGGCTACAGCGTGGGCCGGCATCCCGATCGACGGGCCACCGGCCGCGCGTCGCCCAGCGCAATTCGTCGCCGCCTCTCCCACCGCATCGGCGCGGACTATCGCACGCCTCGCCCGCCGCATCGGCGCGCTGCGGCCAACCTGGTGCGTGTCTTCCTCGCCGAGCCGACGGTGTTTGGCCACATCGCCACGGCGTTTGCCGGCCACCGCCAGCGCATTGGCGCCGCCGTCCGCTAGTACTTTACCGGCGCAGATTTCGCGGTTTTCGAGCAAACGAGCGGCGGCTGCACCACCACACGCGGGCGCCGATCAGGAACTCATCAGCGGTGGTCGATGAATTGGACGCCGAATGCGCGACAGAACCAAAGTCGGGCTGATCCACAACCGTGTCGCCATCCCGGCGCCGCTCGTCCGCACCGCCTGACGGTGCAACCCGCGCCATCCGGGGGTGCAAGAAAAAGAAAACGCCGGGGCGTTGTCCCCCGGCGTTCATAAAAGGAAACGGGGCGCCAGATGGCGCCCCGCCTTGTGTCTTACTTCGCAGCAGCCTTGATCGGGCCCAGCTCCGGATAATCCTTGAGCCGGGACGCACCGAACAGCGGCTTCGTCACACCCTGGTGGCAGGTGCGGCAGTCGGCCTGCGGAGCCTCACCCTGGCGGCCAAGACGGCTGGCCGGCAGCGAGGCGTTCAGCGGAGCGAGATAGTTCATGTTCAGATCACGAACCATCCGAATGCCCCACCACGCAATGGCGCGCTGCGGCGTGCTCTTCTTACCCCACGACTCGAAGGTCTGCGCGTTATGGCAGAACGTGCAGTTGGTGCCGAGCGAGTCAGAGATGCTCATCATCAGCGCGAAGGTCGCGTAGGCGTCCGACAGCGGACGACGTTCCTTGCCGCGGCTGACGCCGACCAGCGGAAGCGCCGTCTGCGGCACAACACGGACCTGACGCTTGTCGTTCGCGAGGAACATCGTGAACGGATCGTAGTTCAGAGCCGAGTAGGCCGTGTACTTCGCAAGGCGGACGACATAGCCCGAACGGGTCTCAACCCGCTCGACGTGGGTCGGCGTCTCACGATTGTTCAGCGGCAGCGTCGGCTCCAGGTACCGGACGTACGGCGGGAGCGGCGTGCCACGGTGGCAGGTGTAGCAGGTCACACCGGTCTGGGCGACGTGCTGCGTCCAGTTGGTGTTGATAGCGCGCGTCATTTCCAGCATGCGGCGCGCCACCACGTACGGATACTTGGCCTCGGAAGCGAGGTTGTTCTCGTCGTGGCAGTACGTGCAGCCTTCCTGAGGCGACACCCATTCCGTGATCGCCGTCATGGTCCGCAGGAACTCGGCCTCGGTCAGATTCCCGAGCACCTTGACGTTCTTGTAGACCTGCGAGACGGGCGGGCCTTCCGCCTTCACCGCGGCCAGAGCCGGCGGATACTGAGCGTCACGTTCCTTCTTGGCTTTCACGGTCGCCGGGTGAAGAACCTCACCCATCGAAAGTCCGCGGAAACCAGTCTGGGTCGTGGTAGCCGGCGGCGGTTCGAAACAACCGGCCACGAGAGACGCCAGCGCGACAGTCGCGACCGAATTAACAATCAGCTGTTTCATTTCGGTGCTCCCGGCAGCGAGGCAGGATCAGGCGTGGCGGGGAGATAAGCCGGATAGTCCGGCGCAGCGCCATGCTTGACACACCAGAGGTACCAGTTGTCGACGAACGTGCCGGTCAGAAGGATACCGACGCTCGCAGACACCATCACCATCAGCGAGAAGAACCAGCCCCAGCGATGGACAGACTCGATCGTGGCGTTGAAGCCGATCGTCCAGCGCCAGAACAGAGCCGCACGCTCCACCGCAGTGCCGCGGTCGGTGATCTGCTCGATTTCGCGATCGCCGCCAAACCGGGCAACGGCCAGAATGGTGGCGCCGTGAGCCGCGAACAGCAGGCCGCAGCCATAGGCGAAGCCGATCGAGAACCCGTGCCACGGGCAATAGTAGAAGTTGCCGTAGCGGATCGAGAACGCAGTCAGCCAGTCGATGTGCGGCCAGATGCCGAACGGAACGCCTTCCGACCAGCTGCCGACCAGAGTCGGATGGATGCAGCCAATACACAGCACGAAGAAGATCGCCGCAGCGAAGTTCCACGCGATGTGGGTGCCGAGGCCGAGAGCACGAGCCCGCGAGTACACCCGGATCCACCAGGAACCGAGCGACAGCGTCATGAACAGGCCGGCCATAAGCCACCAGCCGCCATCATGAAGCGGCGGGATGCCCATGCCGTACTGCGCCTTCGGCGGATAAAGGCCGAGCCAGAAGAACTGCCGGAAGAACTGCAGCGGATCGAAGTGAACTTCGGCCGCCATGTTGAACAGGATGATCAGGATCGCGGTCGAACCGAAAGCGAACGCCGCAATTCCCGAAGCACCCAGATAGATCGGCCCGATCTGCGCGTCACCGATCTTGCCCAGCCAGTAAGAATAGAAGGGCTTACCGACGCGATCGTTGTCGCCCCACTCGCCGGAGACAGTGATATGCGGGCCGCGGGCCTGAATCTGCGTGTAGATAGTTTGATAGTCAGCCATTGTGCGCCCCCTTAGCTCCAGAACGGAATGTCGAGCCACCAGCCCCACCATTCCGGCCAGCCGCGAGTCCAGAACGGACCGCTAGCGATGGTGCCAAAGGCGCCTGTCAGGAAGATATTCGAGGCGAGGAAGAGGCCCAGGCGGTGAATGCTGAGCGCGCCGATCGAATAGCCAACGACATCACGGAAGTACTGGTTCTCGTGCTCTGCCGTCTTGACCTTGTCGCCATCGCCCGGGTTAGCGACCGACAGAATCAGACCACCGTGCAGACCCAGCGCCATTGCGTTCACGAACAGGAACGAAACGGACGACATGTGTCCCGGGTTATAGTGCCAGTTAAGGTACTGATACCCGAAGTTGTTCACCCAATCGAGATGGCTCAGGATGCCGTAGGGGAAAGCATGACCCCACGACCCAAGAAGCAGCGGGCGAAAAACCTGCAGGACGCAGAACATGAAGATCGGAACGCAGAAGGCCAGCGGGACGTGCCAACCAATTCCGAGCTTGCGGGAAATTTCGACCTCACGGAGCATCCACGAAATGAATGCACCAAGAGCGCAGACGGTGATCGCCTGCCAGAAGCCGCCCTCGAGCAGCGGCGCCGCTCCGAGCCCGTACTTCAGGTCGGGCGGATTGATGCTAATGGCGAAGGGATCCCAGGTGGGCCCTTGAGACGCCGCGTAGCCGATCAAACTAACGCCGAGGAAAATGAAGAAGATTGCCGAAACTCCGAAGAAGCCGACAAAGTACGGCCCCACCCAGAAATCGAACAAGTCTCCACCGATCAGCGTCCCCCCGCGGACGCGATACTTTCTCTCAAAGCTGAGCAGTGCCATTGCTCTGTCCTCCGCTTGAGGGGCGTTGCCAGCGCCACCTCGCCCCTGAATTTGGGTGGCGGGCAAAGCCACATTGGGCCTCGCCCACCACCCGACCATTCACCCGAAAATGGGTTTCAGGTCAGCCGACAGCCGGCGGAACGACCACGAGCGACGCCGCCTTCGGAAGGCCGCGCTGGAATTCCCACCAGTTCAGACGATCGGTGCTGAGCAGACCGAAGTGGATGAGCAGAGCGATGACCGTCAGGTAGACGAACAGAGCGGTCAGAACGCGGCGCGGATCCAGGATCAGCCAGAGCTTCCAGGAAGCAGTGCGATATTCGGTAGCCATGTGTCAGTCCTCCCCGCTCAGACCAGATACGAAAGCGCCGACTGGACGCCTTCCAGATTCACCCAGCCCTTCGGGATGGGAGCGATCCACGGACGAGCCGTCCACACCAGGTAGTGAACGATCACGGCGGTCGCGAGGTACAGAACCGTCGAGGTCACGAAGATCCCGTGGAACTCCTTCGCCTCTTCTTCCGTCAACCCTGTCAGGCTCGGTTTCAAGTCAGCCATTTTGATACCCTCATCAATGCGGGCCTTGCGGCCGTCACCGCGCATATCCCACGCGGCAGGGATCGACGTGGCCGAAACCACGTCGAACTCTTCACCCGGCAAAACCGGGCAAAGACTCTTGGTTCGATTCGCCGTTGCGGAAAACCGCCTCGTCGAACCGATGAGAGGAAAAATTGCGCAACTCCCCCGTCACGCAGCCTGCCCCCCGACAAGAGCGGCACGGGCACGCGCAACACACGCGACCGTCACCCGCTCTTCACCAACTGCTCTCGCCTCCCGTTCCGCCGCGTCGCGCAGACGCTTGACGGCCGAAGTGCGGATCAGAACCGGCAGCGCCTCAACCGAGTCGTCGAGAGCTGCTCTCGCGTCGTCGTTCCAGGGCATCTCTTTATGCCGCCGGGCCGGCGTCGCCTCAACTTTATCAAGTTCCGTGCCGAGGGGAAGGATGTTGAACAGCGCATCGTAAAGCGCATTACACACTTCCTGCACGACATAGGTTGCCCCAGCATACCCCATCACCGGGGTGCCAGTATAGCGCCGCACGATCGCTCCCGGAAACGAGGCGGGGATGAAAATCGCCCGCGAGCCCACTTCCGCAAGATACATGCGTTCGTTGTAGCTCCCAAACACGATCAGCGGCATGCTGGTCTGGATTGCTTGCCGAACCGCGCCGTTGTCGGGCTTCACGCCCGGCTTGCGCGAGAAAGCGAAGCTGCACAATAGCCCCATTTCCTCCTCAAGGAAATGGCGAAGTCCACGGGTGTACGTCTCGTTCGCAGCAATACCGAAGCTCGACGTCCCAAAAAAATCCTGCGTCATCGACCGCCACAGGTCCCACAGCGGACGAATGGTGGTGCGCTTCTCGCGCTCGATGAACGGCTCCGGATCGAGGCCGGTCAATTCGCCGAGCGCGCGCAGAAACGCCGTCGTCGAATGCAGCCCGATCGGGGCCTGCAGATACGGCCGCTCCAACGTTTCGCACAGCATGCGCCCGAACTCGCGGTACATGCAGATGTTGACGTCGGCATCCAACAACCGCGGAACATCGGCAAGATGGCTGCCCAGCGGAAACACCAGGTTAACCTCGCAGCCGATTCCCTCCACCAACCGCCGAATTTCGGCAAGGTCGGAATAAATGTTGAAGGTGCCATACACCGCGCCGATGATGTTTACCCGCAGCTTTTCGCCGGGCTTGCGCGCCTTCGGCGGCGTCACCTTCTTTGCGCCGAACTCCGTCCACAGCCAGTTCATGGCGCGGTCGGAGCACTGCCACTGGTCCTCGTCGATGGTGCGCGACAGGAACCGCTTGATATTGGTGCCTTCGGGCGTGACGCCGCCGCCGATCATTTCGGCGATCGACCCCGTCACCACCACCGCCGGCATCTCCGGATCGAGCGTCTTGTGCGCCCGCCGCATCGATTCCTCGGTGCCGGTCTGGCCGAGTTGTTCCTCCGACAGTCCGGTGACCACCACCGGCATCTCGTGCGGCGTCACCGCGTCGGTGTAGTGCAGCACCGCGGACACCGGCAGGTTCTCGCAGCCGACCGGACCGTCGATAATGACCTGCAGCCCCTTCACGGCCGTGAAGACGTACACCGCCCCCCAGTAGCCGCCGGCGCGATCATGGTCGAGGATCAGCATCAACCGATCTCCTCGGCCTTGCGCTGCTTAGCCTGGGCGGCGATGCGGCGCTTGTAGGCTTCGCGGAACTCGGGACGCTCGTCCTCCGCGTCCTCGCCGACACCGGCGAAGAACGCACTCATCTTATCGAACCGCGGCTTGTTGCCGATCGCCGCATTCATCAGCTTGGCGAGCGTGCCGGCGCCGGCGACGCCGAACATCGGCAGCGTCGAGATCAGGTTGGTGAAATAAATCGACGGAATGCCGAGCGACTTTGCTTTCTGCACCATCGGCGTGGTGCCGATGGCGAGGTCTGGCTTGTATTCTGCGATCGCCTCGAGGTCCTGCTCGTGCGTTCCGCGGAACTGAACTTTCACACCCCGCGCCTCGAGCCACTCGCGGTCGGCGTCCGACCAGCGGGTGCGCGGGCAGGCGGTCGAGAGGTACGGAAGATCGGCCCCGCTTTCGACCAGCAGGCGCGCCACCAGCAACTCCGACCCTTCATAGCCGAACATGGTGATACGCCCGCGGATCCGCGCGTTGGCCAGCGCCGCCCGAATCGGCGGCAGCAACTTGTTTTTCGCTGCTTCGACGGTGACCCGAGCCACCCCGCACGCATCGCCGATCGAGTCGAGCCACGCGGCGGTGCCGTCATAGCCCACCGGGGCCGATCCCACAACGGTGCGACCGGCCGCTTCGAATTCACGAATTACGGAGGTGTAAATAGGGTGAATTGCCGCAACCGCGCCGCAGTCCAGCGCGGCATACAGCTCGCGCCATTCGCGGGTCGGCACCACCGGCCCCGCCGCCAGGCCGAGCGGCGCCAGCAGCATGCCGATGTTGACCGGGTCAGCCGGGAACATCTCGCCCAGCAGCGTCACCGTCGGCCGGTCGCTGCGGCCGCCGCGCGGCGCCTGCACCGGCCCCTGCTCGGCCTCGTGCCGCGCCCGGTTGAGCATCGCCGCGCCGAGAATGTCCTTGGCCTCGGCGTGGGTGCCGGTGCCGAAACCGGGCACGTCGATGCCGATCACGCGCACGCCGTTGACCTGCTTGGGCAACAGGCGCAGCGGCACGCCGGCGGCAGTCGGAACGCACAGGTTGGTGACGATGATGGCGTCGTATTGTGCCGGGTCGGCCAGCTGGTGCACCGCGTCGCGGATGTCCTCGAACAGCTTGCCGGTCACCAGCGTCTCGGAGCTGAACGGTACGTAGCCGACGGTGCGGCGCGCGCCATAGAAGTGGGACGTGAAGGTGAGACCGTAGACGCAGCAGGCCGAGCCGCACAGGATGGTCGCGGTCCGGCGCATGCGCAGACCGACGCGCAGCGACCCGAACGCCGGACACATCGTCTGCGGCTGGTCGTGCGGCGACGATGGCGCGTGGCCGCGCCCTTCGACCGAGTCGCGGAAAGCTTCGACGGACCCGGCCCGGCAGCCGGGCCCGTCGGGGATGGCAGCGACGTCGACGCGTGGCAGATCCCCCGCACCTGCCACAACGTCGACGCGCGGCGTCGGGCCGGCTGACGCCGGCTCACCGCCTCGTGCGGTGTCGATCGGAACGTAACTGGCAGCCCTCATGGCGTCCTGTCCCAATTCACACCGTGTCGTAAATCACTTCGAGCGACGGCTTCTCGATCACCGCCGACCCGCACATGTCTTCGATCGTCGCCGGCTCCAGCACCACGTTGCGACCGACCGCCTCGCTCTTGAACAGGGCGAGCAACTCGTCCTGGCTCAGCGGCCTCGGCCGGATCGGCGGCGCACCCGCCACTGCCGACGCCAGCTCCTCGAACAACGAGCCCCATGCCCCGCCCGGATAGCCGACGATCTGATAGTTCGCGCTCTTGCGCCGGATATCCTCGTCTGCCGGGATGGCCGAAAGCACCGGAATGCCGGCGGCCGCCGCGAAGGCCTGCGCCTCGCCGGTACCGTCATCCTTGTTGATCACGATGCCGGCGACGCCGACGTTGCCACCGAGCTTGCGGAAATACTCCACCGCCGAGCAGACATTGTTGGCGACATAAAGCGACTGCAAATCGTTCGAGCCGACGATGATGACCTTCTGGCACATATCGCGCGCGATCGGCAGGCCGAAGCCGCCGCACACCACGTCGCCCAGGAAGTCGAGCAGAATGTAGTCGAAGCCCCAGTCGTGGAAGCCGAGCTTCTCCAGGAGCTCGAAGCCGTGGATGATGCCACGGCCGCCGCAGCCGCGCCCGACCTCCGGGCCGCCGAGCTCCATGGCGAACACGCCATCGCGCTTGAAGCAGACGTCGCCGACCTTCACCTCTTCGCCGGCGAGCTTTTTCTTCGCCGAGGTCTCGATGATGGTCGGGCAGGCCCGGCCGCCGAACAACAGCGAGGTGGTGTCGGCCTTGGGATCGCAGCCGATCAACAGCACCTTCTTGCCCTGCTGAGCCATCATGTAGCTCAGGTTGGACAGCGTGAAACTCTTGCCGATGCCACCCTTGCCGTAAATCGCGATGATCTGCGTCGCCTTGGCGGGCTCGCCGGTGGGCACGGGATCGGGTTCGATTGCGGCTTCGGCCTTGAGACGGGCGTCAAGGATCGGCTGCAACGAGACCGCTCTGGCGGGGGACGTCATGAGCAGGATCTCCAGTCGAGAACCATCTTGAGGCAGGTCGGATCGTTGAAGGCGGTCCGATAAGCCTCGGTCGCGTTCTGCGCCTCTTCGCGATGCGTGATGAGCCCATCCAGCGACAGCCGACCGGACTCGACCAGCTGCTTGACCGCGACGAGGTCCTCCGGCCGCCATTCGGCGGCGACGCGGATGCGGGCCTCGCGCAGGAACGCCGGCGGGAAATTGAAGTGGAGCGGCTCCTCGTAGAAGCCGGCCAGCACGATCTCACCGCAGGGAGCAAGGCGTGAAATCAGCGAGTCCAGAATGGTGGGATCGCCGCTGACGTCATAAATGGCGTTGTAGTCGTTGCGGGTGTCCTCGGACGGATCGAGCACCCGATAGCGGGTGCCGCCCTCGGCGCGGGTGGGGTTGCGCTCCCACACCACCGCCGGGCCACCCGACAGCAGCGCCAGGCGGGCCAACAGGCGGCCGAGCACGCCGTGACCAACGATCAGGTCGGGCTGGCGGGCGCCTTCGGCATGAATGGCATGATAGGCGGTGGCCGCGAGCGCCAAGAGAACGCCCTGCTCGCCCAGCTTCTCGTCGATCGCCAAGGCCCGCGACGCCGGAACCACCAGCCGCGAAGCCGCGCCGCCGAACAGGCCGCGCACCTCACCGTAGCAGCGCGCGCCCGGCACGAACACGCGCTCGCCGACGCGGGCGCTCGCGCTACCGCCGGCAGACGCGATGCGGCCAACCGACTCGTAGCCCGGCACCAGCGGATAGCCCATGCCCGGGAAGGACGGCATCCGGCCGGAATAGAACAGTCGCTCGGTACCCGTGCTGATCCCACTCCACTCGATGTCGACGACCACGTCGTCGTCACCCGGCGGCGTGAGAGCAAGCCGACTCAGCACCAGCTGTTCCGGCTTCTGTAGCACCACGGCAATCGTGTTCATCCAGACACCCGGTAACGGGACACAGAGCGGCTACCCGCTTACGAAGTTGTTGTCACTCTAACTTTACGACCCCTCCTGTCAAGTGTGACTTACGCCTGTGACAGGGCCTTTGGGAGGCATTTGCGGCGGTATTCACGTAGCGTCTGACAGGTCGCGCCCGGCCGGCTCTGGGCGAATTTCCCTCGTTGTCAGAATGAGTTCCGCAAGGCTCGCGCGGCCGCGACAATCCAGCGCCGCGGCGGATACGTAGAAGCCGGAACGGCTCCGCTGGCGGGGCCGCGGCGGCCGGCCGGATCGTATCTAGTTACCGCCCGCTGCGAGGGGGCGGGGCCGCGCCGACGCCGCCCCCGGCGCCCGCTGCCGCGGCGCCCTCAAGGATAACCCTAACGGGGAAATGCCGAGCCTGGCGCTGTGAACAGCGGCCGGCAGCGCAACGTTCAACCCTGGCCCAGGGCGGGCGAACCGGGCCCGCCATAACCACGAAAAATTACGATAAAACAACATCTTGAATTTCGCGTGGCCGCCTGCGCACCGACCGCACGCGCGTGGATCGGCCCACGCTGAACCGGCGCTCGGCGGCAACCGGACGAGGTCGAGCTCAACACCAGTGAAGACACCTTGGCCGACCCCGGCCGCCGCCCGAGTGTCAAGTCTGCTTGACAGTCATGCCGCGAGCGGCGCCGGCCGGCCAAGATTGGGCTCCGCCCGGCGACCGATACGACTGCGGCCGTGTGCAGGTCTGGAGCCGGCTTTCGGGTCAGCGACGCCGCGGACGGCGCACAGGTAGCGGCTCGCCCTCGATACCGCGCCGAGGTTCGGGCCCGAAGACAGCGCCCGCCGAGCCAAGCCGCGAGCGCCGAACCCGCCACAGCATTCCCGGCGCAGTCAGACCGCTGCGTCAGACCGCTTCCGAACGATCACATCGTGATCCGGAAACCGCCTCGTCGAAACAGGCCCTGTTCGGAAAGAGGTTGTTCGGCGCCCGCACGACGGAAATTCCGGCCTGATCGGCCGGATTTCGTATCAGTTGGCCACCGGAATTCCGACCCGCCGGGGGGATGAAACGCCGGTCGTTCCGGGCGAAGCAAAGCTGAGACTCCGAACCCATGATCCGCGACGTTTCCGGCAACGGCACCGCGAGCGATGTCGCGCCGCTGCGGACGACGGCGCGAGGTCTCCGCCGGGTCCGGCCTTGGACGTCGGACGGCACGGCGCCGTGGAGCACAGCGCGCACGGTTTCTGTTTAGGCCGATCACGCCGGATGCGGTCACGCCGCCCGCAGCGCCAGACTCTTGGGCAGGAAGCGCTTGCCTTCCATCGAGATCAGGCTGCGCAGTTCGTTGACACGCGGACAGGCCGGAATGGAGTCGACCGCGGCGGCCACCAAGGCGTCGAACCGTTGGATCGCCCCGGTTACGCCCAGTTCGCGGGCCGCACTCGGCCGGCCGAGTTCGGCGTCGCGTCCGCTCGGCTTGCCGATCTCTTCGGCGTCGGCGGCAACGTCGCGCAAATCGTCAGCGACCTGATAGGCTTCGCCGAGGCGCTCGCCGAGGGCGCGCCATGGCTCGGCATCCCAGCCGGCGGCGGCGGCACCGGCGATGGTGGCCGCGGCGAACAGCGCGCCGGTCTTGGCGCGATGGTAGGCGGCGAGCTCGACCTGCGGCTCGCACTCCCACGCCTGCCCGGCGATGATGCCCGACGGCGAGCCAACCGCGCTGCTGATCACCGGCAGCAGCTTGGCGAGGCGCTCGGGCGAGTTCACGGCGCCGCGCGCCAGGGTCTCGAACGCCAGCACGATCAGGGCGTCGCCGGCCAGCACCGCAATGTTCTCGCCGAACACCTTGTGCACGGTCGCCTTGCCGCGCCGGATCGGTGCGTCGTCGAAGCACGGCAGGTCGTCGTGAACCAGCGAGCCGCAATGCAGCAGCTCGATCGCCGCGGCGGCGGAGTCGGCGAGCACCGGATTGTCGTCGCCGCAGGCCCAGGCCACTGCGAGGCACAGCCTTGGCCGGATGCGCGCGCCGCCGGGAAACACCGCGTAACGGAGCGCTGCCGCCAGCGTTGGCGGGCACCCCTCGCCTTCTGAGGCGACGATTGCCGATTCAAGGGCCTGCTCGATGCGCGCCATCGGGTCCATGCTGCACTCCGGCTTGGGTCGGCCCAAGGACTGTAATCTCTGACGACTGTAATTTTCTGTTGTCAGCTGCAACTGTCAAACAGGATGGACAGTCCATGGAATGGTGTCAATGAGCATTCTGCCGGCACAGCGGACGGTGGACAAGGCGCAGCCGGGCAGCGGCGCGCCAGCATAACGTAACGCGATCTGGCGTGGCGCCGTGCGTGCGCCGATACCTTTGGCGCCCCGATCGCAGCGGATTGAGCGCCCTGCCCACCGGCCTCTAAACCCCGTGGTAACGCCGCCCGGTCCAATCAGACCAGGTTGCGGATATTGGAGGGTTTCGCGTGATCAACTGGTGGCTCGATCTGCCGAGTGTCGGCATGTTCGTCGTCCTGATCGGGTTCTATGCGGCAACCGGCTCGTTCTTGGTCTGGCTCACCGCCTTCTCGCCGGTTCACGGCAAGATCCACAGCCTGAACGGGGTGGTCGGTCCGTTCATCGGTACCGTCAGCGTGATGTTCTCGCTGCTCACCGGTTTTCTCGCCAGCGACATTTCCGACCGCAACCGTCAGGCTTGGCGCGCGGTGCACAGCGAGAGCAGCGCCGCAGAGACCCTGAATACGCTCGGCCGCGTCTCCGCCTCCGAGTTGGCTCAGATTCAGCCGTCGCTCCGCTATTACCTGCAATCGGTGTTGACGCAGGACTGGCCGCAGATGGCCAAGGGCGACTCCTCGCCCGACACTGACGCGGCGTTCGAAGTGCTGCTGCACGAGGTGAGCGATGCCAAGGTCGCCCAGGTGGTCGGCCAGACCGTCCAGGGCGCGCTGCTCAATGCGGTGATCCGTATCCGCGACGCCCGCGCCGACCGCTTGGCGCTCGCGTCCGACCGCACCAACGACATCAAGTGGATCACGGTGCTGATCATCGGGGTGATCACCCAGCTCGCGATTGCCCTGGTGCACCTTGAGCGGCCACGCGCCCACGGCGCCGGCGTGGTGGTGTTTTCGGTCGCGGCGATCGTCGCACTCGGCCTGATCGCGCTGCAGGAGCACCCGTTCAGCGGCGACATCCGCATCTCGCCCGCACCGCTCCAAGACGCGCTGGCGGTGGTGTCGCAGCCGGGGTGATCCCGGATTGGGGATGGTCCCGGCGTGATGCCGGAAAAAACCTCAGAAATTGGCATGCCAGCGTCGATGGCCGGGACTCGACCCGGCCATCACCCCTCGGTGCAACCCGCCGACGACATCGGTTGGAGGTCGGCGGACTTCGCCCGGCCGCAGCGGCGCTTACGCCGCGCCAGGCACCGGGGTCGCATCCACCGACGGCTGCTCGGGTTCGACCGCAGTCGAGGCCGGGGCACTCTCCGCCTCCACCGCCGCCGGACGCTCGTTCGGCAGGTCCGACACGCGGTACTCGATGTGAGTGGTGAACCACTTGGCGTAGCCACCGAGCGCCATCAGCATGCCGACCAGGGCAACGAGGCCGATGGCGTGCGACAGGAAGCCGATCACGCCGACGACGGCGAGGAACGTGACGAAGGTCAGCCCGACCGGCCGCATCATCATGGCGGTCTTGGCGGTCGTCCACATGTAGTCCGGCCGCGCGGCGCTGCGGACCAGACCCTCCGCCTCGGCCTGCGCGCGCAGTTCGGAGACGTACGTCATGTGGACGTGAGCCTTGTAGAACAGCACACTGCCGACGATGGCGCCGACCGCGCCCGCGACGATATCCTCGATACCGGTGATCAAATCCATCTTGCTCTCCCTTGCCTAGCGTCTGTCATGCAGCAGCCCCGTCCGTCATGCCCGCGCGCCGGACTCAGCCCGCACGGAGGCGCTGCAAACTCTCGCGGCCCATCGGCGCGATGCCCTGCGTGGTGCAAATCCGCTCCTGCTCGCGTTCGGAGACGCTCGCGAAGATATCGATCATCATCGCGATCTGGCCGTGCACGTCCCACCACGCGACCTCGCTGTCGGCCCGCCGCAGCGCCGGCGTCGACGCGATCGCCTCGACCAGGAACGCGACCTCCGGCAGCGGCGGTGCGGTCTCGTTGCGGCCCGGCAGCGGCGCCTGCGCCAGCCCGCGACCGAGCAGGCGGGCCTTGGCGCCGGCCGACACCACCGCCCGGCTCGACACCGAATCGTAGCCGCGCCGCGCCACCTCGCGGTTGATCTCGGCATAGATCAGCCGCGCCGCCCAGATGCCGGGCCGGCAGCTCAGCGGCAGCCGGGCGATGCCGGCCTCCGAGCGGACGTAAAGCTTGTCGGCCTCATTGATCAGCCGCTTCACCACCGACGCCAGCCGCGCGTCGAACTTCGGCTCGGCGAGGAAGGCGTCGGGGTCGAGCCCGGCTTCGCGCATCCAGTCGAGCGGCAGGTAGAGCCGGCCGGCGCGGGCGTCCTCGCCGACGTCGCGGGCGATGTTGGAGAGCTGCATGGCGACGCCGAGGTCGCAGGCCCGCGCCAGCACCTCGGGCTCGCGCATCCCCATCAGCACCGTCATCATCGCGCCGACCGCCGCGGCGACGCGGGCCGAATAGGCCACCACCCCGGAGAAATCCTGGTAGCGGCGACCTTCGGCATCCCAGGCGAAGCCGTCGAGCAGCGCCTCCGGC
Organism: Blastochloris viridis; assembly: GCF_001402875.1. Taxonomy (NCBI): domain Bacteria; kingdom Pseudomonadati; phylum Pseudomonadota; class Alphaproteobacteria; order Hyphomicrobiales; family Blastochloridaceae; genus Blastochloris; species Blastochloris viridis. The sequence goes on along the minus strand of NZ_CP012946.1, from coordinate 647,335 downwards.
AGCGCGCGCGGCACCGCATAGCGCTCGACGGTTTCGGCGAAGGCGCGGTCGACCGGATCGGGCATCGGCCGGCCGGCATAGGCGCGGTCCAGCCGCTCGCGCAGGCCGGCCAGCGCGGCGACGCGGTCGACGCCGAGATCGACCGCGTCGTCGGCGACGCGGCAGAAGGCGTAGAGCGTGCAGGCCGCGGCCCGCACCGTCGGCGGCAGCACCATCGACGCGGTGTAGAACGAGCGCGAGCCGTTACGAAGCAGTTCGCGACAGGCGGCCAGATCGTCCACCCTGGCCGGCATCGCGGGCGTCGCTTCCGCCTTAGCGTCAGTGTCGGGCAAGCTGTTTTGCATCAGGCACCACCTTGTCGAGAATCTTCGCCGAGGCTAGCACCGCCGGCAGACCGGCCCCCGGATGGGTGCCGGCACCGACGAGATAAAGGCCGTCAACATCTTCGCTGCGATTTTGCGGCCGGAAATACGCACTTTGCGTCAGGACCGGCTCCAGCCCGAACCCGGCGCCGTACGGCGACAGCAAGGTGTCGCGGAAATGCAGCGGCGTCACCATGCGCGAGGTCACCACCGAATTCTTCAGCCCCGGCAACAGGGTGTGCTCGAGCCGGTCCTCGATGGCGCGGCGGTAGGGCTCGGCCGCGGCGGTCCAATCGACGTCGCTTTGCAGGTTCGGCACCGGGGATAGCACGTAGAAGCTATCGCAGCCTGCCGGGGCCATCGACGGGTCGGTGGCGGTCGGGCGATAGAGGTAGAGGCTGAAGTCAGGCGCCAGCACCTTCTTCACGAAGATGTCCCGGATCAGCTCGCGGTAGAGCGGACCCATCAGGATGGTGTGATGGGGCACCTCGGGCCATTGCCGGCTCGTCCCGAAATACCACACGAACAGGCTCATCGAATACTTGGCCCGATCGAGCTTGCGGTCGTTCCAGCGCCGCCGCACGTGGGCCGGCAGGAGACGGCGATAGGTGAAGGCGGAATCGGCGTTCGACACCACGATGTCGGCCGCGATGGTCTTGCCCGAGGCGAGCCTGACGCCGGTGGCGCGCCGGCCGTTTAGCGTGATTTCCGTCACGTCCTCATTGAACCGCAGCACGCCGCCCTGCTCGCGGATCAGATCGGCGAGGCCATCGGCGATCTTGCTGGTGCCGCCGAGGGCGTAATGGACGCCCCAGTGCTTTTCCAGAAAGGTGATGAGGCAGTAGAACGCGCTGGCAGCGAACGGATTGCCGCCGATGAACAGCGGATGAAACGACAGCGCCTGACGCAGGCGCTCGTCCTTCACGAAGCGCGACACCAAGCCGTAGACGGTACGATAGCCCTCGAACCGGATCAGTTCGTTCATGATGATCGACATATCCCAGATCGTGCGAAACGGGATGTCGTGAACCTTCTGATAGACGTCGCGGAAGATTCCCTCGCTCCGCGTCATGTAGCGATCCCAGCCGGCAAGGTCGTTCGGAGCCATCTTGGCGACCTGGGCGCGCACCTTGTCGGTGTCCTGGCTGGCATCGAATGTCGAGCCGTCGGCAAAGATGACGCGATAGAACGGGTCCATCGCCACCAACGGCACGTGATCGGACATCTTCTTGCCGCACAGCTCCCACAGCTCTTCGAACATCTGCGGCGCGGTGACGATGGTCGGCCCGGCATCGAAGGTGTAGCCATCCTGCTGGAAGCCACGGCCGCGCCCCCCCGGCCCGGCCAGCCGATCGACCACCGTGACGCGATAACCGCGCGCGCCGAGGCGCACCGCCGCACCAAGGCCGCCGAAACCGGCGCCGATCACCACCGCGTGGGGGCGGGAATCGGTCTCGACGGCGAGTTGCTGAAGATTGGGGGCGATCGTCACAAGGAGTCTCCTTGCTGTGTCACGGGCCGGTTGGCGGGGCGGGTTATCGTTGTCGTTGACGGCGCGAACGCCCCACGGGAGCAAGCATCCTCCGGGCCAAGACGCAATCCGTGATCAACCGGCGTGACGGCTGTAAAAGCGCCCGGACCGGCGCGCCGAACCGCCCGGGCCAGCGCCGTGATCGGGCCGTCACGCCCCCAGGATGCCGGCAAGGCGCGCCTCCTGGATGATGACGTCGGCGACCTCCGGCGGACGCTCCTCGTGCGCGAGGTGGCCAAGACCCTTGAGCGGAATCACCTTGGCCTGCGGCCACATCGTCGCTGCGACCTCGACCGCCTCGTCCGGCTGGACCGTGCGGTCGTTGCACCCGACCACCAGGGTGATCGGCGTGCTCAGCTTGGGCAGTTCGCGCACCAACGGCGCCAGGTTCCAGCGCGCCATCATGCCGAGCGCGCCGGCGACGTGACCGGAGTTCTGGAACAGGCGGGCGTAGAGCTCGAGTGATTTGGCGTCGATGTTCGAGCCGGTCGAGACGATCACCTTCTCGACCTTCTCCGGGTCCGCGCTCCAGGCGTAGATGTACGCCATCAGCGGATTGCGGAAGAACATCTGCGCCACCGGAATCAACACCTGCCCGGCCAGGCCGCGGAACGGCATCACCGCGGCATTGATGCCGATGATCAGACGTGGATCGATCAGGCGGTCGAGCGTCATGCGCGCGACCGCCGCGACGCCGGCGGAATGGCCGACGCAGATCGCCGGCTTGAAATCCATCACCTGCAACAGCTCGGCCATTGCATGGGCCATGCCGGGGATCGACAGCCGGCTGGTCCGCGGCAATTCGCTGAAGCCGTGGCCCGGCAGGTCCGGCGCGACCACGGTGAAATGCTTGGCGAGCAACGGCAACAGCCCACCCCAGGAATGGGTGGCAGCCCCGGTGCCATGCACCAATAGCAGCGCCGGCCCCTCGCCCATCTTCTGGACGTGCCAACGGAAGCCGGCAGCTTGGATGAAGTGGCTGGCGTGCCGATTGGGCCAGTCGAGGCCGTCGCGTTGCCACTCCAGCCTGCTCATCTTGGCGGTGCCCCGTTGCGCTGGGCCGGCAGCACGGTGGCGCGCACCGCCGCCGAGATCGCGCCGGCGTCGGCGTAGGGCAGCGCGACGTACATCGCCCCCATCTCGCTCGCGAGCTTCCTGGCGCGCGGCTCGGCGTGGGGCGAATTGTCGACCAGCAGCGCGGTGAAATTGGCCGCGCGCACCATCTTGGCCGCCGCCAGCGCGTCCTCGTCGGCCTTGGCCCGGCCGGGCGTGCCGTCGCGGGCGATGTTGCCGCGGCCGTCGGTGAGAAACACGATGGTCGGGGTCTGGCCCCGGCGCCGAATGTCCTCGGCCAGCAGCGCCGCCGAGATGATGCCGGCCGCGAGCGGCGTGCCACCGCCGCCGGGCAGCGCGGCAAGGCAGCGCTTGGCACGGAACAGCGAGCGGGTCGGCGGCAACAGCAGCTCGGCGTCCTTGCCGCGGAACGCCAGCATCGCCACCTGGTCGCGCCGCACGTAGCAGTCAGCGAGCAGCAGCTCGACCGCCCCCTTGGCTTCGGCGAGGCGGTTGAGCGCCGTCGATCCGGACGCGTCGACCACGAAGATGGTGGTGGTCTCAGAGCGGTGCTTGTAGCGGGTGACGCGGAAATCGTCGCGCCGTACCTCCACCCGCGGCTGGACCCGCTTGCCCTTGCCGGGCTGCGGCGGAACACGCCCGGGCTCCTCGCGCCGCAACTTCTGCCACGGCGCGGCGGACCGCAGCGTCTCCACCACGTTGATGCGCACGCCCGCGCGGGGATCGCCTCGCCGACTGCCGATCGGCCGGCCGCGCAGCTTGGACTGGTGCAGCTCGCCGGCCTTGCCGGACGAGCGCTGGCGCTGGCGGCCGCCGAACATCTTCAGTTGCAGCAGCAGGCCGTCCGGGATCGCCGCCTTGGCCGCTTCGAGGATCAGGTCCTCCAGCGGCTGGACGTCGGCCTCCTCCTCCTCGCCCTGGTCGGGCGGCTCGGGCTCGTCATCGTCGGGCTGGTCCGGCGGCGGCGGCTCCTCGATCTGCGGCAGCCGGGTGGCGCGGGCGCCGAACACCAGCCGCGCCGCCAGCGCGGCGTCCTCCGGCCCGATGGCGTCGCGCTCATCCAGCGCGGCGGAGGCGCGGGCGGCGGCGAGCGCCAGCAGCGGCGCCCGGATCGAATCGATGCCGAGCTGGACGGCGACGCCGACCAGCGCCTCGATCACATCCTCACCCACCGCGACCGACGACAGCCGGGCGCGGGCCTCGGCGATGTCCTCGGGCTCGTAAATCTGCTCGATGGCGTCGCGGGTGCCGACCGCGCTCAAATCGAGCCGCACGCCGAGCCGGTCGAGCAGCGCGCCCGGCGGCCGCTCGTCGGGGGTGAGGCCCTCGTCGAGCGCGATGACGCCGAAGCGGGTATCGAAGCGCAGGGCAAGGCCGTCGCGCTCCAGCACCACCTCGCCGGTGTCGAGCGCCGCCGCCAGCCGCGCCGCGGTGCCGCCCGCCATGCGCTCGGCCATCGCCGCAATCAGCACACCGCCGTCGACGTCGACCAGCAGGCCCTGCTCGGCCACCGGCCGGCCGGCCGACAGCGTCGCGGCAAGGTCGAGCCCGCCGAGCAGGCGGGAGTCGGTGATGTGCAGCGGCAGCCGGCGCACCGGCACGGTATCCGGCAGCAGCTCGCGCACGTGCTCCAGCCAGCGGTCCCGCACCGGCCCGGCGTGGGCGCGGAGCACGATGCCGACCAGGCCGGCCGGATCGACCGCGAACAGCGCCGCGGCTCTGACCGCGTCGACCCATGGCGGGATGCTGGCTGCCGGCTCCGTCATTCCCCGAACATCTCCGTCACAGCGCGCTCGACGCGCACGGTCGAGCCGACCTCGTCCAGCGGATTGCGGCGCAGGCGGTGGCGCAGCGCCGAGGGCGCGACGCGCTTGAGCTGATCGTCGGTGACCTCGCCCGCGCCATCGAGCGCGGCCAGCGCCCGCGCGGCGCGGATCAGCGTCAGCTCGCCGCGCAGGCCGTCGGTGCCCAGCGACATGCACAGCGTTGCCGCGCGCTCCAGCGCGGCGTCGGGCACCTTGACCTCCGGCAGCCGCTCGCGGGCGGTGGAGAGCTTCTTGCGAACCTTCTCGTCCTGCTTCTTCCAGTGGGCGACATAGCCCTCCGGATCGTGCTCGAACGCATCGCGCCGGCGCACCACCTCGATGCGGGTCTTGATGTCCCCCGGCGTCCTGACTTCGACCGAGAGGCCGAAGCGGTCCAGCAGCTGCGGGCGCAGCTCGCCCTCTTCCGGGTTGCCCGAGCCGATCAGCACGAAACGCGCCGGGTGCCGGATCGACAGGCCCTCGCGCTCGACCACGTTCTCGCCGGAGGCGGCGACGTCGAGCAGAAGGTCGACCAGGTGGTCCTCGAGCAGGTTGACCTCATCGATGTAGAGGAAGCCGCGGTGGGCCCGCGCGAGCAGGCCCGGCTCGAACGCCTTCTCGCCCTTGGCCAGCGCGCGCTCCAGATCCAGCGCCCCGACCACGCGATCCTCGGTGGCGCCGAGCGGCAGATCGACCACCGGCACCTGCACCTGCTTGGATTTCAGCGTCTCGCCGTTCGCCACCCGCTCGCGGCAGGAATAGCAATAATTGGCCTCGTTCGCCGGGTCGCAGCCATAGGGGCAGCCGACGATGGCCTTCATCTTGGGAAGCAACGCCGCCAGGGCGCGGACGGCGGTAGACTTGCCGGTGCCGCGATCGCCGAAGGCAAGAACGCCGCCGACCGACGGGTCGACCGCGGCGATCAGGAGGGCGAGCTTCATCTCCTCCTGGCCAACGATGGCGGTAAAAGGAAACACGACGCGCATGATCACTCCGTGAGGCGCGGACGCCGAGCTTAAGGGTTGGGCTGAACCGCCTGCGGTGTGGACGTCAAGACGGCATCAATCAAGTCCGGAATGCACACCGTTCCGCCCGCCGCAACGGGTTCTCCCCTGCCGGGGCGGCTGCAGCATGGTGTGTCGCGCTCATCACGCAGAACCGGCATCCGAACCTTGCTTAAACGCTTCAACGGTCGTGAGACAAGGCGGCACCGGGCGCCAGCGGCGCCCCGCCGAGGCCGGGTGAGGACCGCTCGCCGGCGTGACGCAAGCGGGAGGGGAGACGGAAACGGACAAATTCCTCGACACCGTCGAGCACGTCGATCTCGACCGGCCTCAGCATCTTCAGCCGCGCCACCACCGCATCGACCAACTTGTCCGGAGTGGAGGGACCGGCGGCGAGGCCGACCGCGGTGAGCCCATCGATGTTGCCGTGCTCGATCGCGCCGGCGTTTTCGACCAGCCGGGTCGGCACGCCGCTGGCGGCGACAATCTCGAGCAGGCGGCGGGTGGTGACCGCGGACCCCGAACCGACCACGAACACCGCATCGACCCGGCGGGCGAGCTTGAGGGCCGCCCTCTCGCGGTCGTGGACCGCCGAGCAGGCGTCGCCGTCCTGGGTGGCCAGGCGCGGGAAGCGATGTTTGAGCGCGGCCACGATGTCCACGGTGTCGAGACCGCCGAGCGTGGTCTGCAGCAGGTAGGCGACGCGGGCGGGATCGGCCACCTCCAGCCGCTCGACGTCGGCGAGGTGGGACACGACATGGACACGGCCGGGAATGCGGCTGGCGATGGCGTCGACCTCGTCGTCGCCGGCGCGGCCGACCACCACCACGTCGTAGCCGCGGTCGGCCAGCCGGCGGGCTTCCTTGTGGAGCTTCAGCACCAGCGGACAGGTGGCGTCGATGACGTCGTGGCCGCGGCGCTCGCAGTCGTGCTCGGCCTCCTCGGCCACGCCGTGGGCGCCAAACACCACCACGGCGCCGTCCGGAACGGCGGAAAGGTCGTCGACGAACACCGCGCCGCGCGCCTGCAACTCGTCGACGGCATGGCGATCATGAATGATTTCGTGGCGGGCATAGACCGGCGGGCCGTACACCACGAGCGCGCGCTCAATGGTCTCGACCGCTCGACGAACGCCGGCGCAGACGCCGCACGGCTTCGCCACCACAACCCGAAGGGGTGTCCCTCTCCCCGGCATGACGGCACGCATGCTCCTGGTTTTTTGAACACTTAGCATGTGTCAGGCTACCGCGTCACCCTACATGTCGCGCGCGCTTGACAGCATCCGGTTTCGCGCGACCGGTCCCGTTGCGGGAGGGAATGTCTTACACCCCCGCCACCTTGGGCAGGAAGCGATGGCCCTCGGTGGCGAGGTAGTCGCACAGCGCCTCAGCCGCCGGCATCAGCCGCTTGGCCAGGGGCCGCACCACGAACCATTTGCGCCACAGCGGCAGGCCCTCGACCGGCAGGGCCGTAAGCCGACCGTCGGCGAGTTCGGTTGCAACGGTATGGCCGGAGATGACGGCGAGGCCGAGCCCGGCCATCACCGCCTGCTTGATGGTCTCGTTCGAGCCGATCTCCATGCCGATGCGCGGGCTGACGTCGGCATCGCGGAAGAACTGCTCCATCAGCGTGCGGGTGCCCGAGCCGACCTCCCGCGTCAGCATCGGATAGGGCTTGAGATCGGCGGGCTTCAATGGTCCGCGCCCGACCAGGGCGTGGTCGGGCGAGGCCACGATGAGGTGGGGGTGGTCGCCGATCAGCGCACTCGCCACCGCGACGTCCTCGGGCGGCCGGCCCATGACGGTGACATCGAGCGCGCCCTCCTCGAACCTGGCGACGATCTCGCCGCGGTTGCCGATCACCAGTTCGGTCTCGACGCCGGGATGCCGCCGCGCGAACGCCGCCAGCGCGAACGGCGCGAAATATTTCGCGGTCGACACCACGCCGAGCACGACGCGGCCGCCCTCCAGCGTCTTCAGCGCCCGCACCGCCGACTCGCAGTCGGACAGCGCGAGATCGACGCGGCGGGCGCAGGCGTTGAGCTCCTGCCCCGCCGCGGTGAGGCGGAGGCCGCGGGCGTCGCGCTCGAACAACGGCAGCCCGACCTCGGCCTCGAGCGCCTTCATCTGCATGGTGACCGCCGGCGCGGTGACGCCGCTGGCCTCGGCGGCGGCGGCGAAGCTGCCGGTGCGGGCGGCGGCGGCGAGCAGGCGTAGCTGTTTGAGCGTGGCGTGGCGCATGACATTCCGAGTCGGACTCTTGTGGCTCTCTCGTCATGGCCGGGCTTGTCCCGGCCATCTACGTCTTTGCTCCCAAAGGATTTCAAGACGTGGATGCCCGCGCCAAGCGCGGGCATGACGAAGAGCATGGCGATGATCGTCGCAGCTTCCCAGCCGACGACATTCAGCAAAACTTAACATGACAATTAGCGAATTCAAATTTACTAATGTCCGGAACTGCCCTTAGATGCGCGCCATCGCAAGGGAACACCACATGCCGCATGACACCGCCACGCCCGCCGCCATCAAGGACGCCAAGAGCCGCTACAAGGCCGGCGTCTTGAAATACGCCCAGATGGGCTATTGGGACGGCGACTACGTGCCGAAGGACACCGACCTTCTGGCGCTGTTCCGCGTCACCCCGCAGGATGGAGTCGACCCGATCGAGGCCGGTGCCGCCGTCGCCGGCGAGAGCTCCACGGCGACGTGGACGGTGGTGTGGACCGACCGGCTGACCGCCTGCGACACCTACCGCGCCAAGTGCTACAAAGTGGACCCGGTTCCGGGACAACCGGGCCAATATTTCGTCTACGTCGCCTACGATCTGGTGCTGTTCGAGGAAGGCTCGATCGCCAACCTCACCGCCTCGATCATCGGCAACGTGTTCTCGTTCAAGCCGGTCAAGGCCGCGCGCCTCGAGGACATGCGGCTTCCGGTTGCTTATGTGAAGACCTTCAAGGGTCCGCCGACCGGCATCGTGGTCGAACGCGAGCGGCTCGACAAGTTCGGCCGGCCGCTGCTCGGCGCCACCACCAAGCCCAAGCTCGGCTTGTCGGGCAAAAACTATGGCCGGGTGGTCTATGAGGCGCTGAAGGGCGGGCTCGACTTCGTCAAGGACGACGAGAACATCAATTCCCAGCCGTTCATGCACTGGCGCGACCGCTTCCTCTACTGCATGGAGGCGGTGAACAAGGCCCAGGCCGCCACCGGCGAGGTGAAGGGGCACTACCTCAACATCACCGCCGGCACCATGGAGGAGATGTACCGCAGAGCCGAATTCGCCAAGGATCTCGGCTCGGTGATCGTGATGGTCGACCTCGTGGTCGGCTGGACCGCGATCCAGTCGATCGCCGAATGGGCCCGCGCCAACGACATGCTGGTCCACATGCACCGCGCCGGCCACGGCACCTACACCCGCCAGAAGAACCACGGCGTGTCGTTCCGCGTCATCGCCAAGTGGCTGCGCCTCGCCGGCGTCGACCACCTCCACGCCGGCACCGCGGTCGGCAAGCTGGAAGGTGACCCCAAGATGGTGCAGGGCTATTATAAAGTCTGTCGCGACCGCAAAAGCGAGGTCGACCTCGAGCGCGGGCTGTTCTTCGAGCAGGACTGGGCCGACATCCGCCCGGTGATGCCGGTGGCCTCCGGCGGCATCCATGCCGGCCAGATGCACCAGCTGCTCGATTTGTTCGGCGACGACGTGGTGCTGCAGTTCGGCGGCGGCACCATCGGCCACCCGATGGGCATCGAGGCCGGCGCCACCGCCAACCGCGTCGCGCTGGAGACCATGGTGCTGGCCCGCAACGAGGGCCGTGACATCCGCACCGAGGGGCCTGAGATCCTGGTCGAGGCCGCAAAATGGTGCCAGCCGCTGCGGGCCGCGCTCGACACCTGGGGCGAGGTCACCTTCGACTACACCTCGACCGACACGTCGGACTTCGTGCCGACCGCCAGCGTCGCCTGAGACGGGAGGACAACATGCGCGTGACCCAGGGTGCCTTTTCGTTCCTGCCCGACCTCACCGACGACCAGATCAAGAAGCAGGTCGCCTGGTGCCTCGACCAGGAGTGGGCGGTGTCGATCGAGTTCACCGACGACCCCCACCCCCGCAACACCTATTGGGAGATGTGGGGCAACCCGATGTTCGATCTCCAGGATCCTGCGGGGGTGATGCAGGAGCTGGCGGCGTGCCGCGCCGCCCACCCCGACCACTACATCCGCCTCAACGCCTTCGATTCCAGCCGCGGCTGGGAGGCGGTGCGGATGTCCTTCATCGTACAGCGCCCCAAGGTCGAGCCGACCTTCCGCCTGGAGCGCACCGAGGTCGAAGGCCGCACCCAGCGCTATACGCTAGTGACGGTGCGCTGACGTCAAAGATTGCCCCGCGAGCCCCGGCACCCCCGCGCCGGGGTTTCCCCCTTCTCGGAGAGCCCGATGAACGTGCCCGCGTCCCCGCCGCCGTCCGAGACCGCCCCCGCGGTCGACCTCAAGGCGATGTATCGCGACACCGACATCGGCTCGCTGCTGGCTGATCTCGACCGTGAACTGGTGGGGCTGAAGCCGGTCAAGGACCGCATCCGCGAGATTGCCGCCTTCCTGCTGGTCGCCCGCGCCCGCGAGAATCTCGGGCTCGCCTCGGCGCCGCCGACGCTGCACATGGCGTTCACCGGCAATCCCGGCACCGGCAAGACCACCGTCGCGTTGCGCATGGCCGGCATTCTCCACCGCCTCGGCTACGTGCGCAAAGGTCACCTCGTCTCCGTCACGCGCGACGATCTGGTCGGCCAGTATATCGGCCACACCGCCCCCAAGACCAAGGAAGTGCTCAAGCGCGCCATGGGCGGCGTGCTGTTCATCGACGAGGCCTATTATCTCTACCGCCCGGAGAACGAGAAGGATTACGGCCAAGAGGCCATCGAAATCCTGCTCCAGGTGATGGAGAATCAGCGTGATGACTTGGTGGTGATCCTCGCCGGCTATGCCGACCGCATGAACACCTTCTTTTCGGCCAATCCGGGTTTCCGCTCACGCATTGCCCACCACATCGATTTTCCGGACTATTCCGACGCCGAATTGCTGCGGATCGCCGAGACCATGGCCACCGCCGAAGGCTACCGCTTCGACGATGCCGCCAAGGCCGCTTTGACCGACTATATCGCGCGGCGGCGAACCCAGCCCAACTTTGCCAATGCACGCTCGATCCGCAACGCCTTCGACCGGGCGCGGCTACGCCAGGCGGTGCGGCTGTTCGATACCGACACGCCGGTCGGCCGCGACGACCTGATGACGATTTCGGCCGCCGAAATCCTGGCAAGCCGGATAATGAAGTGACAATAACAACACCAAGACGCTGACCGAGACGTTGACCAACGCAGTTGGTCAAGACGCTTGGGGGGACCTAGGGACGGCCGATGACACAGACGCCACACGCCAAACCTCTACTTGAGGACTATCTCAACGCCTGGGCGGGGAACGACCCGTTGCGAACGGCGGTCGCGGACACTGTCGCCGCGCTGGCGCGGGCGACCGCGGAGATTTCCGGGCTGGTTGCCCAGGGGCCACTCGCCGGCGACCTCGCCGCGGCCCGCATCGACAAGGGCGGCGGCGATGCCCAAAAAGAACTCGACGTCATCACCAACAGCCTGATCCAGCGTCATCTCACCAGCGCCCCGGTCGCCGCGCTCGCTTCCGAAGAAGCCGACGTGCCGGAGGCCCTCACCAAGGGTGCGCCGCTGATCGTCGCCATCGACCCGCTCGACGGCTCCTCCAACATCGACACCAACACCTCGATCGGCACCATCTTCTCGGTCTTGCCGGCGCCGGCAAACGTCGATCCCGCTTTATCCGAGGCGTTCCTGCAGCCGGGTCGCGCCCAACTTGCCGCCGGCTATGCCATCTACGGCCCCAACACCGCACTGGTGCTGACCGTCGGCCAGGGCACGGCGATGTTCGTGCTCGACCCTGCCACCCGTCGCTACGTGCTGGTGTTCGACCGCATGGAGGTGCCGCCGGACGCCCGCGAGTTCGCCATCAACATGTCGAACTACCGGCACTGGGATGAGCCGATCCGGCTCTATATCGACGATCTGCTGAAGGGCCAGGACGGTCCGCGCGACGTCGATTACAACATGCGCTGGCTGGCGGCGATGGTGGCGGAGGCCCACCGCATCCTGATCCGCGGCGGCGTCTATCTCTACCCGTCCGACGCCCGCAAAGGCTACATCTCCGGCCGGCTGCGGCTGATCTACGAGGGCAACCCGATCGCGTTCCTGATGGAACAGGCTGGCGGCGCCGCCTCCAACGGCAGTTCGCCCATTTTGGACCTCAAGCCGACCTCGCTGCACCAGCGCGTGCCGCTAGTATTTGGCTCGAGCGAGAAGGTTCAGCGCGTCGCCCGATACGTCGCAGCGCCCGAATCGATCGCCGCGCGGTCGCCGTTGTTCGCCAAGCGCGGTCTGTTCCGATCCTGACCGACCGGGCCGGGGTGGGTCGTCCGCGGCAGCGGGACCCGGTTTGCAAAAGAAAGCCCAACGAAACAATCGCTTGTGGCGTCCCGCCGCTCAAGGAACGCCTCAGCCCTTGTGATCCTCCCGTTCGTTTGGATGCGAGAAAGCCATGTCCCGCAAGCACCCGATCATTGCCGTGACCGGCTCGTCCGGCGCCGGCACCACTTCGGTGAAACGCACCTTCGAGCAGATCTTCCGCCGCGAGGGCGTCACCGCCGCCTTCGTCGAGGGCGATTCCTTCCACCGCTACGACCGCTTCGAGATGCGCGAGCGCATCGCGGAGGAGGCCAAGAAGGGCAACAGGAACTACAGCCACTTCTCGCCCGAAACCAATCTGCTCAAGGAGTTGGAGCAGCTGTTCGCCGAATATAGCCGCAGCGGCCACGGCCGGGTTCGGCGTTACGTCCACGACGCCGAAGAGCAGCAACTCTACGGCGTCGAGCCTGGCAACTTCACGCCATGGCAGGACATCACCGGCGAAACCGATCTGTTGTTCTATGAGGGACTGCACGGCGCGGTGATGACCGAGGAGGTCAACGTCGCCCAGCACGTCGACCTCAAGATCGGCGTGGTGCCGGTGATCAATCTGGAATGGATCCAGAAACTCCACCGCGACAAGGCCACCCGCGGCTATTCCACCGAGACGGTGACCGACACCATCCTGCGACGCATGCCAGACTATGTGCACTACATCTGCCCGCAGTTCACCGAGACCGACATCAACTTCCAGCGCGCACCGACGGTCGATACCTCCAACCCCTTCGTGGCGCGGTGGATTCCGACCGCGGACGAGTCGATCGTGGTGATCCGGTTCAAGAATCCCCGCGGCATCGATTTCCCCTATTTGTTGTCGATGATCGACGGCAGCTGGATGAGCCGCGCCAATTCCATTGTCATTCCCGGCGGCAAGCTGGATATCGCCATGCAGTTGATCCTGACGCCGATGATCCTGAAGCTGATCGAGATGAAGCGCCGGGCACTTTGAGGAAGCGCAGCATGAACCAAGTCCAGAAGATCACCTCCGCCACCAGCCTGACCTGGCCGGTGACCGCGGCGCTGCGCGCGCTCGCCATCGATGCGGTCGAGGCCGCCAAATCCGGCCACCCCGGCGCGCCGATGGGCATGGCCGAGATCGCTGCCGTGCTGTGGCGCCAGCACCTCCGCCACGACCCCGCCGACCCGACTTGGCCCGACCGCGACCGCTTCGTGCTGTCGAACGGCCACGCCTCGATGCTGATCTACGGCCTGCTCCATCTCACCGGCTACGACCTGCCGCTCAGCGAGCTGAAGCGCTTCCGCCAGATGCACGCCAAGACGCCGGGCCATCCCGAGGTCGGCGTCACCGTCGGCGTCGAGACCACCACCGGCCCGCTCGGCCAGGGCTTCGCCAATGCCGTCGGCATGGCGATTGCGGAGAAAACGCTGGCCGCCCAGTTCAATCGCCCCGGGCACACCGTCGTCGACCACCGCACCTTCGTGTTCCTCGGCGATGGCTGCCTGATGGAGGGCATCAGCCACGAGGCCGCCTCGCTCGCCGGACGCCTGGGGCTCGGCAAGCTGGTCGCGCTCTATGACGACAACGGCATCTCGATCGACGGCAAGGTCGAGGAGTGGTTCGCCGACGACACCCCGGCGCGGTTCGAGGCCTATGGCTGGCACGTGGTGCGCGATGTCGACGGCCACGACCCCGCCGCCATCGATGCCGCCATCACCGTTGCACTCGGCGTCGGCAAGCCCAGCCTGATCTGCTGCAAAACAGTGATCGGCCGCGGCGCCCCCACCAAACAGGGCACCGAGAACTCGCATGGCGCCCCGCTCGGCCCGGATGAAGCGGCCAAGGCCAAGGCGGCATTCGGCTGGAGCCACCCGCCGTTCGTGGTGCCAGACGACGTTTACGCCCAATGGAACCAGCGCGCCCGCGGCGCCGGCTTGCACGCCGACTGGACCCAGCGCTTCGAAGCCTACCGCGCGGCCTTCCCCGAGCTCGCCGCCGAGTTCGAGCGCCGCATCAACGGCGATTTGCCGGCAACCTTTCCGGCCGCGACCGCGCACGCATTGGCCGAGGCCAAGGCCGCCGGCAACGTCGCCAGCCGCAAGGCCGGCCAGGTGGCGCTGTCGGCGTACGCGCCGGACCTGCCCGAGTTGCTCGGCGGCTCGGCCGACCTCACCCACTCCAACCTCACCAATTTCAAGGGCTCAACTCCGATCACCCGCGACGCGGCCGGCAACACCATCCTGTTCGGCGTGCGTGAGTTCGGCATGAGCGCGATTGCCAACGGCATCGCGCTGCACGGCGGCTTCATCCCCTTCGTCGCCACCTTCCTGGTGTTCTCCGACTACGCCCGCAACGCCATCCGCATGAGCGCGCTGATGGGGCAGCGGGTGGTCTACGTCTTCACCCACGATTCGATCGCGCTTGGCGAGGACGGCCCCACCCACCAGCCGGTCGAGCACGTCGAAAGCCTGCGGCTGATCCCCAATCTCGACGTCTGGCGGCCGGCCGATGCGGTCGAGACCGCGTTCGCCTGGCGGGCGGCGCTGGTTCGCAAGGACGGCCCGACCGCCATCGTCCTGTCGCGCCAGACCCTGCCGGCCCAGCCGCGCGAGGCGGCGACGGAAGCTGCAATCGCCAACGGCGGCTACGTGCTGTCGGAGCCCGCGGCCAAGCCGGCGGCGGTGTTGGTCGCCACCGGCTCGGAGGTGGCGCTCGCCACCGCCGCCCGCGACCTGCTCGCCGCCGACAACATTGCGGTGCGGGTGGTGTCGATGCCCTGCCGCGAGGCATTCGAGCGGCTCGGCACCGCCGAGCAGGCCACGGTGATCGACCGCGCGATCCCGCACGTCGCAGTCGAAGCCGGGGTGACCCGCGGCTGGCGGGCGGTGGTCGGTTTCGGCGGCGACGTCGTCGGGCTCGACCGCTTCGGCGAGTCGGCGCCGGAGAAGGACCTGCTGGCCCATTTCGGCTTCACGCCGCAGCGGATCGCCGATACCGTCAAAGCCCTATTGGCTCGCTGACCTCGCCCAAGGGGTTTGACCTTTTTCAGGAGACTTGAACATGGCCCTCGTATCGCTGCGCCAGTTGCTCGACCACGCCGCCGAGCACGGCTATGGCCTGCCGGCCTTCAACGTCAACAACATGGAGCAGGTCCGCGCCATCATGGAGGGTGCGAGAGCCGTCCAGGCGCCGGTGATCCTTCAGGCCTCTGCCGGCGCCCGCAAATATGCCGGCGAGCACTTCCTGCGGCACCTGATTCTCGCCGCCGTCGAGTCCTATCCTGAGATTCCGATCGTGATGCACCAGGACCATGGCGCCTCGCCGGCAGTGTGCGTCTCGGCCATCCGCAACGGCTTCACCTCGGTGATGATGGACGGCTCGCTGAGGGACGACGGCAAGACCCCGGCCGACCACGCCTATAACGCCGCCGTCACCGGCAAGGTGGTCGAGATCGCCCACTCCATCGGCGTCTCGGTCGAGGGCGAGCTCGGCGTGCTCGGCTCGCTGGAGACCATGAAGGGCGACAAGGAGGACGGCCACGGCGCCGAGGGCACCATGACCCGCGAGCAGCTATTGACCGACCCCGAGGAGGCCGCCCGCTTCGTCGCCGAGACCCAGGTCGATGCCCTCGCCATCGCCATCGGCACCTCGCACGGCGCCTACAAATTCAGCCGCAAGCCGACCGGCGACATCCTTGCCATCGACCGCATCAAGGAGATCCACGCCCGCATCCCGAATACGCACCTCGTGATGCACGGCTCGTCCTCGGTGCCGCAGGAACTGCTGGCCGAGATCCGCGAGTTCGGCGGCGACATGAAGGAGACCTACGGCGTGCCGGTCGAGGAGATCGTCCAGGGCATCAAGTACGGCGTGCGCAAGGTCAATATCGACACCGACATCCGCCTTGCCATGACCGCGGCGGTGCGCCGGGTGTTCGCCAAGAACCCGTCGGAATTCGACCCGCGCAAGTACCTCGCCGTCGCCCAGGATGCCGCCAAGAAGGTCGTCATCGCCCGGCTTGAGGCGTTCGGCGCCGCCGGCCAGGCCGGCAACATCAAGCCGATCGAGCTCGACGAGATGGCCGCGCGATACAAGAAGGGCGAGCTGAAGCAGGTGGTGACCGACGGAAAGGCCGCCGCATGAGCATGGTGATCGCGCCGTCGATCCTGTCGGCCGATTTTGCGCGGCTCGGCGAGGAGGTGAACACCGTCCTCGCCGGCGGCGCCGACTGGATCCACTTCGACGTGATGGATGGCCACTACGTCCCGAACCTCACCATCGGACCGCCGGTGCTGGCCTCGCTGCGCAAGGTGACCACGGCGCCGATCGACGTCCACCTGATGGT
This sequence comes from Blastochloris viridis, assembly GCF_001402875.1. Taxonomy (NCBI): domain Bacteria; kingdom Pseudomonadati; phylum Pseudomonadota; class Alphaproteobacteria; order Hyphomicrobiales; family Blastochloridaceae; genus Blastochloris; species Blastochloris viridis. Next base: position 630,714 of record NZ_CP012946.1, on the reverse strand, counting down.
CGAGCCGGTTGACCTGCTGGTGGAGATGTTCGCCAATGCCGGCGCCAATCTCATCAGCTTCCACCCCGAAGCCAGCCGCCACGTCGACCGCACCGTCGAGTTGATCCGCTCCAAGGGCTGCCAGGCCGGCCTGGTGCTCAACCCGGCCACGCCGTTGTCGGTGCTCGACTGGGTATTGCCCAAGCTCGACCTGGTTCTGCTGATGACCGTCAACCCCGGCTTCGGCGGACAGGCCTTCATCGAAGGCATGCTGCCGAAGATCGCCGCCACACGGCGGCTGATCGAGGAGTCGGGCCGCGACATCCGGCTTCAGGTCGATGGCGGGGTGACGGTGAAGAACATCGGCCGGGTTGCCAAGGCCGGCGCCGATACCTTTGTCGCCGGCAGCGCGATTTTCGGCTCGTCCGACTATGCCGCCACCATCAAGGCGATGCGGGCCGAGATCGATGCCGCGTTTCAGGTCGCCGCCTAAGTTCGCGCCGGCCACCGTCGATGCCCCCGGCGCCAGCGGCGACCGGGGGTTTTTATGCGGTTTCCCCGGCGGCGCGGCACGCTCCGTCTTCAAGCAGGCAACCGCTTCTACGGTGTCCGAATGAACCCGCGGTGATCGGGCACATCCTCGCCGATAATACCAGTGGCCCTGAGGAGCGACCTTTCGCGGCCTCATGCTGAGGAGGCTGCGAAGCAGCCGTCTCGAAGCATGGGCCGAAGGCCGCCGTCAGCGTCGCCTTATCCTTCGAGACGCGGTCTTGCGACCGCTCCTCAGGATGAGGCGAGCCGACGTCGACCAAAGGTCAAACGTAAAGGCCGTTGGTATAATTCATTGATGAATTGAGTCTTTTGCCGACGATCAACGTGTTGCGTGGCCTGATCGGCCGGGCGCCGCGTCGGCGCTTTCGCAAACAGCGCCAGCGCAATCTCGCTCGATCCGCCGCCGGTCAATGTCCGGCCCCTCCGGCCTCCCGCCGGCCAAGCTCCGCCGGACGCGCGGCGCAGCCGACGAATGCCTCCTGCAGCCGAGTGCCGTCGAGCGCGCGCCCGACCGCGACCACGCGCGGGTGGTGGCGTGGCCTGCCGCCCGCGTCGAACTCGACCGCAGACACCCCCTCAAGGTCAAATCGGATCCAGCCGCCGCCGGATCTGACGATGCCGTCCACGCTCTCGATCTCGCCGTAGCTGCCATTGCTGATGGCATCGAGCAATTCCCGCAGCCGAACCGAATCGCAGTCGAGATCGAGCGGAATGCTCCAGGCCCGAAGCTGCGGCGTCGTCCCGTCGGGCGCGTGGTCCTGGCTGGCTTCCCGAACCAGCGGGCAAGCCTCGCACAGCGTCGGCCAAGCCTGCGGGCCGGTGCGCAGGTTCTCGTGCGTTCGCAGCCCCCACCGCCACAGCACGGCGACCGGCAGCGGCACCACCAGGAACCAGTGCTCGATCACCGCGAGCCCCGACAGCGTCGACAGCAGCGAATAGGCCGCCGCTGGAAACGGCGCGGACGTCACCGCATTATGCACGAGGTAGGTCGTGAACAATGTCGACGCCGTCACCGTGAACGGGAACAGCATGTTCATCGGCCGGCGGACGAAATAGGTCTTCAGGTATTCCAGGTGCGTCGGCAGAAACTCTTCGGACAGGTTGGGAACGCCGAGGAAGATGTTGAACTTGGTCGAGAGCCGCATCAGCCACAGCACGAAGAACGTTACTGTCCCGACCTGGTTTGGCGCTCCCCAGGTCACCGCCACCACCAGCGCCGCCGACGCCAGAATCGCCAGCTCGTGGTGGAGAATCGTACGGGTGGCGAGGGAAAACCGCGCCCATCCGGTGACCGCCGGCGGACAGGGCGCGCGCACCGGACCGGTGGCGTATCCCATCAGGAACGCCATCTCGTTCCAGGCCCACACCATCAGCCCGCACGAGAAGCCAGCGTAGGCCCCGAACGGCGTCACGTCATAGGACGTCGCCCAGACGCCATGCAATGCCCCGGCCAGCAGCGCGGTGGCGCCGGCCATGCTCCACTTGAAGGTCCACCGCGGCAGACCGTCGAGAAAAAGTATCGCGCCCGTGCTAAACCACCACAAGAACAGGGCGTAGAGCACGGCAATGCCGTAGTCGGCCATGGGCGCCTCCCCTCTACTGGGCGGGCGCCTGGCGGACCCGATGAGGCGGCGGGTTCGGAAGGATCGGAACGATCACGCGACTGCCGATGCTTGCGCCCGCGGACCGCCGATCATGGACATGGACACCGCGCCGAGTGACCGACGCGGCGGCGCAAAAGTCGGCGGCCGTGAGGCCGGATGGTATCGCTGAACCATCCTCCGAGGTCGAAACGCTCATTGCGTCGCCTCTCCCGCCTTGCCTTCCTGGGATTTGAGGAACCGGGTGAACTGGGCGATGTTGGTCGGCCCGAACGCGTTGAGGACGAAGTCACGTCCGGTTGAAAGATCGGTCAGCGTCAGGCGACCATCGGAAAACAGCGACAGGCGATAAGGCTTGTCACTACCGTCGCCGGCGACCTTGCGCTCATGAGCAAACGCACGAACCATGCCGCGCAAAAAGCCCCATTTGTCGCCCTCGAGCAGATAGATGCGATCCGTGCTCACCGCGTCGAACACCGCGATGTGGCCCTCGTCGTTGGTCTCAAACCGCAGATCGCGGGTTTCAACCACCGTGCGCGGCTGCGCATCAGGCGGAACGCCGATATCACCCCTCAGGTGGGGGCCGAACACGAGCACCGCGACAACGGCCACCGCCGCTGCGAACCCCAGCAGGGTTCGCAGCGAAAGCCGATTCCGAGGCTGGGGGGGCGTTCCGTCCACGGCTCACTCCTAACGGTTTACTTATTGACCGAGGCCGACTTCGGCTGGTCCGTCTCGATCTCGGTCGCGGTCGCCTCGTTCGGCGCAGCCGCCTCGGCGGTACCGGCTGCGGCCGGCGCCGCGTGTCCCGCGCCGTCGTTGCCGCCGAACCACGCCTCGTCCTTGGCATGCTGCTCGGCGCGCGCGGCGGCGGCGGCACTCATTGCGTTGGCGAGGATTTCAGAAACCTTCGCGGCATCGGGAATGCACCGCAGCATCGGCTCGGGGCGCTCGAAACGCCACGGCCGCACGTACGGCCACATCGCGACGTAGTTGACGGTGCTGCTCGGGCTCAGCGTCAGCGGAATGTCGCCGGTGCCGTCGGAATAAAGCCGGAGGGCAGCGCGTTCGATCGCCTTGAACGGCAAATTGAACGTCATCTGCAGCACCACGCCGCACTGGATGATGACCCGACGGGTGGTGATGGTGATCACCGTGCTCCGTGTGGTGGCCCAAGCGGCGAGCAGGAAGACGCCGACCGCAACCGCACCGCCCGTGAACAGCCAGCTCACGGTGAGGGTAAGTGCCTTGGTCGTCTCCGAACCATAGCCGGCAAGCAGGGCCCAGACGATCAGCAGCGCAAAATACGCTGCGACCGCCCGTACATGGAACGCTTGTACAGCGAGGCGCCGCCACTGCGGCGCCCCCTGCCAGAGCATGTCCTCGCCTGCCGGGAGTGGACCCGGCAGGCCAGGAGCATACTCACCTTCGAAATCGTCGTGGCTCACAGCAACGATTCCGCACGCTCCGGCGTCGCGTAGAGCAGACCGCCAGCGTAGTAGGCCGACACCTTGTCTTCTTCGCGCAGCGTGATCTGGTCGCGGCTCTGCAGACGCGGCACGTTGGCGAACTGCTCGGACAGGATCGACGTCACGACGATCTTGTCCTTCTTGACGTCGCAGAAGCCGAGCGGGATCAGCGCGGTGCGGGCGCTGCCGGCCACCGAGAGCTCGAGGTAGCGGAAATAGTGCTCCGAGCGGTCGACCCAGAGGTCGGTAACCGTACCAGCCTCGACGCCGTCAGCGGCAACCACCGGCAGGCCACGCGGATCGACGTCGCCTTCCGCGATCGAGAAGTCGGTCGCAACGCGCAGCGGGACGATCTTGGCCTTGCCGTCAACCGTGGCGTCGACCACTTCCGCACGCTCGGCATACGAAGCCGGGCCGACGGCGTCGACCAGCGGATTGCCGGTCGGCTGCAGCGGGGCGCCTTCGAAGCCGTCGGTCTGCGCGAGCTTCAGTTCGCGGGTTTCCGGACGACGACGCGGAACCGTGACGGTGCCGCCGTGCGGGAGCACGAACGTCTTGGGATAGGGCAGCTCGTAGACCTGGCCGTCTTCCGGCGCCAGCTTGACGAGACCAAGCGGCTCGACCAGCGGGTAGCCTTCGCGACGGTCCTCACGGCGGAGGTACAGCAGGACAACCGTCCAGATGACCAGCCACTGCGCGTACCATACGAGTTGTGCGATGTCTAAATGTTGAGCGAGAGCGCCGTGATACATAAGAACCTCCGTGGGCAGAAAACTGTCTAGCCGGGGAATTCGGCAAGACCAAACGAGGAATCCCGACGAGAACGGTGCTGGCCATGGGATTTTACCAGCGGTCCGATCACGACGAGCGCGGCGAACAGCAGGAGCAGTTCGATGGAATAGACGAACTCATAACCGGCGAGCGGGCTGTTCATCGCCGGGCCGAGCAGCCCGAGGGAAGCGAACTCGGATACCACGTCACGTAGCGCGCCGCCTAGAGCGATTGCCCCACCAGCGGCAGTGGCTTGGACCGCACCCCAGGCCCCGAGCGCGAGCCCATTTTGCTCGGCATCGAGACCCATGGCAAAGGTCAAGGTGCCCACTGAGAACAGACCGCCGGCGAAACCGATCAGCGCAACGCCGATACGGAACAGCAGCGGTAGCTCCAGCGGGCCGGCGAGAATGACGACGATAAACGCCGCCACACCGATCAGCATGCCGAATCTGGCAAGCCGACACGGATCCATTCCGCGGCCGAGCAGACGGGCGGCGAGCCCAAAGGCAACCAGAGATCCAGCTGCCATCAGCGCGGTCAGCGCGGTCGTCGCCGAAACCGACAGGCCGAGGATTTCCCCGCCATACGGCTCCAGCACGATATCCTGCATGTTGAACGCCGCCGTTCCCAGGCCAAGGGCGACCAGGAAGCGAGCAGCGTGTGTCTGTTTGACGAAGCCACGCCACACCTCGCCGAACGGCGGCTCGACGATGGCGACGCGCTTGGAGTTGCGCGGCTCCTGGCCCCACAACGCAATCAGGTTCAGCACCAGCGACACCACGGCGAGGCCCTGGATCACCTGGATCAGCCGCAGCACGCTGAAGTCCTGCAGCAGCAGGCCATATCCGAACGCGCCGACCAGCATGCCAACCAGCAGCATGACGTACATCATCGCCACCACGCGGGGCCGCGATTGTTCCGACGCACGGTCAGTGGCGAGCGCAAGACCTGCGGTCTGCACCGTCTGCATGCCAGCACCGACTGCCAGAAATGACAGTGCTCCGCCAACGTGGCCGACCCACACCGGCCCCACCGCGTCGCCCGACATGATCATCAGCGCCCACGGCATGAAGGCAAAGCCGCCGAACTGAAGCATGGTGCCGAACCAGATGAACGGCACCCGCTTCCAGCCCAGCGACGACCGGTAATGGTCCGACTTGAAGCCGATGATGGCGCGGAACGGCGCGACCAGCAGCGGGATCGCGATCATCGCCGCCACCAGCCAGGCGCCCATGCCCAGCTCGACGATCATCACCCGGTTCAGCGTTCCCACCAACATGGCGGTCGCCATGCCGACGGTGAACTGGAACAGCGACAGCCGAAGCAGCCGGCCGAACGGCAGATCCACCGAGGCCGCGTCCGCGAACGGCATCAGCTGGGAGGTGAACTTGCTCCAGAACTGGACGGCCGGCAGTTCCGGGTTCGGCGGGGTCTCGTTACTCATGAGCGGACGAGCTCCATGGCCTCGGAAATGTAGAAGCCACTGGTGACGCGCTGCAAGCGCCCGGGCCGCCATCCGGCCAGCACCGGCTCGGCCGCGACCAGCCGCGCGAGTTCGGCCGCGGTCACCGGCACGATTGCCGGCGCGCGGTCGCCACGCGGGAACAGGCGGCCGATCAGGTGCATCAGGGTCAGAAGCGGGGTGCGAGGTGCAAAGGTGAACAGGATCGAGCTCGAGGTGCGCGGGGCGATGCCGGCCAGAACCCGGATAATGTCCGCCGCCTCGTAATGGATCAGTGAATCCATCGCCACGACATGGTCGAAACGGCCGAGGTCGGGGTCGAGCATGTCGCCGACGCGGAAATCGATCGAGCCGGCGCCGAGGTCTTTCGGCAGCCGCTCGGCGGCGAGGCCGACCAGGGTCGGCGACAGGTCGATCGCCACCACATCGGCGCCGCGCCGCGCCGCTTCGACCGACAGCGCGCCGGTGCCACAGCCGGCGTCCAGCAGCCGCCGGCCGGCGAGGTCCGCCGGCAACCAGGACAGCAGCGTGGCGCGCATGCGATCGCGCCCGGCACGTACGGTCGCGCGGACGCCGCTGACCGGCGCGTCGGACGTCAGCTTGGACCACGCCTCGACCGCGGTGCGGTCGAAGTAGGTCTCAAGCTCGCCTCGGCGCTCCTGGTACGACGCGGTTCCCATCAATCAAACCCCAGAAGATCGAAAATCTCGCGATCCCTCAGCGGCTTCACGACCAGAGGGTCGACGCCGGCATAAAGCGTCTCCGCGAGTTGCAGGTATTCGTTCTGCACGGCCACCACCTCCGGCGTCGACTCCATTTCGAACAGAGTCGCCTTCTTTAACCGGCTCTGGCGGATGACGTCGAGGGCGGGAATGCGCGCACGGGTCTTGAGACCCACAGCTGCGTTGAACTTTTCGATCTGGTCGATATCGACCGACCGGTTGGCGATCACGCCGCCGAGCCGGACCGGATAGTTCTTCGACTTCGCCTGGATCGCGGCGACGATGCGGTTCATCGCGAAAATCGAGTCGAAATCGTTGGCCGCGACGATCAGCGCGCGCTCGGAGTGCTGCAACGGCGTGGCGAAGCCGCCGCACACCACATCGCCCAGCACGTCGAACAACACCACGTCGGTGTCCTCGAGCAGATGATGCTCCTTCAGGAGCTTGACGGTCTGGCCGACGACATAGCCGCCGCAGCCGGTGCCGGCGGGCGGGCCGCCGGCCTCCACGCACATCACGCCGTTATAGCCCTCGAAGACGTAGTCTTCCGGACGCAGTTCCTCGGGGTGGAAATCCACACTTTCGAGGATGTCGATCACCGTCGGCACCAGCCGCTTGGTGAGCGTGAAGGTCGAATCGTGCTTGGGATCGCAGCCGATCTGCAGCACCCGCTTGCCGAGCTTGGAGAACGCGACGGACAGGTTGGACGACGTGGTCGACTTCCCGATACCGCCCTTGCCATAGATCGAGAAAATCTTCGCCGTGCCAAGGCTCAGGCGCTGGTCCATATGAACCTGCACGCTGCCCTCGCCGTCCGGCCGCCGGGATCCACTATCGATTAGGGTAACGGGCTTCACCATAGTCTCCCTGAGATGCCGCAATTACGCAGCGACATCCACGCCGACGCCTTCAAGTCGATCCTCGAGCTCCTCTCCGGCCCGCCGCAACGCCTCCAGCGTCTCAGGGTCCGGATTCCAGTAGTTGCGTGCGTGCGCTTCAAGCAGGCGATTGGCAACCTTGGCGGAGGCGGTCGGATTGAGGGCCGCCATGCGCTGACGCATTTCATCGTCCAGCATATAGGTCTGCGTGAGTTGTTGATAGACCCACGGCGCCACCTGCCCGGTCGTCGCCGACCAGCCCATGGTGTTGGTGACGTGCTCTTCGATCTGACGCACGCCCTCATATCCGTGTTTCAACATACCCTCATACCATTTCGGATTCAGCATCCGGGTACGGGTTTCCAGCGCCACCTGTTCGCCGAGCGTGCGCACCGAGCCGTCGCCGCGGGTCTGGTCGCCGATATAGACCGGCAGGTCGTTGCCGCCTTTGGCGCGCTTCACCGCGCGGCTGATGCCGCCGAGCGTGTCGAAGTAGTGGTCGATGGTGGTGACGCCGAGCTCGACCGACTCCAGGTTCTGGTAGGCGAGCTGCACGTTCGACAGCACGCTGGTCAAGAGCTCGGGCTGCCGCACCGCGCTACCGGCGCGGCCATAGGCATAGCACTTGCGGCGGGTATAGGTCTCCGCCAACTCGTCCTCGTCCTCCCACCGGCTGTTGCCGATCAGCTGATTGACGTTCGAGCCGTAGGCGCCGTCGGCGTTCGAGAACACCCGGAGCGCCGCGGTCTCGATGTCGCAATTGTTGGCCCGCTGATAGGCCAGCACGTGCTTGCGGACGAAGTTCAGCTCCTCCGGCTCGTCGGCGGTCGCGGCGAGGAAGGCCGCTTCGGCGAGCAGCTTGATCTGCAACGGCAACAGGTCGCGGAAGATGCCCGACAGCGTCATCACCACGTCGACGCGCGGCCGGCCAAGGTCGGCGAGCGGAATGAGGTTCGCCCCGCACAAGCGGCCGTAATTGTCGTAGCGCGGCGTGGCGCCGATCAGCGCCAGGGCCTGGGCGATCGGACCGCCCTCGGATTTGAGGTTGTCGGTGCCCCACAGCACCAGCGCGATCGATTCGGGGAACGGATTGCCGTCCTCGACGTAGCGGGCAAGCAGCCGCGCCGCCTGCTGGGCGCCGTCCTTGATCGCGAAGGCACTCGGGATGCGGAACGGGTCGAAGCCGTGGAGGTTGCGGCCGGTCGGCAGGATCGTCGGGGTGCGGAGCAGGTCGCCACCCGGCGCCGGCGGGATGAACCGGCCGTCGAGCGCGCGCAGGATCGCGGCGATCTCGTGGTCCTTCGCCAGCAGCCGGTCGGTCTCCGCCAACTCCTGGAACATCGCCCGCGCCGCCTCGTCATTGGCAAGGCCGCTCATCGCCAGCGCCTGATCGGCGGGCGTGCCCTCGACCAAGGCCTCGATCGAGTCCTTCGACGGCCGCAGGCTATGAGTGGCCTCGGCCACCGACATCAGCAGGTCGACGCGCTCGGCCGGCGTCGCCGCTTCGCCGATCACGTGCAGGCCGTGCGGAATGAGGGTGTATTCGAGTTCGAGCACCGCGGTGTTGAGGGCGAGGATTCTCGCACCGACCTCGCTGTCCTCCCAGGCCGGCTCGGCCTGAACGAGATCGACGCTCGCGGCCTGGGCCTGGATCAGCACGGTCAACTCGCGCCGCTCGCTGGCGGCCTCGGGCGGAAGCTGGCGCCAGCGCTCGATCGAGCCCTTGAGTTCGAGCAAGCCGCGATAGAGCCCGGCGTGGGCGATCGGCGGCGTCAGATAGCTGATCAAGGTGGCGTTGCCGCGCCGTTTGGCCAGCGTGCCCTCCGAGGGGTTGTTGGAGGCGTAGAGATAGAGGTTCGGCAGATCGCCGATCAGCCGGTCCGGCCAGCACTTGGACGACAGGCCCGCCTGCTTGCCGGGCATGAACTCCAGCGCGCCGTGGGTGCCGAAATGCAGCACGGCGTCGGCGCCGAAGTCCTCGCGAATCCAGCGATAGAACGCGGTGAAGGCGTGGGTCGGCACGAAGCCCTTCTCGAACAGAAGGCGCATCGGGTCGCCCTCGTAGCCGAACGCGGGCTGGACGCCGACGAACACGTTGCCGAACTGCTCGCCGAGCACGAAAATCGACGAGCCGTCGCTCTGCTGGCGGCCGGGCGCCGGACCCCACATCTGCTCGAGTTCGCTGAGATAGCGCTCGCGCTTGACGTGGTCGGCTGCCGGGATGCGGACGAACACGTTGGCGTGCGCGCCGAAGCGGGACGAATTGCCGCCCGTAATGCGCTCGCGCAACGCATCGACGCTCTCGGGCACCTCGACCTGGTAGCCGGATGCCTTCATCGCCTTCAGCGTATTGTGGAGCGAGGCAAACACCGACAGGTACGCCGCGGTGCCGGTATTGCCGGCGTTCGGCGGGAAATTGAACAGCACGATGGCGACCTTACGCTCGGCCGTCGCGCGCTGTCGCAGCGCGATCATGCGGTCGACGCGGGCGGCGAGCATCGCCGCGCGCTCCTCATGCACGCGCATGTCGCGGGTGTTTTCGTCCACGCCATTGGCGGAGCGGCCACCGAACACCATCGAACCGGTGGCGCCGTCGAGCTCGGGAATGGCGACCATCATGGTGGCCTCGACCGGCAACAGGCCGCGCTCGTTGTCCTCCCACTGCTCGATGGTCTGGAACTCGACCGGCGTGACCGACACGTACGGCACGTCGAGCGCGGTGAGCATCTCCTCGGCCGCCTTGGCGTCGTTGTAGGCCGGGCCGCCGACCAGCGAGAAGCCGGTGAGCGAGACGATGGCATCGACGGTGGCGCGGCCGTTCTGCAGGAAATAGCGTTCGACCGCCGGCCGGGCGTCGAGACCGCAGGCGAACGCCGGCACCACCGACAGGCCGCGCGCCTCGAACGCCTTGATCACGCCGTCATAGTGCCCGGCATTGCCGGCCAGCACATAGGAGCGCATCACCAGAAGGCCGACCCTGCCGCGCGCGCCCGACGCCGTCGGCAGCTTGTCGGCCCGCTCGCCGATCTTGTCCTTCAGCCGCGGATGGTAGACCCCGACCTCGGGATATTCGAATGGCGCCGCGGCCTTCAGCGTGCCGCGCAGGCTCTTGCGCGGACCGTCGGCATAGCGGTCCACCAGCAGGCGGACCATGTTGGCGACGTTCTCCTCCGACCCCGCCATCCAATACTGCATGGTGAGGAAGTAGGCGCGAACGTCCTGGGCGGTGCCGGGGATGAAGCGCAGAATCTTCGGGATTCGCCGCAGCATCTTCATCTGCTGGGCGCCCGCCGAGCCGCCGGGCTTGGAGGAATCCTTGCCGCGCAGCCGCTTGAGGAAGCCGAGCGCGCCGCCGCCCTCGTTCATCTTGAAGCGGCCGAGCTTGGTCAATTTGCTGACGTCGGCACCCGACATGCAGACCACCAGCGCGTCGCAGTCCTCGCGCCGCTTCTCCAGCCACGGCAGAACCGGCTGGATGTGGTCTTCCATGAACAGCATGGTGGCGACGATGATGTCGGCCTTCTCGATGTCGGCACGGCAACGCTCGAGCGCGTCGGCATCGGCGTGGAAATCGGTGGCCGCGTGCAGCGTGAAAGTCAGGCCGGGCAACTCACGCCGCAGCTTGGCTCCGGCGCGATCGACCGCGCTCGCCAAGTGATTGTCGAGAGTGACGATAACGACGCGAATGCTCGTCGTGTCAGCGGCCGAAGTGCGCTTTTGCATCGTAGAGCGTGTCCACGGTGATGATCGAAACGCCCCGCTCGAGCGCGAAGCGTTCGGTGTTGCGACGGGCCTTGCCCCTGACGAAGAACGGAATTTTCCGCAATTCCTTCTCCGCTTCGGGCACCCAGGTGAGCGACGCGGGCAGCGTGGTCGAGGTTGGCGACGACGGCGCCGATTCGGCGTTCAGGGAAACCGCCTCGCTCCCGGGCAAGGACGCGTCGGTCTCGGCGCCGGCGGCGGACGGCAGCGCGCCGCCAAGGTGCGACGGCGCGTCGTGAAACTCTGAATCCTTCCGGAACATCGTCAGGAGATGCTCCTCAAGGCCCATCATCAGCGGGTGAACCCAGGTGTCGAAAATGACGTTGGCGCCCTCAAATCCCATCTGCGGGGCGTAGCGCGCCGGGAAGTCCTGTACGTGGACCGGCGCGGAGATCACCGCGCACGGGATGCCGAGGCGCTTGGCGATGTGCCGCTCCATCTGGGTGCCGAGCACCAAATCGGGATGGGCCTCGGCCACCTTGGCCTCGACCTCCAGATAGTCGTCGGTGATCAGCGGCTCGACATCGTAGCGCTTGGCGGCCTCGCGCACCTCGCGGGCGAACTCGCGGGCGTAGGTACCGAGCCCCACCACCGTGAAGCCGAACTCCTCCGCCGCGATGCGGGCGGCGGCGACGGCGTGGGTGCCGTCGGCGAAGATGAACACCCGCTTGCCGGTGAGATAGGTCGAGTCGACCGAGCGCGAGTACCACGGCAGCCGCGAGCGCACGCCCGACAGCACCGGTGACGGGTCGACCCCGGCGAGCTGCGCCACCTCGTTGATGAAGTCGCGCGTGGCGCCGTAGCCGATCGGCACCACCGTGGTGAACGGTTGACCGAAGGTGCGTTTCAGCCACCCGGCGGCCTGACCGGCGGTCTCGGGATACAGCACGACGTTGAAATCGGCCTCGCCGAGCCGGGCGACGTCGGCCGGCGTCGCACCGAGCGGCGCGGTCACCGCCACCTCGATGCCGAGTTCGCCAAGCAGCCTAGTGATCTCCACCACGTCGTCGCGGTGGCGGAAACCAAGCGCGGTCGGCCCGAGCAGATTGCAGCGCGGCTTGGCACCGGCGGCCCCTGCCGGACGCGGCTCGCCGGGCTTGGGCGCGTGCGGCGCACACAGCGCGCGGACCAACTGGTAGAAGGTCTCGGCCGCGCCCCAGATTTCCTTGCGCTGATAGGACGGCAGATCGAGCTGCACCACCGGGATCGGCAGGTTCAGCGCGCGGGCGAGCCCGCCCGGATCGTCCTGGATCAGTTCGGCGGTGCAGGAGGAGCCGACCAGCAGCGCCTGCGGCTTGAACCGCTCATAGGCTTCGCGCGCGGTCTCCTGAAACAGCTCGGCGGTATCGGCGCCGAGATCGCGAGCCTGGAAGGTGGAATAGCTGACCGGCGGCCGCTTGGAGCGCCGCTCGATCATGGTGAACAGCAGGTCGGCGTAGGTATCGCCCTGCGGGGCGTGCAGCACGTAGTGCAGCCCCTCCATCGCAGTGGCAACGCGCATGGCACCGATGTGAGGAGGCCCCTCGTACGTCCAGACCGTCAGCTGCATGGCCTAGACCTCCAGCCGCGCGCGCCGCATCAGCGGACGGGCAAAGACTTCTGCAAGGTCCCCAGCCTGCTCGTAGCCATGGATCGGCGAGAACACAAGTTCGATTGACCACTTGGTGGTCAGCCCTTCCGCCTCCAGCGGATTGGCGAGGCCGAGGCCGCATACCACCAGATCCGGCTTCTGGGCGCGGCAGCGGTCGAGCTGGTTTTCGACATGCTGCCCCTCGCTGAGCACGACGTCGGCCGGCAGCAGCGCGAGTTCGGCGGCGAGGTTCTGGCGGTGGAGATACGGCGTGCCGACCTCGGTCAGCCGCATGCCGAGTTCGCGCGACAGCATCCGCGCCAGCGGCACCTCGAGCTGGGAATCGGGGAAGAAGAAAATGCGCTTGCCTTCGAGCTGGTCGCGGTAGCGCGACATTGCCCGCTTGGCGCGCTCCTGGCCGAGCGCAGTCACGGTGCGGAACCGCTCGGGGTCGACGTTGAAGGCCTCGGCGGCAGCGGCCAGCCACGCCGTGGTGCCCTCGGCGCCGAACGGGAACGGCGCGGTGAGGCGCTTGGCGCCGCGCTGCTCCAGCGCCCGCACCGTGTCGGACACGAACGGCTGCGCCATCAGCACCCGGGTGCTGGGCCCGACCGGCGGCATCTCATCGGCATGGCGCGCCGGCAGAAAGCGCACTGAATCGATGCCAAGATCGGCGAACAACCGGCTGAACTGGTCCTCGACCACGTCGGCGAGCGCGCCCACCACCAGAAGCGAAGGCGGCGCGTCCGGCGCCTCCGCCGGCAACTCCGGCACCAACGCGGCCAGGCAGGCGTCCTCGCCCTGGGTGAAGGTGGTCTCCAGGCCGCTGCCGGAATAGCTCAGCACCCGCACGCCGCGACCGGCCTGGAGCTGATCGAGCCGTTCGGCGGCGCGGGACAGATCGAGCTTGATCACCTCGGACGGGCACGAGCCGACCAGGAACAGCAGGCGAATGTCGGAGCGCCGCTCCAGGAGCCGCGTCACCACGCGGTCGAGCTCGGCATTGACGTCGGCCAGCCCGGCGAGGTCGCGCTCCTCGATGATGGCCGTGCCGAACCGCGGCTCGGCAAAGATCATCACGCCGGCGGCCGATTGCATCAGGTGGGCACAGGTGCGCGATCCGACCACCAGGAAGAACGCGTCCTGAATCTTGCGGTGCAGCCAGATAATGCCGGCCAGCCCGCAGAACACCTCACGACGGCCGCGCTCGCGCAGCACCGCGAGTTCGCCGCAGCCGCCAGGGACCGTCGACCGGGGCGTTGCCGCCAATCCGCTCATTTCGTCAACCTCGCCACGCCGGGATCGATCGCCGCGCCTTCGATGGCGACACCTTCGATCGCAGGGTCCTGGGCAACAGCAGCGCCCGAGTGCGCCCCGTCCAGCCTCGCGGCCCTGAGCTTCAGCAGGAATTGCGTGGCGTTGATAACATAGGTTGCATAGGCCGCCAGTGCGATGAACATCTGATGGCGGGGATCGGCATCGACATAGAGGGCGACGAGATAGGCGGTGTGAAGCGCCAGCACCAGCATCGAGAAGACGTCTTCCCAGAAAAACGCCTCTACGAAAAGATACTTGCCATATACGTCACGTTCCCAGATCGAGCCCGTGATCATGATCGTGTAAAGAACCACCGTCTTGATGACGACGGATACCGTTGCGGCAAAGAAACCTTCACCAGTCAGGAGGTAGCTTACCACCAGCCACAAGCTGACCAGGAACACCAGGAACTGAAGCGGCGCCAATACCCCCTGGACGATGGTCCAGGGCGAGGCATCCCGACGCCGACGCTCTTCCGGTGAATAGAGGGGTTTTCTGTGGCCCGGCTGACGCATCACCTCTCCTCGCTCGCGCCGCTCCACCGTGCCGAGGTCGACCCTCAGAGGCGGAACACTAAAACCGGCCCGATCGCCTGTCAAAGAATTTGGACGTCAATGCGACTTTACGGCGCCCGGCTGCGGAGTCGAATACGCGGAGGCCCTGATCGAATGCAGACCGGAAATGTACTTAACTGGAAAAAAAGAGGGGAAGAGGGCGGGGAGGACCGCGGTCGCCTTCGTCCCTTTGGCTGCAAACTGCAACCGATAATCGTAACACGGCAAGTGCTGGGGACACCCATGGCTGGCGTGATGCCGCTTGCGACGACGCGAACCGATACCCTTGGGGACGACACGGATAGGGGCGTTGCTGCCCTGTTCGAGAAAGCCGACGGCTCCCCGATCGACACCGAGCTTACCCGCACCATCGAGGGTGAGATCATTCCGCGCCTGATGCTGGTGCATCGGGTCGAGCCGGCGCTGACGCCGGCGGACGACGACGAACGGCCGGCGCTCAACACCGACGAGGTGGCGGAGTTCGCCCGCCTCGTGATGTCGCACGACATTGCCGATGCCTCCCAGTACATTGAGAAGCTGCGGTCCGTCGGCATGTCGCTGGAGACGCTGTTCCTCGACCTGCTGGCCCCCACCGCCCGCCTGCTTGAGGACCTGTGGCAGGTCGACCTGTGCGATTCGACCGACGTGACGGTCGGGCTGTGCCACCTTCAGCAGCTTCTGCGGGAATACGGCCCGGCGTTCGAGACCGAGGTCGAGCACCACGAGCACGGCCGCCGCGTGCTGTGGGCGCCGCTGCCCGGCGAGCCCTGCACCTTCGAACTGCAGCACGCCTTCGGCGTCCGCATCGCCGAAGAGTTCTTCCGCCGGGCCGGCTGGGACGTGTGGAGTGGCAACCCCGGCTCGGTGAACGAGCTGGTTTCGATCGTGCGCCGCGAATGGTTCGACCTCGTCGGCTTGACCGTCAACTGCAACACCCCACTTGATCAGGTGGCCTCCATGGTTGGCGCGATCCGGCGGGCCTCCTGCAATCGCGCCGTTGGCGTGATGGTCGGCGGCCCGATGTTCGTCGATCACCCCGAATGGGTCACCCAGATCGGGGCCGATGCGATTGCTGTGGACGGACGCCAAGCAATTCTGCAAGCTCAGAGTCTGCTCGGTCTGATGGCGCGACGGTGCTAGGACGCACGCGGCAACAGGGACGTTGATTGGTCACTTGACCCCGGTATCGCGCTTTAAAACTCCTGAACAGTCGCTCGGCGAGCTCGACACGCTGGACGCGGCCAAATTGATCGCGGCCGCGGCAGACATTGCGCTGATCCTCGATCAGGACGGGGTCATCCAGGATGTCGCCTTCGGCAGCGAAGACCTGCAGAAGGGTGGATTCGGCCCGTGGCAGGGCCAACGCTGGGTCGACACCGTCACGGTGGAGAGCCGGACCAAGGTCGAGCAGCTGCTGAAGGAAGCCGCAGACAGCGGCACGCCTCGCTGGCGCGAGATCAGCCACGCCGCCCCGCGCGGCGGCACGCTCCTGGTGCGCTATTCGGCCGTCCGCCTCGGCGACAATGGCCGGGTGGTCGCGATCGGGCGCGATCTGCGCGCCATCGCCAACCTGCAGCAGCGCCTGATCGCCGCCCAGCAGTCAATGGAGCGGGAATATGCCCGGCTCCGCCACGCCGAAACCCGTTACCGCCTGTTGTTCCACCTCGCCGCCGAGGCGGTGCTGATCGTCGACGTCTCCACTCAGAAGATCGTCGAGGCCAACCCCTCGGCCGCGCAGCTGCTCGGCATGCCGGCCGGCCGGCTGGTGGGCAAGCCGATCACCGAACTGTTCGCCGACAGCGGCGCGAGTGCGGTGCAGAACCTGCTGGTGGCAGTGCGCGGCGCCGGCTGGGCCGATGACGTGCGCGCCCGCCTTGCCAACGGCGAGCAGGAATTCTCAGTGTCGGCCTCGATCTTCCGGCAGGAAAACGCCTCTCACTTCCTGCTCCGGCTGGCCTCGCTCCACAATGAGCCGAGCGGCGTGCTGCCGCGCGCCAAATCCAAGCTGCTCAAGGTGGTCGACTCGATGCCGGACGCGCTGGTGGTCACCGGCCCCGACCACACAGTGCTCGACGTCAACCCGGCCTTTCTTGACATGGCGCAACTCGCCACCGAGGAGCAGGCCCGCGGCGAACCGCTCGACCGCTGGCTCGGCCGCAACGCCGTCGACTTCAGTGTCCTGGTGGCGAACCTGCGCGAATACGGCTCGGTGCGGAACTTCTCGACCGTCGTGCACGGCGAGTTCGGCTCGATCGAGGAGGTCGAAATCTCGGCCGTGGCGGTGATCAACGGTGAGCAGCCGTGCGACGGCTTCGTCATCCGCCACGCCCGCCACCGCGAGACGGTCGAGCCCACCGGCGAGAAACAGTTGCCGCGCTCGGTCGAGCAGTTGACCGGATTGGTCGGCCGGGTGTCGCTCAAGGAGCTGGTCCGGGAAACCACCGATGTGATCGAGCGGCTGTGCATTCAGGCTGCCCTCACCCACACCGGCGACAACCGCGCCTCGGCGGCGCAGATGCTCGGCCTCAGCCGCCAGAGCCTTTATGCCAAGCTGCGCCGGTTCGGCATGGGCGATCTCGGCCCCGACGAGGCCGAGGACGCCGAAGAAAGCTGACCCGGCCGCGCTGACTCGGGAAAACCGACCCGCCAACGTCGTTCCACCCACGCCATTTCGATGACTGTCCATCCGGGCTGGCACGAGGGCATTTCGACTGTCAGGTTCAATTGACGGGCCGAAGTGTCATGAATAGTGTCCGCGCCATGCAACGTCCGACCCTTGCCGCGGTTCTTGAGCTGCTCAAGCCGATCACATGGTTTGCGCCCATGTGGGCGTTCGGCTGTGGCGTGGTTTCCTCCGGTTTGCCGGCGTCCGAACGCTGGCCGGTGATCGTCGCCGGCATCGTGCTCGCCGGGCCGCTGGTGTGTGCCACCAGCCAGGCGATCAACGATTGGTTCGACCGCCACGTCGATGCCATCAACGAGCCCAACCGCCCGATTCCATCCGGCCGCATTCCCGGCCGCTGGGGCCTCTACATCGCCATGATCGGCACCGCGCTGTCGCTGGCGGTCGCCGCTACGCTCGGGTCGTGGGTGCTGGGCGCCGCCATCGTCGGGCTGGTGCTGGCGTGGCTCTACAGCGCGCCGCCGATCCGGCTGAAGCAGAACGGCTGGTTCGGCAACAGCGCCGTGGCGTTGAGCTACGAGGGGCTGCCCTGGTTCACCGGGGCGGCGGTGATGGCAGCGGTGATGCCGGACTGGCGCATCATCCTGGTGGCCTTTCTCTACAGCGTCGGCGCCCACGGCATCATGACCACCAACGATTTCAAGGCGGTGGAGGGCGACCGCAAGCTCGGCGTCCGCTCGCTGCCGGTGATGCTGGGCGAGGACTTCGCCGCCAAGCTCGCCTGCGTGGTGATGGCGGTGCCCCAGATGGTGGTGATCGGGCTGCTGGCCTATTGGGACCGGCCGGTTCACGCCCTGATCGTCGGCGGCCTGCTCGCTGCGCAGTTCGTGCTGATGGTGTCGCTGCTCAAGGATCCCAAAGGCAAAGCCGCCTGGTATAACGCCACCGGAACAACGCTTTACGTGCTCGGCATGCTGACGTCCGCGTTTGCTCTCGGTGCGGGTGGGGCATGACGCAGACCCCGCTCGGCTGGTTCGGCATCATCCGCCTCGGTCTGGTCCAGACCGCGCTCGGCGCCGTCGTCGTTCTCACCACGTCGACCATGAACCGGGTGATGGTGGTCGAGCTGGCGTTGCCGGCGATGATTCCCGGTGCGCTGGTCACGTGGCATTACGCGTTGCAGATGCTGCGGCCGCGCTGGGGCTACGGCTCCGACGTCGGCGGGCGGCGCACGCCCTGGATCGTCGGCGGCATGGCGGTGCTCGCGACCGGCGGCATCGGCGCCGCGCTGGCAACGGCGTGGATGGCGACCGATTTCGCCGCCGGCGCCATTCTGGCGGCGCTGTCCTTCACCCTGATCGGCATCGGTGTCGGCGCCGCCGGCACCTCGCTGTTGGTGCTGCTGGCCAAGCGCGTCGCCGCGCCGCGCCGCGCCCCGGCCGCCACCATCGTGTGGATCATGATGATCGCCGGCTTCGCGGTGACCGCGGGCATCGCCGGCCATCTGCTCGACCCGTTCTCGCCGGCCCGGCTGGTCGCGGTGACCTCCGGCGTGGCGGTGGCCGCCTTCCTGCTCGCCGTGGTGGCGGTGTGGGGCGTCGAGGGCCGCGCCAGCGCGACCCATCAGCCGGCCGAGGCCGCTGCCGCCAAGCCGCCGTTCCGCGTCGCGCTTGCCGAGGTGTGGGCGGAGCCCGAGGCTCGCCGCTTCACCATTTTCCTGTTCATGTCGATGCTGGCCTACAGCGCCCAGGACCTGATCCTGGAGCCGTTCGCCGGCGCCGTGTTCGGCCTGACGCCGGGTGAGTCGACCAAACTGTCCGGCCTCCAGCACAGCGGCGTGCTGACCGGCCTGATCGTGGTCGCGATCGCTGGATCCTCGCTGTGCCGCGGCTGGGCCGGCTCGATGCGCCAGTGGGTGATTGGCGGCTGCCTCGTTTCTGCGATGGCGCTGGCGAGCCTGGTGGTTGCCGGCGCCGTCGGCCCGGTGTGGCCGCTCAACGCCTCGGTGTTCGTACTCGGTGCGGCCAATGGCGCCTTTGCTGGCGCCGCCATCACCTCGATGATGGGCCTTGCCGGCCAGGGCCGCGCCTCCCGCGAGGGCGTGCGCATGGGCATGTGGGGCGCCTCGCAGGCGGTGGCGTTCGGGCTCGGCGGCTTCGCCGGCACCGTCGCCGTCGACATGGTTCGCTACTTCGTGGGTGAGCCGGTGATTGCCTATACCGGCGTGTTTGCCACCGAAGCACTGCTGTTCGTCATATCTGCCGTCCTTGCGCTGCAGATTCACGGTCTTGAACAACCGGTCGAACGCGACCGGACCCGGACGGTCGAAGAGGGTTTCGCCGCCGGCACAGGGAGGGGATGAGCCATGAGCGGGCACGAAACCTTCGACGTCGTGGTGGTCGGCGGCGGTCCTGCCGGCGCCACTGCGGCAACCGATCTCGCCCGGCGCGGCCACTCTGTCCTGCTGTTGGACAGGGCAGGCCGCATCAAGCCGTGCGGCGGTGCGATTCCGCCGCGGGCGATGCGCGATTTCGACATTCCGGAATCGCAGCTCGTCGCCAAGGTGACCGCGGCGCGGATGGTGTCGCCCTCGAACAAAGAGGTCGATATGCCGATCGAGGACGGCTATGTCGGCATGGTCGATCGCGAGACCTTCGATGAGTGGCTGCGCGAGCGCGCCGCCAAGGCCGGCGCCACCCGCCGGGCCGGCTCGTTCGAGCGGCTCGACCGCGACAGCGACGGCGTCGCGCTGGTGCGCTACCTGCCCAAGGGCGGCGGCGAGCTGGCCACCGTGCGCGCTCACGCCGTGATCGGCGCCGACGGCGCCCGCTCGGAAGTGGCGCGCCAGACCGTGCCGAACGCCGACAAGGTGCCGTACGTGTTCGCCTATCATGAGATCGTCCGCGCCCCGGCGCAGGGCACCGGCACCTACGACCCCAGGCGCTGCGACGTCTATTACCAGGGCGATGTCTCGCCGGACTTCTACGGCTGGGTGTTCCCGCACGGCCCGACCGTCAGTATCGGCGTCGGCTCCGCCCACAAGGGCTTCGCGCTGCGCGAGGCGACCCAGTTGCTGCGCCAGCGCGCCGGGCTCGAGGGCTGCGAGATGATCCGCCACGAGGGCGCGCCGATCCCGCTGCACCCGCTGAAGGTGTGGGACAACGGCCGCGACGTGGTGCTGGCGGGCGATGCCTCCGGCGTGGTGGCGCCCGCCTCCGGCGAGGGCATCTTCTACGCCCTGACTGGCGGCCGCCTCGCCGCCGAAGCGGTCGAGAAGTTCCTGGCCACCGGCGACGTCCGCGCGCTCGCCACTGCCAGGAAGCGCTTCATGAAGGACCACGGCCGGGTGTTCTGGATCCTCGGCCTGCTGCAGCGGTTCTTCTACACCAACGACAAACGGCGCGAGCGCTTCGTCTCGATCTGCCGCGACAAGGACGTCCAGAAACTGACCTGGGACGCCTATATGAACAAGGAGTTGGTCCGCAAGAAGCCGGCGGCCCACATGAAGATCCTGTTCAAGGACATCGCCCACCTGCTCGGCGTCGTCCGGCCGTAACGCCGATCCGTCGCGGCCGCCTGCGCCGCGCCGCGGGCAGGCAGGCCGCAACGGGGCGGCAGCCGGTCGACATGTCGTTCATTGGTCGAAATTGCGCGATTGAATCGGCTTTTCGATGCGGCAGGCCCTGATCACGCCGCGATCTTCGGGCCAAGAGTGGGGCGCCGTCGCCCGGCCCAACCGGCGCCGCGGCTTCGGCACCCGCCCGCGCAGTGCGGACGGCCGCGGTTCGGGAGTGAGATCTGATGGCGATGGCGACAGGAACCGGCGCAGCGTCGGCCTCGATCTGGTGGATGGCCATTCGGCCACGCACCTTGTCGATGGCGATCGTGCCGGTGGCGGTCGGCGCCGCCTCCGCCGTGGCCGGCAGCGGGCGCTTCGCCGTGCTGGGGTTTCTGATCGCGCTGGCGGTGGCGCTGGCGATCCAGATCGGCACCAACCTGCTCAACGACTGGCGCGACGGCGAGTCCGGCCTCGACACCGCCGACCGGCTCGGCCCCACCCGCGTCACCGCCAGCGGCCTGATGAAGCCGGCCGACGTCAAGCGCATGGCCTATATCGCCTTCGGCTGCGCCGCGGTGGCCGGGCTGTTCGCCATCGTGCTCGGCGGCGTGCCGATGCTGGTGATCGGGGCGGCCTCGCTGGTGGCCGGGCTCGGCTATTCCAACGGGCCGCGGCCGATCTCGGGCACACCGTTCGGCGAGGTGTTCGTGCTGGCGTTCTTCGGCCTCGCCGCGGTTGTCGGCACCCATTGGCTGATGACCGGGGCGTGGTCGCTGACCGCCTTGATGTGCGGCCTGCAGATCGGGCTGCCGGCTGCCGCGGTGCTGCTGGTCAACAATCACCGCGACCGCGTCGGCGACGCCGCCTCCGGACGCCGCACCCTGGCCATTCTGCTCGGGCCTGAGCGCTCCCAGTCCCTCTACGGACTGATCATGGTCGGCGCCTGCCTGTTCGGGGTGCTGGTCGCCCTCACCTCGCTGTCGTTCGGACCGCTGGCGACGCTTGCGGCGCTGCCGCTCGCGCTCGCGCTGCGCCGCCGGATCGCCGCCGAGGCGGTCGGGCCCGGCCTCAACGAGGTGCTGGTGCGCACCGCGCAGTTCCAGGTGCTGCTCGGCGTGCTGCTGGTCTGCGGGCTGCTGATCGCGGTCTGATACCCAAGCCTAAGATCGGCCGGAGCTGTTCGGCGAGCCGACGACGAAACCCCGGCCGATCGGCCCGTTTCACATGACCTGCCGGGCATCCCGCGCGAACGCGCCGCCCGCCTTCGAACCGTCGTGGCTCTGATGGCGCCACCAAATTGCGGCGTCCCGACCCGGCGTGAGGCGTCAGGCGTTGCGTTTGGTCGCAATGTGGATCGCGGCGATGCCGAACGACAAATTTATCCAGCGCACCTCGGCGAACCCGGCCTGTTCGATCAGATGCGCGAACGCCGGCTGATCGGGGAACCGGCGGATCGACTCGATCAGGTAGCGGTAGGCGCTCGGGCTGCCGGCGATCGCCGCGCCCAGCGCCGGGATCGCGGTCGACGACCACGCCTGATAAAATGGGCGAATGATCGCGTGGGGGCGGGAGAATTCCAGGCACAGGAACCGCCCGCCCGGCTTCAGCACCCGATGGATTTCGGTCAGGGCCTCGCCGAGATGGGTGACGTTGCGAATGCCGAACGAAATCGTCAGGCAATCAATGGTGCCGGCACCGAACGGCAGCCGCTCGCCCTCCCCCGCCACAAACTCCAGCGCGTCGTCCGGCCGCCGGCCGGCGCACATCATCGCCGTCGACGGATCGACCACCACCACCCGCGCGCCCGACCCGGCCATCAGCCGCGCAACGTCACCAGTGCCGCCGGCAAGGTCGACCACCGTCTCACCTCGCTTCGGCGCCGCCAATGCTGCGAACTGCCGCTTCCACAGCCGGTGGATGCCAAAGCTCATCAGGTCGTTCATCACGTCGTAGCGCGGCGCCACCTCGACGAACACGCGGCGGATGAGCGCCCGCCTCTCCTCGGGCGAGACGGTTTCGGTGCCGAAGCTGCCGGACAGCGGGTCGGTCATGGCGGGCATTTCCCTGATAGACAACGGCATGCGCAACCGCGCTGCGCCGCTTGGGCGGCAACGTTTCGCGCGCCGCGCGTTGTAGCAGAGGTGCCGGCGTTTGGGGCGGAGTTCGTCAGCCGCGCGAGCGGAGAATGGGCGGCGGCTGGCCACCCTCCTCTGGCGCTCATCGCGGCGTGAGGACGCCGTTCCCGCCAAATCACGCGGTCGCGCCAAGCAGCAACGCCGTCGGCTGCGCGCGATTCGGGCGCTGGAGGCATTCGTGGCCGCGAAATTCAAATCCAGCTGCAATCACGCCGTCCGGCCGCGGTGCCTCGCACGACAAGAGCTTTCGCCTTCGCAGGCTTTTCGCACCGGTATATGGTAATCTGGCAAATCAGATTGCAGATGCTAGAACTTTGACACGTCCGGTTCGACTAAGCTGAAGCGGTGACTGGCTGCATTGAATTCGCCCTCGCCCGGCCGTCCGTCATTCCCATTCATGTCGCAGAAGCGCCGGTACCCGCAACGATGCGGCGAGGCAGACAGGTAATTCAGCCGCCACCAAAAGCGGTATCTCTCCACCAGATCTCCGTTCAAACCGGTTTTGTCAAAAAATTTACTTATGCGTCTAGCGCATACCGGTTCAGGTGACAGCGGTGCGGCCGAATTCGGTTGCGCCCTTGGCTTTGTGCGCCTTTCGCGTGTATTTTCGCGACTCTAGTTTGTATCGCTTTGGTGCCGCAGCATTTTTCGTCCGCAAACTCGGCAATGCCGCTTTGCCGAATTCCAAACTTCTAATTTCATCGGAAACAGGTCTCTCCAGCCTGAGTTTTACATCAGCTTTCCAAAAAAATCGCCGACGATTGCGCGGTTTCGGGCAAAACCGGCTGAGAGGGCACACCATCGTCCCCGAATTCTTTCGCCAAATCTGCCTTCAACCGGTCAGCCAACCTGACGCTACACCACGAACTCGGTTGCAGAACGCGCGTACACAATTCATAGTGGGCGCCATCGGCCGGATCGTCCCTCCCGAGTTGAAATCGCCAACCGAGGCTTTTCCTGGCTCAGGTCTGCGGCCTGCACATGGTCGGCGACCGTGTCCTCTCCCTTCGCCGCGGTTTCTCTTGTCCACCGGAAAACCAGATGTCATGGCTTGGTTGTCCTTAAGTTAGATTTTTTTCACCATGTCGCGTCCTCTGGCCGTTCGCCGCCTGTCGGAAATCCTCCGCCGCGTTCACGCGGCGGGGTCGGTATCCGTTGTCGAACTCGCAACCGCGTTCGACGTGTCGCGCGAGACAATTCGGCGTGACCTCAAGCTGCTCGCCAACCGCGGAGAACTTGAGGTTGTCCATGGCGGCGCCATGCGCCGCGACACGCTCGACATTCCCCAGCCACAGCGGACGACCCGCGATTCCGGCGCCAGCGGCCGTCAGGCCATCGGCCAGCTCGCCGCCAGCCTGATCGAGGACGGCGCCACCGTTCTGCTCGATTCCGGCGCGCTGGCCGGCGCGATCGTGTCCGGGTTGCTTGGCAAGCGCGACATCACCGTTTGCACCCACTCGCTCACCCACGCTCTCGCGCTGGTCCGCCACCCGCTGATCCGCGTCTTCGTGCTCGGCGGCCAGGTCGACGCCACCGAGGAGGCGGCGTTCGGGGTCGACACCGTTTTGGCGCTCGACAGTTATTCCTGCGACCTTGCGTTCATCTCCGCCCGCGGCTTCACCAGCGACGGCGAGCCCACCGACACCACGCGCCACGGCGCGGAGTTGCGCGCACGCATGCTGCTCGCCGCACGGCGGCCATATCTGCTCGCCGACCACGCCCAGTTCCAGCGCACGACCCCGATCCGCATTCCGAACAGCGACCGCGCCGCCGGCCTTCTGGTCGACCACGCCCCGCCCGAGACGCTGGCGGACGCGTTTCGTCGTAACGGGTTGCCGGTCACCGTCGCCGGCACAAGTGTCAGGACAGATTGACGCACCCTGCGGTCGCGACCGCAGGCACCCCTCGGTCAAGCCTCGGTCAAGCCTCAGCAAAATCGTACGAACTTGACGCCGCCGTTCGGCTTTGTCATTTGCGCTTGACGCAGATCAAGGCTGCTTTCGCCCGCTGGTGTCCATGGTGGGGCGAACATGCAGTGGACCGGCCCCGAAGGGCTCCGAGGAGCGTAGCATGGATTATCAGACCTTCTTCCGTGGTGCCGTCGAGAGCCTGAAGGCCGAGCGACGCTACCGGGTGTTCGCCGACCTCGAGCGGCGTGCCGGTGAGTTCCCGCATGCCACCTGGCATTCGCCGGAAGGCCCGCGCGACGTCGTCGTCTGGTGCTCCAACGACTATCTCGGCATGGGCCAGCACCCCGCGGTGGTTCAGGCGATGACCGAGACCGCCGCCCGCATGGGCACCGGCGCCGGCGGCACCCGCAACATCTCCGGCACCAACCACCCGCTGGTGACGCTGGAGGCCGAACTCGCCGACCTCCACGGCAAGGAAGCCGGCCTGGTGTTCACCTCCGGCTACGTCTCCAACCAGACCGGCATTTCGACGCTTGCCAAGCTGATTCCGAACTGCCTGATCCTGTCCGACGCGCTCAACCACAATTCGATGATCGAGGGCGTCAAGCAGGCCGGCTGCGAGAAGAAGATTTTCCGCCACAACGACATGGAGCATCTCGAAGACCTGCTCAAGGCCGCCGGCAAGGAGCGCCCCAAGCTGATCGTGTTCGAGAGCGTCTATTCGATGGACGGCGACATCGGCAAGATCGGCGAGATCTGCGACCTTGCCGAGAAGTACAGCGCGATGACCTATATCGATGAGGTCCACGCCGTCGGCATGTATGGCCCGCGCGGCGCCGGCATCGCCGAACGCGACGGCCACATGCAGCGCATCGACGTCGTCGAGGGCACGCTGGCCAAGGCGTTCGGGTGCCTCGGCGGCTACATCACCTCGACCGAAGCCGTGGTCGACGCGGTTCGCTCGCACGCCGCCGGCTTCATCTTCACCACCGCGCTGCCGCCGGCAATCTGCGCCGCCGCCACTGCCTCGATCCGCCACCTCAAGGCCTCGACCGCCGAGCGCGACGGTCAGCACGCCCAGGCCACCCGCGCCAAGGCGGTGCTGGCCAATGCCGGCCTGCCGGTGATGCCGACCGACACCCACATCGTGCCGGTGATGGTGCGCGACGCCGAGAAGTGCAAAGCGGCGACCGACCTTTTGCTCGCCGAGCATGGCATCTACATCCAGCCGATCAACTACCCGACCGTGCCGGTCGGCGCCGAGCGGCTGCGCATCACCCCCACCCCGTTCCACAATGACGCGCTGATCGACCATCTCGCCGGCGCGCTGGTCGCGGTGTGGAAGAAGCTTGGCCTGCCGTTCACCCGCCAGGCGATCGCCGCCGAGTAACGACAACGGCACAGCGGCGGCACCCGCCGCCGTGCCGCCCGCCGATGCGGTTTTCCGAGGGCCATCGGTTCGCCACGGCCATCCGCATCTGCCCATCGCCGCGGCGCGTGGGCAGCGTCACGTTCAACGAGCCGCCCGGCGGCCCTTCTTGCAGGGTACCGCCGGTCGGGAGGGCGCCACGTCGAGCCGCCGGACACCTTGGTCCGGCGGCTCGTTTCTTTTGGCGGTTCGTCAGCCGATCGGCTCGATTGCCCCCGGCTCGACCCGGAACTGCACCGTCTCCGCCCCCACCGCCGCGAACGCCGCAGCGTCGGTGCCGGTCATCCACGCCTGCACGCCGAGATCGGCCAGCGCGCGGTGAAGCGCGGCCCGGCGGTCGGGATCGAAATGGGCGGCGATCTCGTCGAGCAGCAGCACCGGCAAGAGGCCGGTCATCGCCCCGACCAGCCGCACCTGCGCCAGCACCAGCCCGACCAGCAGCGCCTTCTGCTCGCCGGTCGAGGCGCTCGCCGCCGGCACGCCCTTGGGACCGTAGATGACGATGAGGTCGGAGCGGTGCGGCCCCTCCAACGTGCGACCGGCGGCGCGGTCGCGCGCACGGGCGTCGGCGAGGCGGGCGCGGTAGCGATCCTCCAGCGCCAGCGCCGGGGTGCCGCCGACCTCCGCCTCCAGCCAGCCGTCGACGGCAATGCCGGCCCACGGAAACGGCCCGGACGCCGCGCGCGTCGCGGCGATCTCGCCGACCAGCCGGCGCACCGTCTCGGCCCGCGCCGCCGCCACCGCCACCGCCACCTCGGCGACCTCGTGCTCAACCGCGTCGAGCCAGCGCGTGTCAGCCGTGCCCTGCTCCAGGAGACGGTTGCGCGAGCGCAGCGCCCGCTCCAGCGCGTTGATGCGCCCGCCATGGGTGGGATCGACCGCCAGCACCATGCGGTCGAGAAAGCGCCGCCGCTCGGCGGCCGGCCCGGTGAACAGCTGGTCCATCTGCGGGATCAGCCAGGCGATCGCGAGATGCTCGGCGAACGCCGCCGCCGAGCCGACCGGGGCGCGGTCGATGCGGCACTCCCGGACGGTGGGCGGCCCGCCCGCGCCGCGCGGCGCAATGCCGGTGCCGAGCAGCGCCGGCCCGACCTGTCCGTCGATCTCGGCGGACACCGCCCAGGATCCTTCGCCCAAGGATCCATCGCCCGAAGATCCGTCGCCGGGCGGTCCATCGCCGGACAAGCCGTCGCCGACCCGCGCCACCTCCTCCAGCGTGGCGCGGCGCAGGCCGCGGCCGGGGGCGAGGAAGGAGATCGCTTCGAGAATGTTGGTCTTGCCGGCACCATTGGCGCCGACCAGCACCACCGAGGCCGCGCCGGGCTCGATCACCACGTGGCGCCAGGAGCGGAAATTCACCAGCGCCAGCCGCCGCACCCGCGCGGCGGGGCGGCAATCGGGCGGAGCCTCGACCGAGGTCATCATCTGCCGACCCTGCGCCGGCCCGAATCCCGCCGACCTCGCCCGCTCACACCCGCATCGGCATCAGCACATAGAGCGCGCCCTGGCTGCCCTTGTCGCGCACCAGGGTCGGCGAGCCGGGGTCGGCCAGTTTCAGCTCGGCCTCGTCGCCCTCGAGCTGGCCAGTGATCTCCAGCAGATAACGCGAGTTGAAGCCGATCTCGAGCGGATCGGCGGCGTATTCGGCCTCGATCTCCTCGGTGGCAGAGCCGGAGTCGGGGTTCACCACCGTCAGCACCAGCTTGCCCTCCGACAGCGCCAGCTTGACGGCGCGGCCGCGTTCGCTCGACACCGTCGACACCCGGTCGATCGCCGCAGCAAAATCGGCCTTGTCGACTACCAGGGTCTTGTCGTTGGCGACCGGGATCACCCGCACATAATCGGGAAAGGTGCCGTCGATCAGCTTGGAGGTCAGCACGATGTCGCCGAAGGCAAAGCGGATCTTGGCGGTGGAGAGTTCCACCACCACCTCGGCCGAGCCATCCTCCATCAGGCGCTGCACCTCGGCCACGGTCTTGCGCGGCACGATCACGCCCGGCATGCCGACCGCGCCGGCCGGCGCCGGCAGCTCGATCTGGGCGAGGCGGTGGCCGTCGGTGGCGACCGCGCGCAGCAACTCGACGTCCGCACCCGGCACGGTGTGGAGGTAGATGCCGTTGAGATAGTAGCGCGTCTCCTCGGTCGAGATCGCGAACTGGGTCTTGTCGACCAGGCGCTTGAGCTCGGCGGCGCTGAGCGCGAAGCGGTGGCCGAACTCGCCGGCGGTGAGGTCGGGGAAGTCGGACTCCGGCAGCGTCTGCAACTGGAAGCGGGCGCGACCGGCACGGATCACCAGCGTGCCCTTTTCAGCGTCCGCCTCGAGCGAGATCTCGGCGCCCTCCGGCAGCTTGCGCACGATGTCGTAGAACATGTGCGCCGGCACGGTGGTGGCGCCGGCCACCTTGACGTCGGCGGCAATCGATTCGACCACCTCGAGGTCGAGGTCGGTGGCCTTCATCTCGAGCCGGGCGCCGTCGGCACGCAGCAGCACATTGCCGAGAATCGGAATGGTATTGCGCCGCTCCACCACCCGGTGGACGTGGCCGAGCGATTTTGCGAGGTCAGCGCGCTCAACAACGGTACGCATGAAGACACCTCGAAGGCCGGCGACACGCAACCGCACGGCAGACAATCCAGCAAATACATCCGTCGCCGCGTCAGCGAAACGCCCGACAGTTTCGGCAAACGCCGAACCGGAGCGCAGGCCATTGCGCCTCGGGCAGGCCCGCCGCGCTTCAGCCCGCTTCCGCGCCGGACTGACGTGTTTATTCGAGAATTCGGCGTTTGAGAAGCTCGACCTCTTCGGCAAAGCCGCGATCGGTCTTGGTCTTGCCCTCGATCTTGCGTACGGCGTGCAGCACCGTGGTGTGATCGCGGCCGCCGAACCTCCGGCCGATTTCCGGCAGCGAGCGCAGCGTCAGGGTCTTGGCAAGGTACATCGCGACCTGACGCGGCAGCACCACATTGGCGGTGCGGCGCGAGGACAGGACATCCTGCTTGGTGATGCCGGAATGCTCGGCGACGATGCGGATGATGTCCTCGATCCGCACCCGTTTGGTGTTATCGGGGCTGCGCACCAGATCGCGGATGGCGTGCTCGGCCATCTCCAGCGTCACCGCGCAGCTGGTCAGCGTGTTGTGGGCGAGCAGCCGGTTCAGGGCACCGTCGAGGTCGCGGCCATTGGCAGTGACCTGGGCCGCGACGTAGCCGACCACCTCGTCCGGCACCTCGAAGCCCGGGTGCTTGGCGCGGATCTGGCCGATGCGGGCGGCGAGGATCGAGCGGCGCAGCTCCTCCTCGAGCGGCCCGATCTCGACCGGCAGGCCGCCGGCGAGGCGCGAGCGCACCCGCTCGTCCAGGCTCTCAAGTTCCGCCGGCGGACGGTCGGCGGCGATCACCACCGGACGGCCCGAATCGATCAAGGCATTGAGAGTGTGACAGAACTCCTGCTGCACCGACTTGCCTTGCAGGAACTGCAGATCGTCGATGATCAAAAGGTCGATGCCGCGCAGCGCCTCCTTGAACGCCAGCGCGGTCTGATTCTTCAGCGCCGCGACGAAGCCGAACATGAACTTCTCGGCGGTGAGGTAGAGCACGCGGCGGCCGAGCCGGCTGGCCTGCCACGCAATCGCCTGCAGCAGGTGGGTTTTGCCGAGCCCGACGGCGGAATGGACGTAGAGCGGGTTGAAGCGGGTGCTCTCGCCGGCGCGGCACTCGGAGATCTCCCGTGCGGCGGCGTGTGCCAGGGTGTTGGAGCGGCCGACCACGAAGGTATCGAAATTCAGCCGCGGGTCGAGCGGCGAGGCCGGCAGCCCGTCGACGCTCGCCATCGGCGCCTCGGCGGCAAACGGCACGGCCGTGCGCGGCCTCGGCGCAACGGCGGCGGCAGCCGTCGCCTTCGGCGCTGCGGCCTGCTCGCCGACCGGACGGAGCGGCATGCGGGCCACCGCCGAGCGCACCACGAGGTCGACCTGCTTGAGGGTCGGCACCTCCTCGCGCCAAAAAGTGTCGAGCGGCTCGGCATAATGGGTCTGGATCCAGCTCTTCAGAAACCGGGTCGGCACCGACAGCTGCACGCCCTCGCCCGCCACGGCGTCGAGCTGCATGCAGGCGAACCAGCTCGTATAAACCTCCTCGCCCAGCGTCGACTTCAGGCGCGAGCGCACACGATCCCAGGAAGCAGCGGCCGTCTGCGAGTCGAAACGCGCCGGCGTGCGGGCAAATGACCCCTGCGCGGGTCGCGCCGACTTGTGGCCGGGGAAAAACCCGCTCGCGATACCTTCGCTCTTGTACATTTGCCGCTCCATTTTCTTATCGATAGGGTCGCAAGGACCTCGCTCTGCCCGATTAGGGCAGAGAGCAAAACTCAACTTGTACTGAAGAGATACCGGGGCGGCGCGCCGAAAGCGCGCCAGCGGCGCCGGTTGATGTCACGCGTTAGGTGCCGGACCGGATCCCGGGCCCGCCGCCGCCACCTCGTCCGCCGGCGGTGCACTCGGCGCCCACGTCGAGCCGGAGCCGCGTCCAACTGAGCCTATCAGCGTTCGCAACCTGGGCCGTCAGCGCGGCGGCCGCGCGGAGGGTGCGGCTCCCGATAATCACGGACATAGTGTTCCCCCGGCTGCAACAACGCGCAGCTCTTTTTACTTGGTATGTCGATTTGAATGAATCCAATCGCCGTCTTGCGACCGGTCAATCATCTACCGAACAAACGTTCGAGTAGAACGCTCACAGAATTCTTACGCCATGCACAAGACCCTGGCAGAAATTCGAATCATCATAAAAAGCTCCCCGCATCCGACTCAAAAAAATCTGGTCCCACACAAACTCACCTGTGGATCGCCCCCAGGTGAACGGAGTCTTAACACGCCTCCCGCCCTTCGCAACCGGACTGGCGATGCGGCCGAACCGCACCCGAAACGAAAGCGGTCGTCGCGGCCCGATGCTCAGCCGGCAAATCGCTGAGGACTCTGTTGGAATCCTGGGGAGGACGCCCCCCCGACCGGCCCGGCCACGATACGGCTACACCAGCTTTGCCTTGCCCCCAAACCGGGTCCCGGCCCGACCCCCCCATCGCCCTTAGGGTCCAAGCTCTTGTCCTACATATAGAAAATTTGTGCGGGCGAGCCGAGCCCCCAACGCTACTGCGCCGCGCAAAAAGCCGGAAATTCCGAAAAGTGTGTCAATAGGGTAAACGCAGATTAAGCCGATTTGGCACCCGATCGGGGCCCGCCCAACGCAAAAGGGCGCCGGAGACCAGCTCCGGCGCCCTTTTTTGATTTGGTGTTCCGTTCTGGAACAGACCCGCCCATCGTCGCGATGCGGGCCCGGCCGACCGACGGCGTCAGGCGCCGATCTTCTTCACCCGCTTGGTCAGGCGCGACACTTTGCGGGCGGCGGTGTTGCGGTGCAGGATGCCCTTGCCGACCGAGCGCATGATCTCCGGCTCGGCGAGCTTGAGCGCGGCAACGGCGCCGACGGCATCGCCCTTGGCGAGCGCGTCTTCGACCTTGCGCACCGCGGTGCGCACCCGGGTGCGCCGCATCTTGTTGATCGCGGTCCGCCGGGCGATCTTACGGGCCGCTTTCTTAGCGGAACTGGTATTGGCCATTCCTGGAATCCTGTGCCTTTCGATGCGGCCCGACGCCGCGCCTGCAGGGCTGCTTATCTGGATCGCTCACGCGAGCTTCCCGGCTCGCCGGCGTGCCGGGCCGCAACTCGCACGCTGGCTCTATAACCGCGGGCTGGAGGAGCGTCAACGGTACCATTGCCGCCCAGCCCCGGAGCAATGGGGGAAATGCTTGCAGTAAAGCTTGCGGCTATGGAAGAACGGCGTGCCGGTTCAGCCGCATCCTGCCTGCTGAGCCCGCCGGCCAAGGGTGACATATGACGCTCGGCGATCTGATCGAAGCGACCTGCCTCGGACTTCTCGAAGGTCTTACCGAATTCTTACCGGTCTCATCCACTGGACATCTGTTGCTCGCCGGGCATTTTCTCGGCTTTGACTCGCCGGGAAAGACCTTCGAGGTCCTGATCCAGCTCGGCGCGATCCTGGCGATCTTGGTGGTCTACTTCGCCAAGTTTACCGGCATTGCGATGCGCTTGCGGACAGACCCTGCGGCGCGGCGGTTCGTCATCGGCATCGTCGCCGGATTCCTGCCGGCGGCGCTGATCGGCGTTGCCGCGCACGGCTTTATCAAAACTGTGCTGTTCCATACGCCGGCACTGATCTGCGTCAGCCTGATCGTCGGCGGCGTGGCGCTGCTGATCGTCGACCGCCTGACCTTGACGCCGCGCCACCACGACGCCACCGCGCTGTCGCCGCTGACCTGCTTCTATATCGGCTGTTGCCAGACCGTGGCGATGATCCCCGGCGTGTCGCGCTCGGGCGCCACCATCGTCGGCGCCATGTTGCTCGGGGTCGACAAGCGCGCCGCCGCCGAATTCTCGTTCTTCCTCGCCTTGCCGACCATGGCCGGCGCCTTCAGCTACGACCTTTACAAGAACTGGTCGACGCTCGATGTCGACCACGGCCTCCTGATCTTCGTCGGCTTCGTCGCCGCGTTCTGCGCCGCGGTGCTGGTGGTGAAATCGCTGCTCGACTTCATCTCCCGCCACGGCTTCGCGCCGTTCGCCTATTACCGCATCGCCGCGGGAACGGCCGGCCTGCTGGCGCTGTGGCTGGTGGGATGAGCCGGCGCCGAGCGTGGCGGGGCGCGCCGCCCCGCCACTGCCCCCCGGTAACACTGCCCGCCGGTAACAACGTAACCGCCGGCGCGAGGCGGCGTCGCCAGATCGCGCCGCGAACGCCGAAACCGTGTCAGACCGCCGACGAGCCGGCGAACTGGCCGGTGCGGCGGAACCGCGACAGATAGCTCGGCAGGATGGTGAGCAGCGCGGTGGGCTGGATGCCGAGCCCCTCCAGCGTGCGGCCCGAATCGATCGCGGCGTGCGAGACGATGTTGTTGGTCTTGAGCAGCGTCACCTGGTCCGGCGTCATCAGCGGGTTCGGCAGATATTGCAGCACCGAGGCCTGGAGATAGGCCACCCAGAACGGCAGCGGCACCAACAGCCGCTTGCGGCCGGTGATGTTCAGGATCAGCTCCAACAGTTCGCGGAAGGTCTTCACCTCCGGGCCGCCGAGCTCGTAGACGGCGGGCGCCGCCTGGCCATCCGCCCCCTTCACCACCGCTTTGGCGACGTCGCCAGCATAGACCGGCTGGAAGCAGGTGGTGCCGCCGCCGACCAGCGGCAGCACCGGCGAGATGCGGGCGAGGCTGGCGAACAGGTTGAAGAAGCCGTCCTCCGGGCCGAACACGATGGAGGGCCGCAGAATCACCGCGCCCGGCGCCGCCGCAATAACCTTGGCCTCGCCCTCGGCCTTGGTGCGGGCGTAGATCGAGCCCGACGCAGCGTCGGCGCCGATCGCCGAGATGTGCACCATGCGCGCGCCGACCGCCGCAGCCGCCTCGGCCACCGTGCCGGCGCCCTGGGCGTGGACCGAGCCGAACCGCTGGCGGCCGGTCTCGAACAGGATGCCGACGGCGTTGACCACCGCCTCCGAGCCCTCGACCGCGCGGCGGACCGAATCCGCATCGCGCAGATTGGCCTGGATGGCGGTGATCTGGCCGACCGAGCCGAGCGGCTGCAGATGCCCGGCGAGGTCCGGGCGCCGCACCGCGGCACGCACCCGCCAGCCGGCCCGCGCCAGCGCCCGCACCGCGTGGCGCCCAACGAAGCCCGACCCCCCGAACACCGTGACGAGACGATCCATTTTCGAATGTCCTTTCCCGCGTTATGCGGAATTCTGCCCACCTCGGCGGGCGGTTACAATCCTGTAGCCGCTTCCCCGTCCGCGTAAAGCGCAGCGCCACCGGTGCACTGCCGCAGCGGGCTTGCAGTCCGCCGCCCTGCCCGCTACCCCTCCGCCGGAGCGGGAGTGAGTCAACATGAATGTCCTTCTGATCGGCTCGGGCGGCCGCGAACATGCGCTGGCCTGGAAGCTGGCGGCGAGCCCGCGGCTGACCCGGCTCTATTGCGCGCCGGGCAACCCCGGCATTGCCGAGGAGGCAGCCTGCATCGCGCTCGACCCGGCCGACCATGCCGCGGTGATCGCGTTCTGCCGGGTCAAGAGCATCGACCTCGTGGTGGTCGGCCCCGAGGCGCCGCTGGTCGCCGGCCTGGTCGACGACCTCGAGGCCGCCGGCATCAAGGCGTTCGGCCCGACCAAGGCGGCAGCCCGGCTCGAAGGCTCCAAGGGCTTCACCAAGGACCTGTGCCGCGACGCCGGCATCCCCACCGCCGATTACGCCCGCTTCGACGCCGCACAGCCCGCCAAGGCCTATGTCCGCCGGCACGGCGCGCCGATCGTGGTCAAAGCCGACGGGCTTGCCGCCGGCAAGGGCGTGGTGGTCGCCGCGACCATCGAGGAGGCGGAGGCCGCCATCGACCACCTGTTCGCCGGCGCTGCCGGCGCCGAGGTGGTGATCGAGGAGGTCCTGGAGGGCGAGGAAGCCTCGTTCTTCGTGCTCAGCGATGGCGTCACCGCGCTGCCGCTCGCCACCGCCCAGGACCACAAGCGCGCCTTCGACGGCGATGAGGGTCCCAACACCGGCGGCATGGGCGCCTATTCGCCGGCGCCGGTGATGACCAAGGCCATGGTCGAGGACACCATGGCGACCATCATCCGCCCGACCCTCAAGGCGATGGCGGACAAGGGCTGCCCGTTCAAGGGCATCCTCTATGCCGGCCTGATGGTCGGCCCCGCCGGCCCCAAGCTGATCGAATACAATGTCCGGTTCGGCGATCCGGAGTGTCAGGTGCTGATGATGCGGCTGATCTCCGACCTGCTGCCGGCGCTGGCCGCCGCCCGCGACGGCACGCTGGCAGACATCGAGCTGCGCTGGTACGACGCCCCCGCCCTCACCGTGGTGCTGGCGGCAAACGGCTATCCCGGCCACATCGAGACCTCGGGCTCGATTATCCGCGGCCTCGACAAGGCCGCCGCCGGCGACCTCGACGTGGTGGTGTTCCACGCCGGCACGGCGCGGCGGGGCGAGGACATCGTCGCCGCCGGCGGCCGCGTGCTCGGCGTCACCGCGATGGCGCCGAGCATCGAGCAGGCGCAGGCGAAGGCCTATGCCGCGGTCGACCGCATCGATTGGCCGGGCGGCTTTTGCCGCCGCGACATCGGCTGGCAGGCGATCGGCCGGACATCCTGAGTTATTTCAGCGGGATCGGATAGACCCGGCGCACGCCGTGGGCGACCAGCCCGGCGACCACCGCCTTGGCGAGGTCGCCCGGCACGAACGCCAGCGAGCCCAGCGCCGCGGTCTTGAGCGACAGCCCGGCGGAGAACGCCAACCAGGGAATGCCGAGCGCGTAGCAGGCGCCGATGCCGCCGACCACGCAGGCAAGACTGACGACCGCCGCCCGCTGCCACCCCGGACCGCGGCCCTGGCCGAACCGGGCGACCAGCCAGCCGATGGTGTAGGCGGCGGCAACGAAGCCGATCAAAAAGCCGCCGGAGGGGCCCAGCAGCACGCCGAGCCCGCCGCGACCGCCCGACAGCACCGGCAACCCCAGCGCCACCAGCAAAATCAGCAGCGCGGTGGCGGCGGCGCCGCGCTTGGGGCCGAGCACCGCACCCGCCAGCATCACCGCGAGGTTCTGCAGCGTGATCGGCACCGGAATGCCGGCGACCGGAATCGCCGGCACCGCGCCGAACGCCACGATGATCGCGCCAAACAGCGCAATGAGAACGATGTCGCGAATGGTCATGGTGCCCCCGAACAGAACGCCCACCACACCACGGATCGGCCGCCGCCGGCAATTCGCCCTTCGCACAGCGCCGCCTCTCGGCGCCTCCAGCGCCTCGCCCGAGGATGACGCGTCGAGGTGGTGCGCCGGCTCGCCCCGCGGATGACGCGTCGAGGTTGGTGCGCGGAACCTCGACCTGTCGTCCCCGGCGAGCATCGCGAAAAGCGATGCGAGGGAAGGGGACCCATGATCCGCGAGGCTTGCAGGAAATTCGCGGCGCGCGGTGGGAGCAGCGACCGGCGCTGCGCGATCCGCCCGAGGCTTGCTCTTCCGCCCGACCTCTTTCCGCCCGAGCCTTGCTTCTGGCGCCGTCAGTCGCCGGCCCGGGCGGGCGGAAAGCCGCGCGCCTCGATGGCGGCGGCGACGTCGTCGGCGTCCTTGAGCGTGCGCACCACCAGCGGCACGATCAAGGCCAGCGGATTGGCGTCGAGCCCGCGCGCCGCCTGGGCCTCGCGCACCTCGCGGTAATGGCCGAGGATGCCCGGCACGAAGCGCAGCACCAGCGACACCGCCAGCGACACCCGCGCGGCGTCGACCAGACCACGGCGGTCGAGCGGCGCCAGCGCGCGCTCGATCGCCTCCAGCATGTCGGCGCTGCGGGTCGACAGCGTCACCACCAGCGCCGCCACCACCAGCGCCGAAAACCGCGACGCCACCACCGCGCCATGGTGGAGCCCGCTCGACAGCGCCGCCAGCACCGCCACCACCGCGATCAGCACCGCCACGCCGGCGAGCTGGCGGCGCACCCGCTCACGCGGCGGCCGCAGCGCGGCCAGCACCGCCGCCGCCACCACCGCCGCCGGCACGAGAATCCATAGCGCCGTGGTAAGGAACAGCGCAGTGCCGAGCCCGGCCAGCGCCAGCAGCTTCACCCCCGCCGGGGCCCGGTGCAGCACGCTGTCGCCGGGGAAATAAAGCGGGGTCACGACGCCCGCCCCACATACCAGGGGACGGCGGCGGCCGGCGCATCGTCCGCCGCCACCCGGCCGTCCTCGATCACCAGCACCCGGTCGAACTCACCGATCAGATCGAGATCGTGGGTGACGACGATGGCCGACTGCGGCAGCGCCGCGATGGCCGCGCGCAGGCGGTTGCGGTTGTTCAGGTCGAGCAGCGTGGTCGGCTCGTCGAACACAATCAGCCTTGGCCGCATCACCAGCACCGAGCACAGCGCCACCATCTGCTTTTCGCCGCCCGACAGCGAATGGCTGGCGCGCTCGGCGAGATGGGCGATGCCGAATCGCCCGAGCTCAGCGGCGATGCGGGCCGGAATCTCAGCCTTGGCAAGGCCGACATTCTTCAGGCCGAACGCGACGTCCTCCGACACCATCGGAAAGACGATCTGGTTGTCGGGGTTCTGGAACACGAAGCCGACGGTGCGGCGAACCTTGGCGGCATCGGCGACGGTGTCGAGACCATCGACGGTGACGCGGCCGGCGGTCGGCGCAATCAGGCCGTTGACCAGGCGGGCGAACGTGCTCTTGCCCGAGCCGTTGGCGCCGATGATGGCGACCCGCCGTTCGGCGAGGGTGAGCGTGGTCGAAAGCAGGATGGCACGATCCTCGATCGTGACGCAGGCGCCCTCGAACGCGACCTTGGGCGTTGCGGCTTCGGGCGGGGACGGATCGGGCGAGCGCATGATAACCCTTGCAGGCGGCGATGGCCGGTCATAGCCGGCGCAGCGCAGCTGCGCCACCGCCCCGTGCCGGCGGCGGCCGGCCGGCACCGACCGGGCAAAAACGCATGGATCGGTAATCCGCTAGCGCGCGCCAGCGTATCCTCCATAGCGGGCAGTCCGATCAGGGGTGTTGCGGACCTCCGGGCGCGACACCTTGAACTTTAGCGCGCCGGGCACCCTGGGCTATGCCGATCCCGCCGAAATCGGCATAGCCGCGCTGTTGCAAGCACTTGCGGTCGACGCCAGGACGGGCCAGATTCGAACTAGGAATTTAACCTAAGGAGTGAGTCTCATCCACGCCTTCGTCAACCCGCGTTCCGTGTCCGACGCCCGCTTGGACAGCGTGCTCGACACCGCCGTCGATGGCATCGTCGTCATCGACGAGAGCGGGAGCATCCTTGTGTTCAATCAGGCATGCGAGAAGCTGTTCGGCTGGAACGAAGACGAGGTCCGCGGCCACAACATCAGCATCCTGATGCCGGAGGACTACGCCTCCAAACACGACGATTACGTCGCCAATTATCTGACAACCGGCGTCCGCAAGATCATCGGCATCGGGCGGGAGGTGCGCGGCCAGCATCGCAACGGCACCTCGTTCCCGGTCGAGTTGTCGGTGGGCGAGGCCATCACCCCTGAAGGCCGCCAGTTCGTCGGCTTCCTGAGCGACCTTCGCCCCCGCAAGGAGGCCGAACAGCGGCTGAACCAGTTGCAGACCGACCTGCTGCACATGGCGCGGGTGTCGGCGATGGACGAGATGGGCGCGGCGCTGGCGCACGAACTCAACCAGCCGCTCACCGCGGTCATGCTCTATCTGCAGGCGATTTCGCGCGCCAATGCGCGGGAGACGGCGCGGCTGGGCGGCAGCAGCGGCTTCTCCGAGAACACCAAGCTCATTCTCGACAAGGCGGTGCGCGAAGCCGAGCGCGCCGGCAACATCATCCAGCGCATGCGCCAGTTCGTCGAGAAGCGCGAGCCCGAGCGCCGCCTGCTCGACCTCAACCCGCTGGTCGACGACGCGGTGGAACTGACGCTGCTCGGCCACCGCCGTGGCACCCGCATGACACGCGCGCTCACCGACAACCTGCCGCAGGTGCTGGTCGACCCGGTCCAGATCCAGCAGATCGTGGTCAATCTGGTGCGCAACGCGCTGGAGGTGGTCAAGAACGTCGACTCGCCCGAGGTGCAGGTCACCACCCGCACCTGCGACGACATGGTGGAGATGGCGGTCGAGGACAACGGTCCCGGCATTCCGCCCGACGCGGTGCCGAACCTGTTCCGCGCCTTCGTCACCTCCAAGCGCACCGGGCTCGGCCTCGGCCTCGCCATCTCGCGCACCATCGCGCAGAACCATGGCGGCGACCTGACGGTGGACCCCGGCGGCAACGGCCACGGCGCCTGTTTCGTGCTGAAGCTGCCCATTTCGCGGACGGCGCCGTCGTGACGACCGACGCAGACCACATCCGGCACACGGCAGCACCGCTCGATCGGAACGCGGCCGAGACCCTCTCGGGCGGCGGGCTGGCGGCGAACGGCGCGCGACGAATTTCCCATTGCGCCCGGCGGCAGCGGCGTGGAAATTCGGCGTCAGCATCATACCGACTGCGGCGGCAGCCGCGCGGTGGTCCGGGACACGGCGTTTCGCGAAATCGTCGATTTCACGAGAGCGCCCGGCACGGTTCGACGGCCCGACGCCACCGGCGTGCCGGGCCGCCAGCGCAGGTGGTGAGCAGGCGCGAACGGCCGGTCGCCGCGGCCCGCACCTGACGGGCGAAGGACAGCAAGAAGGCGAGCAAGAGGAAGACCATGCCGACGACTCAAGCAATGGGCGCCAACGAGGTCTTCGTTGTCGACGACGATCCCGCGGTCCGCGACGCGCTCGCGACCGTGCTGACCATCGAGGGATTCCACGTCACCGGCTTTGCCGATGGCGGCGCCTTCCTGGTGGCGGCGCGCTCGCGCACGCCGGCCTGCATCCTGCTCGACGTCCACATGCCCGGCCGCTCCGGGCTCGACATCCTGCGCGACCTCAACGCCCAGCACTACCCGGCGCCGATTTTCATCATCTCCGGCCAGGGCGATATCCCGATGGCGGTCGAGGCCATCAAGAACGGTGCGCTCGATTTCATCGAGAAGCCGT
Source organism: Blastochloris viridis (assembly GCF_001402875.1). Lineage (NCBI taxonomy): Bacteria > Pseudomonadati > Pseudomonadota > Alphaproteobacteria > Hyphomicrobiales > Blastochloridaceae > Blastochloris > Blastochloris viridis. Next base: position 590,784 of record NZ_CP012946.1, on the reverse strand, counting down.
TCGACGCCGAGACGGTGGTGTCGCGGGTGCGCGAGGCGATCGAGGCCAGCGTCCGCCGCACCCAGAACGGCAAGGCCGACTTCCTCCACATCAGCTTTCCCGGCCACGACCTGCTCACCCCGCGCGAGCGCGAGGTGCTGGCGCAGATCGCCTCCGGCGCCTCCAACAAGGAGGCCGGCCGCCACCTCGGCATCAGCCCGCGCACCATCGAGGTGCACCGCGCCCGCATCATGGAAAAGCTCGGCGCCAAGAACGCCGCCGACCTGGTGCGGATCGTGCTGACCGAAAGCCGCAATCAGTGAGCGGACCGGGCGCCGCAACCCTGGCGCGACCGCGCCGATGACGAACACAGGGCGCAAGAGCGCGCGCACCGGCGGTCACCGGGCGGGAGAATTCGTGCGGTTCACCGCGCCGTCGCATTTCCCCGCATTGTTGTCGGGTCGAACGACGGTCTTTTCTAGCGGCTGGCGGTGGACGGCTACTGACGATTGCCGATTTTGGAAGCGTTGAAGGTGACAATCCATATTGTCGAAGACGATCCGGGAGTCAGAGATGCCTTGGTCCTGCTCCTCAAGAGCCTGGGACATCAGGCAGTTGCGTATCCCGATGCTGAAACGTTTTTCCGCCAGGAACCGCCCGGGTCCGGCGATACCATCATCATCGACCTGCTGCTGCCGGGCATCAGCGGCGTGAAGGTGATCCGCTGGTTGCAGCATCTGGCCAACCCGCCCGCCATCATCGCCATTTCCGGCCAGCCGCAATCGGCGATCGAGGCGCAGTTCCGCGGCATGGAAATCCCGCGTCTGCTGCGGAAGCCCCTGACCGAGGACATCCTGACGCAAGAACTTGGCTGATATGCGCCCGACGCATGGCTCCGACCCCGGATGCGTAGCCACCCGTCATTGACGGGTCCCGATCGTTACGCCAACAGATGGCGCGGCCGGGTTGCGGCGCCACGGTCCGGCGTTATCCCTAAGTACGTAACCGGCTATCGCCCGGAGGCCGCCAGACTAGGCTTTTCGCAATAAGCAAGCCGGAGCCGTATGTTTTTCCGGCAAGACGGGGGAACCATGAAGCAACTCATCGAGGAGCGGCAGGGTGAATCTGCCGCACGCTGCGGTCACACCCCCGTCCTTCATGCGCCGCCGGTGCTGCCCGTTCACGAAGGCGACTGCGAGATCGAAGGCCAGCGGGTTCGATTCGCCCAGCACGCGCTGGTTTTCCTTGAGGGTGACCCCGCGGACCGCATCTTCCAGGTCGTCGACGGCGCGGTGATGCTCTACAAGCTGCTGCCCGACGGTCGCCGCCAGGTGGTCGAGCTGCTCGGCCCAGGCGACATTTTCGGCCTCTCGTTCAAGCCGAGCTTCGATTCCTCCGCCGAGACGCTGACGCCGACGCTGGTGACCTCGTTCGAGCGCACCGCCGTGGAGCGTTCGCCCAATTTTCTGGCGCGGCTGAACCGCTGCGTCCAATCGCAGATTTGCGCGCTGCACGAGCACGCCGTGCTGCTCGGCCGCAAGTCGGCGCTGGAACGGGTGGCCAGTTTCCTGATGCGGTTCGTGCCGCTGCACATCTGCCCGACCCACCACGGCCGCGAGCAGCTGTTCGCCACCATCCGCCTGAGCATGACGCGGCAGGAGATCGCCGACTATCTCGGCCTCACCATCGAAACGGTGTCGCGCGCCTTCTCCGAGCTGCGCCGCCGCGGCATCGTCTCGCTGGAGCGGCAGGACGAGGTCAAGATCAACCACGTCTGCGGCATCTGCCGGCTGACCGGCACGCACTGAGCGGCAAGGCGCCGCCCCGAGCGGCGGGTCGGGCGGCCGCGGGCGCCCGTGTCACCACATCGTCGGCCTCACGGCACCCTCGATTTCGCACCGCGGTATTGATGCCCCCGCGCGGCACCGACCGTCCGCTCCGGCGGCGGCGGTCGATCGAAGCGGGCTTTTGCGGCGGCCGCCCGACGACACGCCGGCCTGATCGGCCGGGTTCGCCTCACACGTCGACGCTGGCGGTCAGGGCGTTGTCCTGAATGAACTCGCGGCGCGGCTCCACCACGTCACCCATCAGCTTGGTGAAGATGTCGTCGGCCTCGTCGATCTCCTTGATCCTCACCTGCAGCAGCGTGCGGACGTTGCGGTCGAGCGTGGTCTCCCACAATTGCTCGGGGTTCATCTCGCCGAGGCCTTTGTAGCGCTGCAGCGCTACGCCCTTGCGGCCGGCATTGGTCACCGCCTCGAACAGCCCGACCGGGCCGAAGATGGCCTGAACGTCGCCCTTGCGCGCCAGCGTCGCCGGGCGGGCATAGACCTCCTGCAGCGCCACGGCGTGGGCGTCGAGCTTGCGGGCGTCGGCGCTGGACAGCAGCGCCGCGTCGATGGTGGCGACCTCCTTGACGCCGCGCAACACGCGGGCGAAGCGGAACGACCCGCCGGAGAACTCGCCCTCCCAGCCGCGCTCGATGTCCTCGGCCACCACGTCGAGCCGGCGCGCGATATAGCCGGCCGCCTCCGCCGCCTTGTCGGGATCGTCGAACACCGCCGGGGTCAGCACGCCGGCGATGGCGGCCTGCTCCACCACCGGGCGGGGATAGCGCGGATGCAGGCCATGGAGAATGCCGCGCACCGTGCGCGCCTCCTCCACCAGGCGGCGCAGGTCGCCGCTGCCGCGCACCTCGCCGGACGCCAGCGTCAGCGTGGTCTCGTCGAGGCCGGCGTCGATCAGATAGTCCTCGTGCGCCCGCTCGTCCTTGAGGTACTGCTCGCTCTTGCCGCGGGTGACCCGGTAGAGCGGCGGCTGGGCGATATAAAGGTGCCCGCGCTCGATCAGCGCCGGCATCTGCCGGAAGAAGAAGGTGAGCAGCAAGGTGCGAATGTGGGCGCCGTCGACGTCGGCGTCCGTCATGATGATGATCTTGTGGTAGCGCAGCTTGTCGGGGTTGAACTCCTCGCGGCCGATGCCGGTGCCGAGCGCGGTGATCAGGGTGCCGATCTCCTGGCTCGACAGCATCTTGTCGAACCGCGCGCGCTCGACGTTGAGGATCTTGCCGCGCAGCGGCAGGACCGCCTGATAGGCGCGGTCGCGGCCCTGCTTGGCCGAGCCGCCGGCCGAGTCGCCCTCGACCAGGAACAGTTCCGATTTCGCCGGGTCCTTCTCCTGGCAGTCGGCCAGCTTGCCGGGCAGCGAGGAGATGTCGAGCGCCCCCTTGCGGCGGGTGAGTTCGCGCGCCTTGCGCGCCGCCTCGCGCGCCGCGGCCGCCTCCACCACCTTGCCGACGATCGATTTCGCCTCGGCCGGGTGCTCCTCGAACCACACCGACAGCGCCTCGCCGACCAGGTTCTCCACCACCGGCCGCACCTCGGACGACACCAGCTTGTCCTTGGTTTGCGAGGAGAATTTCGGGTCCGGCACCTTGACCGAAAGCACCGCGGTCAGCCCCTCGCGGCAGTCGTCGCCGGTGAGGTCGACCTTCTCGCGCTTGGTGAGGCCGGAGGATTCGGCGTAGGCGGTGACGTGCCGGGTCAGCGCGGCGCGGAAGCCGGCGAGGTGGGTGCCGCCGTCGCGCTGCGGAATGTTGTTGGTGAACACCAGCACCGACTCGTGGTAGCCGTCGTTCCACCACAGCGCGCATTCCACCGTGATGCCGTCGCGCTCGGACTTCGACACCACCGGCGCCGGCACCAGCGGCGTCTTGTTGCGGTCGAGGAAGCGCACGAACTCCTCGACCCCGCCGTCGTAATGCATCTCCTCGCTGCGCGGCTCGGGACCGCGACAGTCCTCCAGCAGGATGCGGACGCCGGAATTGAGGAAGGCGAGTTCGCGCAGCCGATGCTCCAGGGTGGCGAAGTCGAACTCCACCATGGTGAAGGTTTCGGTCGAGGGCAGGAATGTCACCTCGGTGCCGCGGCGGCCGTTGGCCGGCCCGACCGCGACCAGCGGTGACACCGGATCGCCGCGCCGGAACTCCAGGAAGTGCTCGGTGTCCTCGCGCCAGATCGTCAGCTTCAGCCAGCTCGACAGCGCGTTGACCACCGAGACGCCGACGCCGTGCAGGCCGCCCGACACCTTGTAGGAATTCTGGTTGAACTTGCCGCCGGCGTGGAGCTGGGTCATCACCACCTCGGCGGCGGAAACGCCCTCCTCCGAGTGGATTTCGGTGGGGATGCCGCGGCCGTCGTCGGTCACGGTCACCGAGCCGTCGGCGTTGAGGCACACCCGAACGTGGGAGGCGAAGCCGGCCAGCACCTCGTCGATGGCGTTGTCGACCACCTCATAGACCATATGGTGCAGGCCCGAGCCGTCGTCGGTATCGCCGATATACATGCCGGGGCGCTTGCGCACGGCGTCGAGGCCGCGCAGCACGGTGATCGACTCGGCCCCATAATCGGTTTCGGAGGCGGGCTTGCGAACGGGTTCGACCATAAACGGAAAAAGTCCCGGAAAGCTGAGGAATCGGACTTCCGGAATATAGGCAGTCGCCCGGCCGATTTCATGCGAAATCGCAGGACATTTTGTCATGCCGAATCAATTCATTATCGATTGTCGTCCGCTTTGGGCCTCAGCTTGGCCGGCGATCCGGCGCCCAATGCGGGCCCGCCGCCGACGGTAGCGGCGGGCATGCCCTGGCGACGGGCTCAGCGTCCTGCCGCGGCCGGGGCTCCGGCGGCGGCAGGCTCGGTGGCCGACACTTGCTGGCCGTTGCCCGCCCCGCCGTGCAGGGTCGCGGTGTGGTGGTTGAGGGCATAGAGGCCGTAGCCGACCACCGCGCTGCTGACCACCGACCACGCCAGCGCGGCGACGGCGATGCCCAGCACCAGCCGGGACGACCGCGCCGTCGTCGCCGCCGCCGAGGCCGGCGCCGGCTCGTCCGCCGGTTGCACGTCCGCAGTCACGTCGACCGCGGCGATGCCGGGCGAGTCGCGCAGCTCGATCAGCGGCCGGTAGGACCCCGGCAGCATGTGGATGCGAATGAGCGATTCGCGACCTTCCTCGGCGTAATACGCCGTCAGCGCCGCGCGCAGGCGGGTGGCCTCGACGCGCACGATCGGGTCCTTGCCGGGGTCGAAATCGGAGGAGCGCCCGAGCGCCCGGGTGGCGATGGTATAGGCTTTCAGCTTGTCGCCGCGGCCGACGAGGCTCTCTTCGACGACGAAGGCCAGGAATCGCCGAAGTTGTACCGCACTCCGCAACCTTGCGCTGCGCATCACCTGCTCGAGCGCAGCGTTGACGGTTTCGGTATCGATCAAGCCAGGCGATAACGGCACAGCACCGGTTGCAGCTCTCGGCGGAGCTGCCGTAAATGTTACGGTGGCGGCACCCTCTGTTGCGTCCGGTCTTTCAGCGTCGCAATAGTCTATGCGCATCTGCAAACCCTTCTGCTGACGGTTCCCTATGCTCCACCAGCACGAATCACTCGCTATCCCCAACCGCAACATGCCGTATCATCCGACCACCGAATATTCCCATTTCTAATAATGAAACGGCGTCGAATCACTTCGGCTGTGGAAACCACACGCTTACGTGGCAAATTCGGTAAGCGCATTTCCGAATTAACGGGCAACTCACGCAACTCTTGCGCGCGCATTCCGGTTGCCGGGGCGGCGCGTGCGCCGCGTTTACGTTGCGACCGCTCTGCCACCGGCATCACCAAGTCAAATCCGCAACATAGCGCGAGAACGACTATCTCGTCCGGCGGAACAGTGACGGAATTCTTGGAGAAACTCGGCCAGTGCCAAGCCTGTCACCAATTGAATTCAATAATTTTCCACTTTTCTTGCGGATGGTCCCGCCGGCCGGCTGCAATGAAACCGCTAACGGGATTCAATCGATAAGGCCGAGGCGAAGTGCCTGGGCGACCGCGTGCGCCCGCGACGATGCCCGCAGCTTGGCCATGGTCGAGCTGAGATGGGCCACCGCGGTGTATTCGGAAATGCCGAGAATGGTGCCGATCTCGCCGGCGGTCTTGCCGTGGGACGCCCAGCTCAGGCATTCCCGCTCGCGCCGGGTCAGCTCGTCGGCGACCGCCGTCCGCAGCTCGGCAGCGGTGCTGTGAATGGCGGGCGCCGCCAGGGTGAGAAACTCGACATCGTCGGGCGAGAACGGCGCCGCCCGCCGGAACAGCACGAAACCGCCGTCGCGGCCGCAATAGCTGATCGGCACGCCGACCGCCTCGCCACCGACGCTGCGCTCCAGCTCCGCCAGCCATCGAACCATCGGGGCGTCCGCCGCCGCGGCGCGGATCTCCGCCGTGGTCACCACCCGCCGCGCGCTCAACGCCCGCACCTGCGGGTCGAGCTTGGGCCAGTCTGGCTGGAAGAAGGCGTCGCGGATATCGGGCTGGCTGCTGCAGGCGAGCAGAACGCCGCTGTCGGAGCTGATGCCGCGGAACGGCCGGCCCACCGCCAGGAACCAGTCGAACGGCACCACCGCCCGGACCTGACCGAGCAGGCGCTCGAGCCCGTCGCCACGCGCCCCGCCGCAACCGCCTGCGCCTGGCCGCAAACCCGGCCGAACGATCGGTCGGACGCTCGAGGAGTCCTGCAACATCGGAAGCTTCCCCCTCCTCTTGCCGGAGCGAGGCCGTCATCGCCGCCGAATCAAGCCATGGCAGCGGTTCGTTCTAGCGGCGTCAGCTTGAACGGAACAATGCCGACGCCGCCGCAAGAACCCGCCGCCGAAAGCGTTGCCTTGACCGGGCGACCGGCCCGCCAGCATCAAGTAGCGCAAAATGTACGGTTGAATTGCGGCGGCGCGATTCACAATCGCCCCGATCGATCGCGCCGGCGCGGTATCGGGCGGGTTCTTGCCCGACGGGTGGCCTCACCGCACTGGGACCGCCCGCCGTTCATCACCGCTGCCGACGGCGGCGACCGCCATTTCGGTAACACGATACGAAATCCGGCCGATCAGCCCGGCGTTTCGTCGTCCTGTCGCCGAAACACCTTTTCGATCAATGGCTTTTCGGCAAGATCGTTTGCGGGGTCACGTCGTGATCAACCGGAAACGGCATGAAACCGCAAATTGCGGCCGGCCGGCGACCCCGGCTTTGGCGCGGATCCGGCGCCCGCTGCCGCCGCGGCCTCGCCCGCAGCTCAATCGATCAGGCCGCGGCGGAGCGCCTCCGCCACCGCCTGGGCGCGGGAGACCGCCCGCAGCTTGCGCACGGCGCCGTTGAGATGGGCCACCGCGGTGTGCTCGGAGATGCCGAGGATGGAGCCGATCTCCCAGGCGGTCTTGCCGACCGAGGTCCAGGCCAGGCACTCGCGCTCGCGCGGGGTCAGATCGTCGGGCGGGCCTGCCACCGGCAGTTCGGTGGCGGCCAGCAGCAAGGCCGGCGCCGCCAGCTCGCAATAGCCGACCTCGGCGTCAGAGAACTCGGCGCCGCGGCGGCGGAACACCACATCGCCGCTCAGCCGGTTGCGAAAGCGCAGCGGGATCGCCAGCACCGCCGGCCCCAGCGCCGCGACGGCAGCGGCGAAGCACGGCATCAGCTCAGGGTCGGCCTCAGCCACCGCGCGCACCTCGGCGGTGCGAACCGGCAACCGCCCGGCACGGCTGGCGAGCATCACCGGGTCGCGCTCAAAATCGCGGTGTTCGAGATAGCGCCGCCGGTAGTCCTCCGGCAAATTGTCGGCCAGCAGCCGGCCGGAACCGCCGCCGCGCCCGCACGCCGGCGCCACCGAGATCGCGTAGACGTCGAACGGCACATCGATCGACAACCGGCCAACGAGCTTCAAAAATCGCGTCTCTGCCTCGGTCGGCGCGTCTGAGCGGATGGAGACTGGCGGTTCGAGCCCAGACATTGCGACCATCACCCGAGTTCAATCAACGCTGCGGCAACATGCAACCGACACCCCGAAATGGCGGCAGAAGCGTCAATCGACAATAATTTTTTCTTCACCGCCCCGCACTTACCCGTCCTCAAGGGACAATAGGCGCATGCCCGCATTATCGGAACGGCACATGGGCAACTATATACCGCGAGGCGGCGCTTTGGAGGCGGCGCCGACGGTTAGATGTGAATTTTTCTGGCGAAGGTCCCGTCTTTCTCCTGTTTCCTCAGCAGCGCTGCCAGGCGTCCCGCCAACCCGCCGCAACCGCCCGCTGCGTGGGCGGCGCTCGCCGAAAGGTCGGGTCGAATGCGAAGTTTCGGCAAGATCGATGACGACCGCCACGTTTGCCACTTTTTTTGCTGAAATAGCCGGATATATCGCCGTTTTTGCGTAACGCTTGGAGCCGGGCGATGCGACCGCCCCAGCGTCCACACCGGCGGATGCGCTAGTCGCGGCCGAGGGCGTGCGGCGGCGCCGACCGCGTGCCGAACCACACCGTCCGGCCGCGCTGGCCGGCAAGCTCGACGGCGGCAAAGCCGCGGACGTCCAACCCGCGCCCGGCGCAGTCGGCGTGGTCGCGCAGCTCGAACCGGCTGGCGCGGGTGCATAGCAGCGTCGGCCCGCCCCACGCCAGCGCCCGCCCGCCCTCCGTCACCACCGCGCCGTCCGGCCCCACCGCCTCAGCGAAGCTGAACAGCCGCCGCGGCGCGGGGCCGAGGGCGTCGGGCGCCACGCAGCGGCCGGGCTCGACCCGCCACCAGCCGCGGCTGACGATGGCGCCGTGGTCGTCCTCGCCCAGCGCCGCCATCACCGCGTGCCGGGTGTCGTTGCACCAGGTCAGGCCACGCCCGCCGGCGGCCTCCGCCGCCGCCACCAGCCGCTCGAACACCGCCGGCCCGCGCGCGGTATCGGCGGGCAGCCGCCGGGCGGCGACCAGCCGCGCCAGCGCCTGGTCGGTGCGCCGCCCCGGCAGGCCGTCGATCGGGCCGGGGTCGTAGCCCGCCACCGCCAGCAGGCGCTGCACCCCGGCGCGGCGGGCAGCGTCGATGGAAAAGTCGGCGTCCTCGGTCAGGGCGGCGGTCGGGCCCTGCGCGGTCGCCTTCGGCACCACCACCGCGAAGCGGGCCGGCCGCGCCGGCGCGGTGCAGGACGTCGCCGCGGCGATCAGGAAATCGCCGTCCTCGACGCACAGCTCGCGGTGGCCGTCCTGGCTGAAGGCGTCGCGGCCGTAGATCGCCAGGGCGCGGGCGTGCAGCAGCAGCTGGCCGCCCGGCATGTCGCCCGACAGCACCGGCCGGCACTGGCCGGGCTCGAACCGGAACCAGCCGCGCGTCGCCGTCGCCCCGGCCGCCTCCAGGCCGATGGCGGCGTCCAGCACGAAGCTGGTGCGGTTGCACACCGTGAGGTCGGCCGCGGCCGGACTCGCCGCCGCCAGCGCGGACACCAGCGCCAGCGCGGCGCGCCGCGTCCATCCGCGGGTTCGTCCGAACCCGGCGGATGCGCGCGACGGCCGCGTGACCGCACGTCCGTCCGCCCGCGCGGGCAACGCGCCTACGGACCGTGCGTCAGCGATGAAGCAGCGTCCCGGCGCCGGCATCGGTGAGCAATTCCATCAGCACCGCGTGCGGCGCCTTGCCGTCGAGGATGACGACGCCTTCGACGCCCTTCTCCAGCGCGAAGATGCAGGTCTCGACCTTGGGGATCATGCCGCCCGAGATGGTGCCGTCGGCGATCAGCCGCCGGGCGTCGGCCACCGACAGCTCCTTGATCAGGCGCTTCGACTTGTCGAGCACGCCCGGCACGTCGGTGAGGAACAACAGGCGCTTGGCCTTCAGCGCGCCGGCCACCGCGCCCGCGAAGGTGTCGGCGTTGACGTTGAAGGTGCCGCCGTTCGCCGCCGCCGCCACCGGCGCCAGCACCGGGATGATCTCGGTGCCGATGATGCGGTCGAGCACCGTGGTGTCGACCCTCTCCGGCTCGCCGACGAAGCCCAGATCCACCACCTGCTCGATCGCCGAGTCGGGGTCGACCACCGTGCGCGTCACCTTTCGCGCGGTGACCATGTTGCCGTCCTTGCCGCACAGGCCGATGGCCTTGCCGCCGGCGGCGTTGATGAAGCCGACGATCTGCTTGTTGATCGAGCCGGCCAGCACCATCTCGACGATCTCGACGGTGGGGGCGTCGGTGATGCGCAGGCCGGCGGCGAACTTGCTCTCGATGCCGAGCCGCGTCAGCATCGACTGGATCTGCGGCCCGCCGCCATGCACCACCACCGGGTTCACCCCGGCCTGCTCCAGCAGCACGATGTCGCGGGCGAACTCGCGGGCGAGCTGCTCGTCGCCCATGGCGTGGCCGCCGTACTTCACCACCACCGTGGCATCGTCATAGCGCTGCATGTGGGGCAGCGCCTGGGCCAGCACCCTTGCCTGCATCTGCGGATCGGTGGGGACGGCGATCTCGGCCATGACCTGACTTCGCGTTGACGTGACGGGGTGTTGCGGCATGAATCTTCCGGCTTGAGCGCCGACGCGCTTGTCTACCAACCGTCGCCGGGCGCTGCTAGTGTCCTGGCGACATGCTGACCATCCCCGCCCCTGCCCGCGCCGCGCGCGGCTTTGCCGACGTTGACGCCTGGGTGTTCGACCTCGACAACACGCTCTATCCGGCCCATCTCGACCTGTGGTCGCAGATTGACGAGCGGATGACCGATTACATCACCGGCTTTCTCGGCGTCGGCCGCGACGAGGCGTTCCGGCTGCAAAAGGATTATTACCGCCGCTTCGGCACCTCGATGCGCGGGCTGATGATCAATCACGGCCTCGATCCCGCCGAATTCCTCCACTTTGTCCACGACATCGACCATTCGCCGATCGAGCCCGCCCCGCTGCTCGGCGCCGCGCTGGCAGCGCTGCCGGGCCAGAAGCTGATTCTCACCAACGGATCGGTCGCCCACGCCGAGGCGGTGACCGGGCGGCTCGGCCTCAGCCACCATTTCGACGGCGTGTTCGACATCTTCGCCGCCGACTTCGTGCCCAAGCCGAATCCGGAGACCTACCTCCGCTTCCTCGATCGCCACGGCGTCGACCCCACCCGCGCTGCGATGTTCGAGGACCTCGCCCGCAACCTCACCGTGCCGCACGAGCTCGGCATGACCACGGTGCTGGTGACCCCGGACGCGGCGCGCGAGGTCGAGCGCGAGGCGTGGGAGTTGGAAGGCCGCGCCGACCCCCACATCGACCACGTCACCTCCGACCTCGCCGGCTTCCTCCACGGCATTGCCGCCGCGCTGACGCGGCGTTGACGCATCCGGCCGGCCGTGTTTGATCGCGCCCAACCGGGAGCACCACGATGACCAACCCTGCCGCGTCCGACCTTGCCGCCGTCATCGACGACGCCTTCGAGAACCGCGCCTCGATCGGGCACGCCACCACCGGCGCCGTGCGCGATGCCGTCGAGGCCGCGCTGGAGCTGCTCGATTCTGGTCAGGCGCGGGTCGCCTCGCGCGGGCCGGACGGCACCTGGACGGTCAATCAGTGGCTGAAGAAGGCGGTGCTGCTGTCGTTCCGCCTCAACGACATGGTGCCGATCGCGGGCGGCCCCGGCGGCGCACACTGGTGGGACAAGGTGCCCTCGAAGTTCGTCGGCTGGGACGAGGACGCGTTCCGCAAGGCCGGCTTCCGCGCCGTGCCGCACTGCGTGGTGCGGCGCTCCGCCTACATCGCGCCGGGCGTGGTGCTGATGCCCTCGTTCGTCAATCTCGGCGCCTATGTCGACGAGAGCGCGATGATCGACACCTGGGCCACGGTCGGCTCCTGCGCCCAGATCGGCAAGCGGGTTCACCTGTCCGGCGGTGCCGGCATCGGCGGCGTGCTGGAGCCGCTGCAGGCCGGGCCGGTGATCATCGAGGACGACTGCTTCATCGGCGCGCGCGCCGAAGTGGCCGAGGGCGTGATCGTGCGCCAGGGCTCGGTGCTGTCGATGGGCGTCTATCTCGGCGCCTCGACCAAGATCGTCGACCGCTCGACCGGCGAGGTCCATATCGGCGAGGTGCCGCCCTACTCGGTGGTGGTGTCCGGCACCATGCCGGGCAAGCCGCTGCCGAACGGCGAGCCGGGGCCGGGGCTCTACTGCGCGGTGATCGTCAAGCGGGTGGACGAGAAGACCCGCTCCAAGACCTCGATCAACGAGTTGTTGCGGGATTGACGGCTACTCACCGCTACCGGATGCTGACGGCGTGATCCCGCGGCCTGCCGGTCTCTGCTCGAACAGCGGCCGGCGAGCCATCTCGCCTCCCCCGCAGCGGTTGTGATCATGCGTGTCGATCCTGTTGCCTTCACCCGCGCCCTGGTGCGGTGTCCCTCGGTCACGCCGGCCGAGGGCGGCGCCCTGGCGCTGCTCGAAACCACGCTCGCCGCCCTCGGCTTCACCGTCCACCGCGTCACCTTCGCCGCGCCCGGCACGCCGGACGTTGAGAATCTGTTCGCCACCCTCGGCAGCGGCCGGCCGCATCTGGTGTTTGCCGGCCACACCGACGTGGTGCCGCCGGGCGATGCCGCGGCGTGGACGTCGCCGCCGTTCGAGGGCGCCGTGGTCGACGGCCGGCTGATCGGCCGCGGCGCCGTCGACATGAAGGGCGGCATCGCCGCCATGGTGGCAGCGGTGAGCGAGGTCATCGCCGCGCGCGGGCCGGACATCGGCGGCACCGTCTCCTTCCTCATCACCGGCGACGAGGAAGGCCCGGCCATCAACGGCACCAGGAAGCTGCTCGAGTGGGCGCGCGAGCGCGGCATCGCCTTCGACCATTGCATTCTCGGCGAGCCGACCTCGGTGGCCGAACTCGGCGACACGCTGAAAGTCGGCCGGCGCGGCTCGATGTCCGGCACGCTGGTGGTGGAGGGAACGCAGGGCCACGTCGCCTACCCCCACCGCGCCGACAACCCGATACGGCGGCTCAGCCGCATTCTCCACCACGTGCTCGCCCGCCCGCTCGACGGCGGCACCGCGCAGTTCCAGCCCTCCAACCTCGAATTCGTCTCGCTCGACACCGGCAACCCGGCCTTCAACGTCATCCCCGCCAAGGTCGAGGCGCGCTTCAACATCCGCTTCAACGACCGCTGGACGCCGGCCACGCTGCGCGCGCACCTGGAGGCCGAGATCGGGGTGGCGGCGCCGGTCGGGCGCTGGCGCGTCGAGTGGGACCCGACGGTGTCGGAGTGCTTCATCACCCCGTCCGGGCCGTTCACCGCGATGGTGGCGGACGCGGTCGAGGCGGTCACCGGCCGGCGGCCGGAGCCTTCCACCGGCGGCGGCACCTCCGATGCCCGCTTCATCAAGGCGGCCTGCCCGGTGGTGGAACTCGGCCCGGTCGGCACCACCATGCACCAGGTCGACGAGGCGGTGCCGGTGGCCGAGCTGGAAGCGCTGGCGACAATCTACCGGCGGGTGCTGGAGCAGTATTTCGCCAATTAGAGCATTTTCCGCACAACGGTTTCCGTTTGACCAGCTCGGCTCATTCTTCCCTCTCCCCTTGCGGGAGAGGATGCCGAGCGATCGCGAAGATCGCGAGGCGGGTGAGCGACTGTCTTTCTGGTCAAGCGGTTCGCCATGGCTGTTTGTCTCTGAGGATGGCGTTGAGGATGACGAGGAGGCGCCTGGCGACGGCGACGAGAGCGAGCATCTTGGGCTTTCCGGCGTCGAGGAGGCGGCGGTAGAAGGTTTTCAGGACGGGGTTGTACCGGCTGGCGACCAGCGCGGCCATGAACAGCACTGTTCTGACGGTCGAGCGACCGCCGCCGATGAAGCTGCGCCCCTTCCAGGACCCGGACTGGCGGGTGAAGGGGGCGAGCCCGGCGAGGGCGGCGATCTTCTTGCGGTCGAGCGTTCCCAGCTCGGGCAGCTCGGCGAGGAGCGAGCGCGCCACGATTGGCCCGACGCCGGGAACGGAGGACAAAAGGTCCTCGGCCTCGCGCCAGGCGGGCGAGCTGCGGACGGCGGTGTCGATGTCGCGGTCGATCTCGGCGAGTTCCTTTTCGAGGGCCTGGATGAGGCGCTCGATCGATTGGCGCACGCGCGCGACGGCGGTATGGCGCAGGCGCTGGCGCTCTGCGCCCATCATCTCGACGATCTGCCGGCGGCGGGCCATCAGCGCGGCGAGACGGCGCGTCGCCTCGTCGGGCATCGGCCGCACCTCCGGCGCGGTGGCCGCGGCGAAGTGGGCGATCACCGCGGCGTCGATCGGATCGGTCTTGGCGCGCTTGCCGAGGGCGCGGGCAAACGCACGCACCTGGGCGGGGTTGACCACCACCACCGGCAGGCCGGCCGCAACCAGCGCTGCGGTGACGACCGCCTCAAAGCCGCCGGTCGCCTCCAGGGCGACGAGGGCGGGGGCGAGCGCCGTCAGGCGGTGGCAGAGATTGGCGAGGCCTTCGCCGTCGCGCGGGACGGCAAACGCCTCGCCCAGGGGGCGGACATGGACATCGAGGCGATCCTTGGAGACATCGATACCGACGGTGATCTGTTCCGACATGACCCGACCTTGCCGAAGCGAGCTCGTGCGGCCCTGGCGACTGTCCGGGTTCGAAGGAACGACGGGTGGGGCGCCGATCTCACCCACGGTCTCGGACGACCCAGGGGTTTGCGGGCTCCCACCCGTCACCGCACCCGGTAGCTTACCCGATCGCGGCGCATTCAAGTTACAAGGGGTGCTTGCCCGCAAGGGGAGAGCGAATCGACGCGGCCCTCGGCCAACGGCCAGTCCGAACTGATCAACCGGGAACCCGGTCACTGCCCGCGCCCGAACAGGCGGTCGATCAGCCAGCCGTCGAGGCTGCCGCTCTCGCCCGCAGCCCGGCCGCCGAAGCCCGGCCCCTGGATGGCGGGCCGCTCGGCCTCAGCCGACGGCGGCTGATCGGGGGTGGTCCAGCGGAAATTCGGCCCGCGGCTGCCGCCGGGCAGCTCGGTCGGGGCGAAGTCGCGGTGGGCCTCGCGCATGAAGCGGCCCCAGATCTCGGCCGGCAGGCCGCCGCCGGTCACCTTCTTCATCGGCGAGGAGTCGTCGTTGCCGAGCCACACCCCGGCCACCAGCCGACCGGTGAAGCCGACGAACCAGGCGTCCTTGAAGTCCTGGGTGGTGCCGGTCTTGCCGGCCGCCTGCCAGCCCGCGATCTGGGCCTTGCGGCCGGTGCCGGACACGATCACCTCCTCCAGCATCGCGTTCATCATGCCGACATAGCCCGGCGCCACCACCCGGCCGCGCGGGTCGGCGCGGCGGACGTAGAGCGTCTTGCCGCCAGCGGCGCGCACCCGCTCGACCATCACCGGCCTCGCCGGCAGCCCGCCATTGGCGAACGGCGCGAACGCCGAGGTCAGCTCGAGCAGCGTCACCTCCGAGGTGCCGAGCGCGATCGAGGCGTTGGCTTCGAGCTTGGCGGCGATGCCGAGCCGCTGGGCGGTGTCGACCACCGCCCTGGGGCCGACCTCCAGCGCCAGCCGCACCGCCACGGTGTTGAGCGAGTGGGCGAGCGCGGTGGTCAGCGTCACCGGCCCGCGATAGTCGTGGGTGTAGTTCTCTGGCTTCCAGCCCTTGATCTGGATCGGGCTGTCGTCGCGCAGCGTGTCCGGGGTGAGGCCGCGCTCCAGCGCGGCGAGGTAGACGAACGGCTTGAACGCCGAGCCGGGCTGGCGGCGCGCGGTGACAGCGCGGTTGAACTGGCTGTCGGCGTAGCTGCGGCCGCCGACCAGCGCCCGCACCGCGCCGTCCGGGCTCATCGCCACCATCGCGCCCTGGCTGGCGTCGGCCTTGGCGCCATCGCGCGCCAGCGTCTCGACTAGCGCGCGCTCGGCAAGCTGCTGCAGCACCGGATCGAGGGTGGTGATGACGGTGACGTCATCCTCAACGTGTCCGACCAGATCGTCGAGCACGTCCATCACGTAGTCGGCGACAAAGCCGATCGAGCCGGCATCCTGGCGTTTCACCACCTGGGCCGGGCGGGCCAGCGCCACCGCCTCGGCCTGGCGGTTGATGTAGCCCTCGTCCGCCATCGCCTGGACCACCAGCGCAGCGCGGCGCTGGGCGGCGTCGAGGTGGCGGGTCGGCGCCAGCCGGGTCGGCGACTTGACCAGGCCCGCCAGCATGGCGGATTCGGCCAGCGTCAGCTGGCGCGCCGGCTTGCCGAAATAGCGCTGCGCCGCCGCCTCCACGCCATAGGCGCCGGCGCCGAAATAGACCCGGTTGAGGTAGAGTTCGAGGATCTGGTCCTTGGAGAACTTGCGCTCCAGCCACAGCGCCAGCACCACTTCCTGCAGCTTGCGGGAGAAGGTGCGCTCCTGGGTGAGGAACAGGTTTTTCGCCAGTTGCTGGGTCAGGGTCGAGCCGCCCTGCGACACGCCGCGGCGCAACACATTGGCGACCGCGGCGCGGGCGATGCCCACGGGGTCGACCCCGAAATGGTCTCGGAAGCGCTTGTCCTCGATGGCGATGAAGGCGTCGGGCAGATAGTCCGGCAGCGCCTGCAGCGGCACCGCGGCCCCGCCCATCTCGCCGCGGGTGGCGATCACCCTGCCGTCGAGCCCGGCGATCTGCACCGTCGGCGGGCGCTTCGGCACATCGAGCGACTGAATCGGCGGCAGATGCGCCGCCTGCCACACCAGCAGGCCGAGCCCGGCCAGCCCGGCCCAGATCGCGATGACGACGCTCCAATAGACCGCCCGGCCGATCCAGCCGAGAAAACCGCGGCGGGCCTTGCGCACCGGCTTGCGCGGCGCCGGCTCCGGGTGGGCGGCCTTGCTAGGGGGCGGGCGCTTCTTCGCAGTGGGGGCTTTGGCGGCGGGGATTCTCCCGCCGGAGGTTTTGCCGCCAGCGGGGCCGCCGACGCGGTCGGCGGGATCGAGGCGCAGGTCGAGCGTGCCGCGCGGCCGGCTCTCGCCTTCCGGCGCGCGGTGCCCGCCCTGCCTGCGCTCCTTCCACGCCATGCCGGACCCGTCCCGCCCAACCGTTGAGGCGCCCCCGATCTGCAGGATGCCGGCGGTTTCGTTAAGGGGCGGTTAGGGAGGAAATGCGGCGCCCGGCCCGGCCGATTTCGCGATTGAGAGCGCCCGGCCCCGCGCTCTTACCGCCTTGACCGCTCCGGCCGGCGCCGCCATCGTCGCGGCCTGCCGCCGATGCGGCAGGCTGGCGGCGCGCGGCCTCGAAGGTCTGGCGCGCGAGCCGGCAGTCCGTTCATGACGGCGGGGGCGTGTCATGCCGTTCGTATTCATCTCGCTGCAGGCGCTGATCATCGGCGTGGCGACGTTCGATCTGATCGGCGCACTGGTCAATGTCGCCGAACTGGGCTCGCGCACCTTCCTTCGCCACGCCGTGCTCGACGGCGGCGTGATCGTGCTGTCGGTGGCGAACATCTATTTCATCCTGAAGGTGCTCAACGCGCGCTACGCCGACCACATCCGGCTGGAGATCATGTATTTCAGCCAGTTGCTCTGCCTCGGCGCATTGGTGTTCCTGCTCCGCCACTTCCAGCATTCGCTCGATTTCGAGGCGGGCACCCTCACCTATGAGAGCGGCCGGCTCGGCGGCGCGGTCACGGTGTGGCTGGGCTATTCGGCGGCGATGGCGGCTTGCCTCGCCGCAATCTGGAAGCTGTGGACCAAGTCGCGCTGGGTGGCCCAGCGCTTCGAGCGCTAAGAGACCGTTTGGAAACTCGGACGGCAGGCCGCGTTGTGCGCGAACTGCCGGACGCCAGGAGGAAAGCGAGACCGATACCGGGGAGTATCGGCGAGCTTTTTGACGCCGCGACCGGCGTTCGCCCCGCAACCCGAAGGGCCGGGCCGCTTTCGGGCGCCCGGTTCGTCGCCGATCTCGACCGTACTCCCCGGTACGCTCTTCGATCGGCTCCTGCCGGAGCGCCCGAAATCGGCTCCGGCGCGGCCCCGTCGGAGTTTCCAAACGGTCTCTAAGAGACCGCCATCACGTCGCCATCGACTTCGGCTGGTGTAGGCTTGGCCGGGAGTGGCGGTGATTCACCGCCGATCCGGGTCGGGACGTCAGGAGGAGACGATGCGGCGGACATCGACAAAGCGGCGGAGCACCGGCTTCAGCCTTGTTGTTGCGGCGGTGGCGGCGCTGATAGCGGCCCCGGCCGCGGCGACGCCGGCTGCAGCACCCGCAAGCGTGCCGTGCCGCACCTCGGGCAGCTTCGAGAGCTGGCTGGAGGGGGTGAAGGCCGAGGCGCGCGCCGCCGGCGTGGCCAATTCCGCCATCGAGGCCGCGCTTGCCGGCGTGACCTATGATCCGGCCATCATCCGGCGCGACCAGGGCCAGGGCGTCTTCCAACAGACCTTCCTCACCTTCTCCGATCGCATGGTCTCCAGCGACCGCATGGTGCGCGGCCGCAAGTATCTCGGCCAATATGCCGGCGTGCTGTCGCGCATCGAGGCGCAATACGGCGTGCCGGGCGCGGTGCTGGTGGCGTTCTGGGGGCTGGAGACCGATTTCGGCTCCGACCTCGGCAAGTACAGGGCGCCAGCGGCGGTGGCGACGCTGGCCTACGACTGCCGGCGCGCCGACTATTTCCGGCCCGAGCTGATCGACCTGTTGCGTATCGTCGCCCGCGGCGATCTGAAGCCCTCGGAGATGGTCGGCGACTGGGCGGGCGAGCTCGGCCACCTGATGTTCACGCCCACCGACCTCTACCGCTACGCCGCCGACGGCGACGGCGACGGCCACATCAACGTCATGCGCTCGGTGCCGGACTCGTTCGCCACCGGCGCCAACTTCCTGCGCGGCCTCGGCTGGCGGCGCGGCGAGCCGTGGCTGGAGGAGGTCGCGGTGCCGGCCGACATGGACTGGTCGCAGGCCGACCTCGACACCATGCTGCCGCGCGCGGCGTGGTCGCGGATGGGGGTGCGCACGCCCGCGGGCACCGCGTTGGCGGTGGGCGGGCCGCCGGCGGCCCTGCTGTTGCCGATGGGCCGGAACGGCCCGGCCTTCCTCGCCTACCCCAACTTCAAGGTCTATCTCGGCTGGAACAAGGCGATGGTCTATTCCACCACCGCCGCCTACTACGCCACCCGCCTTGCCGGCGCCCCCCAGGTCTCGCGCGGCCGCGACCCGGTCACCCCGCTCTCCACCGAGCAAATGCGCCACCTGCAGGCGCTGTTGCAGCGCGCAAGCTTCACCCGCGATGCGCCGGACGGCCGGTTCGGCCAGGGCACCCGCGCGGCGGTGCGGGCGGCGCAGATCGCCCTCGGCCTGCCGGCCGACGGCTACCCGTCGACCGAGCTGATCGCGGCGCTGGAGCGCCGGCGCTGAGGGGAACACTTGGTTCGGCGCACGCCGACCTCATGCTGAGGAGGCGTGAAACGCCGTCTCGAAGCATGAGGCCCTCACCCTTCGAGACGGCCTTCGGCCTCCACCGCGTGAGGGCAGCAGCTCACCGGAACGCGACATCCCGCAGCGCCAGCGTGATCCACGGCAGATAGGTGATCGCCATCAGGCAGGCCAGCACCGCCGCGATGAACACCACGAGCGGCGCCATCATGCGCTCGAGCGGGATCCTCGCCACCTGGGCCGCAGCGAACAGGTTGACCCCGAACGGCGGGGTGATCATGCCGAGCGCCAGGTTGACCACCATCACCGTGCCGAAATGCACCGGGTCGATGCCGAACCGCACCGCCGCCTCGGCCAGGATCGGCGCCAGGATGATGATCGAGGCGCTGGTCTCGACGAACATGCCGACAACGAACAGCAGCAGATTGACGCCGAGGAGATAGAGGGCCGGAGTGTCGAAGGTCGCGACGATCCAGCCCGCCGCCGCATCCGGCACGCCCTGGCGGTTGAGCAGGTACGAGAACAGGCTAGCCATCGCGATGATGAACAAGATCACCGAGGACGTGATCGCCGAGCGCCGGAAGACCGGGTAGAGGTCGTGCCAGGAGATCTCGCGGTGGATCGCCATGCCGACCACCAGCGCGTAGACCACCGCGACCACCGAGGCCTCGGTCGGGGTGGTGACGCCGCCATAGATCCCGCCCAGCACCACCGCCGGCATCATCAGCGCGAACGCCGCCTCGCGCAGCGCCGCCAGTGGCTTGAGGCGCCCCTCGCCGTCGCCGCGGCCCCAGCCCTTGAGCCGGCACCACGCCAGCACCGTCAGGCTGAGCACGGCGCCGATCAGCAGGCCGGGGCCGATGCCGGCGATGAACAGCTCCGGCACGCTGGTCTGGGTGGTGACGCCGTAGAGGATCAGCGGGATCGAGGGCGGGATGATGACGCCGAGTTCGGCCGAGGCGGCCTGCAGCGCCGCGGCGAACGGCGCCGGATAGCCGCGCTTGACCAACGCCGGAATCATGATGGCGCCTATGGCAAAGGTGGTGGCGACCGAGGAGCCGGAAATCGCGGCGAAGATCATGCAGGCGAGGACGCAGGTCGTGGCCAAGGCGCCCTGCACGCCACCGACGATGGCGCGGGCGAACTCGATCAGCCGCCGGCTGATGCCGCCGACCTCCATCAGATTGCCGGCCAGGATGAAGAACGGCACCGCCGCGAGCGGAAAGCGGTCGAGCCCGATGAAGGCCTGCTGCGCCACCACGATCAGCGGAAACTGGGTGAAGCCCGCCATGCCGGCGACGCTGGCGAGCCCCACCGCCACCGCGATCGGCACGCCGGCGACGAACAGCGCCAGCATCACGCCGAGCATCAAGGCGGTCACGGCTGCGCCTCCCCATCCAGCGGTGCCGGATCGAGGAAGCGCGCCACCGCGCCGACCGCGGCGAACCCGGCGCCGACCGGAATGGCGGCATAGCCCCAGGCAATCGAGATATCGAGCCCGGCCAGCACCTGAAACCGCACCCGCTCGGCCATCTCCCAGCCGAACCACACCAGCACGCCCATCAGCGCAAGATTGGAAAGGAGCGCGAACGCCTCCAGCGCCCGCTTCAGCGGCGGCGGCGCCAGGCGGCCGACGAGATCGATCGACAGCAGCGCCCCCGACCGCAGCGCCGCACCGAGCCCCAGCATCGTCATCCAGATCAGCGCGGTCCGCACCAGCGCCTCGCTCCACGGCGACGGCGCCTCAAGCAGGAAGCGCGCCGCCACCTGCCAGACCCCGGCGCCGAGCGCCACCACCAGCGCCGCCACCGCCAGCGCGGTGGCGCCGCCGATGGCAAGGCGGTCGGCGGCGGTGAGGACGCGGCGGAGGGCAGCGTTCATCTCGCGAGATCAGAGCGAGCCGCGCCGCCACCCTCTCCCCTCGTGGGAGAGGGTGGCGAGACCGAGCGACGCGAGGTCGAGCCGGGTGAGGGGGGGCTTCGAAGCCGTACGGACAGCCCCCTCACCCGCCTCGCGATCTAAAGATCGCTCGGCACCCTCTCCCACAAGGGGAGAGGGGAAGAAGGGGCTGATCCCGCGGCCGGCCGACTGGGGCATGTTCAATCAATCACTGCGATGGCGCAGCGGCGCGGATGCGGGCGATGAGGTTGCCGTCGAGCTCCTTGGCATAGACCGCGTAGGCCGGCGCCAGCGCCGCCTCGAACTTGGCGCGGTCGATGTCGGTGACGACGCTCATGCCGCGGCGCCGCAGCTCCGCGACCCCGGTCGCCTCGTCGGCGCTGACGCGGTCGCGGTTGGCCGTCTGCGCGGCGCGGGCTGCCTCGATCATCGCGGCGCGGTCCGCCGCCGAGAACCGCGCCACCGTGGCCGGGGCGGCCACCAGCACCGCCGGCGAATAGACGTGGCCGGTGAGCGAGAGATATTTCTGCACCTGGTCGAGATTGTTGGAGACGATCACGGTGATGGGGTTCTCCTGGCCGTCGACCGTGCCCTGCTGCAGCGCAGTAATGATCTCGCTGAAGGTCATCGGGGTCGGCAGCGCGCCCAGCGTCTCGAATGCGCGCATGTGCACCTGATTCTCCATGGTGCGGATCTTCAGGCCCTTGATGTCGTCGGGCGTCACCACCGGGCGCCGGCTGTTGGTGAGATGGCGGAAGCCGTTCTCCAGCCAGATCACCCCGGTGAGGCCGCGCCGCTCGAACGCAGCGAGGATCTCGTTGCCGATGTCGCCGTCCAGCACGCCGCGGGCGTGGGCGGTGTCGCGAAACAGAAACGGCACGTCGAGATTTTTGGATTCGGGCACGAAATTGCCGACCGGCCCGGTCGATGAGACGGAGAAGTCGAGCGTACCGATCTGCAGGCTCTCCATCATCTCGCGCTCGTTGTCGTTACGTTGGACCACCACGCGGTAACGCCCGTCGGTCAGCCGCTCGAAGGCGTCCTTGAAGGCGCTGGCGCCGGCACCATAATGACTGTTGAGCGGTAGCGGATGCTGGATGGTCAGCGTGGTCTGGGCCGACGCCGGCAGCGCCGCTACCGCAAGGGCGCCGACCGCGGCCAGCACGACCCTGGCAGCAGCGGTGCCGGCGGCGGCCAGCCAACCCGCCAGCCGGCTCGATCGTGTCACCGCCATTGCGTCCTCCCGGCAGATTTTGAAGTTGTTGGTTGGTGCGGACGGCATTTCACCGCGCAGGTCCGGTTGTGTCGAGCGCGTTCGGTTCGAAACCGCAGCGATCGATTGCCGCCGATGGCAAATGAACCGTAAAAGGGCCACCGGCGCGGGGTTGCGGCGCCAGCGGTAGCGCGGTTGCTTTGCCGGCGCACCCGCTTGCGCGGCGGAAGATCACGGAAGATCGGTATGCCCCTGATAAGAAATACGTGCTAGCACGCGACAGGACCCCCGGCCTTGGCAAGCACAGACAGTTTGTGGACACAGGCAGATGACTGCGAACCGACAGACAGCCCGCCGTAACAGCGTGGCGTACCCGAAATCACTCTGGGCGGCGGTCACAGCCGACGGGCCCACCTATCACACGCTGGACGGTGAGGCGACTGCTGACGTCGTGGTCGTGGGCGGCGGTCTCGTTGGCCTGTCGGCGGCGCTACAGCTTGCCGAGTCCGGCGTCGACGTGGCGGTGGTCGAGGCGGTCGAACCCGGTTGGGGCGCTGCCGGCCGCAACAACGGCCAAGTCATCCCGACCCTGACCCAGCACGACCCCGACGACATCGTCGCCCGCGAGGGCGAAGCCGGCGAGCGGTTCGTCGGCCTGCTGCGCAACAGCGCGCAGACGGTGTTCAACACCATCAAGCGCCTGGGCATCGCCGCCGAGGCCGAGCAGACCGGCTGGATGCAGCCGGCCCATTCGTCCGGCCGCATGCGGCTGGCCGAGCAGCGCGTCGAGCAGTGGGCCAAATATGGCGCGCCGGTCGAGCTGCTGTCGCGCGACCAGGTGCGCGAAATGACCGGCTCGGACGTCTGGCACGGCGGCTGGCTCAACCGCTCCGGCGGCCTGATCAACCCGCTGGCGCTGACGCGCGGGCTCGCCCAGGCGGTGATGGTCGCCCGCGGCCGCGTCTATGCCCACGCCCCGGTCTACGGCATCCGCCGCGACGGCGACCGCTGGGTGGTCGACGCCAAGTCCGGCCGGGTGACGGCGCGGGCGCTGATCCTCGCCACCAACGCCTATACCGGCGAGTTCTCCTCGCTGATGGGCACGCCGGCCACCGACATCCGCCGCGAGATCATACCGGTGATGTCGTGGCAGATCGCCACCGAGCCGCTGTCGGCCGAAATCCGCCAGGCCGTGCTGCCCAAGCGCCAGGCGCTGACCGACACCCACCGCGACCCGCACTTCATCCGCTGGGACGTCCGCGGCCGCCTCGTCACCGGCGGCGCGCTGATGAACCCGCTGAGCGGGGCCTGGAACCTCAAGACCCACATCGCCCGTCGGCTGAACGAGCTGTTTCCGGGCCGGTTCGAGGCGGCACGGTTCGAATACGCTTGGCACGGCCGCATCGCCGTCACCCCGGACCACTTCCCGCGCTTCCACAAGCTCGGGCCGGACGCGGTGGGCTGGGCAGGCTGCAACGGCCGCGGCGTGGCGCTCGGGGTGTCGGTGGGTAAGGAACTGGCGAAGTCGGTGATGGGCGTACCCGACAGCGAGGTTGCGCTGCCGTTCGGCCCGCCGACCGTGGTGCCCTATCTGCCGCTGGTGAAGGCCGCCGCGCCGCTGGCGGTGGCGTTCATGCGCTGGCAGGACCAGCGCGAGGTTCGCGACCGCCCCGACGCGTGAGATCACCGGCCCCGGATGCTGACGCATCGGCTCGACGCCGGCCACCCTCTCCCCATGCTGGGGAGGGTGGCCTGGCTGTGAGTTCGCAACGCGGATAAGGCATCCGGCCGGGCCGGTGTTTCGTTGCCCCGTCGCCGAAAAGTCCCTGTCCAAGAAAGAATTTTTCGGCGCGGTTGTCTCTGCCGATCACGGCGTGATCAACCGGAATCCGTATCAATTTGCCACCGGAATTCCGCCCCGCCGAACGTGAAACCGCCGGTCGTTCCGGGCGAAGCGAAGCTGCGACCCGGAACCCATGATCCGCGACGTTTCCGGCACCGGCAGCGCGAGCGATGCCGCGCAGCTAGGGGCGATGCGGACAATGGCGAGAGTCGCGGATCATGGGTCCCGGATCGCGCGGCTTCGCCGCTTGTCCGGGACGACGGCGCGAGGTCTCCCGCCGCAGGGCCGGTCTTGGACGTCGGACGGCACGGCGCCGTGGAGTGCAGTGCGTCCAGTTTCTGTTTAGCCCGCCCAGTGGCGGCGGTGCTGATCGACGATTTCCTCGACGTCGTCGGCCGACACCGACACCAGATCGGCGTGGCCGAAGCCCTTCGAGTAGTCGGTCACCGACACCACGTCCGGCACCAGCCGCAGCATGGCGATCTCCGCCGGGTTGGGCGCCGGCAGCACGCGGTATTCCGGGTAGCGTTGCAGATAGAGCGTGCGGGCGTGCTCGATCTCGCTGCGGTCCTCGACCACCACCGCGCGGCCGGCCAGCGACAGGCCCTTGATGTCGAGCGGCCGGCGGGTATCGCTTCCGACCGCCGCCGACACCCGCGGCTCGTGCCGGATGTTGCGGACCTTCTGGCTGTCGCGGCTGACGAACATGTAGAGCGCCAAGCCGTCGTTGCAGAAGCCGACCAGGGTGGCGTGTGGCCAGCCATCGGGACGAACCGTGGCCAGCGTCAGCACGCGATGCTCGCCCAGCAGCTTGACGATGGCGTCCTTGAAGGCACGGTTCATCAGACGTCTCCAACCCAGGGCGTAACCCGCCTCCACGGGCCGGCAGTCGCCCAATGCCGCAGCGCGACGGAATCCTGCCGGAAGATCAGTCCCGTAAATGGGTAGCGCCGTCCACCGTCTTCTCGCAAGAGGCGGCGGGCGGTTCGACACCGGCTTGCGGCGAGCACGTACGGAGGGTAGCGAGGGGAAAGCCCGAAGGGACCCCATGCCACGCTACCGGCTCACCATCGAATACGACGGCACCCCGTTCGTCGGCTGGCAGATCCAGGCCGCCGGCCTCAGCGTCCAGGGGGTGCTGACCGAGGCGGTGCGGCGGCTGTCCGGCGAGCGGGTGCGTCTCACCGGCGCCGGCCGCACCGATGCCGGCGTCCACGCCCTCGGCCAGGTCGCCCATTTCGACCTGTCCCGCGACTGGCGGCCCGACACCTTGCGCGAGGGCCTCAACGCCCACCTGCGGCCGCACCCGGTGGCGGTGCTGGTGGCGGAGGCGGCCGCCGACGATTTCGACGCCCGCTTCTCCGCAACCCGCCGGCATTATCGCTACGTCGTCGTCAATCGCCGGGCACCGCTGACCGTCGCGCGCGACCGGGCCTGGCGGGTGATCCGGCCGCTCGACGCCGGCGCGATGCACGACGCCGCGCAGCTATTGGTCGGGCGGCACGACTTCACCACCTTCCGCGCCGCCGAGTGCCAGGCCAACAGCCCGGTGAAGACGCTCGACCGCCTGACGGTGACGCGGGCCGGCGCAGAGTTGGCGATCGAGGCCTGCGCCCGCTCGTTCCTGCACCACCAGATCCGCTCGATAACTGGCTCGCTGGTCCAGGTCGGCATCGGCAAGTGGACTGCAGCCGACCTCAGGGCGGCGCTGGAGGCGCGCGACCGCAGCCGCTGCGGCCCGATGGCGCCGCCCGACGGGCTCTACCTCACCGCGGTCGAGTATTAGAGCATTCTCCAAGCAAGCGGATACCGCCCGTTTGGAATAATACCGGCGGCAGCCGGCCGTTGGTCCTGATCGTAGATTATCGTGAAATCCTGATTTCAAGGACGAAAATCTGCGAGCTTCAACGGCCCATGCGTCAGCAGCCGGGACCGTCGGTATAAATATATATCAGATCGCTAAATTCTGGGTTGCGCCAGCGAGCGCCTGTGGCGAGCGCCTTCACGCGCGCGCCACCCCATTAAGTTGTATTTATGTGACTCAAACGGCCGGTCGCTTTGCGGCGCAGCGACCGCCGCCGTCGTAAATTTGTTTACATGCGATGTTTTTTTGAGCGCCGGAAATGTTCATCGACATCGTAATCCGCCGATCCGCTGCGCTGCGGTAAACGAATGACACCGGATCAGCCTAAGCTGGTCTTACTCTATTCCAGATCAAATCTGCCGACGCCGCCGACCTGGGCGCTTTTGAACACGCCAATCGGCGCCACCCTGAGCTGCGACACTTTGTATAGCGAGCGGAACCGATTTCGCTTTAATCCTTTGTTGTGGCGCCTCACCATAGGATGCAGGCATCGGTCACATATTCAGCTATTTGACCACACTGCTCATGGACGCTGGACTGATTTGGAATGAAGCGCCTTCACATTCTCCGCCTCCCCAGTCTTGTGGTTAGCGGCCAGAGTTCCGCGATCTTTGGCGTCTGTATTATCGCGATGCTATGGGGTGGGGTTATATTAAAATATTACGATGACAGCCGGAACGACCTGAAGGAAGCGGTATCCGTCATCGACAACTACTCTATCGTTTTCGAGGAGAACGTACTGCGTTCGATCGGAGAGATCGATAAATCGCTGCTTTACACCCGCAGGCTGATCGAGCGCCGCACCGGACCGGACGGGTTCGACCGGATCGTCGGAAGCGACGACCTCATCAGCGAGATCATCCTCCAGGTTGCCATCGCCGACGCCGACGGCGTGCTGCGCGCTTCGAACGCCGGGCCGCACCCGGCGCCAGCGCTCGATCTCAACGCCCGCGACCACGTCCGCATCCACCGCGACGCTGCCGACGACCGCTTGTTCATCGCCCGGCCGCAGATTGGGCGGGCCGCCAAGCAATGGCAGATCGAGCTCAGCCGCCGTTTCCTCAATCCCGACGGCAGCTTCGGCGGCGTGGTGGTCGCCTCGCTCAAGCCGGAGCACTTCACCAACTTCTACAACAAGCTCAATTTCGGCGCCTCGGTGTCGATCGCCCTGATCGGCCACGACGGCGTGGTGCGCTCCAGCGGCGGCAGCGCCGGCGGCTTCCATCTCGGCCAGAACCTCAGCGACACCCGCTTCTTCGAGCGCGCCCGCAACGCCGCCGGCACCACCTTCATCGACACCAACGCCTTCAGCGGCGAAAAGCGCCTGCTCGCCTTCCAGGCCGTCCATGGCCAGCCGCTGTGGCTGAACGTCAGCACCGCCGTCGACTCGGTCTACGTCAACGCGCTCGCCAATCTTCGCGTCAACGTCATCGTCGGCCTTATCCTCACCGTGGTGATGCTCATCGCCATCGAGCGCATCCTGCGGGCCGAAGCCAGGGCCCGCCAGAAGGCCGAACAGCTGCGCTGCACCCTGGAGAACATGAGCCAGGGCATCATGATGGTGACTCGGGACCTCGAGATTCCCGTCATCAACGCCCGCTGCGGCGAACTGCTCGACCTGCCGCCCGACATGGTCCAGCACCCGCCGCGGTTCGACGCGCTCACCACCTTCCAGGCCCGCCGCGACGCCGACCGCCGCAACGGCCGGCGCCGGGCGCGCGAGGTGCCGCACCCGCCGCCAAGCGAGCGCTGCAGCGAGACCGTGCGCGAGATGGCCGATGGCACCGTCCTTGAGGTCCGCAGCATGCCGCTGCCGGACGGCGGCTTGGTGCAGACCTTCACCGACATAACGCAGCGCCGTCTGGCCGAGGCGCGCGTGGCGCGGTTGGCGTCCGAGGACCCGCTGACCGGACTGCTGAACCGAAGGGTGTTCCGCGCCATGCTGG
This sequence comes from Blastochloris viridis, assembly GCF_001402875.1. Classification (NCBI taxonomy): domain Bacteria; kingdom Pseudomonadati; phylum Pseudomonadota; class Alphaproteobacteria; order Hyphomicrobiales; family Blastochloridaceae; genus Blastochloris; species Blastochloris viridis. Next base: position 562,864 of record NZ_CP012946.1, on the reverse strand, counting down.
AGGACATCTTCCCGGTCGACAAGGCGCTGCACCCCGAGGCGGAATCGCAGCTCGCCCTGCTGTTCCTCGACCTCGACCGCTTCAAGGTCATCAACGACGCGCTCGGCCACCGCACCGGCGACAGACTGCTGCAGGAGGTGGCGGGGCGGCTGCGCCAAGCGGTCGAGCCCGGCGCGCTGCTGGCGCGGCTCGGGGGCGACGAGTTCGCCATCGCCGCGCCCGGACCGCGTTCGCACGCCGAGGTCGCGAGCCTTGCCGCCCGGCTGCTGGAAACGGTGCGCCCGCCGCTCGAAATCGACGGCTATCAGGTCCGCACCGGCGCCAGCATCGGCATCGCCATCGGCCCAGGAGACGGCGCCGACGTCGAAGACCTGCTCAAGGCGGCCGACCTCGCGCTCTATGCGGCGAAGGCGGAAAGCCGCGGCACCTACAAGTTCTATAACCAGAAGATGAGCGCCGCGCTCAAGGACCGGCGCGAGATCGAGACCGACCTCCGGGCCGCGCTCGAGCGCAACGAGCTGGAACTGCACTACCAGCCCATCGTCAGCTTGCAAGACAGTCGCATCAGCGGCTTTGAGGCGCTGGCGCGCTGGCGCCATCCGACCAAGGGCATGATCCCGCCCTCGCAGTTCATCCCGGTGGCGGAGGATTCCGGGCTGATCCTGTCGCTCGGCGACTGGGCGCTCGCCGCCGCCTGTCGCGAGGCGACGCGCTGGCCGGGCGACCTCAGGGTCGCGGTGAACCTGTCACCGGTGCAGCTGCTCATGCCCGACCTCGCCGACACGGTGGCCAAGCTGCTGGCCGAAACCGGCCTCGCCCCGCACCGCCTCGAGATCGAGATCACCGAGCAGACCGTGCTCGCGGACAACGAGCACACCATCGCCACCCTGCGGCGGCTGAAGGAGATCGGCATCCGCATCGCCATGGACGATTTCGGCACCGGCTACTCGTCGCTGAGCTATCTGCGGACCTTCCCGTTCGACAGGGTCAAGATCGACCGCAGCTTCGTCGCCGACCTCAAGCTGGGCTCCGACCACGCCGTCATCGTCCAGGCGGTGGTCAGCATCGCCGGGGCGCTCGGCATCACCACCACCGCCGAGGGCGTCGAATCCGAGCACCAGCGCGATTTCCTGAAAGCACTGGGCTGCAACGAGGCGCAGGGCTTCCTGTTCTCGCCGGCGATCCCGGCCGACTTGATCCCCCGCGTGCTCGCCGATCGCGGCTACCACCCGGTGCTGGCGGCCTGATCGACGGCAAGCCGCATCAGGGTCAGGACACCCCCTCGCACGGCGCCACCACGGCGTCGAGTTCGTTGCCGCGCATCAGCAGCATCCGCGGCGTCAGACCGCCGCGCTTGGCGATCCAGCTCCGCACCTGCGACGGATAATGCGAGAGCATGAAGCGCGTCGCCTTTGAGCTCGGAGTGCGGGTGGAGCCATCGGTGTACCAGGCGGCGTGGAAGCCGAACACCGCGTTTCGGGTGGCGCACACCCGGCCGCGCGGCAGCATGCCCAGCACCAACGTGCAGGCCGACATGCACGGACCATCGATGATCACCCGCTCGCCGCTGCGGCGGATCTGCTCAAGGCGCGCAGAATAGGCGCCGAGGTGTCCACCCGGATCGTACTGAATCCGCACGTCGGCGCGTGCCGGCACGCCCGATAGGGCGAACGCAACGCCAATGCACGCTGCCATAACTCGCATCATCCTCTGCCCTTTCGCAGTGGCGGCCGCCTTCATCGCGATCGCCGTTCCAGATCATGTCCAATGCACGTCCGAAGCCAGACCTTCGCCTCGGACTGACAGACTGTAGGCAATCGCGATCAATTGCAGTAGCCGCCAAGTTCCCGATTGGGTTGTCCCGACCTTTGCAGCCGCAAAAATGCCGCTTTGCCCAAGCTAAAACTTCAGCGCAAGCTGGCTCGTCTTATGCCGGCCTTGCCTTGAATCGAACGTAAGCTTGGCAACGAGCGCCCCGCCCGCGGCTGGTGGCGTTTGGTGCTATTCAGAGCCGTTCGGCCAACCGGAGCCACGATGTCCCAGTCCGTTTCGCAGCCCGCCCCGCCGCATGGCAGGGCCATCGCGCTGGTCGCCCACGACCTCAAAAAGCCCGCACTGGTGGCGTGGTGCGGCCGGCACCTCGACCAGCTCCGCCGCTTTCCGCTGATCGCCACCGGCACCACCGGCGGCCGGATCCAGGATGCCTTTCCGGAGCTTCAGATCGAGCGGATGAAAAGCGGACCGCAGGGCGGCGACCAGCAGATCGGCGCCCGCATCGTCGAGGGCCGGGTGATGGCGCTGATCTTCTTCGTCGACCCGCTGACGCCGATGCCGCACGACGTCGACGTCAAGGCGCTGACCCGCATCGCCACCGTCTACGACATCCCGTGCGCGCAATCGTCCGTCACCGCCGACTGTATCCTGTACGCCATCCGCGACGGCCACATCGCCGTCGGCTGATCGATGCCGCCGCGGCCATCGGCCAAGGCCGCCTCAGCGGGCGGTCGAACGGCTGGCTGCAGCGGGCCGACAGGCACGCCGGCGCGCGGGAGGCCGGTTTGCCGCACCGGTCCGCCGTTGCGGAAACAACGGTCGAGCAGCCGCACTCTGCTAGTCTCCTCGCCGATCGTCTCCTCGCTGATCGACGCGCCGCCGAGTCGGCGAGGGAACCCGCACCAGGAGATCCGCAATGGGCCACGGGCGCACCACCGGCAAGCCCGCCAATTCCCCCGACGCCACCTCCCGCGCCACCGCCGCGCCCGACGCCCGGCCGCACGAGAGCGAGGTGCTGCGCGCCGCCCGCGAGAAGGCGGCGCTGGAATCGATCTGGCCGACGGTGAACAAGCCGGAGCCGCACACTCCGCCCAAGCACTACAGGTACGTCGAGGAACTCGCCCACCTGCAATACGAGCTGATCAAGCTTCAGGAATGGGTGCGGGTGCAAGGCCTGAAGGTGGCGGTGATCTTCGAGGGCCGCGACGCCGCCGGCAAAGGCGGCGTCATCAAGCGCATCACCGAGCCGCTCAATCCGCGCACCTGCCGGGTGGTCGCGCTCGGCACCCCGACCGAGCGCGAGCGCGGCCAGTGGTACTTCCAGCGCTACGCTGCAGAATTGCCGGCGAACGGCGAGATCGTGCTGTTCGACCGCTCCTGGTACAATCGCGCCGGCGTCGAGCACGTGATGGGCTTCTGCACCGACGACGAATACCGCGAGTTTCTGCGCGCCTGCCCGCTGTTCGAGGAGATGCTGGTCAGGTCCGGCGTCAAATTGATCAAGTACTGGTTCTCGGTCAGCGACGAGGAGCAGGAGCGGCGCTTCATCGAGCGGGCGCAGAACCCGTTCAAGCGCTGGAAGCTGTCGCCGATGGACATCGAATCGCGGGCGCGCTGGGTGGACTATTCGAAGGCCAAGGACGTGATGTTCGCCGCCACCGACACCGAGGTCTGCCCGTGGAACGTGGTCGACGCCGACGACAAGAAGCGGGCCCGCCTCAACGCCATCGCCCACCTCCTGACCCAGATCCCCTACCAGCACGTCGAGCCGGCTGCGATCGAGCTGCCGCCGCGCCAACCTGACACCGGCTACCGCCGCCCGAAGAAATCGAACCAGCATTTCGTGCCGAAAATTTACTAAACAGAACCTGTACGCACTGCGCGCCACGGCGCCGTGCCGTCGCGCGTCCACGGCCGGCCGCGGCGCAGACCTCGCGCCGTCGTCTCGGACAAGCGGCAAAGCCGCGCGATCGGACCCATGATCCGCGAGGCTTGCCGTCGTCCGCATCACCCCTAGCTGCGCGGCATCGCTCGCACTGCCGTTGCCCGAAACGTCGCGGATCATGGGTTCGGAGTCTCAGCTTCGCTTCGCCCGGAACGACCGGCGGTTTCATGTTCGGCGGGTCGGTTCTCCCGGTGGCCAACCGATACGAAATCCGGCCGATCAGGCCGCAGTTTCGCCGTCCTGTCGCGAAAATCTCTGATCAAGGAATTTCGGCGAGGTTGTTTCCGCTGGTCCCGACGCGGTCAACCGCAGACCGTATGCTGCCGCCGGGCGCAACCCTGATCGTTGCGCCTGCCATCGCCGCCGGGCCGGCCCGGCGGCGCAATCCGGCCCGCGCCGGCAGCCGCATCCCAAACACGGCTGAAATCAAGGCCGTGGAGAGCCCCGGCCCGTGCTCGGCCCGATGCCGAGCGGCCGGATTCGGCGGCGGCCGGCACGCGCCGGCCGGCCGCACGGCGCTCCGCCGCGGCAGCGTGGTATCCCCGGTCCTTGGCCCGGCCCCTTGCCCGGCGGCGGCGGGACTGGTAAACCGCAGCCGGGTGAAGTTTGAATTTGCCCGATATTTCAATACGCTAGGGAAAGCGGCTACGCTTCCCCAGCCATCTTTCTCCCTTCGGGAGCGTGCGCCGAGCCGGCGCCCTCCCTGGTGTGTGTGCTGAATGACCTTGCGTTTTCACCGCGGCGATCTGCCGGATCTGTCGCATTACGGTTCGTCCGTGGCCGTCGACACCGAGACCATGGGGCTGCTGCCCCACCGCGACCGGCTGTGCGTGGTGCAGCTTTCGCCCGGCGACGGCAGCGCCGACGTGGTGCAGATCCCGCCGGGTGCGCCCAAGCCGGAAAACCTGATCCGCCTGCTGGCCGACCCGCGCGTGCTGAAGATCTTCCACTTCGCCCGCTTCGACCTCGCCGCGATCGAGCACGCCTTCGGCATCATGCCCGAGCCGGTCTACTGCACCAAGATCGCCTCGCGCCTGGTCCGCACCTACACCGACAAGCACGGCCTCAAGGACCTCGTCCGCGACATGCTCGGCATCGACGTATCGAAGCAGCAGCAGAGTTCGGACTGGGGCGCCGCCACCTTGACCGACCCGCAGATCGCCTACGCCGCCTCCGACGTGCTGCATCTGCACGCGCTGAAGAACAAGCTCGACGTGCTGCTGGCCCGCGAGGGACGCACCGAGCTGGCACAGGCCTGCTTCCGTTTCCTGCCGACGCGGTCGCGGCTCGACCTCGCCGGCTGGGCCGAGCAGGACATCTTCGCGCATTCTTGACCGCTGCCGGACGCCGGCGACGGCAGACGTCCGCGCCAACGTCGGGTAAGATGTCTCGCCCCGCAACCACAGATCGTGCCGGGCGGCGACCGCAACACGGAAGGCCCGGCCTCGGCGTCTGGGGCCGAGGCCCTGGCCAGGGTTTCAAGGTCCTGGCCAGGGGGTCCAAGGTCTTGGGCCAGAGCAGTCTCCGCAAAAGTCGAAACCGGTTTTGCGAATGAGAATGCGTAATTCAAAGACTTAGAGCGACCGCCTGGTGCAATCGGGTCGGCGGACGCTCCAAGAGCTCGAAGTCCCGGATTCCGGGTCGACCTCAGGCGAGATGGATGTGGGCAACGCAAGGCGCATGACGATGCCGCACACGACCGCTCCGCGGACGCCGGGGACGCAGCTCGACGCGGTATTCGAGCCGCGCGGCGACCTCGACACCGTGTTCCGCCGCGCGCTCCGCCACAGCCGCCGGGTGCGCTTCCTGCGCGTGGCCGTGCCAATGGTCGCGATCATCGCCATCCTGGCGCCGCTGCTGTTTTCGGCGATCCGCTCGATCTCGCTGACGGTGCCGCTCGGCGATTTCGGCCGACTGGTGCTGACCGGCAACAAGCTGACGATGGAAGCGCCCCGCCTCGCCGGCTTCACCAAGGAAAACCGCGCCTACGAGGTCACCGCCAAGCGGGCGCAGCAGGACATCACCCACCCCTACGTGGTGGACCTCGACGAGATTCAAGCCAGGATTGAGCTTACGGAGGGCCGCATCGACATGACCGCCGAGCACGGCCAGCTCGATGCCAAGACCGAACTCTTGACGCTCAGCCGCGGCATCTTCATCAGGTCGAGCCAGGGCTATGAGGGCCACCTGACCGAGGCCCACGTCGACGTCAAGGCCGGCACCGTGGTGTCGCCGCGACCGGTCGATCTGAAATTCCTGCAAGGCGACCTCCGGGCCGACACCATGAAGCTCTTCAACAAAGACCAGATGGTGCGGTTCGACGGAAACGTGGTGTTGAACGTGAAGCTGCCGCAATCGGACGGCACGCCTGCCGCCGATGCGGGAGCCCGTCCATGAAACGCGTCCTGATGCCGCGCGTCCTGATTCCGATCGTCCTCGCCGCGGCGTCTTTGGCCGCGCCCGCCGGGGCCCAGCAGGGCAACGTTCCCAACGCGCTACAGGGCTTCGCCAAGAACCGCGACCAGCCGGTTCGGGTGGAGGCAGCCAGCCTGGAGGTGCGCGACCGCGACCGCACCGCCGTGTTCACCGGCAATGTGGTGGTGCAGCAGGGTGACACCACCATGCGCTCCAAGCAGTTGGTGATCCACTACAATCTCGATGCCGACAAGGGGCAGGATAAAGGCCAGGCCAAGGGCCAGGCGGCCAAAGGCCAAGCGGACAAGAGCCAGGCGGCCAAGACCGCCACCGAGGGCGTGGCGCCGCGGCAGATCGAGCGGCTCGAAGCCAGCGGCGGGGTGATCGTGAACACCCGCGAGCAGACCGCGACCGGCGACAACGGCCTGTTCGAGATGAAAAAGAACACCGTCACGCTGTCGGGCAACGTGGTGCTGATGCAAGGGCCGAACGTGCTGCGCGGCGAGCGTCTGGTGGTCGACCTCAATTCCGGCGTCTCGCGCATCGAAGCTGGCAAAGGTGGTTCCGGCCGGGTCCAGGGCCTGTTCGTGCCGGGCAGCGAGAAGTCCGACAAGGGCGACGCCAAGGCGGAGTCCAAGGGCGATTCCAAGACCGACCCCAAGCCCCCGCGGGCGCCGGTGTCGCCGATGCCGTTGCGGGGCAACTGACCCGCCCCGACATTGCCTCTCGTCGTCCCGCCCGGGCAACCCGGGCCGGGTCGACCCCGTAAGGTGTGGTGCGTGCGCAAGCTGATCGACAAGTTGTTGCAGAGACGGCCGTCTGAGGCGAAGACCGCCCCGGCGACGGACGATCTTTACACCTACCGCCTCGACGAGGACTTAAGCGGGCCGGAAAGCCCGCCGTGGTCGGACGCCGTGCCGATGCAGCTGCCCCGCGAAGCCTCGAAGCCGGCGCCGGTCACCGATTTTGGCTGGCTGGAGCCGGACCTGCCGTATTTCGACGACGCTGCCGGCCGCGCCGCCCCACCGCCCGCCCAGCCGCGCGGGCAGAGTTATGGCCAGGACCACGGCCAGGACCACGGCCAAGGCTACGCGCGCGATGCCCACGGCTACGAGCAGGGCTCCGGCCGGAGCAGCCAGGGCAGCCCGGCGCGGCAGCCCCGCCATGCCACCCCGGCCTACGGCGAGGCGTACGACGACGATATCGCCGACGATCTGACCCAGCCGGCGACCCGCGAACCCCAGCCGGCGGCCCGCGACAGGGCCGAGGCCAAGACCGCTCCCAAGACCGCAGCCAAACCCGCGACCAAATCCTCGCGCAAATCCGCCGCCAAGCTCGACGGGTTCGACGGCGTGCTGATGGTCGACGCGGTCGAGAAGAGCTATCGCGGCCGCAAGGTGGTGCGCGGCGTGTCGCTCTACGTCCGCGAGGGCGAGGCGGTCGGCCTGCTCGGCCCCAACGGCGCCGGCAAGACCACGGTGTTCTACATGACCACCGGGTTGGTGAAGGCCGACACCGGCCGCATCTTCCTGCACGGCTATGACATCACCGCCATGCCGATGTACCGCAGAGCCCGGCTCGGCATCGGCTATCTGCCGCAGGAGCCGTCCATCTTCCGCGGCCTCAATGTCGAGGACAACATCCGCGCCGTGCTGGAGGTGGTCGAGCCCAACCGCAAGAAGCGCGAGGAGGAACTCGACGCCCTGCTCGACGAGTTCGGCATCGCCCGCCTGCGCAAGTCACCCTCGATCGCGCTGTCCGGCGGCGAGCGCCGCCGCTGCGAGATTGCCCGGGCGCTGGCCACCCGCCCCTCGTTCATGCTGCTCGACGAGCCGTTCGCCGGCATCGACCCGATCGCGGTCGGCGACATCCAGGCCCTGGTGCGCCACCTCACCCACCGCGGTATCGGCGTCTTGATCACCGACCACAATGTGCGCGAAACGCTCGGCCTGATCGACCGCGCCTACATCATCCACTCCGGCGAAGTGCTGATGGAAGGCTCCGCCGACGACATTGTGTCGAGTCCGGATGTCCGCAGGCTTTACCTCGGTGAGGAATTCAGGCTTTAACAGGCGGGTGGCAAAGCAAGGTTCGTACCAGCTTCCGCCCGTTTGAGTCCTGAAGGCCGGTACCGCAATGGCGCTTTCGCAAAAGCTCGAACTTCGCCAGAGCCAGTCGCTGGTGATGACGCCGCAGCTGATGCAGGCGATCAAGCTTCTGCAGCTGTCCCATCTCGACCTGTCCGCCTATGTCGACGCCGAGCTGGAGCGCAACCCGCTGCTCGAACGCGCCGATGAGCCCGATTTTTCCTCCCCGACCGACGCCGCCAGCGGCGAGCCCGAGCCGCCGCCCAGCCATGACGAGCAGCGCACCGGCGACTGGCTGGAGGAGCCGCTGGGCTCGCGCGAGGCGATCGAGGCCCGGCTCGACACCGACCTCGGCAACGTGTTCCAGGACGACGGGCCGGCCGAGCCGGCCCACGCCGCCACCGAGCCAGTCGGCTATTCGGAGTGGGCCTCGGTCGGCTCCGGCGGCCGGCTTGAGGAGGATTCCAACCTCGACGCCTACGTCTCCGCCACATCGAGCCTTGCCGACCACCTCGCCGAGCAGCTTGCGCTGGCCGAGACCGAGCCCAAGCGGCGGCTGATCGGCCAGTACCTGATCGACCTCGTCGACGACGCCGGCTACCTCACCGCCGACCTTGCCGAGGTGGCAGACAAGCTCGGCGCCCCGCTGGAGACGGTGGAGAGCGTGCTTGCGGTGATCCAGACCTTCGATCCGTCCGGAGTAGCGGCACGCTCGCTGGCCGAGTGCCTCGCTTTGCAGCTCAAGGAGCGCGACCGCTTCGACCCGGCGATGGCAGCGCTGGTCGCCAACCTGCCGCTGCTGGCCAGGCGCGACTTCGCCGCGCTGAAGAAGCTGTGCGGCATCGACGACGAGGACCTCGCCGACATGGTGGCCGAGATCAAGCGGCTCGACCCCAAGCCGGGGCTGGCGCTCGGCGGCGGCCCGGTGACGCCGATCGTGCCCGACGTGTTCGTGCGGCCGGCGTCGGATGGCGGCTGGCAGGTCGACCTCAACACCGACACCTTGCCGCGCGTCTTGATCAACCAGAGCTATTTCGGCCGCGTCGCGCCCGCGGCGAAGGACACCAAGGACAAGACCTTTCTTGCCGACTGCTTGCAGACCGCGACCTGGCTGACCCGCGCGCTCGACCAGCGCGCCAAGACCATCCTCAAGGTGGCGATGGAGATCACCCGCCAGCAGGATGCCTTTCTCGCCCACGGCGTCGAGCACCTGCGGCCGCTGGTGCTCAAGACCGTCGCCGACGCGATTTCCATGCACGAATCGACGGTGTCGCGCGTGACCTCCAACAAATACATGGCGACGCCGCGCGGCATCTTCGAAATGAAGTATTTCTTCACCTCGGCGATCGCCAATGCCAATGGCGGCGACGCCCATTCCGCCGAGGCGGTGCGGCACCGAATCAAGCAGATGATCGACGCCGAAAGCGCGGCCGACGTCCTGTCCGACGACACCATCGTCAAGCGGCTACGCGAGGCGGGCATCGACATCGCCCGCCGCACCGTCGCCAAGTACCGGGAAGGAATGCGGATTCCCTCCTCGGTCCAACGGCGGCGGGAGAAGCAGGCAGCCGCCGCCTCATCCTGACTGCCCCGGCGCATCCGGATTCCTCTTCTGCCAAATGTGGGCTAAATCAGATCTGACCATCGGACCCCTCGCCCCGGTGGCGTGGCCTTGGAGACAAAAAAATGACTTTGAGAGTGTCCGGCAAGAACCTCGACATCGGCGAGGCCCTGCGCACCCGCATCGAGGCGCGCATCGCAGAGGCGATCGAGAAGTTCTTCGACCGCGGCTGGTCCGGCCGCGCCATCGTGGAGCGCGAAGGCACCTTCTTCCGGACGGACTGCATCTTGCACCTGTCGTCGGGCGTGGAACTGCAATCGCACGCCACCGCCGCCGACGCCTACCAGAGCTGCGACCTCGCCTGCGAGCGGATCGAGAAGCGGCTGCGCCGCTACAAGCGCAAGCTGCGTGAGGACCATGGCGGCGAACGTGCGGTGCCGACCGCGCCGATGTACGTGCTGCAGGCGCCGCCGGAGGACGACGACGTCGACGTCGATACCGGGCCTGACGGCGATCACCCCGTGGTGGTGGCAGAGACCACGACCGGCTTCGGCCAGATCTCGGTTGCCGAGGCGGTGTCCGAACTCGACCTCACCGGCGCGCCGGTGGTGATCTTCCGCCACGCCACCTCGGGCCGGATCAACGTGGTCTACCGGCGGGCCGACGGTAATATTGGGTGGATCGACCCCCCGGCAGAGTCCCATTGACCCGCGATCATGCCGGGCCTATCGTCCGCCGCAATTGCCGGTGGGTTGGTATCATGACCCCGCGCCTTTTACGTCCGAGCCGGCCATGCCGCTAAGCGATCTTGTCGCGCCGAATGCGGTGTGGCCCGCCCTTCGGGTCAATTCCAAGAAGCAAGCGCTGCAGGAACTCGCCGAGCGCGCGGCCCAGCTGACGGGCCGCGGCGAGCGCGAGATCTTCGAAACGCTGCAGCAACGCGAACGGCTGGGCTCGACCGGCGTCGGCAACGGCATCGCCATCCCGCATGGCAAGATGGCGAAGCTGGACCGGCTGGTCGGGCTGTTCGCACGCCTGGACAAGCCGATCGATTTCGAGGCGCTCGACGGCGAGCCGGTCGACCTGATCTTCCTGCTGCTGGCGCCGGAAACCGCTGGCGCCGATCACCTCAAGGCGCTGGCCCGGGTGGCCCGGCTGTTGCGCGACCCCGACCTCGTCCAGCGCCTTCGGGCCTCGCGCGATGCCGAGGCACTCTACGTCGTGCTGACCCAGCCGCAGCCGACCACGGCGTGAGGCCGGATCTCTCGTACGGATGTCGGGGTTCCGCCCGCCGCGGAACCCCGAACCTCATGGCTTCGGAGGTCCGGCACAGCGGCGATCAATGCACGCTGAACGGCTGCAGTTCGTTTTCCATCGCGTTAGCGACCACCGCCTCGCGCGAATCGGCCAGCATGATCGGCGTGCCGTCGGCGCCGTGGAGCGCGAACAGCATCCGGCCGGGCGCAATCCTGGGGGCCTGCGGAAACAGCGCCTTCACGTCCTCGGACCGGATCGGCTTGACATAGGCGATCAGGCCACCGCCCAGAAGCGCGAAGGCCTCCGGTGTCATCAGCTCGTCGCCCGCAGTGTTGGTGTCAGTGTCTAAGGTCATTCCCGACTCCTGTTGTTGTCGAGACCGGTTACTCGTCCGACGCGATAGCGATCCGGCGCGCCACCCGTTCCGGCTCCAGCCGGACCAGATCGACCGCCAAAAGGCCGTTCTTCAGCTCCGCGCCGAGCACCTCGATTCCTTCGGCCAACACGAACGCACGCTGGAACTGGCGCGCGGCAATGCCGCGGTGCAGGTAAACGCGTCCATCGTCGAGATCGGCCTGCCGGCCGCGGATCACGAGCTGATTGTCCTCGACCACCACGTCGAGCTGGTCGCGGGTGAAGCCCGCAACCGCCAGCACGATGCGCAGCCGGTCACAACCGGCGTCATCGGGCGGCAGGCGCTCGATATTGTACGGCGGATAACCGTCGGCACCCTTGGTGACGCGATCGAGGACACGCTCGATCTCTTCAAAGCCGAGCAGGAACGGGCTCGACAAGGACGAAACACGGGACATGGTCTCAAAGCCCTCGTGAAGCGACTTCGAGCGCGAGGCCCGCCTCATGCGGCACCCCGCCCGCCGCGGCCCGATTCCCTTGCGAAAGCCGGGGGCGACATCTGCGAGATATGGCCACGGCAAGCACCCGACGCAAGGGTCGGCCACACCGGCGGCGCCACCAGCCGGCGCGGCCGGCACGAATCCGGCGCCCCGGCAGTGGGCAACCTCGCGAACCGCACTGCCAGGCGGCGCGAGCGTCTTTACGGCGCGCGGCCGGCCGCGCATGCTGCCACATGACCTTTGGCGCGGAGACGAGCGGAACGAGCCGAATGGCAAACCACGGTGCCGACGGGTTTGGGGTCGATGCGGCGGATGCGCCGTTCCGTCAGCTTGCCGTGGTGCTGGTGTGCGGGTTGATCGGCGTCCTGATCGCGCTCGCGGCGCTCGCCATGGCCCCGCCGCGCTACCACGCCAGCGCCGAGTTGGCGCTGGCTTCGCCCGCCGCCGCCGCCGAGGCTGAGGACGCCGCCACCTCGGACGTGGTGCTGGCCGCGGTCGCCGCCGCGCTGACGCCCGAGCCCGACCAGGTGCAGGGCCTCGACCGGCTGCGGGTGCTGTTTGCCGAGGCGCTGAGCCCAAAATCGGCGGCGTCGGCCGGCGTCGCCGCGCTACGCGGCCGCATCACCGTCGACCGCAGCAGCGACCGCGTGGTGATTACCGCCGTCGGCGACGACGGCCGCGACGCCGCCCGGCTGGCCGACGCCGTCGCCCGCGCCGTGCTGGCCCACCGCCCCGCGACGCCGGCACCCCGGCCCGCGCCGCCGCCGCCCGAGGACGACCGCCGGCTGGACCAAGCCCGCGCCGAGGCCGAGGCTCGCAGCGCCGCGGTGCAGCGGGTGACCGAGGCGCTGCTGGCCGAGCTTCGCGCCCGCCTCGCCTTGGCCAGGGTGCGTAGCGCCGAGCAGCGCGTCCGCCTCGCCCAAATCGAGCGCCTGACGCGCACCGGCGCCGATGCCGGCAGCGTGCCGGAGGTTCGCCAGTCGCTCACCCTCGCCGCGCTGCGCAGCCAGGTCGGCGCGACCCTCCGGCGCGAGCGCCAGGCCGCCCGGATGCTCGGCAGCCGCCACCCCAGCATCAAGGCGCTGCGCGAGGAACGCCAGCGCGCCGAACGGCTGATCCGCACCGAGCTGCAGAAGATCGCCGCCGCCGCCCGGCTGGAGCTGGAGCGCGCCGAGGCCGCCGAGCAAGCGCTGGCCGTCGAAATCGAGATCCAGCGCGGCGGGGTGGTCGCCGCGGTCGAGGCGCTGACCCGGCTGCGCGCGCTCGAACAGGCCGCCCCCGGCAGCCCGCCGCCCACGCCGGTCCAGCGCAGCGAGGCCCCACCCGCCGCCGGCACGCCCGGCCGGCTGGTCGCCGCCGCGGTGCCGCCCGCCCGGCCCGAGGGCCTGCCGACCGCGGCGGTGCTCGGCATCGGCCTTGCCGCCGGCTGCGGCATCGGCGCCGCGGTGGCCGTCGCCCGCCGGCGTGCGCCGCCGTGAGCGAGCGCCACCCGCCGGCATGGCCGCAATCGTGGCCGCGGTCTCCGCATGAGGCAAACGGCTCGACGGCTTGATCGGCCGCAACGGTATGAAATCCCCGAAACCCGATGGTGCCCGACCGACCACGCCGAGGAGCCCTGCCGATGACCGCCGACACCCCGCCCCGTTTCCGCCTGGTGCGAACCGACCGCGTCCATGACGGCTGGGCGCAATTCTCGGTCGCCCGCTACACGCTGGAGGACGGCACCGAGCTGGTGCGCGAGATCGAGCACCACGGCGACGCCATCGCGGTGCTGCCCTACGACCCCGCCCGCGGCACGGTGTTCCTGGTGCGCCAGTTCCGGGCCCCGGTGGCGATGGCCTCGGGCGCGCCCGAGATTTTGGAGGCGTGCGCCGGCTGCCTGGAGCCCGGCGAGGACGCCGAAGCCTGCGCGCGGCGCGAGCTTGAGGAGGAATGCGGCCTCACCGCGCGCACGATGGACCGTGTCGCCACGCTGTGGACCATCCCCGGCATCTCGACCGAACGCGTCAGCTATTTCCTGGCCGAGGTCGACGGCAGCAGGCGCGGCCGCGGCGGCGGCCTCGACGCCGAGCACGAGTTCATCACCGTGGTCGAGATGCCGCTGGCCGAGCTGGCCGGGCCGGACCGCTTCCGCCTGCTGCCGGACGCCAAGTCGCAGTTTCTGCTCGACCGCCTGCTGGATCGGCTCGGCCGCTGAGGCGCGGCCAGTCGCACGCGGCGGCTACTAGGCCACGCTGCGCACCAGCACGTCGCCGGTGGCGGTCAGGAACCGCAGCGACAGGCCGCTGTGGCCGCCGGTGCGCTGCGCCACCACCGGGATGCCATTCCGGGCGAGCTCGCCCACCGCGATCTTGATGTTCTTGGAGCCGACGTCTTGGGCGGACCGCTCGCCGCGCAGCACCGCGGCCCCGCCGAACACCTTGGCCTCGATGCCGCCGATATGGCAGCCCAGCCGCAGCATCTCATCGACCAGCGCCGGAATGGCGATGTCGCCGTAACGCAGCGACCGCTCGCCGGTCGGCAGCAGGAAATGGTTGATGCCGGCGACGCGCCGGACCGGGTGCCACAGGCACACCGACACGCACGAGCCGAGCACGGTGGTCACCACGGTGGGCTCGGCGGAGCAGAACAGCGTGCCGGGCATCAGATAGACCCGCTGGGGCGCCCCGGGAACGGTCGCCATCGTCTGGGGGATCATCTGGGCCTCGCCTGCAGGATTTCGCGTGCCAGTCGGTCGAGCGGCACCACGGCGTCGACCGCGCCGCGCGCGATCGCCTCTCTCGGCATGCCGAACACCACCGAGGTCGCCTCGTCCTGGGCGATGGTGCGGGCGCCGGCGGCCTTCATTTCGCCGAGACCACGCGCACCGTCGTCGCCCATGCCGGTCATGATGATGCCGGCGGCATTGGCGCCGGCGTAGCGCGCGGCGGAGCGGAACAGCACGTCCACCGACGGCCGGTGACGCGACACCAGCGGCCCGTCCCGGACCGCGACATAGTAGCGGGCACCCGAGCGCTGCAGCAGGGTGTGACGGTTGCCGGGCGCGATCAGCACCCGGCCGCGCAGCACCGTGTCGCCGTCGGCGGCCTCCTTGACCTCGACCTGGCACAGGCCGTTGAGGCGCGCGGCGAAGGCGCGGGTAAAGCCCTCCGGCATGTGCTGCACCACCACGATGCCGGGACAGTCCACCGGCAGCGCCTCCAGCACCACGCGCAGCGATTCGGTGCCGCCGGTCGAGGCGCCGATGCACACCACGGTATCGGTGGTTTTTGCCATCGCCTCGCGGGCCGAGGGCGGCGGCAGCATGGCGTCGGCGGTGAGCTTCTTCTGCACGAAGTGGCTGCCGCGCAGCGGGATGCGGCCAAGCCGCGCCCGCGCCGCCGCCTTGACCACGTCGCAGATATGCTCGCCGGCCTCGAGCAGGCCCTGCTTGGTGTCGAGCCGCGGCTTGAGCACGACGTCGACCGCGCCGGCCTCCATCGCCTCGACCAGGGTGGCCGAGCCGGCCTCGGTGAGGCTGGAGCACATCACCACCGGGATCGGCCGCTGCGCCATCAGGCGGCGCAGAAAGGTGATGCCGTCCATGCGCGGCATCTCGACGTCGAGGGTGATGACATCGGGAACGGCTTCCTGCAGCCGCTTGGCGGCGACGTAGGGGTCGGAGGCCGTCGCCATCACCTCGATCTCGGGATCGGCGTTGAAGATGTCGGTCAGCGTCTGCCGGACCGAGGCGGAATCGTCGATGATCAGCACGCGGATCGGGGGCATGGCGCGGTTAGATCCGCTCGAACACGGTGGCGGCGACCGGCTGCACCGGCAAGCCGAACCCGGTCAGCGATTCCGAATGGCCGATGAACAGAAAGCCGCCCGGCACCAGGTGCTCGCACAGCTGTTCCAGCACCTGGCG
Source organism: Blastochloris viridis (assembly GCF_001402875.1). Classification (NCBI taxonomy): domain Bacteria; kingdom Pseudomonadati; phylum Pseudomonadota; class Alphaproteobacteria; order Hyphomicrobiales; family Blastochloridaceae; genus Blastochloris; species Blastochloris viridis. The sequence goes on along the minus strand of NZ_CP012946.1, from coordinate 547,065 downwards.
CTGGGTGGCCTTGTCGAAATAGATCAGGATGTTGCGGCAGAAGACGACGTGCATGTCGCGCTCGACCGGATAGGGCGGCTCGACCAGATTGACGCGGCCGAACTGCACCATCTGGCGCACCTCCGGCGCGATGCGCACCCGGTCGCGGGCGCCGGCGCGGGCGCGCAGCAAATAGCGGCGGCGCAGCTCCATCGGCACCGGCTCGATCATGGCGTGCGGATATATGCCGAGGGTGGCGGTCTCCAGCACGTCGGTGCAGATGTCGGTGGCCAGGATCTGGCTGCGAAAGCCGGGCGTGGTGCGGGCGATCTCCGACAGCACCATCGCCAGGGTGTAGGGCTCCGCGCCCACCGAGCACGCCGCGCTCCACGCCCTGAGCGGCGTCCGGCCCGACACGTGGCGGCGCTCGATCAGCTTCGGCACCACGACGTCGGCGAGCAGGCCGAAATGGTCGGCCTCGCGGAAGAAGTCGGTCTTGTTGGTGGTCACGGCGTCGATGAGATGGACGGCCTCGTCGGCGAGGCCGCCGTGGTCGAACACGTAGCGGCAATAATCCGCCAGTGTTTCGGTGTCGGTGGCGCGCAGCCGGCGGCGCAGCCGGCCCTCGACCATGGTCTTCTTGGCTGGCGGCATCTTGATGCCGCTATAGCCATGGATGAAATCGGCAAGACGCCGAAAGTCGGACTGGCTGAGCTGGTCGAAGGCGTCGACAGACATGGCCCGAGTGCCGCAAAGCGCGCGATTTCGAGGGAATCCGGAGGATCACATCGTGACCCCGGCGTCGGGCTCGCCACCTCGCCCCGGCGCGCGGGGCGAGGTCAGGCGACCGGCCTTGCAGCCGGTGCGGCCGAAGGCGGCGGTGCCGATCCGATGGGCCGGACCGGCGCTCCAGAGTGTCAGCCTATCGCAGGTGTGTTGACGCAATCCTTCCGCACCCGCGCAAAACCGAGGCGTGACTTTGCGCTGCCCGCCGCCGCGCCACACACGTTTTCCGGGAGAGCCGCGGCGCCAGAGCGGCCGCAAGGCGACGGCGCACCGTCCTTGATCGGAACGGGGTCATTTGGCGACCCAACGACGAACCGCCGGCCTGATCGACGACACGCCCGATCACGCCACCGCGCGTTCGGCCGCCACCGCGAACCCGGCGTCCTCGTCGGCGAACAGCCGCGCAAGATTGAAGATGATGACGAACTGGCCGTTGCGGCGGCCGACACCACGGATGTAGTCCGAGCGCCAGCTGACGCCGATGTCCGGCGCCGCCTCGATCTCGTCCTCGCCGAGCGCGATCACCTCGACCACGCGGTCGGCCACCAGGCCCAGCACCAGCAGGCGGCCGCCGGCGACCACCTCCAGTACCAGGATGCGCATCGACTCGGTCGGCGGAATGCGCGGCAGCCCGAGCTTGGTGCGCAGATCGAGCACCGGCACCGAGCGCCCGCGCAGATCGATCAGGCCGAGCATGTGGGCCGGCGCCTCCGGCACCCGGAACACCGGCTGCATGTCGAGGATTTCCAGCACCGCTTCGACCGGGACCGCGAACACCTCGCGGTCGATGCCGAGGGTGACGAACTGCGCCTCGTGCGCGGAGAGCGGCTGTGCCATGGGTTTGTACCGCTAGAGCATGTTCCGCAAAAGTCGGAGCCGGTTTTGCGGACGGAAATACGACACGTCAGGAGCTTGGAGCGTCCGCCTGGATCGATCGGATCGGCGGACGCTCATTCGGCCACCACCGCGTTCAGTAGCGCTCGAACTCGGCGTCGTGGGCGTCGGCACCGGCAAGGTCGAGCTTGAAGCCCTTGCTGCCGGAAGCCTCCACCCGGCCCCGGCCGGCGGCCGGCTTGCGCGCCGCCTTGGGCGCCAGGCTCGGGCTGGCCACCTTGGGCAGCCGGCCCGGCTGCGACAGCTGCGGCGCCGCCGCCCTGGCCGCCGGCGCAGCGCCGACGTCATCGATGCGGAAGAACGCGATCGAGGACTGCAGCTGTTCGGCCTGGGCCGCCAGCTCCTCGGAGGTGGCCGACATCTGCTCGGCGGCGCCGGCGTTCTGCTGGATCACCTTGTCGAGCTGCTGGATCGCCTGGTTGACCTGGGCGGCGCCGATGTCCTGCTCGCGGCAGGCCGCGGAGATCTCCCCGACCAGTTCGGCGGTCTTTCTGATGTCCGGCACCAGCTTGCCCAGCATCTCGCCGGCCTCGCGCGCCACCGTCACGGTCTGGCCGGACAGCGCGCCGATCTCGGCGGCCGCGGCCTGGCTGCGCTCGGCGAGCTTGCGCACCTCCGATGCCACCACCGCAAAGCCCTTGCCGTGCTCGCCGGCGCGGGCGGCTTCCACCGCGGCGTTGAGGGCGAGCAGGTCGGTCTGCCGGGCGATTTCCTGAACGAAGGTGATCTTCTCGGCGATGGTCTGCATCGCCTGCACCGCGCGGTTGACCGCCTCGCCGCTGGCCTGGGCGTCGGCCGAGGACTTGCGGGCGATCTTCTCGGTCTGGCCGGCGTTGTCGGCGTTCTGCTTGATGTTGGCCGCCATCTCCTCCATCGACGAGGAGGCTTCCTCCGCCGCCGCCGCCTGCTCAGTGGCGCCGGCCGACAGTTCCTCCGCACCGGCCGACAGCTCCTGGCTGCCGGAGGACACGTTCTCGGCCGCGTTCAGCGTCTCGCCGACGATGGCGCGCAGCTTCTCGTTCATGGTGTTGAGCGCCTCGACCAGATCGTTGATCTCGTCGTTGCTGCGCACCGCGATCTTCTGGGTGAGATCGCCGGACGCCACCGCGTTGGCGAGCGCGCCGGCGCGGGACAGGCCGCGGCTGATCGACATCGAGATCCACACGCCCGCGGCGGCGCCGATCAGCAGCACCAGGACGCCGGCGAGCAGCAGCAGCTCGCGCATCGTCTCATATTGCTCGGTGGCCTGCACCTGGGTCTGGCGCATGAACTCGGCGTTGAGGTCGATGACCTCCTGCAGGATCTTGCTGATCTCGCCGGTCAGAGCCCGGCCCTGGCTCATGTGCAGCGCCTTGGCCTCGGCGTGCTGACCGGCCTTGGCCAGTTCGCGGACGCGGTCCTGCACCGCCACCCATTTCTGCCAGGCGGCATTGAGCGGCGCGATCTTCTTGCGGCCCTCCTCGGAGGCGATCGCCATCAGCTTGTCTTCGTGCGCGACGAACCGCGCACGCGCCGCCAGCTCATCGGCGTCGTACTTGGCGACGTCCTGCGGCGTCTCGGCCAGCAGCATGTTCTTCTCGGCCCGCAGGATTTGCAGCACCTCGGTCTGCATGTCGGACTCGATCAGCGCCCGCTGCACCGGCCCCTTGAGCAGCTCGTTCATGGTGCTGTTGAGCGAGCCGAGGCTGGAGATGCCGAGCCACGCCATGGCACCGGTGAGCAGGATGATCACGGTGAAGGTCGCGGCAAGTTTCAGCTTGATGGTGACGCGCATGACCGAATGTCCTTGAGAAATCGAAACCGGGGGCTAGGCGGCGGATCGCCCGGAACTGCCGTCGGCGCCGAACTCGCGCCTTGGCCGCCGGTGGGATGCGAACACCGCCTCGATGTCGAGCACGACGACGAAGTCGCCGTTCCGTTTGGCAATGCAGTCGATGTAGTCCCGCCGCCATGTCAGGCCGATGCGCGGCGTCTCCTCGATGGCAACGGCGGCGATCTCGGTGACTTCGTGCACCTTCTCGGCAATGATGCCGATCATGGTCGGATCGCCGTCGACATCGACCTCGATCACCACGATGCGGGTGTCGATGGTGGACGGTGCGATCGGCATGCCGAACTTGTGGCGCAGATCGGCGAACGGCACCACGCGGCCACGTACATTGATCAGGCCGCTGACGAACGGATTGGCGCCGGGCACCTCGGTAACTGGCACCACGTCGAGAATCTCGCGGACGTAGCAGGCCGGCACCGCGAAGGCGTGGCCATCGAGGCTGAGCGTAAGAACTTCCAGGGCGTCGCTGCGCAGCTTGGTCATGTCCATCGCCTCACCCGGCCGCCTTGAGGCGCTCTTCGGCGAGCTGGCCGAACTCGACCAGATGCGGCACGTCGAGGATCATCGCCACCGTGCCGTCGCCGAGAATGGTGGCGCCGGAGAACATCTCGATGTCGGCGTGCAGCTTCGACAGCGATTTGATGACGGTCTGGTGGTCGCCGATTACCTGATCGACCACCAGCCCGACCTTGAGATCGCCGGCCGACACGATCACCACCTTCTGGAATTCTTCCGCCGGCGTGTTCACCGCGAACAACTCGCGCAGGCGCAGGAACGGCACCAGCTCGTCGCGGATGTTGAGGAAGCTGCGGCCGCGGCTGCGCAGATCGTCGGCGGCGGTGAGCTCGACGCACTCCTCCACCGCGCCGAGCGGCAGCACGTAGCGGCCCCTGCCGACGCGGACCAGCAGCCCGTCGATGATGGCGAGGGTGAGCGGCAGCCGCAGCGTGACCGCGGTGCCTTGGCCCGGCGGGCTGACGACGTCGATCTTGGAACGCAGCGCCTCGATGGTGCGCTTGACCACGTCCATGCCGACGCCGCGGCCGGACAGGCTGGTGACGGTCTCGGCGGTCGAGAACCCCGGCTCGAACAGCACCTGGAACAGCTCGGCGTCGGCAATCTCGCCGGTCGCCGGCAGCAGGCCGCGCTGCACCGCGCGGGCGCGGATGCGCTCGCGGTCGAGGCCGCGGCCGTCGTCGCGCACGGTGATCAACACCTCGGTGCCGGCATGGCGCGCCGCCAGCAGGATGCGCCCGACCCGCGGCTTGCCGGCAGCCAGCCGCGCCGCCGGGTCTTCGAGGCCGTGGTCGATGGCGTTGCGGATAAGGTGGACCACCGGGTCGTTGAGCTGCTCGATCACGGTCTTGTCGAGCTCGGTCTCCTCGCCCTCCATCGCCAGCGCGACCTCCTTGCCAAGGTCGTGCGACAGATCGTGGACGACACGGCGGAAGCGCCCGAACAGCGAACCGATCGGCACCATGCGGATGCCCATGGTGGTGTCGCGCAGCTCCAGCACCAGCCGCTCGATCTCCTCGGCCACCGCCGACACCTGCTGATCGGCGTTGGAGGTGGCGATCTGGCGCAGGCGCGACTGCGCGATCACCAGTTCGCCGACGCGGTCCATCAGTTCGTCGAGCCGCTCGGCCGGAACGCGCACGCTGGCGCCGCTGCGCACCTCGCGCGGAGCACGCGCGCCCTCGCCTGGCTCGGCGGTCTCGCCGGCCGGCTTCGGCGTGGCGGCCGCCCGCGGCCGGGCCTCAGTGTTCGGTGGTTCGGTCCGGGGCGGGTCGATGCGGGGCGCGGCGGCATCGGCGCCAGCAGCCGGCGCGGCCGGCACGATCGAGCAGCTCGCCTCCGGCGTCACCTCCGCCGAAGGCTCGGCCGGCTCCGGGCACTCGATCCGTTCGATGTCGAGCGCCATCTCGTCGCGCACGAACACGAATACGTCCTCGATGGCGGAAAGCGGCTGGCTGGTGGTGAGCCTCACCTCCCAGCCAATATAGCAGCCGGTGGGATCGATCTCCGCCAGCGGCGGAATGTGGTCGGTCGAGGCGGTCACCACCGCCGGTCCCAGCGCGCACAGCTCGTCCAGCAGCAGCAGCGGGTTGGTGCCGGTGGCCATCACGTCGCGCGGCAGCCTCATCCGGATGCGCCAGCGCGACGGTGTATCGGTCGCCGCAGCGGGCGGGGGTGCGCCGGTTGCCGATGCGCCGGCGCCGACCGCCTGGCCTAGCGCGGACAGCAGGAGCGCGCCGTCGCCGACGTCGATGCAGCCGGGGTTCTCGATCAGCACGCGCATGAAATCCTGCGCTTGCAGGGCGACCGCGATCAGCTCGACGGTCGGCGCCACGTCGCCGCGCCGGACCTGGTCGAACGCGGTTTCGACGTGGTGGGTGAAGGCGGCGAGGGCGTCGAAGCCGAACATCGCGCCCGAACCCTTGATGGTGTGGAGGGCGCGAAACGCAGTGTCGATCAGGGCGGCGTCGTCGGGCGTCGACTCCAGGTCGAGCAGCGCCGCCTCGAGCTGGGCCAGGAGGTCCTGCGCCTCCTGGCGGAAGACCTCTTTCGGGTCGGTGGTGTTCACGCGCCCAGCACCTTTCTGGTGACCGACAGCAACTGGTCGGGCTGGAACGGCTTGGTGATCCAGCCGGTGGCGCCGGCGGCCTTGGCTTCCTGCTTGCGCTCAGCGTCGGACTCGGTGGTGAGCAGCACGATCGGCACGCCGGTATAGGACGGCAGCCGGCGCAGCTCGCGGATCAGGGCGATGCCGTTCATGCGCGGCATGTTGAGGTCGGTCAGCACCATGTCGATGCCGCCCTTGCGGGCGGCGGCGAGGCCCTGCTCGCCGTCCTCGGCCTCGACGACCTGATAGCCGGCCCCCGCAAGGGTGAGCTTGACCATCTGCCGGATGCTCGCGGAGTCATCCACGGTGAGGACGGTCTTCGCCATCAGTTGCCTCCTTGCTGAAACCAGAACTCTTGGCCGGGAATCGGGGCGCTGCCGTCGGCGGCGACCAGGCCGGCGCGTTGCAGCACGTCGAGCAGGTCGCCGGAGGCGCGCTGCGCCAGCGACAGGCGCTTGCCGGCCGCCGCGGCGCTGCGGCGGGCCGACAGCACCAGTTGAACGAAGCTGAGATCGACTTGAGTGGCCTGCGAGCAATCGACCACGACGTGGCGATGCTGGCGAAGCGCGTCGACGAAACTCTCATGAATCTGGTCGGCGTGGCGAACCGTCAGCGCGCCGCCGAAGGTCACGCGATGCGTTCCCTGCGAACCGTCAACCACCGACATCGACTTCCCCGCGCCCACGTTGCGCCGCCACCGCGACACAGCGTGGTGCGACGCAAGGGACAATGGCGTGAGGATGTTAAATAAGACCTAGTCAATAACTGAGTGATAGTACGTATCACGCATCTTCAGCGCCGTCGAAGTGTCTGATTGCCGTCGGAAAACGTAAGGCGATCGATGCTGTAATTGGTAAAATTCGAGGGATCTTCTCAGGCCATCACGCGACATCATCGTGAGATATCCAGAAAGACGGACACTCCGCATTGTAACCGCAGCGGCAGAACTGTCATCGGACCGTCATTTCGCACTGCACGGAAATTAAACGATTTCCCGGTACTGACGAACTATGTCCCAAAATTACACGCACCAGTCGGTGGCGAGTGAAAGGTCCATGTCCGAACCGCAACGCCACCGCGGCGATCCCCGTTGCGATCCCCGTTGCGACTTGGCAACGATGCAGCAGCGCGCGCTGGAGGCCCTGGTCGCCGAAATCGGCCTGGCGTCGACCGACGTCGAAGGCAAGGTCCAGGATCTGTCCCGTCGCTTCCAGGATATCGTCGCGGCCTCCCGCGCCCAGACCACCACGGTGCAGACGCTGGGCAGCTCGATCCAGGAAGTCCAACTTGGCGGCGAGTCGGTGCCGCTGCCCCGGATCGCCACCGACCTCGGCAACACCCTGGCCGGGCTGGTCGGCAAGATCGACACCATGTCCGGCCGCGGCGTCGCCATGGTGTCCTCGCTCGAGGGCGTGTTCATGGAGTTGAAGTCGGTCGAGGCCAGCGTCGGCCAGATCAACACCATCAACCGCCAGACCAACCTGCTCGCGCTCAACGCCAAGATCGAGGCGGCGCGGGCCGGCGAGGCCGGTCGCGGCTTCGCGGTGGTGGCCGACGAGGTGCGCGAGCTCGCCAAGACGGTCAACGCGCTGGCCGGCGTGATCGGCACCCAGATCGCCTCGATCGCCCACGGTCTCGGCAACAGCTACGCCATGCTGCAGGAGATCGCCCAGGTCGACGTCTCGCGCGAGAACCTGGACGCCAATGCCCGCATCAACACCATGATGCAGTGCCTGGTCGAGCAGAACGGCCGGTTCGCGACCGTGCTGCAGGAGACCGCGATCGCCTCCGAGCGCATCACCCGCGAAGTCTCGGGCGCCATCGTCGACATGCAGTTCCAGGACCTCGCCAAGCAGCGCCTCGACAATGTCAGCGGCGCGCTGACCTCCCTGGCCGATGCCATCGTCGCGACCACGCCGGCGACCCCGGATGCCGCGGTGCCGCCCGCCGCGGCCTGGGCGCACCAGATGATCGCCAGCTGCACCTTGAGCGAGGTGCGCAACCGCCTGTCCGAACGCCTGCTCGACCGTCCGGCCGAGGCGGCGCCCGCCAAAGCTGCGCCGGCCACGGCGGCCGACAGCGCCAACGTCGAGCTGTTCTGAGCCGCTCATGCCAACGGCGCCGCGTCTGGGGCCGATGAAATCACGCCGCCGCCACCAAGCGGCCGACCTCCGCCAGCACCGCGTTGCGCGCATCAGCGCTACCGGCGGGGTTGACGTAATACGCCGTCACCACCATCGGCGCCCGCCCCGGCGGCCACATCACCGCAACGTCGTTGGCCTCGCCGCGCGGCCCCGAGCCGGTCTTGTCGCCGACCCGCCACGCCGCCGGCACCCCGGCGCGCAAGCGCTGATCGCCGGTCTTGCAATTGACCAGCCACTCAATCAATCGGTGCCGCGACGCCGGCGCCAGCGCATTGCCGACCACCAGCCGCAGCAGGGTATCGCCCATCGCCTGCGGCGTGGTGGTATCGCGCTCCTCGCCCGGCGGCACGTCGTTGAGCGCCGGCTCGCGACGGTCGAGCCGTGTCGCGCCATCGCCGAGCCCGCGCAGCATCGCCGTCACCGCCGCCGGCCCACCGAAGCTGTCGAGCAGCAGATTGGCGGCGGTATTATCGCTCAGCGTCATCGTCGCCTCGCACAGCTCGCCGAGCGTCATGCCGTCGGCAAGGCGGCGTTCGGTGACCGGCGAATAGGGCACCAGATCGTCGCGGCGATAGAGGATGCGGCGGTCGAGGCTGTCGTCGCCGCGCTCGACCCGCGCCAGCACCACCGCCGCCGCCAGCACCTTGAAGGTGCTGCACAGCGCGAACCGCTCGCTGCCGCGATGGCTCGCCCGCCGGGCGCTGCCGGTGTCGAGGATGGCGACGCCGAGCCGGCCGCCAAAGCGCCGCTCGAGGTCGGCCAGCGCGCGTTCGGTGGCGGCAGCCCAATCGTCGGCCGCGCCGGCCGGCGCCGCGAGCAGCGCCCCGGCCAGCAGGTTTCGCCGCGAGATCATCAGCGCCTCCGGTTAAGCCGGCGGAGCCTACTCCACCTGCGCACCGCGCCACCAGCCGCGGAAAAGCAAAACCTCCGGCCCAAGGGCCGGAGGTCCGCCCATTTCATCCGGCGGCCCTCACGCGATGAACTTGCCGCGCGGGGTGTAGTGGGTGTGCAGTAGCTGGTGCGCCTCGTGCCCGCCCGGCCCGCCGAGCAGGAAGTCGCTGTAGAGCTGCAGCACGGCGGCGTTCTCGTGCGACTTGCGCACTGGTGCGTCGCTGTCTTCCTGGTAGATCGCCCTGGCGCGCGCCGCCCGGACCTCGGCATTGGTCGGGATCGGCTGACCGCCGCCGCCCAGGCATCCGCCCGGGCAGGCCATGAACTCGATGAAGTGGCACTGGCTGAACGGGCCGCCGGCCTTGATGTCCTCCAGCACCTCGCGGGCGTTGGCGGTGCCGTGGGCGACGCCGACCTTGAGCGTCGCGCCCTTCAGCCAGTTCCAGTCCGGCACCAGGTGCTTGAGGATGTCCGGCACCGCGCCGACCTCGCCGATGGTGAGTTCGGCCATGCGTGCGCCCTCGAAGCCACGCAGCGGCACGATGTCGGCATGATCGTAGAAGTTCTCGACGGTCTTGCCGGTGACCAGCTCGATCACGGTGCGGATCGCCGCCTCCATCACCCCGCCGGTGGCGCCGAAGATCACGCCCGAGCCGGTGGCGCTGCCGAACGGCGGGTCGAACTCCGACTTCGGCAGCTTGGGCAGGTCGATGCCGGCCTCCTTCACCATCTTGGCGAGCTCGCGGGTGGTGAGGGCATAGTCGACGTCCCTGTAGCCGCTCGACACCATCTCCGGCCGGTTGGCCTCGAACTTCTTGGCGGTGCACGGCATCAGCGACACCACCACCAGGTCCTTGGGATCGATGCCTTTCTTCTGAGCGTAGTAGGTCTTGATCAGGGCGCCGAACATCTGCTGCGGGCTTTTTGCCGTCGACAGGTGCGCCAGCATGTCAGGATTGAAGTGCTCGATATATTTCACCCAGCCCGGCGAGCAGCTGGTGAACATCGGCAGCATGACCGAGGGGTCCTTCTTCACCAGCGCCTTGTAGAGGCGCAGGATCAGCTCGGTGCCCTCCTCGATGATGGTGAGGTCGGCCGAGAAGTTGGTGTCGAACACACCGTCGAAGCCGATGCGGCGCAGCGCCGAGTTCATCTCGAACGTCACCGGCGTGCCGGGCTCGAGCCCGAAGCACTCGCCGATGGCGGCGCGCGGCGCCGGCGCGGTCTGGATCACCACGTGCTTGGTGGGATCGTCGAGCAGTGTCCACACTTCGTCGGTCTGGTCCGCCTCGCTCAAGGCGCCGGTCGGGCAGCGGTTGATGCACTGGCCGCAGCTGATGCAGATCACCGATGCCAGCGCCTTGTCGGCGAAGGTCGAGATCTTCGACTGCGTGCCGCGGCCGTCGATGGTGAGGCAGCCGACCTCCTGCAGCTCGCTGCAGGTGCGCACGCAGCGCCGGCACAGCACGCACTTGTTCATGTCGCGCACGATGGTGCCGCTGGAGCGGTCGATCTCGTATTTCGGCTGGGTGGTGCGGCCGAACCGGAAGCTGTCGACGCCGTATTCCTGGGCCAGCGACTGCAGCTCGCAATTGTTGTTGCGCTTGCAGGTGAAGCAGTCGCCATGGTGGTTGGCGAGCATCAGATCGATGATGTGGCGGCGAGCCTTGCGCACCGCTTTGGTGGTGGTGTTGACCTTGATCGGGTGGGTGATGGGATAGGCGCACGAGGCCTGCAGCGCCCGCGAGCCCTCGACCTCGACCACGCACACCCGGCACACCCCGGCCGGCGACAGGTCGGCATGGTGGCACAGCGTCGGGATGCGGACGCCGGCCTTCTCGGCGGCGGCGAGGATGGTGGTGCCGGTCGGCACCGTGACCTCGACGCCGTCGATGGTGGCGGTCACCGGCGCGGCGTTGGGATCGACCGCGGGATGGCTGTGGGAATGGCTGTGCGGGGCGGACGCGGAGCTGGCGGCCGGCGCGGCGCTGGTGGTTGCGATGTCCATGGACGTGATCCTCCGGCGTCAGTGCTGGCCAACCACGGGACGCGCCAAAATCTCGTCCCGGAAGTGCCTGTTGATGGCGATCAGAATGTTGGGGCTAAGCTGGCCGAGGCCGCATTTGGAGGCGACCTGGATGGTCTCGCACAGGCTGATCAGTTCGTTGAGATAGCGGCTGGTGCACTTGCCCTGGCGCAGCGCGCGGATGCCTTCGAGCAGCTTGACGTTGCCATCGCGGCATGGCGTGCACTGGCCGCAGGATTCGTCGACGAAAAACTCGAAATAGTTCTCGGCGACGTCGAGCATGTCGCGGTCCTGGCCGTAGACGATCACCGAGCCGCCGATGCCGAGATCCTCATAGGCGAGGCGGCGGTCGAACTGCGAGGCCGGGATCAACTGGCCGGAATAGCCGCCGACCTGCACCGCCTTGGCATTGCCGCCGCCGACCGTCTCCAGAAGTTGCTCGACCGTGATGCCCCACGGAAATTCGTAGACGCCGGGGCGCGTGCAGTCGCCCGACACGCTGAACAGCTTGAAGCCCTTGGAGCGCTCGGTGCCGATCGAGGAGAACCACGCAGCGCCCCGGCCGAGGATGCAGGACACCGACGCCAGCGTCTCGACGTTGTTGACCACGGTCGGCATGCCGTTGAGGCCGACGTCGATCGGGTAGGGCGGGCGGTTGCGCGGGTGGCCGCGGCGGCCCTCCAGCGATTCGATCAGCGCGGTCTCCTCGCCGCAGACATAGGCGCCGGCGCCCATGTGCAGGCGGATGTCGAAATCGAAGCCTTCCCTGCCGAGGATGGCGTTGCCGAGCAGCCCGTTCTGGCGCCGCGCCTCCAGCGCCGCCTCCAGCTGCGGGCGAAGGAAGGTGTATTCAGCCCGCAGATAGATCAGCCCTTCGCGCGCGCCGACGGCGTAGGCGGCGATCGTCATGCCCTCGAACACCAGGTCGGCGTAGCGCGACAGGATGATGCGGTCCTTGAAGGTGCCGGGCTCGCCCTCGTCGGCGTTGCAGACGATGTATTTGAACTCGCCCTTGGCCTCCGCCGCCAGCTTCCATTTGGTGCCAGTCGGAAAACCGGCGCCGCCGCGGCCGCGGATGCCGGCGGCACCCACCTCGCCCGCCACCTCCGCCGGGCTCATCGCCAAGGCATTGCGCAGGCCGGCGTCGGCCTCGTGGCTCGAATAGGTCAAGGCAGACGAATAGGTCTCGCCGATCTTGCCGAGGGTCGGGCGGTGGGCGCGGAAGCCCTGCAGACAATCCTCGATGATGAGGTGGGCGCGCTGCGGCGTGAGGTTGGAGAACACCTCGTTGTTGATCAGCATCGCCGGCGCCTGGTAGTTCATGCCGATGCAGCTGGTCCATTCCAGCGTGAACATGCCGTCCGGCGTGGTCTGGCCGAATTTGATGCCGAGGTCGTTTTCGAGCTGGCGCGCCACCGTCTTGGCGCCCTTCATCATCGACGACATGTCGCGGCTGAGCCGGATGATGAACTTGCCCTTCGGCGCGGTGTTGATGAACTGGTAGAAGGTGGCGACCGAATAGACGTCGGCGGCGTGCAGGCCGAGCACGTCGGCGATGTGCTGCATGGCGAACTGCGACACCTCGCCGTAATCGCGCTGGACGGTCTGCAGGATGGGGATGAGCGCCGATCGCTTGCGGGCGTGCCGCTCGGCCAGCTGGGAAATCAGCGCCTTTTGTTTGTCCTGTTCCGTCAACAACATGGCATGTCTCCACGGCCGGTGCGCACCGGCAAGATTCGAAGTCCCGGGTCGGGCCGGCCTGCGGGTCGGTCCGATGTCGTCGTCAAGCGGCGGGTGATGCGGGCGTCATCGCGACGCGCATCATCCGTCCGGTCGACGAGCTAACCGCAGCGGGGGGAGCGGAAACGACGAGGCGCCGTGTGCGAACCACGACAAACGGACACGGCGCGGCGAATGACTTTGGCGGGTAACGAACGACCTCTTTGTTCGAAATGTCCGGTGTCCGGCCTCGGAAATGCCGGGGTGTCGGCCAATCGGCGCCGTCACGGCCACCGCGGCGATCCTCCGTGCAAATTCCGTTCCGGATGCAACGCGGCGGCGATCGCGACCGAGGCGCCGCGGTGTTGCGATTTCGTTGCAGACCGGCCCGGCCACGCGGCACCCTCCCCGGCTTCATGTCGCCGGCCCGCCGGCGCGTTTCGGCAACCCTGCACTCGTCCGGCGAGCGCAGGCGGCGCCGGGGTCGAGCGACCTCGGCGGTGTTGGTGACGGCCATCGGGCGCTGGAGCGCGGGCGCACGTCGCCGTTGCCGCGGCGACTGCCGCCGGCCCAATCAGTCAGGTTGTGACGTCGACCCGTTCGATCGCCTACACCGGCGTGGGGGAAATACCGGCGGTCGTCGCTGACGCATAATCCGTTGCGAGCGCGATTACATTTTTGCCGCCGCAAATTGTCAACGGCGATTGCGCTCGCGCCATATGCGACCTTCGCAGCCCCATCAACGACTTATCGCCATTCACTCGCATTCGCGAGCCAGGTTGCGGGCCGGTTTGCGGGCCAGTCGCAACCGCGGCGCCCGCCACCGCGAACGTTGCGCCGGCTTCGTTCGGCCCGCGGCACGATCGCTCACGCCGTGCCGCGAAAGCCGGTGGCGAGCACGTAGAGCTCGGCGGAATCGGCGCGGCTGGCCGGCGGCTTGACGTGCACCACCTTGGTGAAATCGCGCTTCAGGTCGGCGAGCAGCCCGGCCTCGGTGCCGCCCTGCAGCACCTTGGCGAGGAAGGCGCCGTCCGGCGCCAGCACCTCGCGAGCGAAGGTGGCGGCAAGCTCGACCAAGGCAACGATGCGCAGGTGGTCGGTCTTCTTGTGACCGATGGCGTTGGCCGCCATGTCGGACAGCACGATATCGGCCGAGCCGCCGAGCGTTTCCTTGAGGCGGTCGGGCGCGGTGGGGTCGAGAAAATCCATTTGCTCGAACTCGACGCCGGCAACCGGCGCCATGTCGAGCAGGTCGATCGCCACCACCCGGCCCTGCCCGGCCGCGACGCCGACCCGCTGCGCCGCGATCTGGCTCCAGCCGCCGGGCGCAGCGCCAAGGTCGACCACGCGCTGGCCGCGCTTGAGCACATGGTACTTGTCGTCGATCTCGACCAGCTTGAACGCCGCGCGCGAACGATAGCCGGCGGCGCGCGCCCGCGCGACGTAGGGATCGTTGAGCTGGCGCTTCAGCCATTGCTGCGAGGACGTGGTGCGGCCGCGGGCGGTCTTCAGCCGCACCGCGAGCGGACGCTCGCCATCGGTCCGTTTGTCATTCATGTTCGTCTCCGCCGCCACACCTCGTCTGCGCGCATCAATTCGACCAGGATGCCCTCGCGCAGGCCGCGGTCGGCGACCCGCAGCCGCTCGGAAGGAAAAGCCCGCCGGATCGCCTCCAGGATGGCGCAGCCGGCCAGCACCAAATCGGCGCGGTCGTTGCCGATGCAGGCGTTGGCGGCGCGCTCGGACCAGCTCATGTCGAGCAGCGAGTGGGTGACGCGGGCGATGTCCGGCTCGGCCAGCCAGACGCCGTCGACCATGCGGCGATCATAGCGCGGCAGGCCAAGATGGACCCCGGCGATGGTGGTGACGGTGCCGGACGTACCGAGCAGGTGGCGGCTCGGCGTCCGCCGCACCTCGTCGGCGCCGGGGAAGCTCACCAACAGGTCGGTGACCTCGGCCACCATGCGCTCGAACACGGCACGGTCGACCTGATGGCCGCCGTGGCGCTCCGCCAGCGTCACCACGCCGACCGGCAGCGACGCCCACGCCCGGATGTCGGCGCGCGGCGGCCCGGCGTCGGTCGGCCGCGGCGGGCCGAGCCAGACGATCTCAGAGGAGCCGCCGCCGATGTCGAACAACAGCGCGCCGTCGGCGGCGGTGTCGACCAGGGTGGTGCAACCGCCGGCGGCGAGCCGGGCCTCGGTCTCGCGGCTGACGATTTCGAGCGACAGGCCGGCGCGGTCGGCGACGCGGTCGATGAAGTCCGGCGCGTTGCCGGCGGACCGGCAGGCCTCGGTGGCGATCAGGCGCATGCGGCGCACGCTGTAGGCCTTGAGGCGGTCGCGGCACACCGCAAGGGCGTCGATCGCCCGGTTCATCGCCGCCTCGCTCAGCAGGCCGCTGGCGGTCAGCCCCTCGCCCAGGCGCACGATCCGCGAGAATGCCCCCACCACGCGGAACCCGTCGTGGGTCGGCCGCGCGATCAGCAATCGGCAGTTGTTGGTGCCGAGATCGAGCGCGGCATAGGTCGGGCGCACCTGCGCAATGCCGCCGGGTCGGCGGAACGACGCCCGCCCTCCAGGGCGCCCCGCAGACGCAGGCTGCGCCGGGACCACTTCCTCCGACATGCGATGCCTTTCCGGCGTCCGGTTCGCCGCTGCGGCGCTCGACGGACGGCCGTTGTTTCTTCAGTTGGACAATACTGTAACAATGGCGTGGCATATCCCGCAATGGATGTCTGTGGCGGGTCCAGGGCGATCGGGTGAAGAAAGGGGTGACAAAGGCCTGAAGTGCTGAATCTGTCGGTTCCTCCGATTCGGATGCGGAGGATGGGCGATGGAGCCAGCGGAACCGGACTTTGCCGCGCTTGGGGAAGCTCTTGTTTTCCTGGACTATTTCAAGGACATGCCCGACCCGCGCCAGCGCGGCAAGGTGATGTACTCGCTGGAGGAGGTGCTGCTGCTGTGCCTGCTGGCGGTGCTGGCCGGCGCCGAGACCTTCGTCGACATCGCAAGGTTCGGCGAGACGAAGCTCGACCTGCTGCGCCGGTTCCGCACGTTTCTCCATGGCACCCCCTCGCACGACCACCTCGGCGACATCCTCGCCACCCTCGATGCTGCGCAGTTCCAGCGTTGCTTCGTCGCCTGGGTGGCGGCGGTGACCGGGGCGCCCGCAGACGTGATCGCCATCGACGGCAAGACGCTGCGCCGCTCGGCTAAGAGGGACGCCAAGGCGGCGGTCCACATGGTGTCCGCCTTCGCGGCGCGCCAGCGCCTGGTGCTCGGCCAGGTCAAGGTGGCCGACAAGTCGAACGAGATCGTCGCCATCCCCCAACTGCTCTCCCTGCTGTCGATCGAGGGCGCCATCGTCACCATCGACGCCATGGGCTGCCAGCGCGCCATCGCCGCGCAAATCCTCGCCCAGAAGGCCGACTATGTGCTGGCCCTGAAAGGCAACCAGGGCAGCTTGCGAGAGGACGTCGAGCTGTTCGCCGCCGAGCAGAAAGCCAATGGTTTCAAGGACACAGCGATCAGCCGCCATCACAGCGTCGATGGCGATCACGGCCGCATCGAGACCCGCACCACCACGGTGATGCACGACGTGGCTTGGCTCCGAGACCGTCACGATTGGCCCGGCCTGACCAGTGTCGTCATGGTCGAAAGCATGCGCGAGATCGGCGCCAAGTGCGAGCAGGAGACCCGCTTCTACATCGCCTCGCTGGCGTCCCCGGCCGACCAGCTCGGACCCGTCATCCGCAGCCATTGGGCGGTGGAGAACAGCCTGCATTGGATCATGGACATGGTGTTCCGCGATGACGACTGCCGCGTCCGCACCGATCACGCCCCCGCCAATTTCACCACCCTCAAGCACATGGCCCTCAATCTCATCCGCAAGGCCCCGGGCAAGGATTCTCTCCGCCTCAAGCGAAAAGTCGCCGCCTGGGACGACGACTTCCTCGCAAGTCTCCTGGCAGCGTGATTTTTCACCCGATTGCCCTGGTGGCGGGTCGAGCGGCCTCGCCCGCCCGCCACGGCCGCGCCCGCGGCCGTCGGACAGGGGCTTTACGGATTTCGCATTCGCTCGTTCCAGCCCATTTCGAAACCGGCAGTACGCTTCCCCCGCGATCGTCCTCTGCCACGAACAACGGAGATGGCCGATGTTGGACGCCATTTTGAAGACAATTCGCAACCCGCGGTTCAAATTCGCGGCTGGGTGGCTGGCCGGCGGCGCCGCGCTCGGCGCCGTGGCGCTGCTCACCGTCGACAAGGTGGTGGAGTCCACCAACACGCTGGAGTTCTGCAGCTCCTGCCACGAGATGCGCCACTCGGTGCTGCCGGAGTACCAGACCACCGTCCACTACGCCAATGCGTTCGGGGTGCGGGCGACCTGCGCCGACTGCCACGTGCCGCGGGCCTGGCCGGCCAAGATGCTGCACAAGATCGGCTCGATCAACGAGATCTATCATTGGGCGCTCGGCACCATCGACACGCCCGAGAAGTTCGAGGCGCACCGCGCCGAGCTCGCCGCCCGGGTGTGGGCGGAGATGAAGACCAACGATTCGGCCGAGTGCCGCCATTGCCACACCGTCGAGGCAATGGATCGTGCCCGCCAGAACCCGGTGGCGCGCGAGGTGCACCCGGCGGCGCTCAAGGCCGGCTCGACCTGCATCGACTGCCACAAGGGCATCGCCCACAAGCTGCCGGACGCCAAGAAGGTGGCGGCGATCCCGACGGCCGCCGCCCCGGCCGCGACCCCGGCTCAACCGCCGCAGGCACAGCCGACACCGCCGACCCAGCAGGCCGCCACCGCCCTGCCGGCGCCGACGCCTGCGACCACCCAGGCCCCCCCCAAGACGCCGCACCCGGCGGTGACCGACTCGGCGGCGTGCCTGACCTGCCACAAGGGCGTCACCGACCAGCCGATCCGGCCCGGCCAATCGCCCGATCCGACCAAGAAGCACCCGGTCGGCATCCGTGACGGCGTCAACTGCGTCATCTGCCACAAGACGCCGGGGCAGATGCCGGGGCAGTGAGCCAGCCGTTGCTGCCGTGCCGAACCGGCAGAAGCGTATCCGGAAGGAACGAAGAAGGCCGCGGGCGGAGGTCCGCGGCCTTTCCGTTTGGCCCGATCTGTTGGGCCGATCGTTTGGGCCGGGCGCGTCGATCAGGCCGCCTTCGCAACCGTGCCGGCGGCGGTGAGGCCGCGTTCGACATCGGCCAGGATGTCGTCGATGTGCTCGATGCCGATCGAAAGGCGCACATAGCCGTCCGACACGCCGGTGGCGTGCTGGTCTTCCGGCGAAAGCTGCGAGTGGGTGGTCGTCGCCGGGTGGATGGCGAGGCTGCGGGCATCGCCGATATTGGCAACGTGGTAGAACAGCTGCAGCGCATCAATGAAGCGGCGCCCGGCGTCGCGGCCGCCGGCGAGTTCGAAGCCGACCAGGCCGCCATAGCCGCCCTTGAGATATTTGTCGGCGCGCTGGCGCTCGACGCCGCTCTGCTGCGAGGGGTGGATCACCCGCACCACCTCCGGCCGCTTGGCCAGCCAGTTGGCCACCTGGGTGGCGTTCTGCGAATGCCGCTCGATGCGCAGCGCCAAGGTCTCGATGCCCTGCAGGGTGAGGAAGGCGTTGAACGGCGACAGCGCGGCGCCAAGGTCGCGCAGCAGCGTGACGCGCGCCTTGATGATGTAGGCGATCGGGCCGAGCGGCTTCACCGCCTCGGTCCACACCGCACCGTGGTAGCTGGGATCGGGCGTGTTGAGCGCCGGCTGGCGCCCGGGGAACTTGGCCCAGTCGAAATTGCCGCCGTCGACGATCAGTCCGCCGATCGAGGTGCCATGGCCGCCGAGATACTTGGTCGACGAATAGACCACGACCGCGGCGCCATGATCGAGCGGCCGGGTCAGGATCGGCGCCGCGGTGTTGTCGACGATCAAGGGAATGCCGTATTCGCGCCCGATCGCGGCGACCTCGGCGATCGGAAACACCACGAGCTTCGGATTGGGCAGCGTCTCGGCGTAGTAGGCGCGGGTGCGGGCGTCGGTGGCCCGGCGGAAGTTCTCCGGGTCGGAGGGATCGACGAAGCGGACCTCGATGCCCTGGTCCTTCAGGGTGTTGGCGAACAGGTTCCAGGTGCCGCCGTAGAGATCAGTCGACGACACCACGTTATCGCCGGCCTTCGCCAGATTCTGTAGCGCGAACGCAGAGGCTGCCTGCCCCGACGCCACCGCCAGCGCGGCGACGCCGCCTTCGAGCGCGGCGACGCGCTTCTCCAGCACGTCGTTGGTGGGGTTGTTGATGCGGGTGTAGATGTTGCCGAGCTCGGCCAGCGCGAACAGATTGGCGGCGTGCTCGGTATCGCGGAATTGGTACGAGGTCGTTTGGTAGATCGGCACCGCCACCGCGCCGGTGGCGGGATCGGCGCGCCAGCCGGCGTGCAGCGACAGGGTTTCGGGGTGGGTGCTCTCGGTCATCATTGGTCTCGCTGTGGCGTGTCGTGGGAAAGCGCGTCAAGCGGCGCGGCTGAAGCCGCGGCGGCTCTCGATCAGCTTACGGGCGGCGCGCTGCGCCGCGCGGGGGGAGCGGAAGCGCTGCTGTTCGAGCGCGTTGAAGGCGTGGGTGGAGGCGAAGAAGCGGAAATGGTTGTCCTCGTCGCGCACGACGATGCCGACGGTGTCGTCGCCGATCTCGATGACGTAGGCGTGGTGGGTATCGCCGTGATGGCTGTCGCTGGACATGAGTGTCTCCTGCCGCTGAAGCAGCGGCCGTATCCGGTCGGGTGATCGAGGAAGCGTCGGGGGGCGGCGGCTTCGGCCGGCCGGGCCCGGCGGGGCTCGGCTCTAGGCGGACGCCAGGCGCATCGCGGCGGCTTGGCCGCATACGCTGTAACAGCACGCTTGCCGACACGATCCGGCGGCCATCAGGCGCCGCCGCGACGGATCAACGGATTGGGAGACGTTCAAGGCAGTTTTAAAGGTCATACGCATCGCGGACAGTCCAATTCGCAAAAGAAGGAGCCCACGAACCGCTTCGTGGCGCTTTAGCATTGGTGTCGCGGCGCAAGCTGCTCCATCAAATCCCGCGGCCGACCGTCGATCGCTCAACGAGCGGCCTTGAAAACGTGCCGATTTCGCAGCCTGATTGCAAGGCGATGGGGTTTGTCATTTTGCCGCAGCCAAGAGGGCGGCATTCCGGCGCTGTCGGCCGAGGGGGAAAATAATTCTCCCCGCTTTGGCGCTCCGCCCGCAGCGGCGATGGCGCATCAACCCGCGGGCGGGCGCCGGTCAGCCGAGATCGACCACCGGCCGGGCGGCGTCAGCGACCACAACCCGCAGCCGCCCGCCGCAGAAGCGGGCGAGCAGATCGGTAAGGTCGGCAGCGGCGGCCTCGACGTCGCCGAAGCCGTTGGACTGGACGGTGACCAGCGCCCGCCGCGTTGCCGGCGAAATCACCGAGCGGGCGTCCTGCCGCCAATTCCACCGCCGGCAAAGCACTTTCGTTGAGTCGGCAAACACCACCTCGCCCGGCTTGGGCGGGCCGCCGAGCTCGCCCTCCCCGCTCATGTCGCGAAAATCGTCGCCCTCGCGCGCGAAGCGGAAGGCGACGTCGCCGGCCACCTGGGCGAGGTCGTCGGCGCCAGCCGGCATGACATGGGCCAGCGACACCGCGTTGTAGGCGTCGACGAAGCCGTTGATGGCGGGAAGCGAGCGCCCGGCCAATACGTTTTTCACCAGCCGCTCGACCGATGAGCGGTAGGAGGTCGACTTGATGCCGAACGCCTTGTAGGCGGCGCGCCACGCCGCGATGCCGGCAATGGCAGAGAGCTCGGCGCCGGCCCAGCGCGCCCGGCAGTCGTGCTCGCGCGCGGCGATCAGCGCCGCCAGCGCCAACGGGCGCTCGGCGGGAATCGTCAGATCCTCCGCCACCACCGCGGCGATGCGGACCGCGGGAAAGCGCGGCACGAGTTCTGCAATCGACAGCTCCATCGCCCAGTTTTGGCCGGCGGCGCGGCGAAGTGCAAGCGGGTGCAGGCGGCCCCGTCGTCCCGGGCAAGCGGCGTCAGACGCGCGACCCGGGATCGTTCGGCGAGTTCGCGATTCGTCTGCTGACGGTCTTGTGCTGACGGCCCCGGGTCTGCGCTTCGCGCCGCCCGGGGCGACAGCGTCTTCTCACATCATCCCGATCGCCCGCGGCAGCCACAGCGAGATTTCGGGCACGTAAGTCACCAGCATCAGGAAGCCCAGCATGGTGAGCAGCCACGGCCACACCGCGATGGTGAGTTCGGTGATGCCGAGCTTGGTGATGCCTGAGGCGACATAGAGGTTCAGCCCCACCGGGGGATGGCACATGCCGACCTCCATGTTGACCACGATCAGGATGCCGAAATGGATCGGATCGATGCCAAGCTTCACCGCCACCGGGAACAGGATCGGTGCCATGATCAGCACGATCGAGGACGGCTCCATCACGTTGCCGGCGAGCAGCAGCAAGATGTTGACGAAGAGAAGGAAGCCGATCCAGCCCACCCCGGTGTCGACGATCCAGGCGGCCATCGACTGCGGGATGTTCTCGTGCGTCATCAGGAACGAGAACAGCACGGCGTTGGTGATGATGTAGAGCAGCATCGCCGACATGTTGGCCGAGCCGAGCAGCACCTTCGGCACCTCGATCAGCTTCATGTCGCGATAGATGAACACCGAGACGATGAAGGCGTAGACCGCGGCCATCGCGGCAGCCTCGGTGGGGGTGAAGGCGCCGGAATAGATGCCGCCGATCACCACCACGATGAGAAGAAGACCCCACATCGCCTCGCGGAACGCCGTCCAGCGCTCGGCCCAGCTCGCCTTCGGCATGCGCGGCAGGTCGAACTTCCAGGCGCGGTAGAAGGTGGTGAGGCCGAGCAGGGTGGCCAGCATTAGGCCGGGAATGACGCCGGCCATGAACAATTGGCCGACCGAGGCGGAGGTGACGCGCTCGCCGGTCGGACCCGTCACCGACATGCCGGCGGTGGCAACCGCGTACATCACCATCACGATCGAGGGCGGGATCAGGATGCCGAGCGCGCCGGAGGTGGCGATGACGCCGGCGCCGAACCGCGGCGGGAAGCCCTGCTTCACCATCGCCGGCAGCAGGATCGAGCCGATCGCCACCACGGTGGCGGGCGATGAGCCGGATACCGCGGCGAACAGCGCGCACGCCATCACGCCGGCGAGACCGAGGCCGCCATACCAGTGGCCGACCATGGAGGTGGCAAAGGCGATCATGCGTTTCGCCACACCGCCATGGGTGAGGAAGCCGCCGGCCAGGATGAAGAACGGGATCGCCATGATCTCGAACTTCTCGATACCGGTGAACAGCTTCAGCGCCACCGACTCGATCGGCACGTGCGTCATCGTGAACAGGAACGTGAGCACGGTGAGGCCGAGCGAAATCGAGATCGGCATGCCGGTCAGCATCAGCGCGAACAGCAGACCGAAAATGAGTGCGACGCTCATGGCCTCAACCCTTCGTCACGGCGGCAACGGTGGCGTCGGGCGCCGGCTCGGCGATGCCCTCCACATGGCCGGGGTCATGGGTCGGCAGCTCGCCGGTGCGCCAAAACCGCCAAGTCACCTGAAGAAACCGGAAACACATCAAATAGGAGCCGAGCGGAACGCACAGATAGACCAGCCACATCGGCACCTCGAGGTCGGCCGACACCTGTTCGGTGTGGGCGATGTGCCAGACGAAATTGGCGCCGAGCGTGCCGACGATGGCGGTGAACAGCGCCCCGCACATCAGGGCGAAGGTGATGACCTTGTGGCGCGGCCCGGACGACAAGCGGTTGACCAGCACGTCGACGCCGACATGGATGCCAGTGCGCACGCCGTAGGCGGCACCGAACTTGGCCATCCATACGAACAGATAGATGCACAGCTCCTGCGCCCAGGTGAAGTTGAGGCCGCGCAGCCACAAAAAGCCGACCCGCCCGAGATCGGTCAGCCAGGCGATGTCGTGGGCGCGGCCATAATTGAACACGGCGGCGACGCCGGTCAGGCTGTAGCGGTGGGCGACGGCGGTGAAGATGATCAGGGTAGCCGCGGCCATCAGCGCCGCGATCAGGACCTCTTCCAGCCGATCGAGGAGCTTCAACAACATCGAGACCTCTCAAGGCGGGTGCGGCCGGACATGGCACGGCCGCGGCTGTCACGCCTGTCCGCACAGGCGGATGGCGGGCACTTCGGAAAATCGCGGCGAAACGGCCGCAGAACGCGGAACCGGCGCCGGCTTTGAACCGGCGCCGGTCTGGCATGCGGCCTTTAGTCGACCAGGCCGGTTTCTTTCTGGGTCCGGGCGACCAGATCGGCGCCGATCCGGCTGGCCATCTCCTTGTGCACCGGCAGCAGCGCCTTGATCCAGGTCTGGCGCTCGGCCGGCGACAGCTCGAAGAACTGGGTCTTGCCGGAGGCCTTCATCGCCGCGAGCGAATCGTCATTCTCCTGCTGGGCGATCGAGTTGGCGTATTCGGTGGCTTCCGCCATCGCCTTCTCGAGCTGGGTGCGGACGTCGGGGGCAAGGCCGTCCCAGAACGCCTTGTTAGCGATCACCGCATAGCCGAGATAGCCGTGGTTGGAGACCGTGGCGTGGCTCTGCACCTCGTGCATCTTCTGGGTATACATGTTGGACGGCGGGTTCTCGGTGCCGTCGACCACGCCGGTCTGCAGCGCCTGATAGACCTCGGAGAACGCCATCACCTGCGGCACCGCGCCGAGCGCCTTCATCTCCGCCTCGAGCACCTTGGAGGACTGGATGCGCATCTTGAGGCCGAGGAAGTCGTCCGGGGTCCGGAGCGGCCGGTTGGCGCTCATCACCTTGAAGCCGTTGTCCCAATAGGCCAGACCGACGATGCCCTTGGGCTCCAGCTTGGCCAGAAGCTCCTTGCCGATCGGGCCGGTGGTCACCTTGCGCAGCGCTTCCTTGTCCGGGAAGATATAAGGCAGGTCGAACACCTCGAACTCGCGCGCGCCGAGCGGGCCGAACTTGGCCAGCGAGGGCGCCAGCATCTGCACTGCGCCAAGCTGCAGCGCCTCCAGTTCCTCTTTGTCCTTGTAGAGCTGGGAGTTGGGGTAGACTTCGACCTTGACCGCGCCGCCGGTATACTTCTCCGCCAGTTCGCGGAAACGCTCGGCGCCCTTGCCCTTCGGCGTATCCGGCGCCACCACGTGGCTGAACTTGACGACGATCGGCTGCTGGGCACCAGCCGACAACGGCGACAACACCAAGATTGCGGCCGTTCCCAAGGCGAGCATGGTAGTCTTCATGGGCGTTCCTCGTTACGGGATGGATCGCGATCCCTGGCCTGAGGTAGT
Organism: Blastochloris viridis; assembly: GCF_001402875.1. NCBI lineage: Bacteria > Pseudomonadati > Pseudomonadota > Alphaproteobacteria > Hyphomicrobiales > Blastochloridaceae > Blastochloris > Blastochloris viridis. The sequence continues at coordinate 522,823 of NZ_CP012946.1, read as the reverse complement.
CAAGAATGCGTTACCTTCGCCATTGTGGATTTCCGAATCCCTTCCAAAACGCAAACGCATCACCGAAAAGGCGAATTGACATCGGCCCCGCGATCCGGAGGACGGGATGGACGCCGGTCCGCGCGGCCTGACACCTGAGCCCGGCGACACCGGCCGCCGGTCCGGCGCCGCCGGCTGGCGCCGCGGTCCAGCCCGCCTTGGGTGGCGGCTGCTGGGCCGGCGCGGCCTGAAGGTGGCAACGCCGGCGCTGACCGCCGCCGGCATCCTGGCCATCAGCCTCGCCCTCGCCGCGCTGGTCTGGCTCGCCGACCGCGACGAACGGCTCGAGCGCCAGCAGGCGCTGATCAAGGATTCGCTGTGGGTCGAGCAGACGCTACGGTTCGAGCTCGGCGCCGACCTCGGCTTCATCGACCGTCTCGCCCTCGACATCGGCCGCGGCAGCGCCGACGCCAGCCAAGTGGCGGTGCGGGCGCGCCACCTGGTGTCCAACAGTCCCGAGATCGTCCGCCTGCAATGGCTCGACGCCGACGACCGCCCCGCCCTGGCGGTGCCGCCACAGACCGAGCGCACCGCGCCGCCGCCGCCGCTGACGGTGGCGCTGGAACTCGCCCGCGCCGGCGGCCGCGCGGTGCCCTCCTCCGACTTCGTGCTGGCGAACGGTCAGGCCGGCTTTGCGCTGGTGACGCCGATCCACCGCGGCGAGGCCTATGCCGGCGCGCTGGTCGCGACGGTTTCGCTCAGCGCCCTGCTGTCGGAGCATATCCCGTGGTGGATCGTCGAGCGCTACCGGGTGACGGTGGTGGACGTATCGGGCCGCGAGTTGGCGGCGCGCTCGCGCGTCGCCGTCCCCGACGGCAGCATCAGCCATACCATCGCGCTCGACCCGCCGGCGCGCGACCTGTTCATCTCGATCTCCACCGTCGCCGCCAAGACCAACCTGGTTCGCAACAGCCTGGTCGCCACCATCGCCGCGCTGGCGCTGGTGGTGGCGGCCAGCTTTCTTGCGCTGCACCGCCACATCCAGCGCCGCATCGCCGCGGAGAGCGAGGTGCGCGCCCAGCACGCCTTTCGCAAGGCGATGGAGGACTCGCTCACCGTCGGCATGCGCGCCAAGGACATCGCCGGCCGCATCATCTACGTGAACCCGGCGTTCTGCCGCATGGTCGGCTTCGCCGCCGACGAGCTGATCGGGCAGCCGCCGCCGATGCCCTACTGGGTGCCGGAGCTGCTCGACGAGACGCTGGCGGTCTACCGCGCGGTGCTGGACGGCCGTGCCCCGCCCGACGGCTTCGAGATCACCTTCCAGCGCCGCAACGGCGAGTGGTTCGACGCCCTGATCTACGAGGCGCCGCTGATCGACGCCGACGGCCGCCACGCCGGCTGGATGGCCTCGGTGGTCGACATCACCGATCGCAAGCGCGCCGAGGAGCTGTCGCGCCAGCAGAGCGAGCAGTTGGCGCGCACCGCGCGGCTGGTGTCGATGGGCGAGATGGCGTCCTCAATCGCCCACGAGCTGAACCAGCCGCTGTCGGCGGTGGCGAGCTACGCCACCGGCTCGCTCAACATGATTAGGTCCGGCTGCAGCGGCGAGGATATCGCGCCGGCGATCGAGAAGATCGCCGAGCAGGCCCAGCGCGCCGGCCAGATCGTCCATTCGATCTACAACGTGGTGCGCCGCAGCGAGCCCCAGATCGCCCCGCTCGACATCGTGGCGCTGATCGAGGAGGCCGCCGCCTTCATTGCGCCCGAGGCCCGCAAGTACGGCGTCGAGGTCGTCATCCGCAACAACAGCGACGTCAACGCCGTTCCCGGCGACCGCGTGCTGCTGGAGCAGGTGCTGCTCAACCTCGCCCGCAACGCCTGCGAGGCGATGGCGCGCACCGCGGCCGAAGACCGCCGGCTCGTCATCAAGGTCGAGCGGGTGGCGGCGGAGCTGGTGTTCTCGCTCGCCGACCGCGGCCCCGGCATCGCCGCCGACGTGCTCGAGTCGCTGTTCTCACCGTTCGTCTCCACCAAGCCGGAGGGCATGGGCATGGGCCTTTGTATTTGCCGCACCATCATCGAGCGCCACCACGGCCGGCTGTGGTTCGAGCCGGCCGAGCCGCGCGGCACCGTGTTCCGCTTCGTCCTGCCGCTCGGGGGGATGCAATGAGCGAGGCGGCGCGGGCGCGGGTGTTCGTCGTCGACGACGACGCGGCAATCCGCGATTCGCTGGTGTGGCTGTTCCGCTCGCGCGGACTTCTGGCGCTCAGCTTCTCCTCGGGCGAGGCATTCCTGGACACTTGGCGGCCGGACCTCGACGGCTGCATCGTCGCCGACATCCGCATGGAGGGCATCGGCGGGCTCGAGCTGTTCGACCGCCTCAAGCAACAGGGCAGCCGGCTGCCGGTGGTGTTTCTCACCGGGCACGGCGACGTGCCAATGGCGGTATCGGCGCTCAAGCGCGGCGCCCGCGACTTCATCGAAAAGCCGTTCAACGACAACGACCTGGTCGACATCGTCATCGCCGTGCTCGACGAGCAGGCGGTGCTGCGCGCCGCCGAGCAGCAGAGCCTGGAGCGCGACCACCGCCTCGACCGGCTGACCGCGCGCGAGCGGCAGGTGCTCGACCTTCTGCTCGAAGGCCGGCTCAACAAGCAGATCGCCGACGAGCTCGGCGTGTCGATGCGCACGGTCGAGGTCCACCGGGCGCGGGTGTTCGAAAAGATGGGCGTGCGCAATGCGGTAGAACTGGCGAGCCAGCTGGCGCCGCGCCGGCCGTGACCGCTGCCGCCCCTGCGGCAGACCCGCGCACCGGTGATTGCCGGTCAGTATTGTCCCCTAGCGCCGGCCGCGCCGGAGGTAGCAGGGTCAAAATAAGTTACCGAATTTGAAATTTGCTTGAACGAAACACATTCAATACTTCGGCGACCTATGAATATCGGGCAACCATAACCCTCGTTAACTAGTGCGCTCTCCGAACCGAACCGTTAGCGTGACCATAGATGATCGGCTGGAGCAGCAGGAGCGTCACGCTTCACAAGCAAGTCAGGCCCGACCTGCTTGGAACTTCGGCCGACCCCAGCGTTGAACCTGTCCGTGGCACGGCGCGACCAATCGCCGAACACGGACTGCGACAACCGCGTAAACGGCGAGGCGGACGATGAACGGGAACCTGATTGCGAGCTCCAAGGACACCGATCTGCGCATCGGCGTGGTGGCCGCGCTGACCCTGGCGATCATCGTGACCCTGACCGCGGTGCTCAGCCACGATCAGCAGGGTTCGACCGCGCCGCGCACCTCGATCACCTTGTCCGCCAGCGCGCCGGAAATCGTCCGGCCGGCGGCGAAGGAGATCGTTCAGCACATGGAGGATGGCGAATCCACCGTTGAGTAGCTGCTACTTCGACTTTTTCGACCTCTCTCTCTCGTCACTTAAGCTGGCCCCTCCGCTCCTGCGCGAGGGGCCTTTTTTTCGCGCGGACGGATCGGCCGCGATGGCAGCAAGCTGCGGCTTGGCCGCCCCCCCAGCCGAACACCTTGGCCGAGCGGTTCGCCGCCGCGGCCGGGCGCCCACGCCGCGCCAAATAATCACCGCGGCCGTTACCACGCGGCTCCCGTTGTGGCGGCGGGTGCAGGAAAGCCAAGCTGGCTTGAAACCAACCTCCCTCCTCCACGGTTGTCGTGTTTTCCCGACAGGAGGAACTGGGATGAACCTTTTCGAGACGATCCGGTCAAAGATCTTCGGAACCACCCCCGCCGAGGCGTCGACCGCGTCACCAGCGCCGACGTCCGCCACGAAAACCGTCGACGTTGCCGCCATCCTCGATGGCCTTGCGTCGAAGTCGTCGGAAAAGCTCGACTGGCGCCGGTCGATTGTCGATCTGATGAAGCTGCTGGATATGGATGCGAGCCAGTCGGCCCGGAAGGACCTGGCCAAAGAGCTGCATTACGACGGCGACAGTGGGGATTCCGGGAAGATGAACGTTTGGCTGCACAAGCAAGTCATGGCCAAGCTGGCCGCAAACGGCGGCAAGCTTCCGCCCGAACTCGCGGCGTGAGGCTGGCCAGCTCCCGCGTCGCCCAGGACGCCGTCGCGGCGCTGCGCCAGCCACACGGTATGGCCGCCGCAGCCGGGGTCCTCGGCGACATGGGCCACCACGGCAAAGCCGTGATCGGCCAGCAGCGCCCGATACTCGGCGGCATCCAGGCTGGCGTGGTACAGCGGCTCGCCCTCGAACGTGCCAGTCGCCTCGCCGTGCGCCGGGCCGCTGGTGAACATCAGCGCGGCGCGCGGCGCCGCGTGCCTCCGGAAGATCGGGAACATGCGGCGCTGGTCGTCATGGCTGAGGTGGAACATGCTGTCCCAGGCGATGATGCCGGCGAAGGCGCGGCCGAGCGCCAGCGTGCGCATGTCCGCCACCCGCCAGGTCTGCCGCGGCTGGCGCTGCGCGCACATCGCGATCATTTCCGGCGACGAGTCGATCCCGGTCAGCGCGCAGCCGCGCTCGACCAGCTCGCGCCCGATCGGCTCGCCCGAGCCGCAGCCGATGTCGAGCACCGCGGCGGCCGGCGGCAACAGGGCGCAAAACCGCTCCAGCCACGCCGCCTCCATCAGCGGCCCTGCCCGAGCTGCACGCCGGTCCGCCCAGGCACGGGCATGGCGGCGGTAGAGACCGATGATGCGTTCGGCGTCGGTGGCCATGGTTCCTCCGCGGCGGCCGCGCCGATCGGCTCCGCGGGCACAACGTCCCGGCCTGCGGAACTCACCAACGAAACGGCCGAGCCCAAGGCCCGGCCGCGGTCGGCATCGCCGTGCGGTGCGCGGCGCCAGCGCTCAGGCGTGGCGGAGCTGCGCGCCGATGCGGTCGAGTTCGCTCTGCTCGCGGGCGGCTTCGACCATGCGCTCGCGCTCCTGATCGCGCTCCTCGAGGATCTCGACCTTCTTGAGCTCGTCGAACGCCTCGGCCAGTTGGGCGCGGGCGTCATCGAGCTGCCCGCGCAGTTCGTCGGCCGAGCGGCGCAGATTGTCGCGCCGCGTCATCGCCGCCCTGGCGTAGGTCGGGTAGGCGAAATGGCCCGGATCGTTGATGCCGGCGCGGTCCTGCTCGCTCAGGATCTCGCGATCGAGTTCGGCGGACATCCGTTCGAAATCCGCAATCATGGCCTCGATCTGAACCACCTGCCGGCGACGTTCGTCGACCTGGAAGCGTTTCAAGCGGATGAGCGTTTCACGCGACTTCATGGACTCGACACTGGTGTACGGCAGATCGCCTGGGACTTGGGACAACGGCAGGTTCAGCCGAATAGGGCGCACGATATGGCCCAGGCGTTGAACTTTGGTTACCAGGACATTCGCGCGCACCGCACTATTCGCCGCTTCATCCGAAATCCGCCCGATCAGACCGGGGCTTCGCCGTCCAGCCGCCGAGAAATCCCTTTCTGATCAAGGCGTTTCAGCGCGGCTGTGTCCGGGATCACGACGGGATCAACCGCACACAGTTTAACGTCGCCACCCGGCCTGCGGGGGCACGCCCGCCGCCACGCCGCAGCGACCGGCCGCGCGCAACCTGGCCGACGCACGGCGAAATTCATCGCTCGAACAGGGGCTTTCGACCAACGAGCGCGGGACTCCCGCCCGGCCTCACCCTTTCGGCTTGGCGCCGGCGGGCGAGGCCTTGGCGCCGGCGGGCGAGACGATGTCCGCCAGCCGGCGATAGCCCTCCGCCAGCGAGGTCGACTCCTCCTTGGCCTGGGCCAGGAAGGCTTCCAGCGCCGGGTTGAGCTGGATCGACTCGTCGACCTCGGCGCTGGCGCCCGGCCGGTAGGCGCCGAGTCGAATCAGTTCTTCCATGTCGGAGAAGGTGCCGAGCACCTTCTTGGCGCGCTGCACCACCGGCCAGAACGCCGGATCGCACGACCGCGGCATGGTGCGCGACACCGACTTCAGCACGTTGATCGCCGGATAGCGGCCGCGCTCGGCGATCGAGCGCTCCATCACGATATGGCCGTCGAGAATGCCGCGCACCGCGTCGGCCACCGGTTCGTTGTGATCGTCGCCGTCGACCAGCACGGTGAAGATGCCGGTGATGGTGCCTTCGTCGATGCCGGGGCCGGCGCGCTCCAGCAGCCGCGGTAGTTCGGTGAACACGGTCGGGGTATAGCCCTTGGCGGTGGGCGGCTCGCCGGTCGACAGCCCGATCTCGCGCTGCGCCATGGCGAAGCGGGTGACAGAATCCATCATGCACAGCACGTCGGCGCCCTGGTCGCGGAAATATTCCGCGACCGCCAGCGTCAAATAGGCGGCCTGCCGGCGCATCAGCGCCGGCTCGTCGGAGGTGGCGACCACCACCACCGCGCGCTTCATGCCCTCCTCGCCGAGGTCGTCCTCCAGGAACTCCTTCACCTCGCGGCCACGCTCGCCGACCAGCCCGATTACCGATACGTCGGCGGCGGTGTTGCGCGCCAGCATCGACAGCAGCACCGACTTGCCGACGCCCGAGCCGGCGAAGATGCCCATGCGCTGGCCGCGGCAACAGGTCAGAAACGTGTTCAGCGCGCGAACGCCGAGGTCGAGCGGCTCGCCGACCCGGCGACGGGCGTGGGCGGACGGCGGCGAATTGCGGAACGGATAGGGCTCGGCGCCGGCCGGCAGCGGCCCCTTGCCGTCGACCGGCTCGCCCATGGCGTTGACGACACGGCCAAGCCAGCCCGCCGACGGCCGCACTGTCGGCACCGTCGGCGACACGATGGCGCGACAGCCGCGCCGTACGCCTTCAAGGTCCGAGAACGGCATCAGCAGCGCGCGGCCGCTGACAAAGCCGACCACCTCGCAGGGAATGGTGCGATCGGGCGCGGTCTCCACCGAGATGCGCGCGCCGATCGGCATCGCGTTCACCGGCCCGGCCACTTCGACCAGCAGGCCGCGCACGGTGGCGACGCGCCCATAGATTTCGACGGCGCCGATCTCCGCGATCTGATCGGCCAGCGTCTTCATCATGAAGGATCCTTCGGGCTGGTGCCCGGCGACGGCGTGTCCTTGCCGGGAGGGTTTAACGCGTGCGCACAAACCGCGGGTGAAACGGCGTTCTTCCCGACACTTGCGGCGGCGTAAACGATTTGTTTACTCGCCTCGTTAATCATCGCCGTTGGGTTCAGGGTGGCCAAGGCCGGCACCACAAGGTGCCACCTCGCAGGCCGCTTTTTTTGGGAGTTCCTCCGGCGTTATGCAAACCAGGGTACGGTACGAAACGCACGATCGATGGCAAAATATTACGTGATTCGTCAAAAGTCTGGCAGGGGCCGGTTGCCTGGCCGAAGCGGACTTTGTTAACCATCAGTCGCTAGTTTTCGAATCAATCGTACCGAGCCGGGTTTGCGTGTGCATCGGCAAGGGGTCCGGGTCGCCGCCATGCTGGCGGGAAGGGGATACTGATGCGTGTCCTGCTGATAGAGGACGACAGCGCGACGGCTCAGAGCATCGAATTGATGCTCAAGTCGGAGAGCTTCAACGTCTACACGACGGACCTTGGCGAAGAGGGCGTCGATCTCGGCAAGCTATACGACTACGATATCATTCTGCTGGATCTCAATTTGCCCGACATGTCGGGCTATGAGGTGCTGCGGACGTTGCGCGTCTCCAAGGTGAAGACACCGATCCTGATCCTTTCCGGCCTCGCCGGCATCGAGGACAAGGTGAAGGGGCTCGGCTTTGGCGCCGACGACTATCTGACCAAGCCGTTCCACAAGGACGAGCTGATCGCGCGCATCCACGCCATCGTGCGGCGCTCGAAAGGCCACGCCCAATCGGTCATCGCCACCGGCGACCTGATCGTCAATCTCGACACCAAGACCGTCGAGGTCCACGGCGCCCGCGTCCATCTGACCGGCAAGGAGTACCAGATGCTGGAACTCCTCAGCCTGCGCAAAGGCACCACGCTGACCAAGGAGATGTTCCTCAACCATCTCTATGGCGGCATGGACGAGCCGGAGCTGAAGATCATCGACGTCTTCATCTGCAAGCTGCGCAAGAAGCTGGCCAACGCCTCGAACGGCAAGAACTACATCGAGACGGTGTGGGGCCGCGGCTACGTGCTGCGCGAGCCCTCCGAGAATGACGAGCGCATTCCGGCCTGACCGAATTCCCGAGCCGTATTCCGTCTGGCCCCGCTCGTGCGGGGCCTTTTGGTTACGGCGGGGCGAACGGTGGTGGGACGACCACCGCGCGCGCTGCCAAGCTAACGGCATCATACCGTTTCCGGTTGATCCGCTCGTGATCCCGGAAGCCGTATGAATTGCCACATGTCGTCGGCCCCCCTCCGGTTGTATCCGCGCCAGGTTTGGAACAGTCCTCTCCCGATCGGGTTGTGATGGCAGCTCACGCGACGCGGTCGTCGCGCGTCGGAGGCTCGTCATGACCATTCGCAGCATGCTGGCGGTTGCCGGCATCGTCGTCCTGGTCGAAAGCCTGACCGGAGCCTCGCCGGTCCTGGCCGGTCCGTGCTCGAAGGCGATCGACCGGATGCAGACACATGTCGATGCCGCGCTGGCGGCGCACGCCGCGGCCGGGCCGGTCGGGGACGAAGGCAACCGCGCCTTGATGCATCGCCAGCCGACGCCGGACTCGATCGCCGCGGCCGAAGTCAACCTCGGCGACATCTCGCCAGAGGCGATGGATACCATCGTGGTCGGAATGGAGCGGGCGCGTCAGGCTGACGCCGTTGGCGATGCCGGTGCCTGCGAACAGGCGCTGGGCGAGGTGCGGCGCGCCATCGCCCCGCGGGCCGACTGAGCCCTGGCACGACAAAATTGCCGCGCAGGTGGCAGCGCAGGTGCGAAGCGGTTTCCGGCTGGTCCCCGGGAAACCGAAGGCGATACCGACGGTCGGCCGCCGCCGCCGTTGGTGTTACATCCGCGCGCCCGCCACATTGAGGCGCGGCGCCCCGATCGAGCCCAGCCCCGGCTTGCCGGTGACGTTGGGCTGATAAAGGCCGCGCTTGTCCGGCACCGGCACGAACGCATCGGTGAGGCCGACCACGGTCTCCGCCGCACCCAGCACCAGGAAGCCCTCCGGCACGGTGAGCCTGGCGATGCGGCTCAGCACGCCGACCTTGGTGTCCTGGTCGAAATAGATCAGCACGTTGCGGCAGAACACGATGTCGAAACTGCCGAGCGAGGAGAAGTCGGTGAGCAGGTTGAGGGGACGGTATTGCACCATGCCCCGGATTTCGGATTTGATCTGCCACACGTCGCCGGTCTGGTCGAAATACTTGACCAGCATCTGGATCGGCAGGCCGCGCTGCACCTCGAACTGGCTGTAGATGCCGGCCTTGGCCTTGTCGAGCACCTCGATGGACAGGTCGGTGCCGATGATCTCGACGCGCCAACCCATCAGCTTGTCAGCCATCTCCTTGAGCACGATGGCGAGCGAATAGGGCTCCTGGCCGGTCGAGGCCGCCGCGCACCAGATGCGCAGGCGCCGCTCCCTGGCGCGCGCCGCCATCATTTTCGGCAGCATGGTGTCGCGGAAATGGTCGAACGGCACCTTGTCGCGAAAGAAGAACGACTCGTTGGTCGTCATCGCCTCGGTGACATCGATCGCGAGGCGATCGGCACCCGGCGCCTTCAACTTGGCGACCAGCTCCGAAATCGAGCCAAGCCCGACCTTGCGCGCCACCGGCAGCAAGCGGCTCTCGATCAGGTACTGCTTGTCGTTGGAGAGCACCAGACCGGAGCGATCTTTCAGGAACTTGCGCAGGTACTCATAATCGAGTGGCGTCACAGGCGGTCTCCTGAAGCAAGGCGAATGATGCGCGGGGCGATGTCTGCGAGCGGCAGCACCGCCGAACACACCCCGGAATGCGCGGTGGCGCCGGGCATGCCCCAGACGACGCTGGTCGCCTCGTCCTGGGCGATGACCGCACCGCCGCGTGCGACGATGCCTCCGGCGCCGTGGGCCCCGTCGGAGCCCATGCCGGTCAGCACGACGGCGAGCAGCCCTGCGCCATAGGCGTCCGCCGCCGACGCGAACAAGGGGTCGACCGCGGGTTTGCAGTAGTTTACCGGCGGGCCGTCATCGAGCCCGATCACCGGCACGTTGTTGACGCGCTTGATCACCATGTGGCGGCCGCCCGGCGCGACATAGATGGTGCCGGCGGTGATCGCCTCGCCGTCGATGCCCTCGTGCGCCGGCCGGCCGCTGGCGCGGCTGAGGTGCTCGGCGAGAATGGTGGTGAAGGTCGGCGGCATGTGCTGGGTGATGATGATGGGAAAGCGCGCGGCGATTGGCGCCAGTCCCTTGAGCACCACCTGCAGCGCCTGCGGCCCGCCGGTCGATGAGCCGATGACGATGATGCGCGGCGGCGTCGGCGGAAACGGCCGAAGCCTGATGTCGGCCGGCAGCGGCCCGAGGCGCGGCGCCAGCTGCGGCACCGGCCGGCCGGGAGCCGGCGCCGGGCGCGGCCCGCTGCGGCGGCGGCGGGCGCCGAGGCTCTTGATCTTGTCGACCAGCTCACGCCGGAACGTCGTCGAGGTGGTGACGTCGCGGTTGGTTTCCGGCTTGGGGATGTAGTCGGCGGCACCGAGCGACAGCGCCTTGAGCGAGATCTCGGCGTTGCGGCGCGTCAGCGTCGACGCCATGATCACCACGAGGTCGCGCTTCTTTTCCAGCAGCCGCGGCAGCGTCGAGATGCCGTCGAGCTCGGGCATCTCGATGTCGAGCACCACCACGTCCGGGTCGTAGCGGCTGAACTGGTCGACCGCCTCGCGGCCGTTGCGCAGCGACGCCACCACCTCCACGCCCTGCTCTTCGGCGAGCCAGCGCGATACCAGCCCGCGAACGACGACGGCGTCGTCGACAATCATCACGCGGATCGGGTGGTCGGCTGGGGACAACACGGGGGCGGTGGCGCTCATCGTTCACACGCGTCGCAGAATGGAAAGGGTCCGGACCCGCGGCTGCGGCGCCCGTGCCGTATCGGCGCGGAATCGGACGGATCACGAAATCAGGCCGACCAGGCCAGCGTTTCGGCTTCCGGTCACCGAAAAATCAGATCGAGGATTGGTCGGCGAAGTCGTTTCCGGAATCACGACGTGATCGTCCGAAGACCTTATCAGATCAAGCCGACTTCTTGGAACTTCGCCTCGACGATCTCCTTGTCGAACGGCTTCATGATGTACTCGTTGGCACCGGCGTGCAGCGCACGGGCGATGTGAGCGACATCGTTCTCGGTGGTGCAGAACACCACCTTCGGCGCCGAGCCGCCCGGCATCGCGCGCAGGTTCTTCAGGAACTCGTAGCCGTCCATCACCGGCATGTTCCAGTCGAGCAGCACGGCGTCGGGCATCTGCTTGCGACAGGCGACCAGCGCCTTCTCGCCGTCCTCGGCCTCGTTCACCGAGAACTGGAAGCCTTCGATGATCCGCCGGGCAACCTTCCGGATGACGCTCGAGTCGTCGACCACCAAACAGGTCTTCATGTCATCCTCTCCTCATCACGCGGCGAGCGCGTCGGTGCCGGTATCGAGCACGCGGTCGACGTCGAGAATCACCATCAGCTGGCCGTCGAGACGGTGCACGCCACCCGCCACCCGCGACCAGCGCGAGTCGAGGTTGGCCGGATTGGCCTCGCGGGTCGCTTCCGACACCTTCAGCACTTCGCCGACCTGGTCGATCAGGAGGCCGTAGCTCTCGCCCTTGTGCTCGATGCCGACTGCCATGTTGGTCTTGCCGTCGTCGCGGGGCGGCAGGCCGAGGCGCACGCGCATGTCGATGGCGGTCACGATGCGGCCGCGCAGGTTGAGCACGCCCGCCAGTTCCGGCGCCGCCAGCGGCACGCGGGTGAGGCGGTCGGGCATGAACACGTCCTGCACCCGCCCGATCGGCAGACCGAACAACTGTCCGCCGATCAGCACGGTGACGAACTCGATGGTGTCGTCGCTCAACGCGGCCGTCACGGTCGTATCCTCGGCGCTCACGCTGCCTTCTCCCATTCCACGGTGCATTCCTTCAGCGCCGCGATCAGGCCCTGCCGGTCGAACTTGGCGATATGGTCGTCGAACCCAGCCTGGCGGCCGCGCTCGATCGAGGACGGCGTCGTCACCGACGACAGCGCGATCATCGGCATGTGCTTGGTGCGCGGATCGGTCTTGACCTGCTCGGCGAGCTCGAAGCCGTCCATGCCCGGCATCTCGACGTCGGCGACCACCGCATCGAAGCGCTGATCGGCCTTCAGAACCTGAAGCGCCGCCTCGCCGTCGACGCAGGCGACGACGTCATAGCCCGCCGCGCGCAGCACCGGCGTCAGCATGTTGCGGAAGAACGGCGAGTCGTCGACGAACAGCAGCTTGCGCGAGGCGGAGCTGGTGCGGGCCAGGCCGCGCGACATCCAGTCCTCGAACGCCATCGGCAGATAATGGCCGATGTCGATCACCTCGGTGGCCTGGCCCTTGATCACCGCCGAGCCAAGCACGCCGGGCTGCTCGCTCGCCACCTCGATGTTGAGGCGGTCCTCGACGATGTCGACGATTTCGTCGACGACGAGGCCCATCGAGCGGCCGGACTCCGAGAACACCAGCATCGGCTGGGTGCCTTCGGAGCGCACGGTGAGGTGCGGATTCACCGTCACCAGCGGCATCAGGCTGCCGCGGTACTGCACCAGCCACCGGCCGTTGGAGCGCTCGATCTTCTTGGCGTCGATCTCCTCCAGCCGGGTGACCAGCGACAGCGGCACCGCCTTGGGCTCGGTGGAGCCGGCGCGGAACACCAGGAGCGAAATGGTCTGGCTGGCGGCGTCCGAATACGCCTCCTCGGCCTCGTCCTCGGCAGCCTGGCGGGTGTCGGTGCCCGCACCGAACGCGGAGGAAATGCCGTTCGGATCGATGATCATGATCACCGAGCCGTCGCCGAGGATGGTGTTGCCGGAGAACATCGGGATGTGGCGCAGCTTCGAGGACATCGGCTTGACCACGATTTCCTCGGTGTGGAACACGCCGTCGACCACGATGCCGAAGGTCTGGTTGCCGACCTGCGTCACCACGATGAAGCCGGTCTCCTCGTCGATCTTCTGGCCGCCGTCGATCTTGAGCAGACGCTTCAGATGCACCAGCGGCAGCAGCTTGTTGCGCAGCCGCAGCACCGGAGTGTCCTTGATGCGCTCGATGCGGTGCTCGGAATTGGACTGCGCCCGCACCAGCTCGACCACCGCGAGCTGCGGGATGGCGAAGCGGTCGCCGCCCGCCTCCACGATCAGCGCCGAGACGATGGCCAGCGTCAGCGGGATCTTGATGGTGACGGTGGTGCCTTCGCCGTAAACCGACTTCAGGTCGATGGCGCCGCCGATCTGGTCGATGTTGGTGCGCACCACGTCCATGCCGACGCCGCGGCCGGACACCGAAGTCACCTTGGCGGCGGTCGAAAAGCCCGGCGCGAAGATGAACTTCTGGATCTGGTTCTCCGACATCTTCTCGGCGTCGACCTCGTTGATCAGGCCGTTGGCAATCGCCTTGGCCTTGATCTTCTCGGTGTGGAGGCCGCGCCCGTCGTCGGCGATCTCGATGATGATGTGGCCGCCCTCGTGGAAGGCCGACAGGCGGATGGTGCCGGTCTCGGACTTGCCATTGGCGCGCCGCTCCTCCGGGCCTTCGAGCCCGTGGTCCGCCGAGTTGCGAACCATGTGGGTGAGCGGGTCCTTGATCAGGTCGAGCACCTGGCGGTCGAGCTCGGTCTCGGCGCCGACCGTCTCAAGCTCGATCGACTTGCCCAGCTCGTTGGCGAGGTCGCGCACCACCCGCGGCAGCTTCTGCCAGGCGTTGCCGATCGGCTGCATGCGCGTCTTCATCACGCCTTCCTGCAGCTCGGCGGTGACGTTGGACAGCCGCTGCAGCGGCACCTTGAATTCGGAATCTTCGTGGCGGCGGACGATCTCGAGCAGCTGGTTGCGGGTCAGCACCAGCTCGGACACCATGGTCATCAGGTGCTCGAGCGTCTCGACATTGACGCGGATGCTCTGGTTCTTGACCAGCGACTCCGGCGCCTTCTCATCGTCCTCGGTCTTGGCGTCGGCCTTCTTCGCCTCGGCCTTCTTGGCTTCGGCCCTCTTGCCCTTCGCCGTCTTCGGCGCCGGCACCGGCACCTCCGGCGCGGTCTCGCGGAATGCCCGCTCGAGCTCATCGAGCGAAACCTCGCCCGGGCGCAGCGGCCGCTCCAGGGTCTGCTCGGTCAGCGAGCCGGTGGCCAGCGCCGGCGCTTCGGGCTCCGGCTCGGGCACCGTCGCCGGCGCAGCTTCGCCGAGCCCGTGCAGCGCCATGTGCTCCAACTGCCCGATCAGGTCGGTGTCGGAACCGGTGGGTTCCTCCTCCTGGCGTTCGAGCCCGTCCAGCACCTGCTTCAGGCGATCGATGGTGCACAGGATCAGCGTCACCGCCTCGCCGGTGACCGGCATGCCGTCGCGGAATTTGCCCATCAGGGTCTCGGCGGCGTGCGCCAGAGCCTCGAGGCGCGGCAGGCCGAGGAAGCCGCAGGTCCCCTTGATGGTGTGGACCAGGCGGAAGATGTTATCGAGAATTTTCTTGTCGTTCGGATCCTGCTCGAATCGAACCAGCTGAACGTCGACCGTATCCAGACTTTCATTCGTCTCGGTCAGGAATTCGCGAAGAAGATCGTCCATGAGAGGCACGCCTCGGTCGAGCATGACGGACTGAACCGGACGGACGCCCGGGTCTTTGACGCAGTGTCGACAGCAGGCGTTAAAATTGACTGAAGTGACGGCGTGCCGCCCGGCCGGGCTGAGACAAGGTCACCGATCGGTTGATGGATTCAATGAACTCCGCAAGGTTGGCGGTGCCCGGTCGCCGAACCCGCAGATAATCTTGCGGAAACCACCGTGAAGCCAACCACCCACCTCTGGTAACGTCAGCTCAAACTCTTGCCGCCACCCCCCGGCGGCAACGCTGGCGGGCGCGGCCGGGCGCGGCAAAGCCGCCGGACCGGCAGGCATCGCCGTGCCGCGGGTTGCAAAAGCCGCCGTGACGATACGGAAATTGTGCGCTGAACGAGCCGGTGCGATATGACCGGGTGCAATCGGTCCAACCTCGCCGCCGGCCGGCGGCGAGGCCAAGCTTGGCTTCAGGCGACGCCGGGCTGGGGCGCGGCTGCGACGGCGGTGAACGCCACGCCGCCGTCCTCGATAGCCACGGCGACGTCCAGGCCCGCGGTGCGGGCCAGAAGCCCGGTATAGAACGGCTGGATCGCGGTGCCATCGATGTGGTCGCTGGCCGGCCGGCCAGCCAGGAGGTCCTGGATGCCCGCTGGAATGCGCGGATTGGTGCCCGCCGACAGCACCCGGAAGCCGCCGCCGTCGCAACCGACCATGATCGTGCCGCCACGCGGAATGGCGTTGCCGGCGAGCAGCACCAGGTTCAGCAACAGCTTGACGCGGTTCTTCGGCATCAGTTGCCGCGGCACCTGCCAGGTCAGTTTGGTGCGGTCGTCCTCAACCACGCCGCGTGCCACTGTCTCGGCGTCGCCGGTGTCGATTTCCGAGCCGGCCGAGCCGGCCGCGCCGAAGGCGATGCGGCAGAACTGCAGGCGGGCGGAGGCCTGGTGGGCGCTGCGGCGGATGAGGTCCAGCGCGAAGGTGCGGGTTTCCTCGTCCTGCTTGGCCTCGTCGAGCACTTCCAGGCCGTTGACGATGGCGCCGACCGGGCTGATGACGTCGTGGCACACCCGGCTGGCGACCAGCGCCGCGAGGTCAAGGCTCTCAAGAGCAAAAACGTCAGACATTAGGGCCTTCCCTGGAAGCCTTCCGGTAGCCGATAACGATTCGACACGAAGCCACGATTCGTCATGGTCCCATCCGGTTCCGGATACACCGCGACGCCCCACGCTGCCAAGGCTGACGGCATGACCCTTTCACTCGGTGGCGCCGCCATCGCCGACCTCGACCTGATCGCCGCGCTCGGCGAACTCGCTATTTGCGCCGGCCGCCGGATCGAGGCGATCCGCGCCGCCGGTGCCGCCGCCTGCCTGAAACCGGACGGCAGTCCCGTCACCGAGGCCGACCGCGCCTCAGAGGCGATCGTGCTGGCCGGGCTCGCCGAGCTGCTGCCGGACGTCCCGGTGGCCTCGGAGGAAGCGGTGGCTGCCGGCGTGACCCCGCCGCAGAGCGACCGGCTCATCCTGGTCGACCCGCTCGACGGCACCAAGGAATTCCTGGCCGGCAACGGCGAATATGCCGTCAATATCGGGCTGGTGGCGGACGGCAAGCCGGTGCTCGGCGTGGTTCACGCCCCAGTCACCGGCGAAACCTGGCTCGGCGTGGTCGGCGTGGGCGCCTGGTACGCCGCGCCGGCCGAGGCCGGGCTGGCGCCCCGCACGGCATGGAAGCCGATCCGCTGCCGGCCGCGCCCGGCGGTGCCGACCGTGGTGCTGAGCCGCACCCATCTTGACCCCGCCACCGAGCGGGAGGTGGCGGCGCTGGGGCCGATCCACTGCCTGCGCCACGGTTCGGCGCTGAAATTCACCTTGATCGCCGAAGGCCGCGCCGACCTCTACCCGCGCTTGGCGCCGGTGTGCGAATGGGACATCGCCGCCGGCCATGCCCTGGTCGCGGCCGCCGGCGGCGACGTGACAGCGGCCGATGGCACGCCGCTGACCTATTGCCACGCCGGCGCCGGATATTTGGTGCCGAACTTTCGGGCGCGCGGCCTGCCCGCGACGGCCTGATGCCGCCTCATCCGGTGCCGGCGCCGCGGTTAGCGCGGCAGGGTTTTCGCCGCGTCCTCCCAGCCGAGCTCGGCGGCGTGGAAGATGGCGCCGGGGTCAGTGAAGAACCGCTCGCGGCTGGCGGCATTGTGGAACATCAGCAGCTTGCCGTTCCAGATCGCGAACACCTCCGGATTGCCCGGTACCGCCGCCTTGCGGGCCACCGCCGGCGGATCGAAGCCGCCGAACGCCGGCATGTAATCGTCCGGCCGGTCCTTGAACGCAGCCAGGTTGCCGGCGTTGACGAAGCGCCACATCAGGCCGCCATGGTCGAGTTCGAACTCGGCGCTGCCCGGTCGCGCCTGCCGATCGAGGTGATAGGCGACCGGATCGTAGCCCCACAGCGCCAGTCCCGAGTGGCGGTCGGCCACCACGCGCTCGTTGGTCGCCGCCAGCGCCGACCCCAGCACCGCCAGCACCATCAGCAGCGCCGGCCACACCGGGCCGGCGGTGCCGAACGCCAGCTGCCGCGATTGCCTAGCACACGCCATACTCGTGCTCCTTACTGATGCCGATTCGGGTCGGGAGACCGGCCGCGTCGGCCATCGCCGGCTCGAATGATAGGAACGAGCGATGAGCGCTGCGTTAATCGCCCTCCTCCAACCGGAGCACGACCGATGATTCTCCTGCGGATTTTGGTGTTCGCCGTCCTCATCCTCGTTGCCGGCACGCCGTTCAGCCACGGCCAGGCGCAAGGTCGGGTCGGCCAGTTCAACCCGGACGAGTTGGTCCAGGCCGGCCACAACTTCTTCGGCGGCCTGTCGCGCGGGCTCGCCCTCGCCATCCAGGACGTGGTGGCGAAATGGGGCCTGCCGAACGGCTACATCCTGGGCCAGGAGGGCACTGGTGCCTTCGCCATCGGCCTGCGCTACGGCGAAGGCACGCTCTACACCAAGAACGCCGGCGACCTGCCGGTATTCTGGCAGGGCCCCTCGCTCGGCTTCGACTTCGGCGGCGACGGCGCCCGCACCATGATGCTGATCTACAACCTGCGTCAGGTCACCGACATCTTCCAGCGCTTCCCCGGCATCGACGGCTCGGCCTATCTGGTTGCCGGCTTCGGGGTGACGGCGATGAACAGCAGCGGGGTGACGGTGGTGCCGATCCGCTCCGGCGTCGGTCTGCGCCTCGGCGCCAATGTCGGCTATCTCAAGTTCACCCAGAAGCCGACCTGGAATCCGTTCTGACCGGCCGGCCCTCCTCGCTCGGGCACCTCTGCGCGCAGGGCCGCTTTCACTGGCAGCGGCCTCGCGCGCGTGGCATGAATGCGAGGGGATTCTCCCTCGCTCCTGAAAGGTTGGGCATGATCGAAGCGATCATGTATTTCGCCCTCGGCTTTCTGATCGCCGCGGCGATTGCGCTCACCACCCTGCCGGCGGTGTGGAACCGCGCCGTGCGGTTGACCCGGCGGCGGATCGAAAGCCTGGTGCCGGTGTCGCTCGCCGAAATCCAGGCCGACAAGGACCAGGTCCGCGCCGGCTACGCCATGTCGATGCGACGGCTGGAGCTGACCGCCGACAATCTGCAGTGGAAGACCGCCGAGCAGGCGGTGGAGATCGGCCGGCAGGCGGTGTCGGTCCTCAGCATGAAGGCCGAACTGGCCCAGAAGCTGAGCGAGAAGGACACCCTGATCCAGGTCCTGGAGAGCCAGGGCGCCGCGCTGCGCGAGCAGCTTGCCGCCACCGAGCAAAGGCTGACTGCGACCGAGCAGGTGCTGGTCGACAAGACCGCCGCGCTCGAGGACGCCGTGGCGCGGATCGAGGACCAGGACCGCTCGCTCGCCGGGCTGCAGCGGCTGGTCGACGAAACCGCCGCCCTGAGCGAAACCCGCAAGGACGAGATCGCGGCGCGGGACGCCGAGCTCGCCGCGCTCAAGGCCAAGGTGACCGACCTCGAAGACGGCCTCGCCGCCGCGGCGGCGCAGGCCCAGCGCCAGCGCGCCGATGTCGAGGCGCTGAGCCGCACCCTCGCCGAGCAGCGCGCCCAGGCCGAGCTGGCCACCAGCCGCATCGCCGAGCTGGATGGCCGGCTGGCCGCCCAAGGCCGCGAGCACGACGGGCTGGTCAAGCGCATCGCCGCGCTGCAGGGCGAGTTGCAGGCGCGCGAGGCACGCCTGCATGACGCCGAGGCCGCCGCCCGCCGCGAGCGCGAGCAGGCCACGGTCGAGACCGAGCAGGGCCCGGTGCCGCTGCGCGCCGCCTTCGACAAGGTGCAGGCGGACAAGACGGCGCTGGAGAGCCAGTTGGCCCAGGCGCGCGAGGAGCGCGCCAAGCTCCAGCGCGAGCTGGCGCAGGCCAGGCGTCAGGCCGAGGGCAACGCCGCCGCCGAACGCGCTGACAACGATCTGCTGCGCGAGCGGATCGGCGAGGTGGCCGCCGAAGTCGCCCGCCTCACCGCCCAGCTCGAAGGCCCCGGCTCGCCGATCAACGCCATCGTTGCCGACGAGGTGTGGGTCAACGGCGCCGCCCCGGCGCGCGAGGGCGCCCCGGCCAACACGCTGGCCGACCGCATTCGCGCCCTGCAGGCCCGCGCCAGCGACGCCTGACCGCCGGCCGCTCGGCCTATTCGGCCGCTTGGCGCCGAACGAACGCGAGCAGATCGGCCAGCTCCCGGCGAGTGAGGTCGAGCGTAGGCATCGGCGGGTGCGGCGAGGCCATCGCCATGCCAAACTTGAGCTCAGTCCAGCTTTTGGTGCCGATGGCGCGGAAGGTCGGCACCGCGTCATTGCCCTGCGCCTGTTCGGCGTCGACCACGTGGCAGGCCGAGCACCAGCGCTCTGCCAACACCCGGCCGGCCGCCGCATCGCCCGCTTGCGCATTCGCCGCCAACGGTGCGCCGCAGCCCATCGCCACCGCCATCGCTACCACCCGCCGCATGATGCTCCTGCCCCGGTTCCGCGTGGATGAGCGCCACGCCGCCGGAGGTCGGCCTCCGGTCGCGCGGGGCGCGCGCGGCTGATGTCCGGTGCCGCCGGTCGAGGCGCCGGACCCGTCAATACAAACAGAGGTTTCGCCCCGCATCAACCGGCAACCGCGCGTGGCGCAACGCGAAACCGTGCCTCCTACCCCCGCGACCGCATGTCGAGCACGCGCTTGGCCTTGCCGACCGAGCGCTCGATCGAGTTGGGATCGACCACATTGACGCGGACGGTGACGCCGACCACCGCCTTGACGTGATGGGTCAGTTCCTTGACCTGGGTGGCGCGCGTCGCCGCATCGGCGGCCTCCGGCCGCGCCTCGACCAGCACGCTCATGGTGTCGAGCCGGCCTTCGCGCCCGAGCTCGATGACGTAGTGCGGCGCCAGCCCCGAGCATTTCAGGATCTGCTCCTCGATCTGGCTCGGAAATACGTTGACGCCGCGCAGGATGATCATGTCGTCGGAGCGGCCGGACACCTTCTCCATCCGCCGCATCGACCGCGCCGTGCCGGGCAGCAGCCGGGTGAGGTCGCGGGTGCGGTAGCGGATGATCGGCATCGCCTCCTTGGTGAGGGAGGTGAATACGATCTCGCCGAACTCGCCGTCCGGCACCACCGCGCCGGTCACCGGGTCGATGATCTCGGGATAGAAGTGATCTTCCCAGACGTGCAGGCCGTCCTTGGTCTCGACGCACTCGTTGGCGACGCCCGGCCCGATCACCTCCGACAGGCCGTAGACGTCGACGGCGTGCATGTCGAACGCCTCCTCGATCTCCAGGCGCATGGCGTTGGTCCACGGCTCGGCGCCGAACATGCCGACCTTCAGGCTGCAGGTGCGGGCGTCGATGCCGATGCGGCGGAACTCGTCGAGCAGCGCCAGCATGTAGGACGGCGTCACCATGATGACGTCGGGCTGGAAGTCGCGCATCAGCTGGACCTGGCGCTCGGTCATGCCGCCCGACACCGGGATGACGGTGCAGCCCAACCGCTCGGCCCCGTAATGGGCGCCGAGGCCGCCGGTGAACAGGCCATAGCCGTAGGCGACGTGGACCTTCATGCCCGGCCGGGCGCCGGCGGCGCGCATCGAGCGGGCCATGACGTCGGCCCACATGTCGATATCGCCCTTGGAATAGCCCACCACGGTCGGCCGTCCGGTGGTGCCGGAGGAGGCGTGGACGCGCATCACCTGCGACTGCGGCACCGCGAACATGCCGAAAGGATAGGTGTCGCGCAGGTCCTGCTTGGTTGTGAACGGAAACCTGGCGAGGTCGGCCAGCGTCTTGACGTCGTCGGGGTGGACACCGGCAGCGTCGAACGCGGCGCGATAGTGGGCGACGTTGGTATAGGCGTGGCGCAACGTCCATTTGAGGCGGTCGAGCTGCAGCGCCGCCAACTCGTCGCGCGAGGCGGTTTCGATCGGCTCAAGGTCGCCCGGGCGCGGCGAGAGGTCCAGCATGGTCATTTCCTTCTTCAGGCTGTTGGGCGGTCTCGACACGTTCGAACGCCACGTCGTGGGGAGAGGCAATAGCCCCGGCCTCCCCCGCGCTTCATTGCGGTTGATCACGTAACGGCTCGGCCCTGGCGATTTTTTGCATCGCCGCAACGGCCCGGCGTCACCGGCATTCCCGCAGCAGACGGTCGTGCTGGGCGGACAGCCCGGCGAGATCGAACTCCTCGACCACCACGCCGCCGCTGCGCGTCGTGACTTCGAGGACAAGCTGGCTGCCCGCCAGGATGCGGTGGAACGCCTTGCCATCGATGTGCACCTGCTGGCGGGGGCGGTCGGCGCCGCGCGGGGAGCGCTCCCGGCTCGGCTCGGCGTCGTCGATACGGTAGCGGTAACGAGCGACGCCGCCGCGGGCAGAGAAATCGACCACCAGATCGTCGCGCCCGACCCGGACATAGGGCTTGGCCGGCGGGGAGATGACGCAGACCTCAGTGCCGGTGAGGCGGTCCTGCCGGCGTTCCAGCACCCAGCCCGCCAGCCCGGCTTCGGCCGGCGCCGCCTCGTCCGGCTTTGCCGACTTGGCCGCCTCGGCGTCATAGCACGCCAGCCGCTCGGCGGCGCCGGGGATGCCGGCGCAGGCGGCTCGGCCTACCGCCGGCTCGGCGACGGCAGCGCCGGCCAGACCGAGCGCGAGCGGGACAACCAGCAGCGTCAGGAGCTTCATGGGCCTCTCCCTTCAGTGTGACCGACGATCGCAGCGCCGGACGGTCAGAACAGCTTTCCCGGCACGGTGCGGCTGTGGCCGCGGAACTCCGCGATCGCCACCCCGTCCGCGGTGACCTCGACATCGTAGATGCCGGATCGTTCGGCGCGGTGGCGCTCGCGGGCGGTGGCAACCAGTTTCATGCCGATTTGGGCCGGCGTGAGAAAGCTTATCGCGCAGTGCTGCGCGACCGCGCGCTGATTGTAGGAGTTGCAGGCATAGGCGAAAGCGGTGTCGGCCAGCGCGAACAGATAGCCGCCGTGGCAGGTGCCGTGGCCGTTGGCCATGGCCGCGGTGACGACCATCGAAGCGACCGCCTCGCCCGGCCCGACCGTTTCGACGACGACGCCAATCGCCGCCGGTGCCCTGTCGTCAGGCCGCATCGCCTCGGCGGACTTGCGGGCAATCTCCTCCGGCGTCATCACCGTCCTCCCCTCCTGCTGCGGCAGGTTGCGCCGCCGCTCCGTCGATACAGCAACCCGGCCCCAACGACAGCCCGACCATTGCCTCATGGCCAGCGTCGCCGTTTCGTTTGAAACGGTGCCATGCGCGGATTACAAGGGGCCCATGCCGGATTTGAAGGGAACGTCCGGCACGGCGGCCGGCGGAACCAGGCCGCGACCAAAGGGGGGAACGGTGTCGTCATTGCGGAATTGGGCCAAGCCTCGCTTGGCCAAAATCACCTTGGCTCAAACGAACTGGGCCGGCGCCGCGCTGGCCGCGGCGATGATGGGCCTCTGCGGCACAGCGGCCGCCGCCGGCGAGATCCGGATCGGCTCGGTGGTGTCCTCGACCGGCCCGGCCGCCTTCCTCGGCGAGCCCGAGGACAAGACGCTGAAGCTCTATGTCGAGGAAATGAACAAGGCCGGCGGCATCATTGGCAACACCGTCAAGCTCGTCATCTATGACGACGGCGGCGACGCCGACAAGGCGCGTACCTTCGCCACCCGTCTGGTCGAGGAGGACAAGGTGGTCGCGGTGCTCGGCGGCACCACCTCCGGCACCACCTTCGCGATGATCCCGGTGTTCGAGGACGCCGAGGTGCCGTTCATCGCGTTTGCCGGCGCGGTTGGCATCGTCGAGCCTACCAAGACCTGGGTGTTCAAGACCCCGCACACCGACCGCATGGCGTGCGAGAAGATCTTCGAGGACCTCAGGAAGAACAACCTCACCAAGGTCGGCATCATTTCCGGCACCGACGGCTTCGGCAAGTCGATGCGCGAGCAGTGCGTCAAGGTCAACGCCAAATACGGCATCGAGATCGTCGCTGAGGAAACCTACGGCCCGCGCGATTCCGACATGACCGCCCAGCTCACCAACCTGAAGGGCGCGCCCGGCATCCAGGCGTTGATCAACCCCGGCATGGGCCAGGGTCCGGCAATCGTCACCCGCAACGTGCGTCAGCTCGGCATCGCCCTGCCGCTCTACCAGAGCCACGGCGTCGCCTCGAAAAGCTTCATCGAGCTGGCCGGCGAGGCCGCCGAGGGCGTGCGGCTGCCGGCCGCCGCGCTGCTGGTCGCCGACAAGCTGCCCGACTCCGATCCGCAAAAGAGCGTCGCCACCGGCTACAAGACGACCTACGAGGTCGCCACCAACGGCCAGGTCTCGACCTTCGGCGGCCACGCCTTCGACGCGCTGTTCATCCTCAAGGCCGCGGTCGAGCGGGCGAACTCGACCGAGCCGGCCAAGATTCGCGACCAGATCGAGAACACCAAAGGCTTCATCGGCACCGCCGGCATCTTCAACATGACGCCGACCGACCACATGGGCCTCGACCTCTCCGCCTTCAAAATGCTCGAGGTCAAGGGCGGCGACTGGGTGCTGGCGGAGTGAGGGCGGCACGAAACGCGTCGTCCCGGCCAAGCGCGCTCAGCGCGCGCGAGCCGGGACCGTCAGCAAATTAAGGCACCTGCTCGCCAAACGGTCCCGGCTCGACGCTAAGCTTGGGTCGGGACGACGAGGAATGGATGACCTCAGCGGGATTGAGTTGATGGCCGATTTCGTCCAGTTCGCCGTCTCCGGGCTGACCATCGGCGCGGTCTACGCGCTGGTCGCGCTCGGCTTCACCCTGATCTACAACGCCTCCAGCGTGGTGAACTTCGCCCAGGGCGAGTTCGTCATGCTCGGCGGCATGGCGACGGTTTTCCTCGCCGCGCTCGGCCTGCCGCTGCCGGCAGCGGCAGTGGCAGCGGTGATCGCGGCGGTCGCCGTCGGCATCGTCGTCCACGCTTTGGTGATCGAGCCGGCGCGCGGCGCCAATGCGGTGACGCTGATCATCCTCACCATCGGGGTGTCGCTGGTGCTGCGCGGCGCAGCGCCGCTGATCTTCGACAAGCAGTTCCACAAGCTGCCGGGCTTCTCCGGCGAGGCCGCGGTCGGCGTGCTCGGCGCCGCGGTGCAGCCCCAGGCGTTCTGGGTGGTCGGCGGCGCCGCGGTGATCGTGCTGGCGCTGAAGCTGTTTCTCGCCCGCACCCTGTTCGGCAAGGCGGTGCTCGCCACCGCCGCCGACCGCATGGCGGCGATGCTGGCCGGCATCAACACCGGCGTCATCGTCGGCTTCGCCTTCGCTACCTCGGCGGCGATCGGCGCCATCGCCGGCATTCTCGTCACCCCGATCACGCTGACCAGCTACGACGTCGGCGTGATGCTGTCGCTCAAGGGCTTCGCCGCCGCGGTGCTCGGCGGCATCGGCAGCCCGCTCGGCGCGGTGGCGGGCGGGCTGTTGCTCGGCCTGCTGGAAGCGCTCGCCGCCGGCTATCTGTCATCCACCTACAAGGACGCCGCCGCCTTCGTGGTGCTGATCGCGGTGCTGATGGCGATGCCGGGCGGCCTTGCCCGGGTCAAGCAGGTGGAGCGGGTGTGATGGCGTTCAAGCTCTCGCCCGCCACCCTCATCGTCCTTGCCGCGATCGCCATCGTGGTGCTGCCGGGGCTGGTGCTGCCGTCGGCGTATTATTTCCGGGTCGGCGCGCTGGTGTTCATCAGCGCGCTCGCCGTGATCGGGCTGAACCTGTTGATGGGCTATGCCGGCCAGGTCAGCCTCGGCCACGCCGGCTTCTTCGCCATCGGCGCCTACGGCCCGGCCATCCTGCCGGCGCAGTTCGGCTGGCACCCGCTGATGGCGGCGTTTGCCGGCGTCGTGCTCGCCGCCGCGCTGGCCTTCGTCATCGGCAAGCCGATCCTGCGGCTCAAGGGCCATTACCTCGCCGTCGCCACCCTCGGCGTCGGCATGCTGATCACCTTGGTGCTGACCGCCGAGGTCGCCATCACCGGCGGCCCGGACGGCATGGCGGTGGCCCGCGCCAGCGTGCTGGGCGCCAAGCTGCGGACGCCGGAAACCTGGTACTGGATTTGCGGCGTACTCCTGATCCTCGGCGTCGTTGCCGCGATCAATCTTCTCGACAGCCCGACCGGGCGGGCGCTGCGGGCGCTGCACGATTCGGAGGTGGCGGCGGCGGGGCTCGGCGTCGACATTGCCGGCTACAAGCTGCTCGCCTTCGTCGCCGCCGCCATCTACGCCGCCGTCGCCGGCGCCGCCTCGGCGCTGCTCAACGGTCACGTCACCCCCGACGTCGGCAGTTTTCTGCACTCGGTCGAGTTCGTCACCATGGCGGTGATCGGCGGGCTCGGCTCGATCCTGGGCTCGATCATCGGCGCTGCGGTGCTCGTCATCCTGCCGCAGGCGCTGACGGTGTTCCACGATTACGAGACGCTGGCGCTGGGCGTGATGATCGTCCTGTTCATGCTGTTCCTGCGCGAGGGCATCGTGCCGGGCCTGGCCCGGCGTCTCAGAGCGGGGCAGACATGACCATTCTCTCGGTCGACAGCCTGTCGATCTCGTTCGGCGGCATCCGCGCCGTCGACGCGGTGTCGTTCGCGGTGAACAAGGCCGAGATCTTTTCGATCATTGGCCCGAACGGCGCCGGCAAGACCACGCTGTTCAACCTGATCTCTGGCATCTACCGCCCGGACGACGGCACCATCGCGATCGACGGCCTCGACGTCACCGCTCTGCGGCCGGCCGCGCTCGCCCGCCTCGGGGTGTCGCGCACCTTCCAGAACCTGCAGCTGTTCGGCCGCATGAGCGTGCTCGACAACGTCATGACCGGCCGCCACCGCCACGAACGGCATGGCGTGCTCGGCCACCTCGTGCGCTCGCCGGCGACGCGGGCGCAGGAGAAGCGCTCGCGCGAGGCGGCGATGGCCTGCCTTGCCCGCGTCGGCCTCGACAACGTTGCCGGCCGTGTTGCCGGCGCCCTGCCCTACGGCGCGATGCGGCGGCTGGAGATCGCGCGGGCGCTCGCCGCCGAGCCGCGCCTGCTGCTGCTCGACGAGCCGGCCGCCGGCTGCAACGCCGCCGAGACTGAGGAGATCGACCGCCTGACGGTGTCGATCGCCGAGGGCGGCATCACCGTCGTGCTGATCGAGCACGACATGAAGCTGGTGATGGGCATTTCGAGCCGGGTGCTGGTGCTGGTCGAGGGCCGCGTGCTGACCGTGGGCACGCCGCTCGAAGTCGCCCGCGACCCGCGGGTGGTGGAAGCCTATCTCGGCGCCGCCGCGGCAAGCCCCGCCGAGGCGGCCTATGCTTGAGGTGGGTGGTCTCGTCAGCGCCTATGGCCGCATCGAGGCGCTGCACGGCGTCTCGCTCCACGTCCGCACCGGCGAGGTGGTGGCGCTGGTCGGCGCCAACGGCGCCGGCAAGACCACCCTGCTGCGCGCCATTTCCGGGGTGCAGCCGATCCGGCGCGGCACCATCCGCTTTGCCGGCGAAGCGATCGAAACCCTGCCGGCCCACCGCCGGGTCGCGCGCGGCCTCGCCCAGGTGCCGGAGGGCCGCCACGTCTTCAAGCCGCTCAGCGTGCTGGACAACCTCGTGCTCGGCGCCTATCGCCGCGGCAAGGCCGACGCCGCCGCCAGCCTGGAACACGTCTTCGAGCTGTTCCCGGTGCTGAAGGAGCGCCGCCACCAGCACGCCGGCGCGCTGTCCGGCGGCCAGCAGCAGATGCTGGCGATGGGCCGCGCGCTGATGTCACGGCCCAAGCTGCTGCTGCTCGACGAGCCGAGCATGGGCCTCGCGCCGCTGCTGGTCGAGCAGGTGTTCGCGGTGATACGGCGGCTGGCCGACGAGGGGGTGACCATCCTGGTGGTGGAGCAGAACGCCTTCGCCGCGCTGCAGGCGGCCGATCGCGGCTATGTGCTCGAAACCGGCTGCATCTCGCTCGCCGGCACCGGGGCGGCGCTGATCGCCGAGCCGCGGGTCCGCGAGGCCTATCTCGGGTTGTAGCCGGCGAAGGAGAATGCAGGGCGATGACATCCTCGCCCCGCCGCTGCTCAGGCATTGCCCAGGGTGGCGTGGAATTGAACAGTTCTATAGAGTGCGCCGCCCTGACAGGGGCCATAAGTTTCCCGAAGGGCAAGCAATCCCGAAAGGGCCGGAAACGCGATGAATCTTCAAGTCAGAGAGGTCGAGGCGGTGAGCGAGCAATCGCTGCCGCTGATGGGCAACGAGGCCATCGCCCGCGGCGCCTGGGAAGCGGGTGTGCGGGTCGCCAGCGCCTACCCCGGCACGCCGAGCACCGAGATCCTGGAGTCGCTCGCCGGCTACCCGGCCTCCGACCTTTACGCCGACTGGTCGACCAACGAGAAGGTGGCGCTCGACGTCGCCATCGGCGCCGCGCTGTCCGGCGTGCGCGCGATCTGCACCATGAAGCACGTCGGCCTCAACGTCGCGTCCGACTCGCTGATGTCGCAGTCCTATATCGGCGCGCACGGCGGCCTGGTGCTGGTGGTCTGCGACGACCCGGGCATCCACTCCTCGCAGAACGAGCAGGACACCCGGCTGTTCGCCAAGCTGGCCGGCGTGCCGGTGCTGGAGCCCTCCGACGCCCAGGAAGCCTACGATTTCACCAAGCTGGCGTTCGAGATCTCGGAGGCGTTCGACACGCCGGTGATCCTGCGCTCGACCACCCGGCTGTCGCACACCCGCTCGCTGGTGCGGGTCGGCACCCGCAAGACGCCGCCGTCGAAGGGCTTCGTCAACGCCCCGACCCGCACGGTGACGATTCCCGCCAACGCCCGCCGGCTGCACCCCAAGGTGATCGAGCGCGAGGCCAAGCTCGCCCGGTATCTTGAGGACTCCCCCCTCACCCGCTGGGAGAAGGGCGACACAAGGTTCGGCATCGTCACCGGCGCGACGTCCTACCTCTACGTCAAGGAGGTCGCCCCCACCGCCTCGGTCCTCAAGCTCGGCACCGCCTATCCGCTGCCGGAAGCCGCCATCGCGGCGTTCGCCGCCTCGGTCGACCGCCTGATCGTGGTCGAGGAGCTGGAGCCGGTGCTGGAGAAGGACATCCGTGCGCTCGGCATCCCGGCCGAGGGCAAGTCGCTGTTCCCGCGCGTCGGCGAACTGTCGCCCGAGCTGGTGCGCGCCGGACTCGCCAAGGCCGGGCTGATGGAGGCCGCGCCCCCGACCGTCTCGCTCGACATCGAGCCGATGGCGCGGCCGCCGGTGCTGTGCTCGGGCTGCCCGCACACCGCCACCTTCCTCGCCCTGCGCGGGCTCGACACCCGCGTCGCCGGCGACATCGGCTGCTACACCCTGGCCGCGGTGGAGCCGCTGCGATCGATCGACACCACGGTGTGCATGGGCGCCTCGATCGCCAACGCCACCGGCATGGCGCTGTCGGGCAGCGAGACCAAGCCCATCGTCGCCACCATCGGCGACTCCACCTTCCTGCACTCCGGCATCCCGCCGCTGATCGACGCGGTCTATCACCGGGCCAACATCGCGGTGGTGATCCTTGACAACGGCATCACCGCGATGACCGGCGGCCAGCATCACCCCGGCACCGGGCGCACGTTGCGCGGCCAGCCGGCGCCCAAAGTCGATTACGAAAAGCTGTGCCGGGCGGTTGGCGTCGACTGGATCCGCACCGTCGATCCCTACGAGGTCGGCCGGCTCTACCAGGCGCTGCGCGAGGCGATCGCCTTCAAGGGCGTCGCGGTGGTGATCGCGCAGCGGCCGTGCGTGCTCGATCCGATCAAGATCAAGGGCACGCCGCTGGCGGTGAACGCCGCCAATTGCGTCGCCTGCCAGTCGTGCATGAACCTCGGCTGCCCCTCGATCACCTGGTCCGACGACGTCCATGACGGCCGCCACAAGGTGAAGATCGACAGCTCGACCTGCATCGGCTGCACGGTGTGCGCCCAGGTCTGCCCCTCGGACTGCATCCAGCCAGTTCAGCCGGTGATGCCGTGAACGCCAAGCGTAACAAGATGACTGCAAACACCGCCCTCACCTTGGACGACGCAGCCCCGGCGGCGGCGGCCAAGCCGGCCGAGGCCCGCAACATCATGATCGTCGGCGTCGGTGGCCAGGGCGTCTTGATGATCTCCAAGGTGATGGCGCTGATGGGCCAGCGCCAGGGGCTGCAGGTCAAGCAGAGCGAAGTGCACGGCATGGCCAAGCGCGGCGGCATCGTGTTCAGCCACGTCCGCTTCGGCAGCGAGGTGTGGTCGCCCACCATCGCCAAGGGCGAGGCCGACGCGCTGATCGCGCTGGAATGGGCCGAGGGGCTGCGCTGGCTCGATCACTTGAAGCCCGACAGCGGCGTGTTCATCGCCGACACCCGCCGCATCGTGCCGCCGTTCGCCTGCCGCAGCCGCAAGCACGGCGCCACCACCAACTACGCCCGCGAGACCCCGGCCGAGATCGTCAGCCGCATCGCCGACGGCTATGCGCTCGACGCCACCACCATCGCCGACGACCTCGGCGACGTGCGCGCCGCCAACACCGTGCTGCTCGGCACGCTGTCGGTTTCGCTGGACTATCCGGTCGCCGACTGGCTGGCGGTGATCGAGGAACTGGTGCCCAAGCGCACCCGCGACATCAACCGCAAGGCGTTCGAGGCCGGCCGGGCCTGGGCCGAGGCCGCCCGGCTCGACCCCGAGCTCAGGTTCGACAAGTCGATCACCCGCCGCCCGGCGTTCCGGCCACACCCAGAGGTGTCGTTCGAGGTCGAGGTCAACGAGGCCTGGTGCAAGGGCTGCGACATTTGCGTCAAGCTGTGCCCGGAGCGTTGCCTTGCAATGTCGCGCGAGCACATCGCCACCGTGGCCCACCCCGAAGCCTGCACCGGCTGCCACGTCTGCGAGTGGCTGTGCCCGGATTTCGCGATTTCCGTCAAAACCACCGTGCGTGAACCGGTGAGCATGTGATGTCGTCTTCACTCCAGTCGCTTCAAGGCAACAAGGCCTGCGCCCTGGCGGCGGTTGCCGCCGGCTGCCGCTTCTTTGCCGGCTACCCGATCACCCCGTCCTCCGAGATCGCCGAAAAGCTGTCGCGCGAATTGCCGCGCGTCGACGGCGTGTTCATCCAGATGGAGGACGAGATCGCCTCGATCGCGGCGGTGATCGGCGCCTCGCTCGGCGGCGCCAAGGCGATGACCGCGACCTCCGGTCCCGGCTTCTCCCTGATGCAGGAAAATCTCGGCTTTGCCGCCATGACCGAGGTGCCATGCGTGATCGTCAACGTGATGCGCGGCGGCCCCTCCACCGGCATGCCGACCAAGCCGGCGCAAGGCGACCTGATGCAGGCGCGCTGGGGCACCCATGGCGACCACCCCATCATCGTGGTGGCACCGGCCTCGGTGCAGGAGGTCTATACCGAGACCATCCGCGCCTTTAACCTCGCCGAGGAATTCCGGGTGCCGGTGATCGTCACCTACGACCAGATCATCGCGCACCTGGTGGAGTCGGTCGAGCTGCCACGGCGCGGAGAGATCAAGATCGTCGATCGCAAATGGGCCGACGGCACCGAGCACGACTTCAAGCCCTACGCCGAGACCGATGACCTCATCCCGCTGATGGCGCGGCCCGGCGACGGCCACCGCCTGCACGTCACCGGCCTCACCCATCTTCCGGACGGCTTCCCGACCCAGAAGCCCGACCTCGCTTCGAAGGCCCTGACCCGCCTCCTCGACAAGATCGAGCGCCACCGCGCCAGGATCGACAAGGTCGAGCTGATCGAGACCGCCGACGCCGAGGTGGTGATCGTCGCGGTCGGCATCGCCGCCCGCGCCGCCCGCCGCGCGGTCGAGACGCTGCGCTCAGAGGGCATCAAGGCCGGGCTGGTGCGCCCGGTGACGCTGTGGCCGTTCCCGGAGGAGGCGTTGCGCACCGCCGCCGCCAACGCCCGGCTGGTGCTGGTGCCGGAAATGAACCTCGGCCAGCTGGTGCTGGAGGTCGAGCGCGTGCTCGGCCGCGGCGTCAGGGTCGCCGGCCTCAACCGCGTCGACGGCGAGCCGATCCCACCCGCCGCGATGGTCAGCAAGATTCGGGAGCTTGTGGCGCAATGAACGAGATCGCCCGCATTACCGATTTCGACGTCAAGGACTACCTGCGGCTCCATTTGATGCCGCATTTCATGTGCCCGGGCTGCGGCCACGGCATCGCGCTGCGCTCGCTATTGTGGGCGGTGCACGACCTTGGCATCGACCGCAACCGGCTCGCGATCGTCTCCGGCATCGGCTGCTCGGGGCGGGTCGGCGCCTATATCGACGCCAACACCTACCACACCACCCACGGCCGGCCGCTGGCGTTCGCCACCGGGCTCAAGCTGGCGCGGCCCGACCTCACCGTGGTGGTGATCGCCGGCGACGGCGACTGCCTCGCCATCGGCGGCAACCACCTCATCCACGCCTGCCGCCGCAACCTCGACCTCACCTGCCTGATGCTCAACAACGAGATCTACGGCATGACCGGCGGCCAGGTGTCGCCGACCACCGCCGCGACGCGGGTGACCTCGACCACGCCGTCCGGCAACGCCGAGCCCACCTTTGATGCCTGCAAGCTGGCCGACGCCGCCGGCGCCAGCTTCGTCGGCCGCGAGGTGACGCGCCAAGCCCCGGCGCTGAAGAACCTCATCAAGTCGGCGATCGAGCACGACGGCTTCTCGTTCGTCGAGGTGATGACCGACTGCACCGAGATCTACGGTCGCAAGAACGACCTCGGCGAGTCGCCGGAGATGATCCTCAGCCAGAAGTGCGACATGGTGCCCGACGGCCTCGGCAACGCGCCCGACCAGCCGTTCCGGCCGAACCCGATGGCGACCGGCATCCTCGCCCGCCACGCCCGGCCCGAATACGGCCGCACCTACCGCGACCGCGCCGCAGACCTGCGCGCCGAAAAGGGACGCTGACCATGGCCGTGACGGATCGCACCGAACTCCGCCTCGCCGGCGCCGGCGGCCAGGGCCTCATCCTTGGCATGCAGATCCTGTTCCGCGCGCTGGGGCTGGAGGGCAAGCGCGCCGCCCAGTCGCAGAGCTATGAGCCGACCTCGCGCGGCGGCTACTGCTATTCCGACCTCATTTTGTCGCGCGATGCGTCCGACTATCCGCTGGTCACCGGGCTCGACGTCATCGCCGCGCTGTCGCAGGTCGGCATCGAGCGCTCGCTGCCCTTCATCAAGCCGGGCGCGCTGGTGATCGTGGACGAGCGGCTGGTCGAGACGCCGCCCACTGGGCCGTTCAAGCTCCACGTGCTGCCGCTCAGCGAGCGCGCGGCAGCGATCGGCTCGCCGAAGGTCGCCAACATCATCGCGCTCGGCGCGATGGCGAAGCTGTCGGGGGTGTGCGGCAGGGACGCGCTGGAAGAGGCGGTGCGGCTGGAGACGCCGCCGAAATTCGCCGACCTCAACCTCGCCGCGCTGAAGGAAGGCTTCGCGCTCGACCACCTCGCGCTGGCGGACGCGTAAGGCGGAATAGCGCAGCCTCCATCAACCGTTTCCCGTCGTCCCGGCCAAGCGGCAGCGCCGCGCGAGCCGGGACCGTCAGCAAGACAAGGCGCTCATCCCGCATACGATCCCGGATCGGCGCCGGATGCTCCGCATCCCGCACCGTCCGGGATGACGAAGGTGTAAAATTTAGAACATCACCATGCGTTCGGACGCCATGTAGCCGGTCAGCAGGGCTGCGCCGAACGCCGCCACCGCCAGCGCCGCGAGAAATTCCAGTCCGCGCAGCACAAGGTCGGCGCGGCCGCTGGAGGCCAGCGCCAACCTCACCGCCGCCGCCTTGGCGAACACCGCCAGGGCGGCAATGGCCGCCACCGTCACCGCCGTGCCGAGCGCCATGGCGAAGGTCGCCGACACCCCGAGCCACAGCACGCCGTTGGCGGCCGAGAACACCAGCACCAGCAGCGCCCCCGAGCACGGCCGCGCCCCGACCGACACCACCGCGGCCGCGGCGCGCTTGAAGCCACCCGGTTTTGCCAACTCGCGCGGGTCGAGGTGGGCGGTGTGGTCGCAGCCGGGGCCGCAGCCGGCGGCGGTGCCGCGCCACGTCGCGACCAATGCCCGGCC
Organism: Blastochloris viridis; assembly: GCF_001402875.1. NCBI lineage: Bacteria > Pseudomonadati > Pseudomonadota > Alphaproteobacteria > Hyphomicrobiales > Blastochloridaceae > Blastochloris > Blastochloris viridis. The sequence continues at coordinate 489,594 of NZ_CP012946.1, read as the reverse complement.
CTTGCTCCACGCCAGCCACAGCCCGAGCCCGACGATTCCGGCGTAGGAGGCCGTCTCGACCACGCGGATGGCCGAGCTCATTTGCGTCGCCGTCAGCCGCAGCGCCGCCACCGATGCCAGCACCAGGCCCACCGCCACCACCGCCTGCATCATGGCCGAGGCGAACGACAGTACCGCGCCGCGCCGCCACGTCGCCTCGTTGGCGACGAGATAGGCCGAGATCACCGCCTTGCCGTGGCCGGGACCGGCGGCATGGAACACGCCGTAGGCGAAGCTGAGGCCGACCAGCCCCCACGCGGCGGAGCCATCGCTGCGCGCCGCCCGCAGCGCCTGGGTCAGATCGCGGTAGAACTGGGCTTGGACCGAAAGCAGCCAGCCGACGACGCCATCGGGCGGCGGCGGCTTCGGCCCGACCCCGAGCGGCGAGCCCTGCGCCAGGGCCGGCAGCGCCGCCGCCAGCACCACGATCGCCATCGCTGCGGCAAGGAGGAAACGCCGCCTCACGGGCATGTCACCGTCGCGCGATTGGCAAACTGCAGGCCGAAATCGCTGCCGGAGGTGAGGCTGTTGAAGAACGACTCCGAGATGTCGAACTGCTGGCCGGGCTGAAGCGGCTTGGGCCGCTCGACCGCGACCGCGCAGCCCGCCGGCGCGCCGGCCAGCGCCACCGGCGTCTCAGCCTCGGCAAAGGCAAAAGCGACCAGAACGGTGGGATCGTAGACCTCAAGCCGCAGCGGGCTTTTCGTCACCTGGGGCTTTGCCACCGGCAAGGTGAAATGCAGCACCAGGACGTTGTCGCGGTACTCCAGATGATAGTCGGTCGGATCGGTGAAGGTGATCTTGCGCGAGCCGGCGGTGGCAACGGTGAAGTAGCCGAATTCCTTCAGCGACTCGATATTGGTGGTGGCGAGTTCGGCGAGTTCCTCGCGGGAGTAGACGCCGTCATTGTTGGCGTCGAGCCCCTGGATGGCGAACGCCGAGAACATGTCGTCGAATTCCCAGGCGAAGCGAACGCCGGTCAGCGCGCCCGCGGCATAGACCAGTTCGCCGGTGGCGATCACCCAGACGTGAGGATGCGCGAGCGCCGTCGCCGGCAGCGCAATGACGGCTCCCGCCGCCACGAGCGCGGCCTTCCATGACGTCAACGCCGTCGACATGCGCCGTCCCTCGCGGAGTCGCCAGCCGTTTCGGCCACGACTGCGGCGGAACGGTGGCCGCGCCCGGCAGGTGTCGGCGCAGCGGCCTCAGCGCAGCATCATCACCGCAGAACGACCACCGGCGCGCCGACGTGGACGCGCTCGTAGAGGTCCACCACGTCGGCATTGTACATGCGGAAACAGCCGTTGGAGGACGCGGTGCCGATCGACGACGGCTTGGTGGTGCCGTGGATGCGGAACTCGCTCCAGCCGAGATAAAGCGCGCGGACGCCGAGAGGATTGCCGGCGCCGCCCCGCACGTAGCTCGGCAGCGACGGATTGGCGTTGCGCATGCGCGGCGTCGGCCGCCAGTCGGGGTTGACGCGCTTGGCCGACACCCAGCTTTCGCCCGACCACTGGCGGATCGGCTCGCCGACCGCGATGCGGTAGCGATAGGCCTTGCCGTTGCCGAGCGCGAGATAGAGCCGGCGCTCGGAGGTCTTCACCACCAGCGTGCCGGGCTCATAGGAGTCGTCGAAATCAACCAGTTGCGGGCCGGGGCCGACCGGGCGGCCGGCCGGCGAGGTCGCCGCCGTCGCCTGCCCGGAGAACGCCGCAATCGCCAGCACGCACGCCGCAACTCGAACCAACGCCAACATGTCTTCCGCCCTTTGGTGCATCAATCCTAAGAATGACGCAAATCCCCCGGTTCAGGTTCACGCCGGCTGCGCTTTCGCCGCGTCGGCGCGCCAGATGAGCGCCGCGAATTGATCACGAAGCGTTGAAAATACGGTTAAGCCGGAGCTTGTCGCGCGTATCTGGTGTTTCCCTTCGACAGCGTCAACTCCGGAAACGACGGGCTCGCGCCGGTGCGGCGGCGGGGCTATTGTCGCCCTCCCACTTGCCAACCCGGCGTTTCCGGCACATTCGAGCCCGCGATGGATGCCGCGCGCGACCCTTCTCCGATAGAGACCGTGATGACCGCAGCCGACGGCGCACCCACCGCGCCCGCCGCGGGCATCCGCACCGCCAAGCTGGACGACCTCGACGCCCTCGCTGCGCTGGAATGTCGCGTGTTCGAGACCGACCGGCTGTCGCGCCGCTCGTTCCGCCACTTCCTCAGCCAGGATCGCGACGAATTGCTGGTTGCCGAGGTCGGCGGCCGCATCGCCGGCTATGCGCTGGTGCTGTTCCGCAGCGGCACCGCGCTCGGCCGGCTCTATTCGATCGCGGTTGAGCCCGAGGCGGCCGGCCGCGGCCTTGGCCGCCGCCTGCTGGATGCCGCCGAGACCGCCGCCGAAACGCGCGGCTGCCTGTTCCTGCGGCTGGAAGTGCGCGAGGACAACGCCACCGCAAAGGCGCTGTACCGCTCCGCCGGCTATCGCCAGATCGCCCGCCTCGCCGACTATTACCAGGACCACGAACCGGCGCTGAGGCTGGAGAAACGGCTGATCGCGGAGGTCGAGGCGCCGCTCAAGCCGCCGCCTTACTTTCACCAAACCACCGACTTCACATGCGGTCCGGCGTGCATGCTGATGGCGCTCGCCTGGGACGACCGGTCGCTCCGCCCGAGCCGGGCGCTCGAACTCAAGCTGTGGCGCGATTCGACGACGATCTTCATGACGTCCGGCCCCGGCGGTTGCGATCCCTACGGCCTTGCGGTCACGCTGAAGCATCGCGGCCTTGAGCCGGAGGTGCGGGTATCCCATTGCGGCCCCTATTTCCTCGATGGCGTACGCTCGCCGGAGAAAAAGGACGTCATGCGCCTCGTGCAGGAAGGCTTCCGCGAGGAGGCGCACGAACTCGGCATTCCCGACCGCGGCGGCGCAATGACGGAAAGCGACTACGCCGCCGTGCTGAACGGCGAGGCACTCGCGCTGGTGCTCGTTTCCGGTTACCGCATGTACCGCCGCAAGGAACCGCATTGGGTTCTGGCGTTCGGCCGCGACGATCGCCACATCTTCGTCCACGATCCCTGGTTTGAAGCGGAGTCGCGCGAGAGCATTCTCGCCGCCGCCAACCTGCCGATTCCCGCCGCCGAATTCCACCGCATGGCGCGGTTCGGCCGCGACAATCTTCGCGCCGCGGTGTTGGTCCGAAAGGGACACTGACCATGACCGGTTGGGTGATCATCGTCGATCAGCCCAAGGACTTCCGCAACGCCGACACGCCCCACAAGGTCATTACCACGAGCGAGTATCTCGCCCGACCGCGGCTGTTCGATTCAGGACGTCCGAAGCTCATCAATCTGTCGCGATCGTACAACTACCAGAGCCAGGGCTATTACGCCTCGCTGCTGGCGGAGGCGCGCGGCCACCGCGTGATGCCGACGGTCGAAACCATGCTCGAGCTGCGCGAGGCGACGCTGTATGAGAAGGCGCTGCCGGAGCTGGAGGACGAGCTGAACCGCTGTGCCCGCAAGACCGGCTGGCAGCCTGCCTCCGACCAGAGGCTGATGGTGTGCTTCGGCCTGGTCGCCGACGAGCGCTTCGAGGCGTTCGGCAAGCTGCTGTTCGACTGGTTCCGCTGCCCGGCGATCGAGGTGTCGCTGGAGCCGGGCACCGACGCCAACAGCTGGATTTCGATCGCGCGCCTGCGCGCCCGCCCCATCACCAAGCTGGAAAACGGCGACGCGCGGTTCTTCGCCGAGGCGCTGCACGCCCACACCAGGCGCGACTGGCGGCGGCCGAAGGCGCGCGCCGTCGCCAAGTACGATCTCGCCGTGCTGCACGACCCGCAGGAAAAGCTGCCGCCGAGTTCGACGGCCTCCATTCGCCACCTGGCCCGGGTGGCGGAGAAGATGTCGGTGTCGGTGCAGACCATCACCCGCCGCCAATTGTCCGACCTCGCCGAATACGACGCGCTGTTCATCCGCGAAACCACCTCGATCGACAACCACACCTACCGCTTCGCCCGGCTCGCGGTGCAGCAGGGCATGCCGGTCATCGACGACCCGATCTCGATGATCCGCTGCACCAACAAGGTCTACCTGATGGAGAAGCTCGGCGGGCACGACGTGGCGATGCCGCCGACGCTGCTGCTGTCGGGCGAGGACGGCGAGCTGGAACAGGCGATCGACGAGCTCGGCCTGCCGCTGGTGGTGAAGATCCCGGACGGCTCGTTCTCGCGCGGGGTGGTGAAGGTGGCGACGCCGGAGGAGCTGAAGCGCGTCACCGAGCACATGTTCGAGGACACCGACCTCGTCATCGCCCAGAAGTTCATGCCGACGGAATACGACTGGCGGGTCGGCGTGCTGGGCGGCGAGCCGCTGTTCGCCTGCCAATACATGATGGCGCGCGGCCACTGGCAGATCCTCAAGCACGAGCCGAACGGCATCGCCAAGGAAGGCGGCTTCCGCACCCTGCCGGTCGCCACCGCGCCGCCCGACGTCATCGACCTTGCGGTGCGCGCCTGCCGGCTGATCGGCAACGGCCTCTACGGCGTCGACATCAAGCAGACCAATGGCGGCATCTACGTCATCGAGGTCAACGACAACCCCAATATCGAGCACGGCGTCGAGGACGCCGCCGAAAAGGACGCGGTGTGGCAGCGCCTGGTCGGCTGGTTCGTCAAGAAGCTGGAGGGGTAGGCGCGGCGGTCTGCTGCTTGCGCCATTGCAGAGTCTGGTCCCCTTCCCTCCCAGGACGTTGTCCGGCTCGCCGGGGACGACGGGTTGCGTCTGCAGAACCAAGCTTCGGAACCTCAACGGGTCGTCCCCGGCGAGCGTCGCGCAGCGACGCAAGGGAAGGGGACCCATGATTGAACGACGCTACTCGTGATCATCCCCCGCCCAGCGGCCCCGGCGTCAGCGCCGCAACGTCGAACGCATCGACGTCGCGCAGCAGCTCGATGAAGGCGCGCGCGCCGAACTCGGCGGCGGCGCGGCCCTTGTCGGCGGTCGCCGCGGCGGCGTTGCCGACCACGCCCTCGGCATTGAGGTCCTGCGCCATCCAGCCGAAGCCGACCGGGCTGGTCGCCCGCAGCCGCCGAAACCGCGCCTCCATCGCCTGCGCCGCCGACGGAAAATCGCGGGCCTCCGCCATGCGCACCAGCTCCGGCCGCGCCGCCAGCATCAACGAGGTCTCGATCTCGCCGCCATGGATGCCGAACCGCACCTCATCGGCTGAGAACAGCCGGTCGGGATAGCCGAGCTTGTGCCAGGAGCACGTCACCACGAAAAGGCCGAACCGCGCCCGCAGTTCGACCGCCGCAAGGCTCGCCGCCGCGACGTTGCCGCCGTGGCTGGTGACGATCACCAGCTTGCGCACCCCGGCACGATGGAGCCCCTCGCCGACCGCAATCCACCCCGCCACCGCGGCGGCGGCATCGACGCTCAGGGTGCCGGGAAAGCCGAGATGCTCGGGCGAGACGCCGATCGTCGCCATCGGCAATAGCACGGCGGGCACCTCGTCCGGCAGCAGCGCCTCGACCCGCGCCAGGTAGAACTCGGCGATGATTGCGTCGGTGCCGAGCGGCAGATGCGGCCCGTGCTGCTCCACCGCCGCCAGCGGCAGCACCGCGATCCAGCGCGCGGCATCAGCGGCCGCAAGGTCAGTCCAGCTCAGCTCCAGCCAGCGGCGCCGTGGCGGCATCCAAGGTCCTCCGACAGATTTTTCTTCGCCGACATACAGTTTTCATCAAGTGACGGAAACTATCGGCGTGCCGAATCGTGCAGAATACGATGAAAGTGTCCGCTGCCGGTCTTTCTGGTGCGCAGGCGCTGCCGGCAAACAGTCCGCGGGGTGAAGGCTATGAAGAATGCCGCCGCCAAGGATGCTCACGTCAAGACGGTCGGCTACCGGCTGAACCACACCGCCCGGCTGCAACGGGCGCGCACGGCCAAGCTGCTGACCGGGCTCGGCTTGTTTCCCGGCCAGGAAACCGTGCTTAAGCTCTTGGCCGAGCATGACGGCCGCACCATGGGCGACCTCGCCGGCGCGCTCCGGGTCCGGCCGCCCACCGCCTCCAAGACCATCGCCCGCCTCACCGCGCAGGGGCTGGTCGAGCGCCGCGCCGTCAACGGCGACGGCCGCTTGGTGCGAGTCCATCTCACCGAGCCGGGGCGCACGCGCGCCAGCGCCATCGACGGCATCTGGCACACCCTTGAGCAGGAGATGCTGGAGGGCCTCGACGGCAAGGACCGCAAGCGCCTGCGCAAGCTGCTGCGCCGTATCGAGAAGAACCTCGCCGGCCGCCTCGGCACCGACGCGCACGAGGACGACGCCGACGACGACGCCGACGACGCGCCGGCCGACAGGGCGTCGGAATAGACGGCGCCGGAATAGACGGCGTCATCAAGGACCGCGAGCGGAGCGGCGGTCGGCAGGGGGCTTAGCTTCTCCCGCACGGGAGAGCCGGCCCGGCGGGACGATGCCGCTAGGGGCGACGGCGCCGTGTTCGGCGCCAAAGCGGGCACCGGACAGCCGCGGCCTTCCGCAAGGCTGCCATGAGCGGCGCCGCCCGCCCTTGCCATCGGCGCCCCGCCGTGCTCGGTGCGGGAACACCCGCCGACCGATCCTCCCGAAAGCCCCGCCCCCCGTTGGACGCCACCCCCACTCCGCCGTTCGTGGTGACTGAGCCACGGCAGCACCGTTTGGCCGGCATCGCCCTGATGGGCGCTGCGCTCGCCTGTTTTTGCTGCCTCGACACCACCGCCAAATGGCTCGGCCACCACATCGACACCGCGCTGGTGGTGTGGGCGCGCTACGCCAGCGCCTTCGTCCTCACCATCCTGATCGTCAATCCATGGACGGTGCCGGGCCTGATCCGCACCCGCCGGCCAGCGCTGCAGCTCGGCCGCTCGACGCTGCTGTTCGCCTCCACCGTGTGCAATTTCGTCGCGCTGCACTACCTCCGGCTCGACCAGACCATGTCGATCGTGTTCACAACGCCGTTCTTCGTCGTGGCGATGGCCGGGCCGCTGCTCGGCGAGTGGATCGGCTGGAAGCGCTGGCTGGCGATCCTGGTCGGCTTCTGCGGCGTGCTGGTGATCACCCGCCCGGGCGTCGGCGAGGTCCATTGGGCGGTCGGGCTGTCGCTGGCGGGCGCGGTGGCCTACGCCCTCTACAACATCTCGACCCGAGTGCTGGCGAGCTACGATTCCGCCCTCACCACGCTGTTCTATTCCAACCTGGTCGGCGTCCTGCTGGCCTCCGTGCCGCTGCCCTGGCTGTGGTCGACGCCGAACGACGCCCGCGTCGTTACGCTGATGGTGGCGGTCGGTGCGCTCGGCAGCGTCGGCCACTGGCTGCTGATCCTCGCCCACCGCAAGGCCCCGGCCGGGGTGCTGGCGCCGTTCATCTACGCCCAGCTGCTCGGCATGGTGGCGATGGGCTATCTGGTGTTCGGCGACGTGCCCGACCCCTGGACCCTCGCCGGCGGCACCATCGTCGTCGCCTCCGGCCTGTTCCTGCTAATGTGCGAGCGTCGACCGGCACCGGCCGAAACACACCCGAATTTGGATTGACGCCGGGCGCAGACCTCGGCCACCACCGCGCGGCGACGCAGGAGCGACCCATGACCGATACGCCCGAAATCCTGGTGCCCCGGCCGATGATGCCGACCGTGACCGAACAGCTCGGCCGCCGCTTCCGGCTGCACAAGCTGTGGGAGTCGGGCGACGGCGCGCTCGATGCCGTCGCCGCGCGGGTTCGCGGCCTGGCCACCACCGCCGCCGGCCATCCGGTTGACGAGGCGCTGCTGGCGAAGCTGCCCAAGCTTGAGATCATCTCCAATTTCGGCGTCGGCTACGACCATATCGACGCCGCGGCCGCCGCCCGCCACGGCGTGGTGGTGACCTACACCCCCGACGTCCTGACCGAGGAGGTCGCCGACACCGCACTCGGCCTGCTGCTGGCCACCGTGCGCCGGCTGCCACAGGCCGACCGCTACGTCCGCGCCGGCGCCTGGCCCAAGGCGCATTTCCCGCTCAGCCCGTCGCTGCGCGACCGCCGCATCGGCATCTACGGTCTCGGCCGCATCGGCCGCGCCATCGCCCGCCGGCTCGACGGCTTCGGCGTGCCGCTGGCCTATCACAGCCGCACCCGCCACACCGACGTGCCCTATCCCTACCATCCCGACCTTGCCTCGCTGGCGGCGGCGGTCGACACCCTGATCGTGATCACCCCCGGCGGCCCGGACACCAAGAACAGCGTCAACGCCGCCGTGCTCGCCGCGCTCGGCCCGCGCGGCGTCCTGATCAACGTTGCCCGCGGCTCGGTGGTCGACGAGCCGGCGCTGATCGAGGCGCTGAGAGCCGGCACCATTCTCGCCGCCGGCCTCGATGTGTTCGCCGACGAGCCCAACGTGCCGGCCGAGCTGATGGCGATGGACAATGTGGTGCTGCTGCCGCACGTCGGCTCGGCCACGCTCTACACCCGCCAGGCCATGGCGCAGCTCACCGTCGACAATCTGGTGAGCTGGTTCGACGACCGCGGACCGTTAACCCCGGTACCGGAAACGCCTTGGCCGAACCCGCGCCGGGCGTGATAACCTATTAAGAGATCCTGAATTGCCGTTAGGTCAATTTGGGCGGCACGCACGGCGGGGGACGGACATGCGCGCGGTTCTTATCCCAGTGACCCTGATGCTCGCGCTGATCGGAGCTGGGGCGGCGACGGCGGAAACGGCGCGGCCGGCGAAGGTACCCGACGAGGTTCGTCAACTGGCGGGCCCGTTCGATCTGACCGACGCCGAAGGCCACCGCCGCTGCGCGCTGGCGCTGGAGGCGAAAATCCAGGGCACCGGCTTCGCCCTCGGCTTCGACAAGCCGACCTGCGTCGGCGCGATGCCATTCCTCGCCACCGTCACCTCCTGGAGCCGCGGCCCGGCCAGCGCCATCCGGCTTCTCGACGGCACCGGCCGCGTCGTCGCCGAGTTCGGCGAGACCGAGGACGGCCTCTATGAGATGGCGCGCGCCGGAGAAGGCGTGTTCTTCCTGTCGCGGGCCGGCGGCACCGAGCCGGCCGGGCCGACGCCCGCCGAGCTGACCGGAACCTGGTCGTTCGCCCGCCAGCCGGGTCGGCCGATCTGCAGCGTGACATTGACCGAAGAGCCGGCCGACGGCGACAGTTACCGCCTGACCCTCGCCGGCACCTGCGACCAGACCATCAAGTCGTTTGCGCCGGTGTCGTGGCGGCTCGACCGCGCCGACATCGTGATTACCTCCGGGCAGGGCGATCAGGTGCGGTTCGAACGCACCGAGGACAACATCTGGCGCCGTGTTTCCGACGCCAGCCGGCCGCTGTTCCTGACCCGCTAGAGCATTTTCCGCACAAGTGGGATCCGGTTGTGCGGAAGAAAATGCGAAATCACAAAGGCCTGGAGCATCCGCCCTGATGCAGCCAGGTCGGATCCTCCGGACGCCCGCCGGTCGCCTCGAGCGGGAGCTGCCTTGGCCTTGGTGCCGGCGCTCACGGCGTCAGGCTTGACCGCGCCACGGCCAGACCGAGCCGGGCCACCGGCGCGACCTCCTCCGCCGCCCGCGCCGGTGCGGCGGCCTCGTCGGGGCCAAGCCGCTGGTAGAGCCGCTTTCGCCGCGACTGGCCGCAGAGCCGGTAGCCATGGCCAGTCAAGAGGGCGTGAAGGTCGGAGTGCCAAAGATGCGGCGTATTGGCCAGGATCAGCTGCGCCGGCCACCGCGCCGGCGCAGTCGACTGGAAGAACGGCACCAGCACCAGATCCTCGGCGCCTTCGACATCGATCTTCATGGCGTCGACCCGGTCGATGCCCTCGCTGTCGAGGATACGCTCCAGCGTTTCGGCCGGCACCGTGACGCTGGAGCCTTCGCCCGGCGCAAAGCCCACCATCTTGATGCTCGACTCGCCCTTGTTGCGCGGGGCGAGGAACAGCGTCAGCGGCCCGTCGCGGTCGGCCACCGCCACCGACAGCGCCTTGACCCCGCAGCCGGGATTGGCGGAGATGTTGAAGCATAGCCGCTCGAACACCACCGGCTGCGGCTCGATGGCGAGCAGCCGGGCACGTCCGGCCGTGTGCGCCGCCAGGAACAGGCTGTAGCCGCCGATATTGGCGCCGACGTCGACGAAGGTGACCTCGCGGCCCTCGCCGGCCAGCGCATCGGCGAACGCCGCCAGCGCCGCCCGCTCGACCGCGTCGAAATACTGCGGCGTGAACAGGATGCGCTTCTCGCACACGTTGTTGAACGGGTAGAGCCGGAAGCGGGCGCCCATCGACTCCACGTCCAGCGGCCGCCCGGCCAGCCTGAACGTCACCAGCCGCCTGAGCGCGAAGGCAAGGCGCCGGTACAGCCACCGATCCGGGATCCGGCGGGTCAACCCGATGACGTTGGACGCAAAGCTGTCCGGCTTGCAGGCGCCGAAGGGGCTGGAGTCGTTTTCGCGTGCCAGCAAACGGAACTCCACTACGGCGTGCCTCGACCCGACCGTTCCCACCGCGGCTGGACGGACGCTCGGAACCTCATCGATCCCGGCAGAACCGGTCGCACCGGACGCGATCGTCCGCATCCGAACCTCTGGGGAGTCCGAATCGAACCTTAGTGCCGAATCCGGACCACTCCGCCTGGAACACCGGCCAATCATCGATCCGAGTGCCCCGGGTGTCCAGTCCCGAACCGTTTCCGCCGCCCGCCCTTCCGGGCGCGTGCCGGCGGGAACCGGCAACGCATCCTTGCGCGCGACCGCCGATCGCCTACATTGCCCGAACCGGCAAGACAAGAGGCGGCCCCGACGACCGCCATTTCCGAGTGCAACTGAAATGACCTATGTCGACGCTGCTGCCGCACCGCTCCGGAAGAACGGCCAGATCAAGCTTCACGGCCCGGCCGATTTCGAAGGCATGCGCAAGGCCGGCCGCCTGGTCGCCGAGGCGCTGGACCTGATCGTCCCGCTGATCCGCCCTGGCGTCGCCACCGAGGCGATCGACAAGGCGGTGTTCGAGTTCGCCATGGACCATGGCGCGCTGCCGGCGACGCTGATGTACCGCGGCTATCGCAAGTCGACCTGCACCTCGATCAACCACGTGGTCTGCCACGGCATTCCCAACGAAAAGCCGCTGCGCGAGGGTGACATCGTCAATGTCGACGTCACCCTGGTCCTCGACGGCTGGTACGGCGACTCCAGCCGCATGTATCCGGTCGGCGAAATCCCCCGCCGCGCCGAGAAGCTGATCGAGATCACCTATGAGGCGATGATGCGCGGCATTGCCGTGATCAAGCCCGGCGCCACCGTCGGCGACATCGGCGCCGCCATCCAGGACTTCGTCGAACCGTGCCACCTCAGCGTGGTGCGCGATTTCTGCGGCCACGGCGTCGGCCGGCTATTCCACGACGAGCCCAACATCGTCCATGTCGGCCGCCCCGGCGAGGGCGCAGTGCTGAAGCCCGGCATGTTCTTCACCGTCGAGCCGATGATCAATCTCGGCCGGCCGCACGTGAAGGTGCTGTCCGACGGCTGGACCGCGGTGACGCGCGACCGCTCGCTGTCGGCACAGTTCGAGCACGCGGTCGGGGTGACGGAGACCGGCGTGGAGATCTTCACGCTGTCGCCGAAAGGGCTCGACAAGCCGCCCTACAACGTCTGAGGCGCACCGTGGCCCGTGCCCCGAAATCGGCGGCGGGGACGTTGGAGCCTCATTTCGTCGGCCACCGCGCCCGGCTGCGCACCCGCTTTCTGGAGTCCGGGCCGGACGCGCTGGCCGACTACGAACTTTTGGAACTGGTGCTGTTCCGCGCCCTGCCGCGCCAGGACACCAAGCCGCTGGCCAAGGCGCTGCTGGCGCGGTTCGGCTCGTTCGCCGAGGTGGTGTCGGCGCCACCGCCGCGGCTGGCGGAGGTCGAGGGCGTCGGCGAGGCGGTGGTGGCCGAGCTGAAGCTCGTGCAGGCCGCCGCCCTGCGCCTGGCCAAGGGTGAGCTCAAGGCCCGGCCGGTGCTGAGCTCGTGGTCGCAGGTGCTCGACTTCTGCCGCACCGCGATGGCGTTCGCCGACCGCGAGGAATTCCGCATTCTGTTCCTCGACAAGCGCAACCAGCTGATCGCCGACGAGGTGCTGTCGCGCGGCACCGTCGACCACACCCCGGTCTATCCGCGCGAGGTGGTCAAGCGCGCGCTGGAGCTATCGGCGACTGCCTTGATTTTAGTGCACAATCACCCGTCCGGCGACCCGACGCCGTCCTCTGCCGACGTGCAGATGACGCGCAGGATCGCCGAGGTCGCCGCCCCGCTCGGCATCGCGCTGCACGACCACCTCATCATCGGCAAGAACGGCCACGCCAGCCTGAAGGGGCTCGGGCTGATCTGACGGTCACCGCGCCAGCGTCACCAGCCGCTCCAACGCGTCGGGATCGCCCAGCGCCGCCGCCTTCTCGCGTGGCGTCAGCAACGCCAGCGCCTCATTGAGATCGCGGGCGTCCTCGATCTTGGCGCGGGCGACCAGCCGCTCGGGGGCGTAGTCGCCCGGCCGGCGGGCGCCGCCGGCCGGCAGCATGGCGTGGTGGGCGGCGAGCAGTTCCGGATCGCGCGCCAGCGCCGCCACCGCCTCGCCCACCGTCTCCTGAGCCCGCGCCGCCGCAAGGTCGGCGGCCCGCCGCAGCACCTCGGGCGGGTTGCGCCCCTCCGGCGTGCGCAGCAGGCCGGCCAGCGCCCGGCCGGCGCCACGGGAGGCGGTGAGCGCCGCCACCGGCACCGCTAGCACCAGGCCGGCGATCACCGGCGTCATCCACAGGAACAGCTCGGGCGAGATCGCGAACGCCGCGCCGGCCAGCGCCAGCCCGAACAGGGTGTGCGGCGCGAAGCGCCGGGCGATGTGGGCGAACGGCATGGTGCCGTCGTCGCGGCGCTGCGGCTGCCAGCCGGCGTCGCGCCCGGCCAGGATGCCGGCCACCGCCGCCGACTGCGACACCATGGTGATCGGCGCGGTCAGCGCGGAGATCGCGGTTTCGGCGACGACGCCGACCAGGGCGAACACGCCGAAGCCGCGCCGCGCGTCGCGGTCGGCCAGCATTAGGGCGTAGCCGATCAGCTTGGGCAGCAGCAGCACCGCCATGGTGCCGACGAACACCCAGGCGGCGCGCACCGGGTCCTGCGCCGGCCACTCTGGGAACAGCGAGAACGCGGTGGGGAAATAGTCCGGCGGCACGAAGCGGGCCTGCAACGCGGCCAGAAGGCCGATCAGCAGCATGGCGAGCCACAGCGGCGCGGTGACATAAGCACCGATGCCGGTGAGGAGATGGAGCCGGGACAGCGGATGAAGCCCGCGCGCCGGCAGTACCGCGATGTGCTGGAGGTTGCCCTGGCACCAGCGGCGGTCGCGCACCGACAGATCCATCAGCGAGGGCGGCCCTTCCTCGAAGCTGCCGGCCAGCGCCGGCACCATGTGCACCGCCCAGCCGCCGCGCCGGATCAGCGCCGCCTCGACGAAATCGTGGCTGAGGATGTGGCCGCCGAACGGTTTCCTGCCCTTGAGGTGCGGCAGCCCGGCCTCGCCGGCAAACGCCCTCACCCGGATGATGGCGTTGTGCCCCCAGTAATTGCCGTCGGGGCCATGCCACCACGCCAGCCCGTGGGCGATTAGCGGGCCGTAGAGCCGGCCGGCGAACTGCTGCACCCGGGCGAACAGGCTGCGGCCGCCGACGATCACCGGCAAGGTCTGGATCAGGCCGACGCCGGGGTTTTGCTCCATCGCCGCGGCGATGCGCACCATCGCCTCGCCGGTCATGACGCTGTCGGCGTCGAGCACGATCATGCTGTCATAGCCGCCGCCGAACCTCATCACCCAATCGGCGATGTTGCCGGCCTTGCGATCGATATTGCGCGGCCGCCGGCGATAGAACATGCGGCCATCGCCGCCGGCGCGCGCGCGCAGCGCCAGGAAGCCGGCCTCCTCGGCGACCCAGACGTCGGCGTCGGTGGTGTCGCTCAGGATGAACAGGTCGAACGCCGCGCTCCGCCCGGTCGCCACCAGCGACTGCCAGGTCGCCTCCAGCCCGGCGAACACCCGCGCCGGCGCCTCGTTGTAGGTCGGCATCAACAGCGCGATGCGGCCGGTCAGTTCGGGCAGCGGCGATGCCGGATCGATGCCGAGCCCGCCATCGCCGCGCCGAGCCATGGCGATGGCGCCGCCCAGCGCGTTGGTGAAGGAGAACGCGATCCAGGCGAACAGCACCACGAACAGCACCAGCACCACCGTTTCCAGCACGGTGAGGCCGGCGACGTTGAGCACCGCGTACATTTCCTCCGCGGCCAGCGCAGTGAGCGCGAGCGCGCCGCCGAACACGAACGCCCGCCGGGCGGCGAGCCTTGCCGGCGCCGTGGTCGGGCGCAGGCGCGCCGCCGGCGCGGCGCGGAGCGACTGCACCGGCATCGCCAGCGGCGAGTCCGGCGGCAGCGCCGGGGCGGGGGATTCCGGCGCGACGCCGGCCGGCACAGTTACCGCGTCCATCGATAGATCCACGCTTCGCTCATGCGCTCCTCGCCGCGCAGCACCTCGGCGCGCAGCTCGACCAGATCCTGGCCCGCGGTGTCGAGCGTGAACGACAGCCGCCAGCCCTCGATGTCGGGGTTGGGCTGCAGCACGACGTTGGTGACCGCCCCCCCGCTCGCCCCGACGTCCACCCGCAGCGCCTCGGCCGCGACGCCGCGCAGGTTGTCGCCGACGACGTCCAGCACGAACAGCCGCCGCTCGGCGTTGCCGCCGACGCGGGTGGCGGCGAAGCGGGCGCGAGCGTCGCGGCCCGGCATGTCCCAGGTCCAGTGCAGACGGTAGGTGTAGATGTATTCGGCGCCCTTGCGCAGCGGGTCTTTCGGCCGCCAGAACGCGACGATGTTGTCGTGAACCTCTTCCGGGGTCGGGATCTCGAACAGGTGCACCGCGCCCTCGCCCCAATCCCCGATCGGCTCGACCCACACGCTGGGCCGCCGCTCGTAGCGCGCCTCCAAATCCTGGTAGTCGAAGAACGAGCGCTGCGCCTGCATCAGGCCGAAACCGCGCACATTGGTGTCGACGAAGGCGGACGCCTGGAGCCGGCGCGGATTGGTCAGCGGCCGCCACAGCAACTCGCCTTTGCCGTTGAGGATGGCGAGGCCCTGGGCGTCGTGCACCGCCGGCCGGAAATCGTCGATGCCGTCGCGGTCGTTGGGGCCGAACAGGAACATGCTGGTAAGCGTCGCCAAACCCGGCTGGTCGACGTCGGCCCGCGGGTAGAGCGCCATCTCCACCGTCATCACCGTGGCATCGCCCGGCCGGATGGTGAAGCGGTAGGCCGCCGCCGCGCTCGGGCTGTCGAGCAGCGCGTGCACCACGACGGAATCGCCGCCGGGGCGCGGGCGCTCGATCCACACCGCCTTGAAAACCGGGAACTCCTCGCCGCCAGCGTCCCCGGTCTTGATCGACAGGCCGCGCGCGGAGGAACCGTAGCTTTGGCCCTTGCCCACCGCGCGGAAATAGCTCGCGCCCTGGAACACCACGACCTCGTCGTAATAATCGGGCCGGTTGAGCAGGCCGTGCAGGCGGAAGCCGGAGAAGCCGAGATCGGCGCTCGGGTCGGGCCGCTCGACGCCGTGCTCGAAGCGGAAGAAATCGGGGCTGTAGGCGACCGGCGTCGCCCGGCCGTCGGTGACAACGAAAATGTCGACGCGGTCGCGAAACAAGAAGCCGCGGTGGAGCAGTTGCGCCTCGAACGGCAACCCCTCGCCATGCCACAGCGCGCGCTCGGCGTTGAAGCGGATGTTGCGGTAGGCGTCGTAGCTGAGGGCGTCGAGCGGACGCGGCAGGCTCTGGCTGCCAGCCTTGTAGGGATTGGCAGCGAGTTCGCGCGCCATCCGCCGCACCACGTGGGCATCGAACGGCGTGCCGCCGGCGTCCTGGGCCGACACCTCGTCGGTCAGGCGTGGGATCAGCGGCAGATAGGCGGCGGCGACCACCGGCAGCAGGGCGGCACCCATGACCAATTGACGGCGTCGCATTCGGCTCTCCCTGTCCCGACGCCGTTTCGAACCACTCCGAATCGGCGCCCGTCTTCGCTGGTCCGGCTGTTGGGCGCGAACGTGTCCCTTTTACGAACACGCCCGGCCGTGACGCCAGCTTTCAACAGCCAACGCGGCGGTCATGTCTCGAATGGCAAATCGTGGCGGATGTTCCAGGACTCGCGTCGACCCGGCACCGCGCCCGCCGACTGCGCGTCAGCGAAACTCCTCGAGCCGCCGCAGATGGCGGCCGCCGGCGTCAAAGTTCGCCGGATCGAGCCAGGCGGCGAAGGCGCGTTGGCGCGCCGGCCACTCGCAGTCGAGCATGGCGAACCAGGCGGTGTCGCGGCTCTTGCCCTTCTGCACCATGTGCTGGCGGAACAGCCCCTCATACTGGAAGCCGAACCGCACGGCGGCGCGCTTGGACGGCGTGTTGCGGTCGTTGCACTTCCACTCCAGGCGGCGGTAGCCAAGATCGTCGAACACGTGGCCGGCGAGGAGCGCGATCGCCTCGGTGGCGCCGGCGGTCCGCTGCAGCAGCGGCCCGAACAGGACACTGCCGACCTCGATCACCCCGTGCTTGGCGTCGATGCGCATCAAGGCAAGGCGCCCCACCGCGCGGCCCAAGGCCTGATCGACGATGGCATAGAAGAATGGATCGAGGCTTGCCGCCGCCTCCGACGCCCAGCCGATCACCTCGGCCGGCAGCACCGGCGGCGGCTCGAACAGATAGTCATAGAGCGAGGCCGGCGCCGCCGTGGTGGCGGCAAGGTCGGCGCCATGACGGCCACCGTCCAGTTTTTCCAGCCGCACGAGGCGACCGGCCAGCGAGCGGCCGTCCGGCAGCGGCCGGCGCTCCCACCCTGAAAGATCGGCGGACACGGCGAAAGCGGCATCGCCCATGGCGGTCTCCTGACTGAGGTCTCGTAACGTCGCTTGGCGATCCCGCCTCGCGACCGGGGCGGCGGACCGCGAGGTTGGTCTAGCGGAACTCGTCCGACATGGACACCCGGGCTTCGGGCGGCCATTGTGCCGCCAACCGCAAGAGGGGGTGCCATGTCTCGCGTCGTCGCCATCGGAGAAGTGCTGGTCGAGTTGTCGCGCGGCGGCGACGGCCGCTACGGCCTGTCGTTCGGCGGCGACTGCTTCAGCACCGCGGTCTATCTCGCCCGGCTCGGCGTTCCCACGGCGTTCGCCACCGCGCTCGGCGACGATCCCTATTCGCGCGCCATCATCGCCGCCGCCGAGGCCGCGGGGCTGGCGACCGGCCTCACCGTCCGCATCGCCGGCGGCAAGCCCGGCCTGGTGCTGGTCGACACCGACGAGGGCGGCGAGCGCCGCGTCCAGCACTGGCGCGACGGCGCGTCGGTGCGCCATCTGTTCACGGTCGAAGGCTGGGGCCTGCTGGCCGAGGCGATGACCCAGGCCAGCCTGATCTATCTGTCCGGCGCCACGCTGTCGCTGTTCGACAATGTCGGCCTCGGCCGCTTGCTCGCCACCCTGGAAGTGGCGCGCGAGCGCGGCGCCAAGGTGGCGTTCGACGGCAATTTCGCCCCCTCGCACTGGGGCGGCGACATCGCCCGCGCCCGCGCCGTCTATGCCGAATCGCTCAAGCGGATCGACATCGCACTGCTGCGCTTCGCCGACGAGGCGCTGCTGTTCGGCGAGGCCTCGCCCGAGGCGACGTTCGAGCGCTTCGCCGCGGCCGGCATCGGCGAGATCGTGCTCAAGACCGGCGCCGACGGCGTGCTGCTGCGCCGCGGCGGCGAAACCGTCCGTGTGCCGGCGGCAGCGCACCGCGACCCGGCCGACCCCGCGGCCGACGATGCCTTCAACGCCGGCTATCTTGCCGCCCGGCTCGCCGAACAGGGGCCGGACGCGGCCGCGCTCGCCGGCCACCGCCTCGCCGCCGAACTGGCGAGCAACCGCGGCGCCATCCAGCCGCGCACGGGCGCCAACGGCCACGGCGACGACGCCGCCCGCTGATTCGCACGACGGCCCGCGTCGGCGCATCCGTCACGGCCGCGGCGGCAGCCCGGTCGATCTCCAGATTTTGCGGCACAGCCGCGGCTGGCCTACGCCACGCTGGCGCCGAACCCGGCGTCCTCGATCGCCTTGATCAGGACCTCGGCCGGCGCGCTGGTGTCGGCCTCGACCCGGCCGGAGGCAAGGTCGACGGCGACCTTCGCCGCGGCATCCTCGCGCTTGATCAGCTTCTCGACCGTCGCGGCACAGCCGCCGCAGGTCATTCCGGTCACGGTCAGCGTCACCATTCGATGTGCTCCCAATCGATCCTGCGCCGATGGTTCGAGGCGCCCTTGCCGGCGCGCGCGGTGTTGTTTCGCAAATAAGCAGCCCACCGTCTGCCACTAGGCTGTGGATAATGCGAACATTGTAACAACAGTGTCGTCACGACAACCGTCCTATTGCCATTGGGGACGACCCTGCAGCGGTATCTGAAGCCGGCACGGCGGTGCATCTCAGACTTTTTGCCGACGCCCTGCCCCGCTGATCAGGCCCTTGACAGATGTGCGCCAACAAGAAACGTTGCGTAATGCCCTATTTCGTGAGGTCAGTTTCTTGCGTGTTTTTCTTGCATTTTGGCGTGTTTCCTTGTGTTGCTCACGGTGGGGCTTGCGGCACTTGATTCTCGTCGCCGGGTGCGAGACCCGATCCATCTCCGTCGTCGGGGCAGTCGCCCCTGAACGACGAATCGCTCATATTTTGCCGTGTTTCGGCCCACAGGACTGCGAGCCATGCAACGCATTGGTACGTTGTTTATAGCCTTTTGCATGGTAATTGCGTCGGGATCGCTCGGCGCGTTGCTGTTTCTCGTCGCCGGCATTCCGGCCGCCATTTCCGGTCTCGTTTCGCTGACCTTGCTGTTGGCGCTGGCGTGGTGGCAGTTTTCTGCTCTGCGCACCGCCGACCGCGCCGACCTCGGACGCCAGATCGGCGATCTGTCGTCGACGGTGACCGACGTCGCCCGCGCCTTGGCCGACATCTCGCGCCGGGTGTCGGACCTCTCCCACCGCTTGCAGGCGGTCGAGCGCCGCGAATCCTCCATTGAGGCGGCTGCGACCGAAGCGGCGGAGAAGACCGTGCATCCGCTCGCCAAGGAATTGGCAGTGCTGACCGGCCTGATCAAGGACATCGCCGAGGCCGCCGCCGTGCACGAACAGACCCTGGCACTGCACGGCCAGGAGATGCAGAACCTCGCCGCGCGCCCGCAGGTGATCATGGCGCCGGCAGCCTCGGCCGCAGCGACGGCGTCGACCGGCCCCGCTGCCGAGACAGCCGCGTCGGCGGCGACCTCCCCGGTGGTGCGCCATGGCGTGCTGGCGGGGCTCGCCGAGCCCGACGCTCTGGCGCTGGTGCAGCGTGCGGTGAAGGGCGGGCGGGTCGAGATCTTCCTGCAGCCGATCGTCACGCTGCCGCAGCGCAAAGTACGTTACTACGAAGCGACGCCGCGGCTCCGTGCCGACGACGGCTCGCTGCTGCAGCCCGACGACTATGCCGAAATCGCCCGCAGCGGCCGCCTGCAGGCGGAGATCGACCTCCAGGTGCTGCTGCGCAGCGTGCAGGTGATCCGCCGGCTGGCCACCCGCAACCGCGAGATCGGCCTGTTCCTCGACCTCTCCGCCGACACCCTCGTCGATAGCGAGGCGATGGGGCGTTACACCGAGTTCCTCGAAACCAACCGCGCCTTCGCCCCCACCCTGGTGCTGCAAATCGCCCAGGAGCAGATGCGCATGATCGGGCCGGTCGAGGCGGAGGCAATGGCTGGCGTGGTCGAGCGCGGCTTCAAGCTGGCGCTTCACCGCATCCGCGACCTGCGCTTCGACGCCCGCGACCTCGCTGAGCGCGGCGTCAAGTTCGTCAAGGTGCCGGCGATCGGGCTGCTCGACCGTACGCGCGACATCGGCGCCGAAATCCACCCGGCCGATCTGGCCGACCTGCTCAGCCGGCATGGCATCGACCTGGTTGGCGAGGCCATCGACACCGAAGGCCAAGTGGTCGACCTGCTCGACTACGACGTCAAGTTCGGCCAGGGCAACCTGTTCGCCCCGCCCAAGCCGGTGCGCGCCGACGTGCTCGGCCCGGCCGACCGGCGGCCGGCGCGCGAGCCGGTCGAGGCGGCACCCGCCCCGATGCAGCGGGTCGAACTCGGCACCAGCGACCACAAGCGCGAGACGCCGCCGCCACGCCGGACCGGGACGCTGGCCGACCTCGCCAAGACCACCATCCGCCGCGTTTAAACAGAAACCGTGCGCGCTGCGCGGCATCGCTCGCTGCGTCCTAATCCGGGGCCGGTGGCCTGACGCGCTGCCGCGCCCGCGGCGAACCTGCGATGGAAATGCCAACCTCCGGCCCTTGAAGGCCGGAGTTTTGCATTTCGGGCGTCGCCGGCTACACCACGCCAAGGGGCGCGATCAAATCCCCCGACAAGACGGATTTCTGCACCCGCCCGCCGCGGCGCCGCCTTAAGGTGAGATTCGGACCACGCCCTGGAGGGGTGCGCGGCCAAAGGACAGTCTATGCGGCCCTCGTTCGCCTTCGCTGCCATCGCCGGGCCAACCCCGCGTGCCGCTTCCCGCCGACGGCTGCGGCAGCACCGGACCTTGAGGGGCGCTTAAGCCGACAACCATGGACAAGCTCTCCGCTATCGATTGGACCCTGTTCATCGGCTCCGGCATGGTGCTTGCGGGCATTCTTTCGAGCCTGGTCGCCAAGCGCTTCGGCGCACCGTTGCTGCTGGTGTTCCTGGCGATCGGCATGCTGGCCGGCGAGGACGGCCCGGGCGGACTGACCTTCGGCGACTATGAAACGACCTATCTGGTCGGCTCGCTCGCCCTCTCGGTCATCCTGTTCGACGGCGCGCTGCGCACCAAGCTCCGGCTGGTGCGCCGGGCACTGGTGCCGGCGCTGGTGCTGGCCACCGCCGGCGTGATTCTGACCGCGGCACTGACCGGCGCCTTCGTCAAGTTCCTGCTCGGCGGCACCTGGATCGAAGCGTTCCTGGTCGGCTCGATCGTCGCCTCGACCGACGCCGCCGCGGTGATGTTTCTGCTGCGCACCTCCGGCCTGACCTTGAGCCCGCGGGTCGGCGCCACCGTCGAGATCGAGTCCGGCACCAACGATCCGATCGCGGTGTTCTTGGTCATTTTGCTGACCCGGCTGGCGCTCGCCGGCGAGACGACCGCGGCGACGGTGATGGTCGAGGTGGTGGTCGATTTCGCCATCGGCGCCGTCGTCGGCGTCGGCGGCGGCCTCCTGGTGGTGCGGGC
The DNA here is from genome assembly GCF_001402875.1 of Blastochloris viridis. Taxonomy (NCBI): domain Bacteria; kingdom Pseudomonadati; phylum Pseudomonadota; class Alphaproteobacteria; order Hyphomicrobiales; family Blastochloridaceae; genus Blastochloris; species Blastochloris viridis. Next base: position 468,235 of record NZ_CP012946.1, on the reverse strand, counting down.
GCTGAACCGGCTCGACCTGCCGCCTGGCCTGCACTCGCCGTTCGTCGCCACCGCCGCGGTCGCCATTTTCGGCTTCGCCTCGGTCAGCGGCGGCTCCGGCCTGCTCGCCGCCTACCTCGCCGGCCTGGTGGTCGGCAACCGGCCGGTCAAGGCCTACCCCGCCATCGAGAGCTTCCAGGGCGCGGCGACCTGGCTGTGCCAAATCGTCATGTTCTTGATGCTGGGCCTGTTGGTGACACCATCGGACCTCGTCCATGACGGGCTGCCGGCCGCCGCCATCGCGGTGTTCCTGATGCTGGTGGGCCGGCCGCTGGCGGTGTGGCTGTGCCTGCTGCCGTTCCGCATGCCCTGGCGCGAAACCGCGTTCATCGGCTGGGTCGGCCTGCGCGGCGCGGTGTCGATCTTCCTCGCCGCCATCCCGACCCTGGCCGGCCTGCCGGGCGCGGAGGACTATTTCAATTACGCCTTCGTGGCGGTGCTGGTGTCGCTGCTGGTGCAGGGCTGGACGGTGAACCTCGCCGGCCGCTGGAGCGGCGTCGCCACCCCCGCCACCTCGCGGCCGGTGCAGCGGATGGAGATCGACATGCCCGGAGATACCGGGCGTGAATTGGTCGGCTATCCGGTCGAGCCCGAAAGTCCGCTGGCGCGCGGCGGCCGAATTCCGCCATGGGCGCAGGCGGCGCTGGTGGTGCGCAACGGCAACGTGCTCAATCCGCGCGACGCCGGCGACGTCCGCAGCGGCGACTACGTCTACGTTCTGGTGGCGCCCGCCCGCGTCAACCGGCTCGATGCGCTGTTCGCCGCCAACGTCGAGGACCCCACCACCGCCCAGATCGCCTTCGCAGAACTGCCCCTGATCGGCGACGCCCCGCTTGCCGAGATCGCCGCGCTCTACGGGCTTGAGGTCGATGGCGAGCCCGTCGCCACCGTGGCCGACGCCTTCGCCGATCGCTTCGCCGACCGCGCCCGCCCCGGCGACCGCATCAGCCTCGGCGCGGCGGTACTGATCGCGCGCCGGGTCGACCTCGACGGCCGCGTTGCCCTGGCCGGCCTGCGCCTGCCTGGCTTTACCGAACAGCCGCGGCCGCCGGGCTGGATCAGGCTGATGCGCCGGCTCGGCGCGATGCCGAGGGAGTGAAGCGCGGCGTGCAGCCGCTCTGTCCGCTCATCCGGCAACCGAATCACGCCCTCGCCGCGGCCAAAAAGCCCTCAACCATGCCGCGGTAGCCGCCGCCGAACAGGCGAAGATGGACCAGCGCCGGCCACAGCCGGTAGATGACGAGCCGGTCGTCGGCGCCGGGCTCCAGCACGCCGTAGGCATGATAAAACGCCGGGCCCGGCCGGTCGAACAGCGTCAGCATGGCAAGATCGACCTCGGCGTGGCCGAAATAGCAGGCCGGGTCGATCAGCCCGCTGACGCGGGCGTCCTCGACCAGCACGTTGCCGCCCCACAGATCGCCGTGCAGCAGCGAAGGCGGCGGATGGCGGGGCAGACGGTTCGGCAGATCGGCGGCGAGCGCTTCGAGCCGGCGCGCCAGTGCCGCCGGCACCTGCGACAGGCTGGTGAGCAGCCGCCGCTCGGCCCAGAATGTCGGCCAGTCGTCGGTCCAGGTGTTTTCGATGGCGACGCGGCCGAACGCAAAATCGGCGTCCCATCCGTAGCGCGGACCAACGCAGCGATGCAGCCCGGCGAGCGCCGCACCGAGGCTGCCCCAGGCGTTGCGCAGGGAGCCGCCGGCCGGCAGCGCCTCGATCACCAGCGCGTCGTCGCTCGCCGCCAGCACCATTGGCGCCGGCGCGCCGGCGGCACCGATGGCAGCCAGCATCGCCGCCTCGGTCCTCGGCGCCGGGCCGTTCTTGACGATGGCGACGCGGCCATCCGCAAGCGTGATGCGGACGATCTGCGACAGGTCCCCGCCGGACAGCGGCTCGGCCCGGACCAGCCGGCCGCCGAGCAGCGCCGCGCCCGCGCCCGCGAGCGCGGTCATCCGCTGGCCACGAGGCGTTTCGCCAACGCCTCGGCGCCGGTGGTGACGTCGGCCCAGGTGATGGCGAAGCCGTCGTCGCCGCCGAAATAGGGGTCGGCCACCGGCTGGCCGTGGCGCCCCGGCACATGGTCGAGCAGCAAGCTGAGCTCGGCCGCGGCGTCGTTGGGACGCATGCGCTGAAGCGTGGCGAGGTTGTCGCGGTCGAGCGCGACGATGTGGGAGAAGCGGCGGAAATCGTCCGGCTTCACCTGGCGGGCACGGTAGGTGCTGATGTCGATGCCGTATTTCCGCGCCACCGCCTGAGCCCGGCTGTCAGGCGGCTCGCCGACGTGCCAGTTGCCGGTGCCGGCCGAATCGACCTCGACGTCGAGGTCGAGGCGCCCGATCTCGCGCCGGAACGCCGCCTCCGCCAGCGGCGAACGGCAGATATTGCCAAGACAAACGAACAGCACCGCCGGCTTTTTCGACACCCCATCCCCCGTTCGGCTGGTTGCGGATATGCCGGCCATGATGTCCCGATCGCGCCGGCCCCGGCAAGCCGGCTCAATCCCCCCCGAACGGCCCGGCCGGCGCCTCGACCAGCCCTTCGAGCGCGCCGTAGAGGTCGGCGTCCTCGACATGGGCGACCGCCTTGAGAATTTTGGCCGCCGCGGTGCGCCGGCCCGGCCGCATCACCAAAATCACCGTCTCCGCCCCGCCGGCGCAGCCGGGATCGCCGCAGGCAAGCTCGGTGACCGACACCGTCGCCGCCTCCGGCAAAGCGAGGTGCGCCCGCGTCAACTCGGCGAGGCGGCGAACGCGGTCGCGCTGGTCGTCCTCGATGCCGCCGCGCCGGGTGAAGAAGAACCGTGCCATCTGCCCCGCCTGCCATTGTTGCCCACCGCCAGATACCATGGCGCCGCAGGCCGCCGTTCATCCTAACCCCGAACGGCGATAGAGCCCGCGCCCAGCCTTTGCTAAGAGGCCGTAAACGGGGCAAAAGACAGGCATGGACGGTCCGATTTCCGCGGATGAGGCCGGCGAGACGCCGGCGCAGACTCTGCTCACCCAGTTCGAGCGCGCCGGCTACCGCTATGTCGCGCCCGCCATCCTGCAGCCGGCCGACATGGTGCTCGACCTCGCCGGCGAGGACATGCGGCGGCGGATCTTTCTCACCACCGACGCCGGCGGGCGCGAATGGTGTCTCAGGCCCGACCTCACCATCCCGGTGTGCCGCGACCACCTCGCCGCCGGCCGCGGCGGCGGGCCGGTCGGCTATTGCTATCTCGGCCCGGTGTTCCGCTTCCGCGGCGAGGCACCCGGCGAATTCCTTCAGGCCGGCATCGAGTCGCTCGGCCGCCAGGACCGCGAGGCCGCCGACGCCGAGGTGCTGGCACTGGGCTGCGAGGCCGCCGGCCAGTTTGGCATCGCCCGTCCCGAAATTCTGATCGGCGACCGCAGCCTGTTCGCCGCGCTGATCGAGGCGCTCGACCTGCCGCCGCAGTGGCGGCGGCGGCTGTTGAAGGATTTCAACCGCGGCGGCTCGCTGACCGATGACCTCGAACGGATCGGCTCGGCGCAGCCGTCCATGCCCTACGCCGGCGTGCTGGCCGCGCTGGCGGGCCAGGACCCCAAGGCCGCCCGCGCCGTGGTCACCGACCTGTTGTCGATTGCCGGCATCACCACCGTCGGCGGCAGATCCGCCGGCGAAATCGCCGAACGCTTCCTGGAGCAGGCCGCGCTCGGCGCCACCGCGGCGATGCCGGCGGCCGCGCTCGGGGTGATCGAGCAGTTCCTGCAGATCAGCGGCGACCCCGACGAAGCCGCCGACGCGCTGCGCACGCTGGCGCGCGAGGCCGACATCGACCTTACGCCGGCCATCGACGCCTTCGAGCAGCGCACCGGCTTCTTCGCCGCGCAGGGGCTTGAGGTCTCCCGCATGCGGTTCTCGACCGCGTTCGGCCGCGGCCTGGAATATTATTCCGGCTTCGTGTTCGAGTTGCACGACCCGGACGGCGCCGAGCCCGGCCCGCTGGTCGCCGGCGGCCGCTACGACGAACTGTGCACGCTGCTCGGCAGCGAGACGAAGGTGGCGGCGGTCGGGCTGGCGTGCTGGATCGATCGGCTCACCAAGGCGGGAGGTCTGGCATGAACAAATCCCCGCTGGTTCTCGCCGTGCCCTCGAAGGGCCGGCTGCAGGAGAACACCCACGCCTTCTTCGGCCGCGCCGGCATGGCGCTGGTGCAGGGGCGCGGCGCCCGCGACTATCGCGGCGCGCTGGCCGGCGTGCCCGGCGTCGAGGTGGCGTATCTGTCCGCCTCCGAGATCGCCAAGGAAGTTGCGGCCGGCACCGTGCATTTCGGCGTCACCGGCGAAGACCTGGTGCGCGAGACCATCCCCGACGCCGACGCCCGCGTGGCGATGGTGACGCCGCTCGGCTTCGGTTACGCCAATGTGGTGGTGGCGGTGCCGCAAGCCTGGATCGACGTCGCCACCATGCATGACCTCGACGACGTCGCCACCGCCTTCCGCGCCAAGCATGACCGGAAACTGCGCGTCGCCACCAAGTATCTCAACCTCACCGGCGGGTTCTTCGCCCGCCACGGCCTGGTCGACTACCGCATCGTCGAAAGCCTCGGCGCCACCGAGGGCACCCCGGCGACCGGCGCCGCCGAGCTCATCGTCGACATCACCACCACCGGCGGCACCCTCGCCGCCAACGCGTTGAAGGTGCTCGACGACGGCGTGATCCTGCGCTCGGAGGCGAACCTGGTCGCCTCGCTCACCGCCACCTGGACCGACGACAACCGCACCGCCGCCGCCGCCATCCTCGACCGCATCGCCGCCGAGGGGCTCGCCCGCTCGATCCGCGAGGTGCGCACCCGCTTCCCCGAGCTCACCGCCGAGATGATCGAGGACGCCACGGCGAAATTCGGCGTCACCGCGCCGTTCGGCGCGCCGACCTCGACCGGCATGGTGACGCTGCATTGCCCGCCAGTGGCGATCCATGCTCTCGCCTCATTCCTGCGCGAACGAGGAGCGGAGGCAGTGACGGTGGCACCGATCGAGTACGTCTTCACCGCCTCAAATCCCTTGTGGGAGACGCTAGAGGCACGGCTGGGGTAACAGCGCATCCGCAACCGGTTTGCGGGCGGACGCACGAAACGCCAGTTCGACGAACCCGCTCCGATGTCCTTGGTCGGAGCGGCGAGGTTCGCCCGCTCCGCAACGACGGACACCGTCTCCCGCACAGTGGCACGACCTTCGGCCGAGCATGCCGGAGGGACGCGCAGTTCGGCCGCCGCGAAATCCCGCCAAATGAGGATTTCCGGTGCGCCCCGACCCGGCGTCACGCGGTGACCGACCGGGTCGCACCTGTCGAGAGGGGCGATCAGATGACGAATTCGAGCGAGCGCCGGCACAACGCCGGTGCGCGGGCCGTTGTGGCGGCCGGGACCGCGAAGCGTCCCCTTACCGCAATCGTAAATTGTTCGTTAACCTTGACGGAGGATAAGCGGAGTCTGGTGATTTGAATCCCGGGACCCGCATGACCATCCGTCGCGACCACAGCCGTCTTCGCGAGGTCGCCGCCATCGTCGCCGTCGTCCTGTGCGGCGCCACTGTCGGCCCCGCGCCGCTCGCCGCGGCGCAGCTCCCCGCCATCAAGGCCGGACCCGGCAACCAGGTGCCCGCCTGCGTCACCCCGGCCCAGCTGACCCGATTCCTGAAGACGCGCCACCACGACCTCGACCCGCGCCTTCAGACCATCGCGCAGCATTACGCCCAGCACGGCCGCGCGCTCGGCCTGCGCTGGGATTATGCCTTCTTCCAGATGGTGGTGGAGACCAACTGGCTGCGGTTCTTCCAGGCCAACGGCCGCCCGGGCCTGGTGTCGCCGGGTCAGAACAACTTCGCCGGCATCGGCGCCACCGGCCGCGGCCAAAGCGGCGAGGCCTTCGCCGACGTCTCGACCGGCGTGCTCGCCCACCTCCAGCATGTCTCGATGTATGCCGGTGAGGACGTCGACCAACCGGTCGCCAACCGCACCCGGCTGGTGCAGGGCTGGGGCGAAATCCCCAACTGGGCGCACCGCCTGCGCCGCCCGATCACCTTCACCGACCTGACCCGCAAGTGGTCGCCGCACGACCGCGGCTATTCCGACGACATCGCCGCCGTGGCCGCACAGTTCTTCGAGAACCATTGCACCGTGCGCTACGCCCGCAACGACACAGCGGATGCGGCGGACGGCACCGAGGTCGACGAGCCGGCCGCAACCGAGGCGCCCGCCACAGCCATGATGGCGCCGGCGGTGGCGGCCACGGTGACGCTGTCGCCCGACCCGGCCCCGACCGGAAGCGTGCGGACCAGCCTGTTCCGCAAGCTGATGAACTGAGGCGGAAGCCTCGAGCGTGGCCTTATGGGGCCGGGCAGTGAGGCCTCGAAGCCGGCCGGGCGGCCCCGACCGCCGGCCGGATGACGGTAGCTGCGAACCGCATCAATCGGCGGGAGTTCAACAAGAGCCTTGTTTTCCTCGCAGGAATGAAGCACGATTTTGTTGCATACGGATTTTGGCCGTTCCGGCCTCGTCTTTCGCCGAACGGCCTTTGACGTCTCTCGGACCCCCAAAATCACCGGGTGTGGCGGCGAGCGTGGAGAACGACCACGCGCGGTGTCGAGACTTCACTCACTTCGGAGACCGACGATGCAAAAGGGCACCGTCAAGTGGTTCAACCCGACCAAAGGTTACGGGTTCATTCAGCCGGCCACCGGCGGAAAGGACGTGTTCGTCCACATCAGCGCGGTCGAGCGGGCCGGGCTGACGACCCTGAACGAGGGTCAGACTGTCACCTTTGATCTGGTGACCAACCGCGGCAAGACTGCGGCGGAGAACCTCCGCGTCGGCTGAGGCGTGCCTCTCCCTTTTAGAGCCCCGCCCTGGCGGGGCTTTTTGTTTTTGGCGGGCTTGAACGGACCGGCCTGACCAACGAAAAGGTCGGCAAACTCGGCATCGCCCGGTGCCGCCGACCGGCAAGCGGCCACGACAGCAGCCGAGCGGGCGGCAGAACGGGCTCCCTCAAAGCAGACGGACCGGACCCCTCCCGTCCCTCCGGATCCGCCCCGCCGCAGTCAGCCATAGCGCAGCTTCATCGCCACGATTGTCAGCGTCAGCGCCAGCGTGACGACATTGGCGGCGATCATCGGGGCGTTGCCGAGGAACAGGCCGTAGACCAGCCACAGCGCCACCCCGGCCGAAAAGAAGCCGTAGCTCGCCAGCGAGATCGCCTGCGTGTTGCGGGTACGGATCAGCCGGATCGCCTGCGGCAGCCAGCACAGCGTGGTGGCGGCGGCGGCGGCAAATCCGATGGCTTCGATGGCGGTGTCTGTCATGGCCCATGGATCATACGAAATGTGGCCGATCAGGCCGGAGCTTCGTTGTCCGGTTGCCGAAAAATCCCTTTCAGCTCAAGATTTTTCGGCGCGGTTGTTTCCGGATGATCGCTTCGTGATCCCGGAAACCGGATCACGGCATGTCGCATCCGCCTGCCGCGCCCCCCCGCGAACCGCGGGCGTTGCCGCTGCGCATGTGTCGGCAACCGCGACGCCAGAACCCTATCCGGTCAAGGTGACGCTATCGACGACGAAATGCGACGCCGGGAACTGTCGCCGGCGTCCCCTCGCCCGATCACGGCGGCGTGCAACTTCGGCCGATTGCACCAAAGCCCGCCTTGCCTCTACGTTGACGCACCATGTTTGAAGCCAGATTCCAATCCTTCAGTGCCATCCCCGACCCTGCATTGGGCGGTCCGCGCCTTGAGCTGCTGCGCGCCGAACTCGCCCGGCTCGGGCTTGACGGTTTCGTGGTGCCGCGCGCCGACGCCTACCAGAACGAATACGTCCCGCCCGCCGAGGAGCGGCTGCGGTGGCTGACCGGCTTTTCCGGCTCGGCCGGCACCGTGGTTGTGCTGCGGGAGCGCGCCGCGATCTTCGTCGACGGCCGCTACACCCTCCAGGTCGGCCTGGAGGTCGATACCGCGCGGTTCGAGCCCATCAATATCGTCGACCGCACGCCGGATGCCTGGATCGCCGCCAACCTCGCCGGCGGCAGGCTCGGCTATGATCCCTGGCTGCACACCCGCGAGCAGGCGCGCAAGCTCGCCGCCGCCGCCAAGGCCGCCGGCGGCAGCCTGGTCGCGGTCGAGCCGAACCCGATCGACCGGGTGTGGACCGACCGGCCGGCGTCGCCCTGCGCGCCGGTCGTGCTCCACCCGCTCGAATTTGCCGGCGAAGCCGCGAGCGCCAAGCTCGACCGCGTCCGCGCCGCCCTGGCCGAGGCCCGGGCCGACTGCCTGCTGGTGACCGACCCGCACGCCCTGGCCTGGGTGTTCAACATCCGCGGCGGCGACGTCGCCCACACCCCGCTGCCGCTGGGCTGGGCGATGATCCCGTGCGAGGGCGAGCTGCAGCTGTTCCTTGACCATCGCAAGCTCGCCGGCGACGTTCGCGCCGCGCTGGCGGAGGTGGCAAGCCTCGCCGAGCCGGCGGAGCTGGAGACCCAGCTTTCGATCCTGGCGGCCACCGGCGCCACCGTGCGGCTCGATCGCGACAGCGCCCCCGACCGGCTTGCCGGCGTGGTCGAGCGCGCCGGCGGCATCGCCGACGTCGGGGCCGACCCGATCGCCCGGCTGAAGGCGGTCAAGAACGCGGTCGAGATCGCCGGCAGCAAGGCCGCCCACCGCCGCGACGGCGCCGCCATCGTCCGCTTCCTGGCCTGGCTCGATCGCGAGGCGCCGGCCGGCCAACTCACCGAGGTCGCGGTGGCCGAGGCGCTGGAGAGCTTCCGGCGCGACAGCGGGCTCCTGCGCGACATCTCCTTCCCCACCATCGCCGGCGCCGGGCCGAACGCGGCGCTGCCGCACTACCGCGTCACCACCGCGACCAACCGTCGGGTCGAGCCCGGCATCCTGCTGGTCGATTCCGGCGGCCAATATCAGGACGGCACCACCGACATCACCCGCACCATCGCCATCGGTGCGCCGACCGCCGCCATGCGCCGCCACTTCACCTTGGTGCTGAAGGGCCACATCGCCATCGCCACCGCGGTGTTTCCGGCCGGCACCACCGGCGCCCAGCTCGACCCGTTCGCACGGCGGGCGCTGTGGGCGGCCGGGCTCGACTTCGACCACGGCACCGGCCACGGCGTCGGCAGCTACCTCTCGGTCCACGAGGGCCCGGCGCGCATCTCCCGCCTCGGCCACACCGCGCTCGAGCCGGGCATGATCCTCTCCAACGAGCCGGGCTATTACCGTGCCGGCGCCTACGGCATCCGCATCGAAAACCTGGAGCTGGTGCGCGAGGTGCCGACCCCCGCGGGCGGCGAGCGGCCGCTGCTCGGCTTCGAGGCGCTGACGCTGGCGCCGATCGACCGCCAGCTGGTCGAGCCCGCCCTGCTGACGCCGGAGGAAATCGCCTGGCTCGACGCCTACCACGGCCGCGTCGCCGCCGAGATCGGCCCGCTGGTCGATGCGCAGACCGCGGCCTGGCTTGCGGCCGCCACCCGCCCCATATGCTGAGCGTAAGGAGGCTCCCATGGCCAGTTATCTGATCACCGGCGCCAATCGCGGCATCGGCCTTGGCATCGTCGAGCAGCTGGTGCTGCGCGGCGAGCGCGTGTTCGTCTGCGCCCGCAACCCGGACGTCGACCCTCTCGCCGTGCTGGCCGGCAAACACCCCGGCCAGGTTACCCTTCACCGCCTGGATGTCACCGATCAGGCCTCCGTCGATGCGCTGGCCGATGCCATCGCCGGTCAGCCGCTCGACGTGCTGATCAACAATGCCGGCATCCACGGCCCCGAGCGCCAGGGCGCGCTCGACATGGACTTCGAAGGGTTCGCCCGGACGCTGGCGGTCAACACCCTGGCCCCGCTGCGGGTGTCGCAGGCGCTGGTGTCCAACCTTGAGGCCGGCATCAAGCCGCGCATCGTCATGATCTCGAGCATCATGGGGCAGTTGGCGCGGCCGATGCCGGGCGACGTCGCCTATTGCACCTCCAAGACCGCGCTGAACAAGGTGATGCAGGCGCTGGCGCTGGAGCTGAAGGACGCCGGCATCGCGGTGGCCGCGGTGCATCCGGGCTGGGTCAAGACCGACATGGGCGGGCCGCAGGCGCCGCTGGCGGTGGCCGAGTCGGCCCGCAACCTGATCGCCACCATCGACGCCTTGACCTTGGCGCAGACCGGCAGCTTCTTCAACTATGACGGCACGCCGCTGGCGTGGTAAGCGGCACGGCGAAAGATAGATTGAAGGGCGCCCCCATGCACCTGCGGATGTTCTGGTCGAAGATCCATCGCGCCACCATCACCCACGCCGACCTTCATTACGAGGGCAGCTGCACCATCGACGCCGACCTGATGGACGCCGCGCGCATGCTGCCGAACCAGGAACTGCACGTGTGGAACGTGACGCGCGGCACCCGCCTCGTCACCTACGCCATCGACGGGCCGCGCGGCTCCGGCGTCATCTGCATCAACGGCGCGGCGGCGCACGGCAACCAGCCGGGCGACCTCGTCATCCTCGCCACCTTCGCCGACATGACCGCCGAGGAGGCTCGCGGCCATTGCCCGACCGTGGTGCGGGTCGACGGGAAGAACGCCATCATCGACATCCGCGCCGAGATCGCCGGCCCCGCGGAGCCGGCGATGCCGCGGCTGATGAGCTGAGCGCAGCGCGCCGAGTCTGAAGCCGCGGCGCTGGGACGGATTGCAGCGGACGAGGTCATCGTCCCGGCCGGGCGCCGGATGCCCCGCATCCGGCGCTTGGCCGGGATCGTTTTCAGTATCGCGCCCCTTCCGCACCCGATCCCGGCTCTCGCTGCGCTCGGCCGGGATGACGAAGCTCGAAGACGCTTCAAAGCAGCAACGCCCCGTCACGCCTGACGGCACGCCCGCGTTGCGGCCACCTTTCGCCTGCGCCACGGCAGCACGATCAGGAGGCCTCCCACTGCGCCAACGATCAGGTTCTCGATCGCGTTCTCCCACCGCCAGCCCAGCGTGCTGATGCGCGGAAAATGCCGCAGGTAGCGCACCTTGAGCGGGCGGCCATCTTCGGAAAGGCGGGGCGAAAACGCATCGCCCACGCGCTGGGTGACGCCCTCGGCGGTGGTACCGTCCGGCAAGCGGAACTCATAGGCGATGGCGTAGGTGTAGCGGTTGGGCACCGCCTCGCCGCGCTCGCCGCCCTGGCGGCGGACGTGGGTGACGCGGCCCTCAGCCTCGGCGCCGAACATCGCCACCAGCGGCGTGCCGAGGCCCCAAACGAGCAGCAGGATGCCGAGAAGGCTGAGAACAACGCGGCCGATCATCCAGCAATTATCCGCCAAATGGACATCGGCCCTGCGATAGACCCGAACGCCGCGCTGGCAAAGCGACTCGGCTCAAAACACCGGGGCCTTCAATCCAATTCAGGCAGCCGTTCGATTTCGTCCATCCCGGACGGCGCGAAGCGCCGAGCCGGGACCGTTTTCAGTATCGTTTCCCTGCCGCACCCGATCCCGGCACGAAGCTGCGCTTCGGCCGGGATGATGCGGCGGACGTCAACAGCCCAGCCGAGCTGCGTCGAACACCGTCTCGGTGCCGTCGTCCCAGCCGTCCCACAGGAAGTCGGCGTGGCGGCCCTCGGCGATCAGCCGGAAGGCGTAGCGCGTCTGCTCCTCGTAGAACTCGCAATAGGCGCCGGTGCGATCCATGCCGCCGTTCATCTCGTGCGCCTCGGCCGGGCACGGCGAGCCGCAGAAATGGCGGATGGCACAGCCCCGGCACGGCGCGATGTCCTCGACCTTGCGGCCGGAGACCTTGGTGAAGGCCGGCTGCGCCAGCACCTCGTCGATGTCGTCGGCAAACAGGTTGCCGCCCTTGAACTCAGGCAGGCCGATGAACTCGCTGCACGGGAACAGATCGCCGTTCGGCACCAACGCGAAGAACGCCCGCCCGCCGCCGCACGGCGAGATGTCGCACATCAGCCGCCGCGCGGTCGGCGCCAGGATGCCGATCAGGATGTTGGCGAAGTTCGCCACCACCAGCTTGCGGCCGGTTTGGCGATAGAGCGCGTGGCTGCGCTCCAGCGCGGCGATGAACGCCTCGGCCAGCGGCGCATCGTCGGGCCGCACCGTGCGCGCGCCGGGCAGCGTGCAGCGGATGACGTTGAGCATGCATGCCGGCACCTCGCGGGCGTGCAGGAACTCGACCATGGCATCGAGCTGGTCCAGGTTCTGCGAACTCATGGTGCAGATGACGTTGAAGGCCGGATAGCCCTTCAGCCGTTCGATCGCCTCGACCACCTTGTTATAGACCCCGGCGCCGCTCCAGTTCGCGCGGGTGCGGTCGGCGATCGCCGCGACCGGGGCGTCGAGCGACAGGCCGATGCCGACGCCGCGGCTGGTAAGGAAGGCGATAGCCTTGTCGTCGAGCAACGTGGCGTTGGTCTGCACCCCGAAGCGGAAGCGGTCCTTGAAGGCGTCGATGCCCTGGAAGATGGCGTCCCGCGCGATCATCGGCTCGGCGCCGTGGAAGATGATCTGCGGTTTGCGCCCCTCCGGCATGTGGCGGCGGAAATAGCGCTCGAGCCGCGACAGTGCGTCGAGCAGGGTCGGCGCATCCATGTCGGTGCCGTCCCGCCGCATCTCGGCCGGGATGTAGCAATAGGTGCAGTTGAGGTTGCAGCGCTCGGTGGCGTTGACATAGACCGCCGAGGGCTTGAGCCCGAACCTGAGCGCCGCCATCTCGCGGCCGAAGGCGTCGGCGCTGGCGCGATAGCCTTCGAGCAGCGCGCCGCCGGCCAGGGTGTCGGCGAGCTGGTCCTTGGCGATCAGCGCCCAGAACGCGGTGTCGGGCGAGATCAGCGCGATATGGGTGGGGTGGCCGATGTCGTAGGGCTGAAGCTGAGGCCCCATGCCGCTGTTGACGAAACGGCCCCGCGAGGGGGCCGTCCCGAGCGCCGTCGGATCGAACGGCGCGTTCATTTCAAAGCCTCTTTGTCCATCAGCACGAAGTGCGACAGGCCGGTGCCCTCGCTGTCGCAACTCTTGCGGATGGCGATGACGGCGGGGCGCGGCGCCGGCTGAGCGGCGGCGGGGCGGGTGGTGGCAGTGGCGGTGTGGTCCATTCCTCGGGCTCCATGTTGGCGACCGGGCGTTCGGCAGCGGCCGCGCGCAAGCGCACGCGGGACTGCCGAAACCCTTTGCCATCGGATTTCGCCCGATCTGACGTTCCAGCAGGTCTTCTGGCTCTCGGATCGACCGCCGCCTCGCGCCTTCCCGACCGGGTGGTCCCCGTCAGTGGCTGGCTCTCGCCGTCGAAGCGGCGTCCCCGATTACAGCGGCGGGTCCGCCACGGATTTTCACCGTGTTCCGGGATGCTGGAACTATGCCGCCAGCTAACCCGGCCGGGCCGGCGCCGTCAATCGCCCGGTCGAAACGGCAACGGCCGCGCCCGGTAACCGGGCGCGGCCGTTGTGAGTCGACTGTGGAGTTTCTCCGCGCGCACTCAGCGCCGCCCTGGGTCAGGGCAGGCCTCCGCGGAAAATCCGTTACGCAAGTTCCCTTGCGTCAGATCCGTCGCGCAACAGCCGCGGCCCGACCCTCAAGGCATGCCGGGCCGCCGGCGATCACGCCGGCTGGATGTTGTTGACCGCGACCTTGCCGGTGCGACGGTCCTCGGCGGTGTCGAAGGTCACCTTCTGGCCCTCGGCGAGGCCGCGGATGCCGGCACGCTCGAGCGCAGTGGCGTGGACGAACACGTCCTTGCTGCCGTCGTCGGGACGGATGAAGCCATAGCCCTTTTGGTCGTTGTAGAATTTCACGGTGCCGGTAATCATGTGGTGTCTCCTCCGCCAGTCAGGTGCACGTGATCGCAGAACAGCGCGCGTTCCGCAACTCCAGGTTCGTCGATGTTTGGAAAGACTTGAGAACGTGCGCCCGGCTAAGCCTGGGCGGAACGGCCCGATCGTCCGGCCAAAGTTCGATACCGGCGGGGATATAGGCGCTGGCGGCCCGAGCCACAAGGGTTTCCTCGCAGAGGAACACCCTGGAGTAGGTAGAATGGCGAATTTTCGGCGGCAGGCCGCGTTTTCTCGCAGCGTTGCCCGCCGGACGTGATAAGCAACCGCATTTCCCAGGCTGCCGCCGTCGTACCCGGCTGGCCGCGCAGCACAACCCAAAGATCGGAACATCGTTTGCAGGTTTTCGTCCGCGACAACAATGTCGAACAAGCCCTCAAAGTCCTCAAGAAAAAGATGCAGCGGGAAGGCGTCTTCCGCGAGATGAAGCAGCGGCGGGCCTACGAGAAGCCCTCCGAGCGCAAGACCCGCGAAAAGGCCGAGGCCGTTCGTCGCATGCGCAAGGCCGCTCGCAAGCAGGCCCAGCGCGAAGGTCTGCTGCCGGCGCCCAAGCGCCCGGCGCGTGACGCTCGTGGCGGTCGGCCGGGCTTCGGAGCACGTCCGGGCTTTGGCGCCCCGCCGCGTCCGCGTCCCGTCACCGCAGCGCCCGGCTCGCCCGAGGCCATCGGTGACACCACGGGCACGCTGACCTGACCCCGGTCTCCGCCCTGCCAAAAAACGGCACGCAGGCCCCCGGCGTTTCGCCGCAAATACCGCCGGCGCGACATCATGGTCTCGGTCATGATGCGTATGCCGGGCGAAATCCGGGTGCCAGCGGCCGCGGAGAGTGCTAATCCGTGGCCGCGGGCATTGCCGCGCCGAGGTCGGCCCCAGGCGCGTTCTGCTCGTCGATGATACGCGACTCCATCCCTCGACGCGGCAGAGCCCGACCCCCGGGGTTCCGTTGCATCGATCCCGCCCGCTAACCCGGCGGCTTCGAGTACGGACACGCGATTATGCAGTTACCGCTCCCGCAGTCCCAGATCGTGCAGGCTTCTTCCGAGCCGGCGCAACCGCAGTTCACGCTGACGATCTCCTGTCCCGACCGCATCGGCGTGGTGGCGGAGGTCAGCGGATTTCTGACCCATCACGAGTGCTTCATCACCTCGTCGTCGCACTTCGGTGACATCGAGACCGGCCAGTTCTTCATGCGCACGGCGTTCCTGCTGCCGCCGGGGCTGTCGTTCGCCGATCTGACCCCGAAGTTCGCGCCGATCGCCAGCAAGTTCTCGATGAAGTGGGGCTTTCACGACGAGCGCCGCAAGGACCGCGTGCTGCTGCTGGTCTCCAAGCAGGGCCACTGCCTCAACAATATGCTGTATCTCTACCTCAGCGGCAGCCTGCGGATCGAGATTCCGGCGATCATCTCCAACCACCGCGACCTTGAGCAGATGAGCGGCTGGCACCGCATTCCGTTCTACCATCTGCCGGTGACCAACGAGACCCGCGCCCAGCAAGAGGACAAGATCATCAAGCTGGTCGACGACCTCAAGATCGACCTGATCGTGCTCGCCCGCTACATGCAGATCCTGTCGCCCAAGCTGTGCGAAGCGCTGGCGTGGCGCGCCATCAACATCCACCACTCGTTTCTACCGAGCTTCAAGGGCGCCATGCCCTACCATCAGGCCCACACCCGCGGCGTGAAGCTGATCGGCGCCACTGCCCACTACGTCACCAAGGACCTCGACGAGGGCCCGATCATCGAGCAGGACGTCGAGCGGGTCGACCACACCCTGACGGTGGACGAGCTGATCACCATCGGCCGCGACATCGAGACCCGGGTGCTGTCGCGCGCGGTGCGCTGGCACACCCAGCACCGCGTGCTGCCCAACGGGACCAAGACCGTGGTGTTCCGCTGACGGCGGGACGCCGGCGGCGCCTCGTGGGCGACGCCCGCGTTTCGCCGAAAGGTTGCAAAACGCCGCCAATCAAATATCATCCGTAATTATGCAGGCGTGCGGCGTCGTTGCCGAGAAGGTTGCCGCCATCCTCGCCGCCCCACAAGCGGGCAGCGAGGGTGGGAGGCTGTTGTCGGCCCACCTCGCGGCGCTGCACCGGATGGCGCCGTTCGAGCGCTATTCGATGGCCGGCCTGCCGCAGCCCGGACGGGGCATCGGCACCGGCACGGTGCTCGCCAGCACCTGGCCCGAGGGGCTGCTGCACGACTATCTCGGCGCTCGCTGGTTCGAGACCGACCCCACCGTGCTGGTGATGCGGCGGTCGCCCGGCTTGTTTTCCGACACCGTGCTGGCGGATGCGACGCCCGACCTCATCGCCGCCCGCCGGCTGCAAACCGTGAAGGAAGGCGCCGGGCGTCATTTCGTCGGCGTGCCGATCCGCCATTTCGGCCGGCCGGTCGGCGCCGTGGTGATCTACCGCCACGAGGCGTTCTCGCCGACGGAATCGGCGGTGATCGAGCTGGTCGCCCCGGCGCTGCACGCCGCCGCCGCCGGGCTGCCGACCGCGAGCGAGCCGGGTCCGCTGACCCCGCGCGAGCGCGAGTGCCTGGCGTGGTGCTCGGAAGGCTTCACCTCCCGCCAGATCGGCGACCGGCTGTTGATCAGCGAATTCACCGCGATCGCCCACCTCAACGCCGCGATGCGCAAGCTGGGCGCCGGCTCGCGCACCCAGGCGGTGGCCGAGGCCATCCGCCACGGCCACATCGCCTGATACGCGTCCTGAGGTTCGGCCTGCCCGGCCCATGCTTCGAGACGGCTGCTTCGCAGCCTCCTCAGCATGAGGCCGAGAATGGTCGCTCATCAGGGCCACTGATGTAACCCGACATCATCCTTGGCGACGCGGTGTTCGGCCGCTCCATTGGATGAGCCGGGCTCACCAAACAGCTGACGGAAATCAGCGCGTCTCGCCGATCAGCTCGAACCACTCGTCCTCGGTCAGCACTACGACGCCGAGGCCTTTCGCCTTGTCGAGCTTGGAGCCGGCGCCGGGGCCGGCAACAACGTAGGAGGTCTTGGCCGACACCGAGCCCGCCACCTTGGCGCCCAGGCGCTCGGCCATCGCCTTGGCCTCATCCCGCGTCATCTTTTCCAGCGTGCCGGTGAAGACGACGGTCTTACCGGCCACCGGGCTTTCGGAGCGAGGCTGCTCGGCATCAAGGATGGTGACTTCCGCCACCAGGTTCTCGACGATGCCGAGGTTGTGCGGCTCGGCGAAGAACGCCGCGACCGCGCCCACCACCGCATCGCCGATCTGGTCGATGGCATCCATCTCCGCCCGCGCCGCCTCATCCCCCGCCGCGATCTTCTCGGCGGCGGCGCAGAACGCGGTCCAGGAGCCATAGGCGCGGGCGAGCTGGCGCGCGGTGGTCTCACCGACATGACGAATGCCGAGGGCGTAGAGGAAGCGCTCCAGCGCCACCGTGCGCCGCGCCTCGATGGCAGCGAACAGGTTCTTCACCGAGGTGGTGCCGAAGCCGTCCTTGTCCTTCAGCTTCTTGAAGTTCGCCGCATCGCGCCGCGCCAGGGTGAAGATGGCGGCCGGCTCCTTCACCGGCAAATCGGCATCCTCGAAAAAGAACGCGATCTGCTTTTCCCCCAATCCCTCGATGTCGAAGGCGCGGCGCGACACGAACAGCCGAAGGTGCTCGATGCGCTGGAACGGGCAGGCGAACTCGCCGGTGCATCTGCGCACCGCGCTGGCCTCGCCCGACGCCAGTTCCTCGCGCACCAGCGGCGTCTTCAGCTCGCACTGGCACACGTCGGGGAACGCATAGGGCGCCTCGCCGCGCGGCGCGTCCTCGATCACCCGCACCACCTGGGGAATGACGTCGCCGGCGCGCTGGATCTCCACGGTGTCGCCGACCCGGACGCCGAGCCGCGCGATCTCGTCGGCATTGTGCAAGGTGGCGTTCTGCACCACCACGCCGCCCACCGTGACCGGCTCAAGCTTTGCCACCGGGGTGTGAGCGCCGGTGCGGCCGACCTGGATGTCGATGGCTTTGACCAGCGTGGTCGCCTTCTCGGCCGAGAACTTGTGGGCGATCGCCCAGCGTGGCGAGCGCGACACGAAGCCGAGCCGGTTTTGCAACTCGATGGAGTCGACCTTGTAGACCACGCCGTCGATGTCGTAGCCAAGGCTCGCGCGCTGGCTCTCGATCAGCCGATAGTGCGCCAAAAGCTCTTCGGCCGAGTGGCACAGCGTGGTGAGATCGTTGGTGGCAAAGCCAAATGATCTCAGCGCCGCGACCATGCCGAACTGGGTGGCGGCCGGCAGATCGCCGGACACCTCGCCCCAGCCATAGGCGAAGAATTTCAGCGGCCGCGATTGGGTGATGCGCCAATCGAGCTGGCGCAGCGAGCCGGCGGCAGCATTGCGCGGATTGGCGAAGGCGGGCTTGCCCTCCGCCGCCTGCCGGGCATTGATGGCGGCGAAGTCGGCGTGGGACAGATAGACCTCGCCGCGCACCTCGAACACGGCGGGCGCGTCGCCGTGCAGCCGCTCCGGCACGTCGCTGATGGTGCGGACGTTGGCG
This sequence comes from Blastochloris viridis, assembly GCF_001402875.1. NCBI lineage: Bacteria > Pseudomonadati > Pseudomonadota > Alphaproteobacteria > Hyphomicrobiales > Blastochloridaceae > Blastochloris > Blastochloris viridis. The sequence goes on along the minus strand of NZ_CP012946.1, from coordinate 449,848 downwards.
GTGACGTCCTCGCCCTCGAAGCCGTCGCCGCGCGTCGCCGCCACCGCCAGCCGGCCGCCCTCATAGCGCAGCGAGCACGACAGGCCGTCGATCTTGGGCTCGGCGGTGATGGCCAGCCGGGCGTCGTCGGCAACGCCGAGGAAGCGCCGCATCCGCGCCACGAACTCCACCGCCTCGCCCTCGCTCATGGCGTTCTGCAGCGACAGCATCGGCACATGATGCTTGACCTTGGCGAACTTTGGCGCCGGCGCCGCGCCCACCTTGCGCGAGGGGCTGTCCGGCCGCACCAGCTCAGGAAACCGCGCCTCGATGGCGGCGTTGCGGGCGCGCAGCGCGTCATAGTCGGCGTCGGAGACGATCGGCGCGTCGTCCTGGTAATAGCGGCGGTCGTGGCCGGCGATCTCGCGCGCGAGTCGTTCCAGTTCGGCGGCCGCCTGGTCGGGCGACAGCGTCTCGACTGGCAAGGTGGCGGTCATCGTCCGTCCTTGATCAGCTTGGCGGCGGCGGCGCGCGCCTCGCGGGTGATCTCGGCGCCCGACAGCATGCGGGCGATCTCCTCGCGCCGGTGCTCTTTCTCAAGGCGGCTGACGCGGGTGGCAACGCGGCCGCCGTCCTCCACGTTCTCCTTCTGGATCAGGAAATGGCGCGAGGCCCGGGCGGCGACCTGCGGGGCGTGGGTGACGGTGACCACCTGCACCCGCTCGGCCAGGCGTGCGAGCCGCACCCCGATGGCGTCCGCCACCGCACCGCCGACGCCCGAATCGATTTCATCGAACACCAGGGTCGGCGCCGAGCCGCGATCGGCCAGCGCCACCTTCAGCGCCAGCATGAAGCGTGACAGCTCGCCGCCGGAGGCGATCTTGGCGATCGGCCCCGGCTTGGTGCCGGGGTTGGTCTGCACCCAGAACGCCACTGTGTCATAGCCGTCCGGCCCGCCGGCGGCGGGGTCGGCGGCGATCTGGGTGAAGAAGCGCGCCCGCTCCAGCTTCAGCGCCGGCAGCTCGGCGTTGACCGCCGCGTCGATCTCGGCGGCCACCGCCTGACGCTTGGCCGACAGCTCCGCCGCCGCCTCGCGATAGCCGGCCTCGGCCGCGCGCGCCGCCCGGTCCAGCGTCTTCAGCGCCGCCGCGCCGCGGTCGAGCGCGGCAAGGTCGGCGGCGAACGCCTCGGCCTTCGCCGCAAGCCCGTCCACCGCCACGGCGTATTTGCGCGAGGCGGCGCGCAACGCGAACAGCCGCTCCTCGATGCGCTCCAGCTCGTGCGGATCGAACGCCGCCAGCGCCAGCGCGTGCTCGAGGTGGCTGCGCGCCTCGTCCAGCGCCCCGAGCGCCTGGTCGAGCGCGGCGATCGCCGGCTCCACCAGCTCGCGCGCCTCGCCGCCCCGCCGCTCCAGCCGCCGCGCCGCCGCGGCAAGCTGCGGCACCGGCGAGGCGTTGCCGGCCACCGCGCTGTGGGCGTCCTCAAGGTCCTGCGCCACCTTCTCGGCGCGCATCATCGCGGCGCGGCGCTCGGCCAGCGTCGCCTCCTCGCCGGGCTCGGGCTTGAGCTTGGTCAGTTCCTCGACGGCGTGACGGATGAAATCGGCGTCGGCTTCGGCCTTCGCCAGCCGGGCGCGTTCGGCCGCGGCGGTCTTCTCCGTCGCCCGCCACCCGGCATGGCGGCGGGCGACGTCGCCGGCAAGGTCGGTGAGGCCGCCATAGGCGTCGAGCAGCGCGCGGTGGCTCATGGGATCGACCAGCGCGCGATCATCGTGCTGGCCGTGGATTTCAACCAGCGTGGCGCCGAGCAGGCGCAGCAGCTGCACCGACACCGCCTGATCGTTGACGAAGGCGCGGGTGCGGCCGTCGACGTACTGCACCCGGCGCAAGATGAGGTCGCCCTCGGCGTCGAGGCCGCCGTCGCGGACCAGCGCGCGGGCCGGATGGCCGGCGGCGAGGTCGAACACCGCGGTGACCTGGCCCTGCTCGGCGCCATGGCGCACCAGGCCGGCGTCGCCGCGGCCACCGAGCGCCAGCGCGAAGGCGTCGAGCAGGATCGACTTGCCGGCGCCGGTCTCGCCGGTCAGCACCGACATTCCACCGTCGAAGGCGAGGTCGAGCTTGTCGATCAGAACGATGTCGCGAATCGCGAGCTGGGCGAGCATGGGCGGAACGGTACGTCCATCGGGGTGTCGCGTCCGGCCCGCCGCGACGGTGCCGGTCCGGCCCGTTCTAACACAGATCGCGGGGGATCAATCGGCCCGGCGCCGCGGCCGGGCGCTCAGCCCAGGCCCAGCTTCTTGAACGAGCGGCTGATCCAGGAGCCCTGGTCCTCGCGCGGCTCAAGCCCGCCGGACTGCAGCAGCTTGTAGGCGTCCTTGTACCAGGGGCTGTCCGGGAAATTGTGGCCGAGCACGGCGGCGGCGGTCTGTGCCTCGTGGGTGATGCCCATCGCCATGTAGCACTCCACCAGCCGCATCAAGGCCTCTTCGACCTGGCGCGTCGTCTGGTACTGGATCACCACCGTCTTGAAGCGGTTGATGGCGCCGATGTAGTTGCGCTTTTCCTGGTAATAGCGGCCGACCGCCATCTCCTTGCCGGCGAGCTGGTCGCGAGCGATGGTGATCTTGCGCTTGGCGCTCTCGGCGTACTCGCTGTCGGGATACTTGCGCACCACCTCGTCGAGCGCCTGGATCGCCCGCTCGGTGCGCGCCTGGTCGCGGGTGATGTCGGCGATCTGGTCGAAATAGGAGGCGCCGACCAGGTACTGGGCGTAGGCGACATCCGGGCTGCCGGGGTGAAGCGCGACGTAGCGTTTGGCTGACGTGACCGCCTCGTCGTACTCGCTCGCTTCATAATGGACGAAGGCGGTCATCAGCAGCGCCTTGCGCGCCCATTCCGAATAGGGGTGCTGGCGGTCGATCTCTTCGAACTTCTTGGCGGCGGCCTTGTATTCCTTCTTGGCCACCAGCGTCAGGCCCTCATTGTAGAGCCTGTCGGCCGGCTCGTCCGGCAGCAGCTGCTCGGGCTTCTTGTCGAAGATGGCGCAAGCGGCAAGCGAGACGGCCAGAAGGCCGATGGCGAGCCCGCGAATGACGGTGCGCAGGCGCGATTGAAGCGGAGCAGATCGACGCATCACCTTCAGCAGATCCCCAATAGTCCAACGTCGAGAGCGGCCGCCGCCACCATCGGGACCCGGCATTGACCCGTCATGCGGTCCGGCGTCCGAGAGGTGCCGACGAGCTGCCGTCGCAATGGAACGACTCCGTGCGAAATTGCGTGATGGACCGCGGGCCGCGCCGTCCTTCAAGGCATGACGAGGATGATTTGACCGCACCCGCCCCGTGATGGCCAGGTTCGAAAACCCTGCCTAGGCGCTATCGCGACAACGGGACGGGATTGTGGCGAAGTTGTCCACAGTCCGCGACCGCACGATGGCGCAAGCGTCGTCGCCGCCACGCGCGGCAGCATCTGCCGCCGCGACGCTCGCGACGCGCAAGGCGAAACGCAGGACAGCCGTCAGCTGTGATCGGCGCGGAACGCCGGCATCGCCAGTTCGGCACCGCGGCCGGCATAGGCGCGGCGCGGCGCGGCGGCGTGTTCGACCGGCTTGTCGGTCCAGCACCACGCGCTGGCGTCGGCCAGCAGCGCCCGCAGCACCATGTGGTTCAGGCGATGACCGCCGCAATAGGAGCGGTAGAGCCCGATCAGCGGCGCGCCGGCCATCGCGAGATCGCCGATGGCGTCGAGCGCCTTGTGGCGGACGAATTCGTCGGCATAGCGCAGGCCGTCCTGATTGAGGACGCGGTCGTCGCCGACCACCAGCGTGTTGTCGAGCGAGGCGCCGAGCGCGTAGCCCGCGCTCCACAGCCGGGTGACGTCCGAGAGAAAGCCGAAGGTGCGGGCGCGGGCGAGATCGCGGCGGAACATCGCCGGGCCGACATCGCCGGCAAAGGATTGGCGGCCGATCAGCGGGTTGTCGAAATCGATCTCGGTCTCGACGCGGAAGCCGCCATCGCGCGGGCGCAGTTCGCCCCAGCCGCGCCCCATCATAACCTTGATGGGCTTGAGGACCTTGATGTAGCGGCGCGCCTTGGTCAGCGTGCGCAGCCCGACCTGATCGATCGCCTCGACGAAGGCGCCGGCCGAGCCGTCCATGATCGGGACTTCCGGGCCGTCGATCTCGCAGATCACGTTGTCGACGCCGAGCGCCGACAGCGTCGACATCAGGTGCTCGACGGTGGCCACGACGGCGCCCGACGAATCACCGAGCACGGTGGCGAGTTCGGTGGCGTTGACCGCGTCCGGGCCGACCTTCACCGAGCGTTCGCCGTCTTCGCCCGAACGGACGAACACCACGCCGCTACCGGCATCGGCAGGTAAAAGAGATAGCGTTGCAAGAGAACCGGAATGAACGCCGAAGCCCGTAAGAACGATACGGTCACGAACCGTCGTCTGTCGGTCTGCCTTCATATACCCACAGGTGGACAGATCGCCCGGAATACGGACGTCTCGCCACCCCCCCTCTCGCTTGGCCGTTTTTTCGTCGCGCCCTGGTCCGACAAGTGCCGCACCTGTTGCGCGAATCAGGCCGTTTGATGTTCTGCACCTTAAGTGTGGTGCCGGGGGAGGCCAAGTCACGGTTCTTTTCGCTTTGTTACTGTCCACACCCTGCCGGCGACGCGCCGACCTGCGGCCGAACAGATGATGAATCAAGCGGTTGCATCCGGCCATATTCTGGCCGGATGCACGGGCGTGATGGCTCGGCCTCAATTGGCCTGGCGGCGCAGGAACGCCGGGATGTCGAGGTGATCCTCGTCCATTGCCGGCAAAGTTGCGGGCCGGCCGTGCTGGTCGAGTCCCTGCGGCGCCGGCCGCGGCGCAGCCGGCCGCTTGCCGTATTCGGACAGGATCTCGGGCGATGCCTGGGGGCGCGGCGCCCGCGGCGCGTCCAGTGAGGGCTGGATGTCGCGGATCACCGGGCGCTGGTGGGCCGGCGGCTCGTCTTCGCCGTCCTTGCGACCGAGCCCGACCGCGGCGAGGCGCTGCAGCAGCGTCATCTTCTTCTTGTCATGGCCATCGGCGCCGGCGTTGTGCGCCGCGGCGAGCTGGGCCTGCCCCGGCAGCGGAAACTCATCCGGCCGCGGCATCCGCACCGGGGGGCGGGAGGCACCCGGACGTTCCGGCAGCGGCGGAATGAAGGTCTCCGGCTCCGGCTCGGACACCGGCGCGCCCGGCGCCTGCGGCGCCTCGTCCAGGAAGTAGGCCGGCTTGGGCGGCAGCGGGCGGATGGTGACGTCGTCGATCGCCGCACCCGGGCGCGGCCGCACCCCCGGCTCGGGCGAGCGGACGAAGCCCGCGGACGGCGCCGCCGCCAGCGGATCGGTGACGATCTCGGGAATGGTGCCGCCGCTCTCGAGCAGGATACGCCCGGCGTTGGAGCGCTGGCGGTCGGTGATCGGGGTCACCGCGTCCGGCATCACCGACGGGTCGATGCCGGTGGCAACCACCGAAACGCGGACGATACCTTCGAGGTTCTGATCGAAGGTGGCGCCAAGGATGATGTTGGCGTCGGGGTCGACCTCCTCGCGGATGCGGGTGGCCGCCTCGTCGACCTCGTAGAGCGTGAGGTCGCGGCCGCCGGTGATCGAGATCAAGAGGCCGCGGGCGCCGCGCATCGAGGTCTCGTCGAGCAGCGGGTTGGCGATCGCCGCCTCGGCGGCGTTGATGGCGCGGCGGTCGCCGGAGGCCTCGCCGGTGCCCATCATCGCCTTGCCCATCTCGCGCATCACCACGCGGACGTCGGCGAAGTCGAGGTTGATCAGGCCTTCCTTCACCATCAGGTCGGTGATGCAGGCGACGCCCGAGAACAGCACCTGGTCCGCCACGGCGAAGGCGTCGGCGAAGGTGGTGCGCTCATTGGCAACCCGGAACAGGTTCTGGTTCGGGATGACGATGAGGGTGTCGACGTTCTTCTGAAGTTCGGTGATGCCGGCGTCGGCGACGCGCATCCGGCGCGCGCCTTCGAAATGGAAAGGCTTGGTGACGACCCCGACCGTCAGGATGCCCAGTTCACGCGCCGCACGCGCAATCACCGGCGAGGCGCCGGTGCCGGTGCCGCCGCCCATGCCGCCGGTCACGAACACCATGTGCGAGCCCGACAGGTGGTCGCGGATCTCGTCGAGAACCTCCTCGGCCGCGGCGCGGCCGACTTCCGGCATCGAGCCGGCGCCGAGGCCCTCGGTGACCTGCAGGCCCATCTGCACCACGCGCTCTGACTTGGTCGAAGCCAGCGCCTGGGCATCGGTGTTGGCGACCACGAACTCGACCCCTGCGAGCCCGGCCGAAATCATGTTGTTGACGGCGTTGCCGCCGGCGCCACCGATGCCGAAAACCGTGATTCTCGGCCGCAGCTCCCGAATATCGGGCTTCTTCAGGTTGATCGTCATGGGTCTCCACCTCGTCTCCGGCGCCGGCGGGCACCGTCATGCTCAGTCCTGAGGGCCGGACCGCCGCCGGCCGGGGTCGTCTTGCCGAGCCTTTCTTCCGACGCCGGAGAATCGGCCCATAACTCACGTCATCGCGCCACAATGCCTTGTGGACGCTTAGAAACTTTCCTTCAGCCAGCGCCCGACCCGCGCGACGTAGCTGCCCGAGATCCGGCCGCCGCCGCCATGGGAGGCGCGGGGATCGAAGTGCTCGCACGCCGCCACCTGGGGATAGACCAGGAGGCCGCACGCTGCCGCGAACGACGGCCCCTTGGCCGATTCCGGCAGGCCGGCGATGCCCAGCGGCCGGCCGATCCGCACCTGGCGGCCGAGCATGTGGGTGGCGAGATCGGCGATGCCGGTGAGCTGGGCGGCGCCGCCGGTCAGCACGATCCGCCCGCCGGCGATGCCGGCGAAGCCGGAGCGCACCAGCCGATCGCGCACCAGTTCCAGGATTTCGTCGACGCGCGGGCGGACGATCCGCACCAGCTGCGCCTTGGTCACCGAGTTGCGGTGGGTGCGGTCGTCCTCGCCAAGCACCGGCACGGTGACCGAGTCGTGGTCGTCGGTGCGGGCGGCGATCACCCCGCCGAACAGCGTCTTCAGCCGCTCGGCGTCGCCGATCCGGCACGACAGCCCGCGCGCCAGATCCATGGTGACGTGATGGCCGCCGATGGCGACGGCGTCGGCGTGGACGATCTGACCTTCCGACACCACCGCGATGGTGGTGGTGCCGCCGCCCATGTCGACGCAGGCGACGCCGATCTCGGCCTCGTCGTCGGTGAGGGTCGCCAGCGCACTGGCATAGGGCGCGGCCACCACGCCGGCGACGTCGAGGTGGCTGCGCTCGACCGCCAGCATCAGGTTGCGGGCACCGGCCATGTCGGCGGTGATGACGGAGAGGTCGGCGCCGAGCCGGCGGCCGAGCATGCCGCGCGGCTCCTTGATGCCGGTGTTGTCGTCGACCGAGAACCCCATCGGCAGCGCGTGCAGCACGGTGCGGCCGCCCTGCACGGCGTAGGCACCGGCCGCCGACAGCACCCGCTCGATGTCGCTCTCGGCCACCGCCGGCCGCTTGAGCTGGATCGCCGCCTGGAACGCCTCCGAATGCAGCCGGCCGGCGGTGAGCGACACGATCACCTGCTCGACCTGCAGCCGCGCCGAGCGCTCGGCGGCATCGATGGCGTGGCGGATGGCGTCCTCGACCAGGGCGAGGTCGACCACGGTGCCGCATTTGACGCCGCGTGAGCGGATATGGCCAACGCCGAGGATCTCGATCGAATGGGTGCGGCGCTTCAAGGCTTCGCCGGCGGGCCGCGGCTTCAGCCGGGCGATCAGGCAGGCGATCTTGGTGGTGCCGACGTCCAGCACCGACATGATGGCGCCGCGCCGCGACGACAGCGGACGCAGACGGGGAGTGAGATCGAAGCGCTGGGTCACGTTTCGGACCCCTTGCGCTTGACGGTCTTGGTCTTGCTGGCGTCCTCGCGGGCCTTGGCAGCGGCGTCGGACAGCCGGACGGTGACGCGGTCCTTGAGGCGCAGGTCGATCGCCACCAGGTCACGGCTGAGCAGCTTCTTCTCGCGGTCGAGCGCCACCAGCTCGGCGAGCGCGGCGGCCGGGTCGAGCTCGGGCAGCCGCACGTCGAGTCCGTTCTTCATCCTGAGGTTCCAGCGGCGCTCGGCCACCAGCACGGCGGCATGGGTCTGGGCCGCGATGTCGGGAAACCTGGCGAGCAGGGCAACGATGCTTTTCGCGCGCTTGTCGGCGCCGACACCGACCACCAGCGGCATGCCGGTGCGCGGCGCCGCCTCGCCTGGGGCGATCACCGTGCCGTCCTCGGCAATGACCTGGACCTTGCCCTTGAGCTGCCACAGCGCGAACGCCTCGCGCTCGACGATCTCGATGTCGACGCGGTCGGGATAGAGCTTGCGGACCTGGGCTTCGGCGATCCACGGAATCGTCAGCAGGCCCTCGCGGGAGGCGGCGGCGTCGAAAAACAGCACGGAGGTGCCCGGACCGATGCCGGCGGCGTGGCGGATCTCGGCCTCGCTGAGATACTTGCGCCCGGTGATGGCGACGGTGGTGAGCCCGAAGCCGGCAGCGCGGGCGCCGGCGTCGGCGCCATCCTGGATGGCGGTTGCCAGCGCCGGAACGTGGCCGCCGACGATCACGCCGTAAGTGCCGGTCGCAATGAACAAGAGCGCCGTCCCGATATAACCGATGCCGCGCGGCAAGCGCAGCGCGTTGATCCTGCCCGCAACGGCATGAACGGCCGCGCCGAGCGCGGCGGCTCCGGCGGGCGACCCCGAATGAGGTGCCGCAGGACCCACGCGATCGTCCGGCCCCGCCCGGAGTCCCGGCGGAGTCGGTTTGCGCGGTTTGCGTCCGACCCGTTCCATACCCGTTCCCTGCGGCTGCCGTGTGCCGCCAGAGCGCGCCAAGTTCGTCAAAGCAAGGGTCGCCGCGGGCTGCGGACGTCGCCGGTCGTCACCGGGACGGCCGGTGATCCGCGACCACGCCCCTTGCGACCCCGAACACGGTGCGCCGTCTCGACGAGTCTTGAAGGGTGTCGGTTAACAAAGCGTTTAGGATTTAGGACCGGTTAACCGAACCGCTCGAGTTTGAACCAATTCGAGCGGTATCCCGATCCTCTTGATTTCCCACTCCAGCACCACGCCGGAGCTTTCCAGCACGCGGCGCCGAACGGTCTCGCCCAGCGCCTCGATATCGCTGGCGCTGGCGGCGGCGAAGTTGATCAGAAAGTTACAGTGCAGCTCCGACACCATGGCGCCGCCGACCCGCAGGCCGCGACAGCCGGCCGCATCGATCAATTTCCAGGCACTGACGCCCGGCGGGTTCTTGAAGGTCGAGCCGCCGGTGCGCTCGCGAACCGGCTGGGACTCCTCGCGATGGCGGGCGATGTCGGCCATGCGGGCCTTGATCGCCGGAATTTCGTCCGGCTCGCCGGCCAGCAGCGCGGCGGTGAAAATCACCCCCTCCGCCACCGCGCTCTTGCGGTACGAGAAGCCAAGGTCCGCCGGAGTGAACACCAGGCGCGCGCCATCGGGACCGACCGCACAGGCGTGCTCGACGACGTCCTTCATCTCGCGGCCGTGGGCGCCAGCGTTCATCCGCAGGGCACCGCCGATGGTGCCGGGAATTCCGGACAGGAACTCCAAGCCCGAAAGGCCCGCCTCGGCGGCGATGGTCGCCACCCGCTTGTCGAGCGCGGCGGCACCGACGCGAAGGCCGGCCTCGCCCACGCGCTCGATCGCGCCGAACCCCTTCGGCGTCAGCCGGATCACGAAGCCGGGAATGCCGCCGTCGCGCACGATCAGATTGGAGCCGACTCCCACCACCGTGACCGGCAGGTCGTTGGGCAGATGGGCCAGTGCATAGGCGAGGTCGTCGGCGTCAACGGGCGAGAACATCACCTGCGCCGGCCCGCCGACCCGAAACCAGGTCAGCTCGGCCATCGACTGGTTGGCGACCAGCCGCCCGCGCAAGCCGGGCATCAGGCGGGCGAGGTCGGGAACGAGATCGGGAAAGGACATGTTCAAGACTGCCGATGACACCAGCGCGGGAGCAAGGTCGTTGTGCGGCGATACCGCGGAGCGGTCGATTGACGCAAATCGGGTGGAGGGATACTGTGAAAATATGAGAAATATCACAGTTTCAGTGGACGACGACACCTATCGTATGGCGCGAACGCGGGCGGCGTCGCAGGACACATCGTTGTCCGCCGTCGTCCGCATGTTCCTTGCGGACTACGCCACCGCCGCCGATAGCGAACGTGAGCGGCTGAAACGTCTTGAACTTGCGGCCCGCGCCCAAATCACCGCATTCCGCGCCGCCGACCGGCTGGACCGCGACGCCGTGCATTGCCGCAACGACGAACCGTGATGCGGTTCGTCGACACCAACATCCTGCTTTATTCCATCAGCCGTGCACCAGCCGAGGCGCGAAAGCGCCAAGCCGCCGAGGCGATCCTCGACCATGACGATCTCGCCTTGTCAGTTCAGGTGCTGCAAGAATTCTACGTCCAGGCGACACGGACCTCCCGAGCCGACCCGTTGCCTTGCGAACTCGCGGTCACATTGATCCGCAGTTGGTTGCGCTTTCCTGTCCAGGAGATCACGCTGCCAGTTCTGGCTGCCGCACTCGATATCCACGCACGGCACCGCTTGTCGTACTGGGACGCCGCGATAATCGCAGCCGCGTCTGCGCTGGGCTGCCACGAGCTTCTCAGCGAAGACATGGCCCACGGCCAAAGGATCGCGGACGTTGCAATCGTCAACCCGTTTCGGGTTTGAGACCTGCCCCTACTCCGCCGCGGTGCGTGTCGCCGCCAGATCGCCCGGCAGCGCGTAGGCCCATTGCGAGATCGAGCCGGCGCCGAGACAGATGACGTAGTCGCCCGGCTGCACCAGCCCGGCCACCAGCCCGGCCAGTTGCGGCGCGCCTTCCAGCGGCAGCACCCGGCGGTGGCCGCGCGCCTGCAGCCCCGCCACCAGCGCGTCGCGGTCGATACCCTCGATCGGCGCCTCGCCGGCCGGATAGACCGGCGCCACGATCACGGTGTCGGCATCGTTGAAGCAGGTGCAGAACTGCTCGAACAGCGATTGCAGCCGGGAGTAGCGGTGCGGCTGCACCACCGCGACCACCTGCCCGGCGCTGGCGCTGCGCGCCGCCCTCAGCGCCGCGGCGATCTCGACCGGGTGGTGGCCGTAATCGTCGATGATGGTGACGCCATTCCACTCGCCGGTGCGGGTGAAGCGGCGCTTGACGCCGCCGAACGCGGCCAGCGCGGTGCGGATGGTCTCGGCCGGGATGCCGAGCTCGTGCGCCACCGCGACGGCAGCGGTGGCGTTGAGGGCGTTGTGGACGCCCGGCACCGGCATCACCAGCTCTTCCAGCGTCTTGACCACGGTCCCGGCGCGGTCGCGGATCTGCACCGAGAACCGGGTCTGCATGCCGTTGGGCTCGATGTCGTAGATGCGGACGTCGGCCTGCGGGTTCTCGCCATAGGTGATGACGCGGCGGTCCTCGATGCGGCCGACCAGCTCCTGCACGGTGGGGTGGTCGATGCACATCACCGCGAAGCCGTAGAACGGCACGTTCTCGACGAAGTCGCGGAAGGCGTCCTTCACCGCCTCGAAGCTGCCGAAATGGTCGAGGTGCTCGGGATCGACATTGGTGACGACAGCGACGTCGGCCGGCAGCTTGAGGAAGGTGCCGTCGCTCTCGTCCGCCTCCACCACCATCCACTGGCCGCCGCCGAGGCGGGCATTGGTGCCGTAGGCGTTGATGATGCCGCCATTGATCACGGTGGGGTCGAACGCGGCGGCGTCGAGCAGCGAGGCCACGATCGAGGTGGTGGTGGTCTTGCCGTGGGTGCCGGCGATGGCGACGCAGCTCTTCAGCCGCATCAGCTCGGCCAGCATCTCGGCGCGGCGCACCACCGGCAGCCGTCGCGCCCGCGCCGCCAACAGCTCGGGATTGTCGCGCTTGACCGCCGAGGACACCACCAGCACCTCGGCCGAGCCGAGATTGGCCTCGGCGTGGCCGATGGCAATCTTGACGCCCTTCTCGCGCAGCCGCTTGACGTTGGCGTTCTCGGCGAGGTCGGACCCCTGCACGGTGTGGCCGAGATTGACCAGCACCTCGGCAATGCCGCTCATGCCGATGCCGCCGATGCCGACGAAATGAATCGGTCCAAGCTGGCGCGGAAGTTTCATGATGTGGTGACTCCGGTCGACCCTGCCGCCGTGGTGGCGAGCACGAGGTCGGCAAGGCGGGCGCTGGCGTCGGGCCGGCCCTGGCCGGCCGCCGCCGCCGCCATGCCGGCGAGGCGCGCCGGAGCCCGGGCCAGATCGGCGACGAGGTCCGCGAGGCGGATCGGGGTGAAGTCCGATTGCGGCACCAAGAGGGCGGCGCCGGCGCCCGCCAGCGAACGGGCGTTGGCGAGCTGGTCCTGGTCGAGCGCGCCGGGCAGCGGCACCAGGATGGCCGGGCGGCCGATCACCGCCAGTTCCGCCACCGTCGAGGCCCCGGCGCGGCACACCACGAGGTGGGCGCGCGCCATCCTGGCCGGCAGGTCGGAGAAGAACGGCGCCACCTCGGCCCGAACCCCCAAGGTGCGATAGGCGGTGGCGACGGCGTCGAGATCCTCCGGCCTCGCCTGCTGCACGATGGCGAGCCGGCCGCGCAACTCGGGCGGAAGACGGGTGATCGCCTCCGGCACGATCTCGCTCATCACCCGTGCGCCCTGGCTGCCGCCGAACACCAGCAGGCGCAAGGTGTCGGCCGCGCCGTCAGCGTCATACGCGGTGGCGGAGGCGGCAATCACCGCCGGCCGGGTCGGGTTGCCGGTAAAAGCGGCCTTGGCCGCCAGCGCCGGGGCGCCGGCGAACACGCCGGGAAAGCCGGTGGCGATGCGGGAGGCGCGCGGCGCCAGCCAGCGGTTGGCGCGGCCGGGCACGGCGTTCTGCTCGTGGATGACGGTCGGGATGCCGCGCCACGCCGCCGCCAGCAGCGGCGGCACGGTGGGATAGCCGCCGAACCCGACCACGGCGTCCGGCCGCACCCTGCCCATCAGCCGCCAGCCGGCGGCGAGCCCCTGCACCATGGTGAGGCCGAAACGGGCCAGCGCCAGCGGGTCGCGGCCGCGCACGGTGTCGGCGGCGACGACGTGGCGGGCGCGGGCGGGAAACGAGCCGGCATAGGCGGCGGCGCGGGCGTCGGTGACCAGCTCGACCGCGGCGCCGCGGCGGACCAGTTCGGTCGCCAGCGCCTCGGCCGGGAACAGGTGGCCGCCGGTGCCGCCGGCGGCGAGCAGGATCAGCGGCGGGCTCATGCCGGGCGCTCCGCCAGCCGCATCGCGGTCTCCGCCTCCGCCGCCACCTCGGCGCGCGGCCGGCGGCGGGTGAAGGCCAGCAGCATGCCGGTGCCGAACGCCAGCGAGATCAGCGAGGAGCCGCCGTAGGAGATGAACGGGAGCGTCATGCCCTTGGCCGGAATCAGATGCAGGTTGACCGACATGTTGATCGCCGCCTGCATGCCGAACAACAGCGCGAGCCCCGCGGTGGCGAAGCGTGTGAACGGGTCTTCGTCGCGCAGCGCGATGACGAGCGAGCGCAGCACCACGATGGCGAACAGCCCGACGATGGCAAGGCACAGCACCGAGCCGAACTCCTCCGCCGCCACCGCAAAGATGAAATCGGCGTGGCTGTCGGGCAAAATGCGCTTGACGGTGCCCTCGCCCGGCCCGCGGCCGAACCAGCCGCCGGAAGCGAAGCTGCCGAGCGCGGTCTCGATCTGGAAGCCGTCGTGGGCGGCGTCGGGGTTGAGGAACTTGTCGACGCGCTTGGTGACGTGCGGCACCAACGCGTACGCCGCCATCAGCCCGACCACGGCGGCACCGCCCAGGCCCACCATCCAGATCCAGCGCAGGCCGGCGAGGAAGAACAGCGCCGACCACACCGTCACCACCAAGATGGTCTGGCCGATGTCCGGCTGCAGCGCCAGCGGCACCACCGAGACGCCGAGCAGCGCGAACGCCAGCGGCAGCGCCGGCATGTCGGTGCGCCGGGTCGATTCGGCGAACAGCCACGCCGCCAGCACCACGAACGCCGGCTTCAGCGTCTCCGACGGCTGAATGTTGATGCCGGCGATCACCAGCCAGCGCCGCGCGCCCTTGATCTCGGCGCCGAAACCGAGGGTGGCGAACACCATCAGCACGCTGACCGCGAACACGATGACGCACAGCCGGCGCAGGTCGCGCGGACTGAGCAGCGACGTCAGGATCATCACCGAGATCGCCGGCACCAGGTAGAGCGCCTGGCGGTTGACGAAATGGAACGGCTCAAGCCCGATGCGCTGGGCGACGGCCGGGCTCGCCGCCAGCGACAGCACGATGCCGAACACGATCAGCGCGCCGATGGCGAACAAGGTGATGCGGTCGACGCTCCACCACCACTCGCCGAACCTCGTTTTCTCGCGCCTCGATACCATCGCCGGCCTCGTCGACAGGATTCATACGGTTTCCGGCTCATCGACTCGGAATAGTCGACCAGCCGGGTGCCACTCTTTCCCCCTCTCCTGGTGCGAGAGGGACGAGTGCGAGAGGGACGAAAAGCCGCGCCGATCAGCCAAAAACCACACGGCGCCGCAGGCGCAGCGCCTCAACATGCCCAACAAACCGTTAACTGGCGGTTCCCGAGGCGCCGGTTTCGGGCAGCGCCCCGACCAGCGCGGCAAAGCGCGCGCCGCGCTCCTCGAAATGGCGAAACTGGTCGTAGGAGGCGCAGGCCGGCGACAGCAGCACCACCGGGTGCGCCCGCCGCTCGGCGGCAGCATCCGCCGCGGCAAGCTCGACCGCGTTGTCGAGCGTGCCGGCGATGACGTGCGGCACGCGATCGCCCAGCGTCGATGCGAACTCCTCGGCGGCGGCCCCGATCAGATAGGCTTTCGCGATGCGCGGAAAGAAGCCGGTGAGCGAGGCGATGCCGCCGGCCTTGGGCTTGCCGCCGGCGATCCAGTAGACGTCCTCGAACGAGGCCAGCGCGCGCGCCGCGGCATCGGCGTTGGTGGCCTTGGAATCGTTGATGAACAGCACATTGCCGCGGCGGCCGACCTCCTCCATGCGATGGGCGAGGCCGGGAAAGCTCTTCAGCGCCGCGGCTGCAATCGCCGGCGCGACGCCGCTGGCGGTGGTGGCGGCGAACGCGGCGGCGGCGTTCTGGGCATTGTGGACGCCGCGCAGCGAGCCGATGCCGGCGAGCCCGACCGAGAACCGCTTGGCGCCGCCCTCGGCCAGCACGATCTCGTTGCCGTCGAGATAGAGCCCGTCGGCCAGCGGCCGCCGCACCGACAGCCGCACCACCTTGGTGCCGGCGCGCTCCAGCCGGTCGGCGATCGCCTGGCACCAGGTGTCGTCGACGCCGACCACCGCCGTGCCGCCGGGCTGGACGCCCTGGACCAGCCGCTCCTTGATGGCGGCATAATCGGCCATGGTGCCGTGGCGGTCGAGATGGTCGGGGGTGAGGTTGAGCAGCACCCCGACCGCGGGGTCGAGGGTGGGGGCGAGGTCGATCTGGAACGAAGAGCACTCCACCACGTGCGCCCGCCCCGGCGCCGGCGGCGCCAGCGACAGGATGGCGGTGCCGAAATTGCCGCCGAGCTGCACGTCCCGCCCGGCAGCCTTGAGGACATGGGCGATCAGCGCGGTGGTGGTCGACTTGCCGTTGGTGCCGGTGATGGCGATGAAGGGACTGTCCGGCTGCATCAGCCGGCGCTCGCGGGCGAACAGCTCGATGTCGCCGATCACCTCGACCGCGGCATTGCGCGCGAGCCCGACGCTCCAGTGCGGCGCCGGGTGGGTCAGCGGCACGCCGGGGCTGAGCACCAGCGCGGCGACGCCGTTCCAATCGATGTCGCGCAGCGAGCGCACGTCATAGCCCTGTGCCTGCGCCTCCGCCCGCCGCGCCGCGGTATCGTCGTCGAGGATGGGATGGGCGCCGCCGGCCTTGAGCGCCGCGGCGGTGGCAAGCCCGGAGGCGCCGAGCCCGAACACGGCGACGGTGCGGTTCTTGAACGAAGTGACGGGGATCATGACCCAGGTCTCGTCGCCCCGGGCGAGGCAGAGCCGAGACCCGGGGCCGTTTGCAGGAATTCGTGCTCTCGTGTCGCCCGGTCCCGGTTCGCGCGGCTGGCGCCGCTTGCCCGGGACGACGAGAGACACCAACAGGGTTTACCGCAGCTTCAGCGTGGCGAGGCCGGCCAGCGCCAGCACCACCGCGATGATCCAGAATCGCACCACGATCTGCGGCTCGGTCCAGCCGAGCTGCTCGAAATGATGGTGGATCGGCGCCATCTTGAACACGCGCTTGCCGGTGAGGCGGAAGCTCGTCACCTGGATGATGACCGACAGCGCCTCCAGCACGAACAGCCCGCCGACCACCGCCAGCACGATCTCGTGCTTGGTTGCCACCGCAACGGTGCCCAGCATGCCGCCGAGCGCCAGCGAGCCGGTGTCGCCCATGAAGATCTGCGCCGGCGGCGCGTTGAACCACAGGAAGCCGAGGCCGGCGCCGACCACCGCGCCCAGGATCACCGCCAGCTCGCCGGTGCCGGGCACGTGCTGGATCTGCAGGTAGTCGGCAAAAATCACGTTGCCGGAGAGATAGGCGATCAGGCCGAAGGTGGCGGCGGCGATCATCACCGGCACGATGGCCAGGCCATCGAGACCGTCGGTGAGATTCACCGCGTTGCCGGCGCCGATGATCACGAACCCGCCGAAGATCAAGAAGAACCAGCCGACATTGATCAGCACCTCCTTGAAGAACGGAAACGAGATCGAGGTGCCGAGCGGCGCCTTGGCGACCGCGACGATGGCGAACACCGCAATGCCGGCGATGAGCGCCTCGATGGCGATGCGCGCCTTGCCGGAATAGCCGTTGTGGCTCTGCTTGGTGACTTTCAGATAATCGTCGTAGAACCCGACCAGCCCGAAGCCGACGGTGACGAACAACACGATCCAGACATAGGGGTTGGCCGGGTTGGCCCACAGCATGGTGGAGACCAGCAGCCCCGACAGGATCATCAGCCCGCCCATGGTGGGCGTGCCCTTCTTCGACAGGATGTGGGACTTCGGCCCGTCCTCGCGGATCGGCTGGCCCTTGCCCTGGCGGATGCGCAGCGCCGAGATGATCATCGGGCCGAACAGGAACACGAACAGCAGCGCCGTCAGCATCGCCCCGCCGGTGCGGAAGGTGATGTAGCGGAACACGTTGAAGGCGGACACCGTGTTGGAGAGTTCCACCAGCCACGTCAGCATTCCGCTCTCCCGTCCTCCAAAGGCCCGATCCGGTGCCCGTTCAGATGCTCGTTGAGGTGTTCGTTCAAGGGTCCATGCCCCAGCGAACGGGGCCCCGCATAATCGCCCCGCCGCAGGTTGGGCAAGGTCCATCCGGTGTGAAATCGGCAATGGCTCAACCGTTGCGGGCACGTACCGCCGCAGCGATCTCGTCATGGTCGGAGAAAGGCAGCACTCGATCGCCGATGATTTGGCCGGTTTCGTGACCCTTGCCGGCCACTACCAGCACATCCCCGGCTTTCAGGCCGGCAACAGCGGTCCGAATCGCCTCGCCGCGGCCGGCGATCTCCTCGGCATTCGGCGCGCCCTGAACGATCGCGCGGCGGATCACCGCCGGGTCCTCGCTGCGCGGGTTGTCGTCGGTGACGATCACGCGGTCGGCGAGCCTGGCGGCCACCTCGCCCATGATGCGGCGCTTGCCGGGATCGCGGTCGCCGCCGGCGCCGAACAGCACCACCAGCCGGCCCGTGGTGAAGGGGCGCAGCGTCGCCAGCATCTTGTCGAGGCCGTCGGGCTTGTGGGCGTAGTCGACGAACACCAGCGCGCCGCCGGTCTCGGCCACCATCTCCAGCCGGCCCTTGGCGCCCTCAAGGTGCTCCAGCGCCGCGAACACCGCGCCCGGCTCCGAGCCGGTGACAATGGCAAGCCCGGCCGCCGCGAGCGCGTTCGACACCTGGAAGGCGCCGGCCAGCGGCAGCAGCGTCCGGTAGCGGCGGCCTGAGGTCTCGACCTCCAGCCGCTGGGCAAAGCCCTCGACCTCGGCGGAGATGAGGCGGATGCCGGCGCCGCTGCGGCCGACCGAGAACACCCTGAGGCCGCGCGGCCGCGCCACCGCGCGCACCCGGTCGGCCTCCGGCAGGTCGGCATCGACCACCACGCCGGCGCCCGGCGGCAGCAGCACCTCGAACAGCCGGAGCTTGGAGGCGAAGTAGGCGTCGAGGGTGATGTGATAGTCGAGGTGGTCGCGCGACAGGTTGAGGAAGGCGCCGGCCGCGAACCGCATGCCGTCGAGCCGGCGCTGGTCGATCCCGTGCGAGGACGCCTCGATGGCGAGGTGGCTGACGCCCTCGCCGGCCAGCCGGTCGAGCGTGGCGTGCAGGCTCAATGGGTCGGGCGTGGTCAGCGAGCCGTAATCGGCCCCCGACGGCGCCACCACCCCGATGGTGCCGATGCTGGCGGCGGCGTGGCCGAGCGCGCTCCAGACCTGGCGCACGAACGAGGTGACCGAGGTCTTGCCGCTGGTGCCGGTGACGGCGACTTCCAGCGCCGGCTGGCGCGGGAAGAGCCGCGCCGCCGCCCGCGCCAGTGCGCCGCGGACATCCTGGAGCACCACCACCGGCACGCCGAGATCGCCGGGCGGCGCGGTGGCGGCGACCACCGCCACTGCGCCGGCGGCGACCGCGGCCGGCGCGTAGGCGAGGCCGTCGGCGTGGGTGCCAGGCACCGCGACGAAGACATGGCCGGGCGCCACCCTGCGGCTGTCGACCGCGAGCCCGGTGACGGTGAGGCCGCCGGCGCGGTGGCCGGGCGGCAGGTCGGCGGCGAACAGTTCGGCAACGGTGGTCATTGCGGACCTATACCAGATCGCGCCGCGGTGATGCGTGGCCCGCCCTTGAGCAGCGCTTCTGCGGGCGGCAGGTCCTCGCGCTTCTCCAGGCCGAGCATCGGCGCGACGCGGGCGATGATCTTGCCGGTGGTCGGCGCGGCGTTCCAACCGGAGGTGGCGAAGCCATGGGTCTCGGGCAGGCCCTGGGGCTCGTCGAGCATCACCAGCACGAGGTATTTCGGCGCGTCGGCGGGCAATATCGCCATGAATGCCGCCATCACCTTGTTCTTGGCGTAGCGGCCATTGATCACCTTCTCGGCGGTGCCGGTCTTGCCGCCGACGTAATAGCCCTTGACCTCGGCCTTGGTGGCCGAGCCGACCTCGGCGTTGAGGCGCATCAGATAGCGCATCTTGTCGGAGGTCTCCGGCTTGATCACCTGGACGCCGAGCTTGCGCGCCTCCGCCGCCGAGCGCTTGAGGAAGGTCGGCGGGATCAGGGCGCCGCCATTGACCAGCGCGCACACCGCGGCGGCAGCCTGCATCGGCGCCACCGACAGGCCGTGGCCGAACGCGATGGTGACGGTGTTGAGCTCGCCCCAGCGCTTGGGAACGATCGGCTCGGCGCTCTCGGGCAATTCGGTGCGCAGCCGCTCCAGCTGGCCCATCTTCTTGAGGAACGCCTTGTGGCCGTCGACGCCGATCGCCAGCGCCATGCGCGCGGTGCCGATGTTGGAGGAGTGGGTGAACACCTCCGGCGTCGACAGGATGCGGCGGGTGGCGTGGAAGTCGTCGATGGAAAAACGGCCGTAGCGCAGCGGCGCGCGGGCGTCCCAGGTCGAGTTCAGCGAGATCTTGCCGGAGTCCAGCGCCATCGCCAGCGTCAGCGCCTTGAAGGTCGAGCCCATCTCGTAGACGCCGGTGGTAAGGCGGTTGATGGAGGCGTCGTCCTTGGAGCTCGCCGGCTTATTGGGATCGTAGTCCGGCAGCGACACCATGGCGATCACCTCGCCCGAATTGACGTCGAGGATGGCGCCGGAGGCGGCCTTGGCCTTGAACTTCGTCTTCGACTGCATCAGCTCGTCGCGCATGGCGTGCTGAACCCGCAGATCGACCGCGAGCTGGACCGGGTTCTGGGCGCGGTCGGTAGCGAGCCCGATCTGGTGCAGGAAGGCCAGCCCGCTGGAATCGACCCAGCGCTCGATGCCGGCGATGCCCTGGTTGTCGATATTGACGTGGCCGAGCACGTGGCCGGCCACCGCGCCGGCGGGATAGACCCGCTTGTTCTCGCGCAGGAAGCCGATGCCGGGAATGCCGAGCCGGTGGATCTGCGCCTGCTGCTGCGCGGTGATCTCGCGCCTGAGCCAGGCGAAGCCCTTCTTCGACGACAGCCGTTCGCGGGTTTCGGCCATGTCGAGATCGGGCAGCACGGCGGACAGCAGTTCCAGCGCCTCGTCGACGTCGATGATGCGGCGCGGCTCGGCGAACAGCGAGGCGGTCTTGACGTCGGTGGCCAGGATCTCGCCGTTGCGGTCGAGGATATCCGGCCGCACCGAGGACATCGCATCGCTGGGCGTGCCGCGCCGGCCGGCGCTGCCGTCGGCACCGGCGGCGAGATAGGCGGTCTTGCCGGCGATGACGGCGAAGATCAGCGCGAACACGCCGATCACCAGCCTGAGCCGCCCGCGCGACACCGTCTGCGGGTCGGCGCTCGGCGGCTTGGCCAGCCGTGCGACAACGTCCTGCACGCGGGCGGCCACGCCGGCGGCAAGGCGGCCCGGCTTTGAGGAGCGGCGGGCGGCATCGCTCATTGGACAGCCCCCGGAATGGAACTGGTGATGTCGAGCGGGTCCATCTCCTCGATCATGTCGCCGATCGGATCGCCCGGCGGCTTCGGCTTCTCGGGCAGCTTGTCGAGCTTGTCGAGCCGATCGAGTTCGAAGCTCTTGAGCGCGAGGTGGCGGCTCGCCAGCTCCTGGATGCGGTCCGGCCGCGACAGCTGGCTCCATTCGGCGCGCAGCAGCGCAATGGCTTCCTTCTCCTTGCGGATCTCGCCCCTGAGCTTGGCGATCCGCTCGGCCTGCAGCGTCGATTCGTACTTGACGCGATAGACCCCGACCGCGGCGCCGATCAGCGCCAGCACGACGATGATGTTGAGAATGCGTCCCACCGGCCCCTCCGTCAGCGCCGCCGGCGGGCGCCGGCGAACGGGTCGGGCACCCAGCCCGGTGCCGGCGGCTCGTCGCGTGCCGGCGCCAAGGTGCGCAGCGCCGCGCGCAGCTTGGCCGAGCGCGCCCGCGGATTGGCGGCGACCTCCGCCTCCGATGGCTCCACCGGCTTCTTGGACAGCGGCGTGAAGGTGGCGGGCGCGACGGCGGTTTCCGGCCGGTGGCGCGAGCCGCCGGCCGAGGTGCGCGAGCGCTCAGTGAGGAAGGTCTTGACGATGCGATCCTCCAGCGAGTGGAACGTCACCACCGCCAGCCGGCCGCCGGGCTTCAGCACCCGCTCGGCCGCCAGCAGCGCCGTGGCGAGCTCGTCCAGCTCCTCGTTCACCGCGATGCGCAGCGCCTGGAAGGTGCGGGTGGCCGGATGGATGTCGCCCGGCTTGGAGCGCACCACGCGGGCGACGATATCGGCGAGCTGCCGGGTGGTGGTGATCGGCGCCTCGGTACGGGCGGCAACGATGGCCCGCGCCACCGCACGGGAATGGCGCTCCTCGCCGAAGGCGTAGATCACGTTCGCCAGCGTGGTTTCATCCAGCTGCGCGATAACATCGGCGGCGCTGTCGCCGTCGTTCGACATGCGCATGTCGAGGGCGGCGTCGGCGCGGAACGAGAAGCCGCGCTCGGCCTGGTCGAGCTGCATCGACGACACGCCGATGTCGAGCACCACGCCGTCGACCTTCGGATGGCCGACGCGGGCGGCGACGGCGTCGAGTTGCGAAAAGCGGTCCTCGACCAGCGTCAGCCGGCCGGCCGCGTCATTGACCAGCTCCCAGCCGCCGAGGATGGCGCTCTGGTCGCGGTCGATCGCGACCACGCGGCAGTCTGCGCTTTGCAGGATGGCGCGGCTGTAGCCGCCGGCGCCGAAGGTGCCATCAATGATGACGTCGCCCGCCTGCGGCGTGAGCGCCGTCACCACCTCGCGTACGAGCACGGGAACGTGGCGGGCCGGTCCGCCAGCGGTCCGGTTGCCCGAACCGCTGCCCGCCATCACTCCCGTGCTCCTGCGACGCGCGCTGGCGCATCCGGGTGTCCGAGCCGCTTCCGCAAGTCCCGCATTCTCGTCTTGGCCTCGTCGAGATGCGCACGGAAGCGATCCGGCTCCCAGATCTGGAATTTGTGGCCGAGCCCCACGAACGTCACGCCGTCCTTGATCCGGGCGTGGCCCTTCAAGGTCTCGGTCAGGACGACGCGGCCCTCCGAATCGAGCTTCAGAAGCTCGCTCGAACCAAAGAGCGCCGTCGACATCTCGTCGCGTTCGTCCGAGTAGGGCGGCAGGGATTCGACCAGCCGGTCGATCTCCTCGATCAGCCGCCGTCCCCCGGCGTCGATCGCCGTGGTGTCGAGCGCCGGGATGCAGAAGGCCCCGTCGAATCCATCCTTGGTGAGAACCGTCCGGTAGGGCGCCGGGATCGAAACCCGACCCTTCGCGTCCAGCCGCATCGTGTAGCTCGACACGAAGCGATCCATCGCGAAGACCCCCTCCCTGGTTGATACGCGAACAAACGGGCACCGGCGCCGAGGCCGGCCCAACAATAACCCGCGTGCCGCAGCCCCTGGCAGGGCGCTGCGATCCCGTACCGCCCCCATCAAGGAACGGCATGCCGCGTATCAACGGGATGGTTTGGGATATCATGGGATATTGTGGTCGTCAATGGAATGGGGGCGCACTCCCGGCTGATAGCGCACCAGGTCGGCGTTGGATTTACGCTCTCTGAAGGTTAAGGAACTGTTGCCCGACGCGTGGCCCGCCGTGCCGCGGCGGCGGGGTGGGGGACCTTGGAGATGACGATCTGGGGAAAGCTGAGCGGCGCCAGTGTCGGCCTTGCCGTCGGCGGACCGCTCGGCGCGCTGGTCGGCGGCATCGCCGGCCATTTCATCATCGATCTGCCGTTCGGGCGCCCCGCCGACCCGCAGGCCAGGTCGCTCGCCTTCACCATCGGCGTGGTGGCGCTGTCGGCGAAGATGGCCAAAGCCGACGGCGTGGTGACGCCGCTGGAGGTCGAGGCCTTCCACGAGGTGTTCGAGGTGCCCGACGACGAGATGGCCAATGTGCGCCGGGTGTTCGACCTCGCCAAGGGCTCGGTCGCCGGCTTTGACGCCTATGCCCGCCAGCTCGCCGACATCTTCGCCGACGCGCCGGAGGTGAAGGAGGAGCTGATCGACGCCCTGTTCCACATCGCCAAGGCCGACCGCGCGGTGCACCCGCGCGAGCGCGCGTTCCTGCGCGACGTCGCCGCCATCTTCGGCTTTTCCGAGCACGAGTTCGCCACGATCGAGGCCCGCCACGTCGCGCCCGGCAAGGGCGACCCCTACCTCGCGCTCGGCGTGACCCGACAGGCCAGCGACGCGGAGGTCGCCAAGGCGTGGCGGCGACTGGTGCAGGAGACCCATCCCGACCGGCTGATCGGCCAGGGCCTGCCGGCCGAAGCCATCCGGATCGCCACCGACAAGCTGGCGGCCATCAACGCCGCCTATGAGACCATCCGCGCCGAGCGGATGCGGCTGAAATGACCACTGACCCGACGACGGGCTTTGCGCCCGATTCCCCCCTGGCCGCCGACATCCTGCCCTCGCCCCGCCACGGCGAGCGGCGGGGCGGCGGCGGAGCCGACATCATCGTGCTGCACTACACCGGCCTCGCCTCGCTTGAGGCGGCGCTCGGCTGCCTCGCCGGTCCCGACGGCGCGGTGTCCTGCCATTACGTGGTCGAGGAGTCCGGCCGGGTGCTGCAGCTGGTGCCGGAGCGCCGGCGGGCCTGGCACGCCGGCGAATCGTGCTGGGCCGGCGACACCGACGTCAATTCGCGCTCGATCGGCATCGAGATCGCCAATCCGGGCCACGATTTCGGCTGCCCTGACTTTCCCGAACCGCAGATCGCGGCGGTGGCGGCGCTGTGCCGCGACATCGCCGCCCGCCACGCCATCCGGCCCGACCGCGTGCTCGGTCATTCCGACGTCGCACCGCTGCGCAAGCGCGACCCCGGCGAGACATTCCCATGGGCAGCACTGGCGCAAGCCGGAGTCGGGCTGTGGGTGCCGCCGGCACCGCTGGCCGACGGCCGCTTCCTCGCCCGCGGCGACGCCGGACGGCCGGTGGAGGCGCTGCAGGCAATGCTGGCGCTCTACGGCTACGGCATCGACCTCACCGGCACCTTCGACGACGCCACCGCGGCGGTCGTGACGGCGTTTCAGCGTCACTTCCGCCCGGCCAAAGTCGACGGCGTCGCCGACGCCTCGACCGTCACCACGCTGCGCGATCTGCTGGCGGCGCGGGATGTCGCGCGACGCCGCTGATCCGGTCGTTCCGGACAAGCGCGGCTCCAGCGTAGTGTGCTTTGGGTCAAACATAGGGATGCCACGGTGGCAAAGTTGCTTGTGGAGGCCGGGGAGGCGTGCTCGGCTTTCAATTACGACAAGGTGCGCTGCGTGAAGGCCAAGCGCGTCCAGTGCGATGCGATTTGGTCGTTCTGGTACGCCAAGGAAAAGCAAGGTCGGGGAAGGCCAAGGCCGCTCCGGATCAGGCCGGCGACGTGTGGACGTGGACGGCGATTGATGCCGAGTCCAAGCTCATCCTGTCGTACATGGTCGGCGACCGCGACCGCGACCCCGGCCATGGCCGCGGGCCTCACCAACACGCCTGATGACCACGGAAGACATCGCCACGCTGATCTACGCGCGGACAAAGAAGCCTGGCAAGCGCGGGTCGCACAAGAAGCGCCCTAGTGCATAAACAGAGATCTATATATTAACTGCATTGCATGAGGCGATACGCTTTTATATTTCAAAAATTGACGCATAATCTTATAATAATCGCGCGAAACCACAAGATTCCTTGCAAATTCGGACGGATAATCATCGCGATTTGCCTCGTAATACTTGCATATCATGAAACAGTAATCGAACGCCAAATACTCGTTAGCGTATCCGAACAGCATATCGCGAAGCTCGATCTCTGTTGGCGACAGGTCGTAACCCACTGCGTCTGCAATGTCTGATTTTACATCAGTCGCCTCGACTACTGGCGACAATCGTCTAATCCAAAAGCTCAAATGACCGCACTGCTTAAAGTGATCCAAGCCTTTAGTTAAGTTTGGCTCATGATCTCCGACGCGCTTAATGTCGTGCAGCCAAGCGCCCCTAACCTCAATTAATCGGGCATCTGAAACTACTGGATAAAGCCGACAAGCCCCGAAGACTTCTCCGGCAAATTTCTTAAACTCGTCGATGAAAACTTCTTCATCCCGAATTGCGTCCAGGAAGCCTTTGTAAATACGCATCCCAACAGCCCCGCGCTACAGAATCACTCGTGTAGCGCGGGGCTCAGGAAAAATCTACTTCCCCTTGTGGGCAGCAGTTATAAACCCAGTCTCCATATCCATGGAATCGGCCGTGGTCTTAGGAAGATGGTTCTCTGGATAGCCGTAGCTGGGGCGCTTCCCAGCAGTGATCTGCTGGGCGAAATATCCTCTAAGGGTCGCGCAAGGAGCGCGCTCATCTCTTACGACCAATGCGCTAAGCTCCATATCCCATCCTCCAGTTATGGCGCCATAAGTTCACGCGGTCGTTACCATTTGTGCGCGAAGGCGCCAATCAGATCGATCCATTACGATCTAGGGCGCGCTAATAAATAGTTAATGTGGCAAAATTACAACACGCAGTTTTGAGTTGCAGGCTTGCGGTAAACGCAGTTCTGTGCCTTCGGTCCATATGCCACCAAAATTCAAACTGAGACACTGCCGGACGTTGATGCAGCCTGCCGACGTCGCCGTCCATCGATCCTCGGGTCGCGGCCAAGGCCTCGCCCGAGGATGACGGCGAGCGCGGCGACGATCATCCGAACAGCCGCTTGAGCAACCCCGGCTTTGGCCACGTCCGCACCATGACCCGTCCGCTCTCGCCGCAGACGGCGAGCCGCAAGCCATCCGGCGACCACGCCAGCGCGGCGACCGCCTCGCCGTCCGCCTCGACCACGGTTTGCGGCTCACCCTTGAAATCGATCACCGCGGCGAAGCCATCCCGGTAACCGTAAGCGATGCGGCGCAGGCGCGGGTGGAACGCCACCGTCGTCACCAGCTCCTTGCGTTCGGGTGCCAGTTCCAGCGCTCGCCGGCCGAACGGGCCGGTGCGGCCGTCGAACGGCCACACGATGACACCGTCGGCGCCGCTGGTGGCGAGGTGGCGGCCATCGCCCGCCCACGACAGCGAGGTCGGCTTGCCGCCATAGCCCGCCATCTCCATCGGCTCGCCGCCCGCCACCGGCCAGGTCACCGCCTCGCGATCCTGCGCCGCCGCCACGATGAACCGCGCGTCGGCGCTGACGGTGACCGCCACCATCGAGCCCTTGCGCGCGAACAGGCGGGAGCCGCGGCCGAACACGTGCAGCGTGACGCCGCCGTAATGCGCCGCAGCCAGCGCCTCGCCAGCGGGGGTGAAGGCCAGCGCCGCCACCGTGCTGGGGTGGGTTTCGAACCGCGACTGCTCGGCCCCCTCGCCCACCACCCGCACCGAGCGGCCGATGGCGACCGCGATCCGCCCGGTATCGGGTTCGAACGCCAGCGCGTTGATCCAGCGGCCCGGCTCGCACAGCAGCAGCCGCGGGGCGCCCACGAACGGGGTGAACACCACCCGCCCGTCGTCGCCGCCGGTGATCACGCCATCGGCGGTGGCGAGCCAGTGCAGCGTCGCCTCGGCGTGGGCGACCGTTCGCGTCGGCTCGCCCGGCTCGCCTAGCGTCAGATGCGCCACCTCGCCATTGGCGAGCACCACCGCGAGCCGATTGCCGGTGCGGGCGAACGCCGCGCCGATGGCGGCGTTTGCGAACGTGTGGGTGAAAGCCGGCCCGCCGCTGGCGGAACCGGCCCGCTCGATGTTCGGCTGGTCGCGGCCGTGGTCCGCCTGATCTTGATCTGCCAAAGCGCTCACTCGCAAGGACGTTGCATGGTCATTAGGCCGGCCGGCACCCGGCGACAATGGCGAGCACCTGGCACAGCCGGCAACTCGGCCCGGACCGGCGCCTCGGCAGCGGCGCGGCGGCGCCGGCCGCCGCAGTGCCGCATAGTCGAGCCGCCGCGCCGGCAGCGAGATAACCTATGGGAACTCTGCGCCGCCGGCCACCGTTACGTCAGCGCCAAAATCGTCGCGTCGGCAAAGCTCGCCTGGTGCGAAAATCGGCCGATCCGGCCGGAGATTTGCCGTCCGGACTCCAAAAATTCCCTTTCCGATCAATGGCATTTCGCGGAAGTTGTTGCTGCGATCACGACGTATCCATCGGTAAACCACATGAGGGATTCACCGCCTTCAGTCACGTTGACGCCTGTCGGAAGGTGGTCGGATCAAGACGCTGCCTTAGGTTCTAGAACGGCTCCCGTGTCCGGCGCCCACGGCGGCGGCACCGGAGCGTCCGCCCTTTCCTCCGCAAGCTCGGATCAACCTCGATGTCCTCACGCCTGACGCCGCTGTTCTTCGGGGCTCTCGCCATCCTCGGCGCTGCCAGCTTTGCCGGCATCGCCATCAATCGCGGCGAGACCGTCAACGCGCTGTGGTTTATCACCGCCGCCGTTTGCACCTACCTGATCGCCTACCGCTTCTATGGCTGGTGGATCGCCACCAAGGTGCTGGGCGTCGATGGCTCCCGCGCCACCCCGGCCGAACTGATCAACAACGGCCGCGACTTTGTGCCGACCCACCGCGTGGTGCTGTTCGGCCACCACTTCGCCGCCATCGCCGGCGCAGGGCCGCTGGTCGGCCCGACGCTGGCCGCGCAGTTCGGCTATCTGCCCGGCTATCTCTGGCTGCTGGTCGGCGCCGTGCTGGCCGGCTGCGTGCAGGACATGGTGGTGCTGTTCTGCTCCACCCGCCGCAACGGCAAGAGCCTCGGCCAGATGGCGCGCGACGAACTCGGGCCAATCGCCGGCTCCGCCGCCCTGCTCGGCACGCTGCTGATCATGGTGCTGATCATCGCCGTGCTCGGCCTTGTTGTCGTCAACGCCATGAAGAACTCGCCGTGGAGCACCTTCACCGTCGCGATGACCGTGCCGGTGGCGATCGTGGTCGGCCTCTACATGCGCCACTTCCGCCCCGGCCGGGTGCTGGAGGCCTCCTCGATCGGCTTCCTCGCCATGATCTTCGCCACCGTCGCCGGCGGCTGGGTCGACGCCGATCCCTACCTTCGCACCTTCTTCCTGTTCGATGGGCCTGAGACCGCGATCATCCTGATCGTCTACGGCTTCTTCGCCTCGATTCTGCCGGTGTGGCTGCTGCTCGCGCCGCGCGACTACATCTCCACCTTCATCAAGCTCGGCACCATTTTTCTGCTCGCGATCGCGATCATCGCGCTGCAGCCCGACATCAAGATGCCGGCGATCACCAAGTTCGTCGACGGCACCGGCCCGGTGTTCGCCGGCTCGTGGTTCCCATTCCTGTTCATCACCATCGCCTGCGGCGCGGTCTCCGGCTTCCACGCGCTGATCTCGTCCGGCACCACGCCGAAGATGGTCGCCAACGAGCGTGACATTCCGCTGCTCGGCTATGGCGGCATGGCGATGGAATCGTTCGTCGGCGTGATGGCGCTGATCGCCGCCTGCGTGCTCGACCCCGGCGTCTATTTCGCCATCAACAGCCCGGCCGCCATCGTCGGCGCCACGGTGGCCGATGCCACCGCCACCATCTCGAGCTGGGGCTTCCCGGTCACCGCCGACACCATGACCTATCTCGCCAAGGAGATGGGCGAGACCACCCTGCTCGCCCGCACCGGCGGCGCGCCGTCGCTGGCGGTCGGCATGGCGACCATCTTCGCCTCCGCCTTCGGCCAGAGCATGCTGGCGATCTGGTACCACTTCGCCATCATGTTCGAGGCGGTGTTCATCCTCACCGCCGTCGACGCCGGCACCCGCGTCGGCCGCTTCATGCTGCAGGACATGGCGGGCAACGTGTGGAAGGCGGCCGGCAACGTGTCGTCCTACCCGGCCACGGTGGTGGCGTCCGCGGTGTTCTGCTCGATGTGGGGCTACTTCCTCTACATCGGCACCATCGACCCCAACGGCGGCATCAACATCCTGTGGCCGCTGTTCGCGTTCTCCAACCAGATGCTCGCCGCCATCGCGCTGGCCATCGCCACCGCGATCATCCTCAAGAGCGCGCAGCGCCGCTATGCCTGGGTGACGGCGGCGCCGATGGTGTTCCTGTCGTTCATGACCAGCTGGGCGTGCATCGAGAAGATCTTCTCCTCCAACCCGCGGATCGGCTTCCTGGCCGGCGCCGACGCCATGGCGGCCAAGCTGGCCAGCGGCCAGCTCACCGGGCGGGCCGCCGAGGTGGCACCGCAGATCATCTTCAACCAGCGGCTCGACGCGGCACTGTCGGCGCTGTTCCTGATCGTGCTGGCGATCACGCTGTTCGAGGTCGGGCGGATGTACCTCAACCAGCGTCGCGGCGTCGCGGTGCGGCCCTCGAGCGAGCAGGCCTGGCGGCCGCACCCGCCGGGTGCGGCGCTGGCAGGCGAGTGAGGGACACGCCACGATGGACGGCATCACCCTGCGCGATTTGGCCGGCCGGCTCGGAGCCACGCTCAAGGCCGGCTGGGCCTTCTTGCGCACCATGACCGGCGACGACGAATACGAGCGCTACCTCGAGCGGCATGCCCGCACCCACCCGGACCTGCCGCCGGTCGACCGCAAGAGCTATTTCAAGGTCGAGATCACCCGCAAATGGAGCGGCATCCGCCGCTGCTGCTGAGCGGGACAGCGCGAAACGCCGCCGGGGGCATGGCGAAAGCTGTGCCCCCGGCCGTTTCCGGCCACCCTCGCCCTTGACGCGGCCCGCCGACACCCCCATTGCAGCGCTGCCAGTCGGCTGGACGGCCGCCGCTTTCGCGGAGGAAAGTCCGGGCTCCATGGAGACACGGTGCCGGATAACGTCCGGCGGGGGCAACCCTAGGGAAAGTGCCACAGAAATCAGACCGCCTCGGCCTATTGCCGAGGTCAGGGTGAAAAGGTGCGGTAAGAGCGCACCGCGGACCCGGCAACGGGGACGGCACGGCAAACCCCACCGGGAGCAAAACCGAATAGGGGTGGCGCGGACGGGCCTTCGGGTCGCGTCCAGGCCCGTCTCCGGGTCGCCGCCCGGGTTGGTTGCTTGAGGCGGCGCGCAAGCGTCGTCCCAGAGGAATGGCCGTCACGTCCGGGGGCAACCCCGGGCCCTACAGAACCCGGCTTACAGGCCGGCTGGCACCTTCTCCACCACCCGCCGGATCGCGCCGCCCGCCGGCGCTCGAACCTCCGCGCCCGGTATCGGCGGCGGCGCAGGGCGTCGCCCGGTCGCCGGCTCAGTCCGCTCCCGGCACCGCCGTCGCCAGCCGCCCGCCGGGCATCTCCTCGTCAAGCGCTCGGCGCTCGGTCGGCCGGCGCGGCGGCAGCGGCGCCGCAGCGCGGATCGAGCCGGTCGGCATCATGTCGGCCGCAGCTCCGGCCGGCACTGGACCGTCGGGGCTCTTGCGCACGATCAGATCGGCCGGCGAGGGCCCGGTCGGCAGCACGCCCGGATTGCAGATGTCGCGCGACTTGCGGCGGGCGAGATCGACATGGATGTGGTCGTAGTGGAACACGTTGGAGCCGGGGCCGAGCACGGTGGTGAAGCGCTTGCAGGCTGCACCGGCGATTTCACGCAGAAAGCCCTTGTCCTCCGGCGTGCCGCGGCTCCAATGGTCGCGCACCGAGACCACGCGGTCGTCCGCCAGCTTGAACGAGCCGATGTCGAGCGCGTTGCCAAAGGCATGCTCGGAAATCCGGGTGTGGGCCTGGCCGTTCTGGTTGCGACAGGAATAGGCCGACATCTGCCGGACCTCGACCACCGGCTGGCCGAACCAGCGCATCGCCGCCGGCTGGATGCTCTCGGCGATCCAGGCCTGAAGCTGCGGGACGATCGGACAGGCCAGCGTCGCCTGCGGCTTGAGCGCGACGAACCCATCGGCCAGCGCCGAGATCTTGAATGGCTTGGTCATGCCGCAGGTGCCCGAGCCGTTGATTTCCGACACCAGCCGCACCTGCTCGCTCGGCGTCACCGCGCCTTCGGCCACGCAGGCAATCTCGGCCTCGGTGCGCCACGGCTCGCGCTGCTCGAACATGCTCAGCCCGCAGCTCGACACCACGCTGGCGACGGCCATCGCCGCCGCGATCCGGAGAATTGAACGCAACATGCGCGGAGAATGCCGTCGATATGGTTGAGGAATCCTCAACCTATCGGGCGTTGCGCCGCGCACGACCGGCGCGCTTTCATGTTGCGCCGCAAAATAACTCGGCCTCACCTATCGGCATAATCCGAGGTTCAGCACCGTTTTACGGCGAGTTGCCGCAGTCTTTGCTGCACCGCAGCCATCGATTTGTTTCGACCGGTCCGATTTTTTGGGTATCCTGTCGAAGGTCAATCAGCGGGAGGTGACACGTGGACATTTCCGGCAAGCTGAACATCCTGGCCACAGGAACCGCTGTAGCTTTCATCGGCGCCATTCTGCTGCGAATGCTGTGATACCCGAGCCCTGAAGGCCGACCTTTTTCGGCCTCATGCTGAGGAGGCGGGCCGGCGTCGGCGGAAGGCCAAGCCCAAACGCCGCCGACATCGCCCACTGAGCGATCCAACGATCGCCCGCCACCCTCTCCAGCACGGTGCGAGGGAGAAGCCGCGCCGCGCGGCCCGGCCGTTCGGCGAATCGGGCGCCAACCGGACCGTCCGGCCACCGGACGACGACGACGGCGGCGCTCACGCCGCGCTGCGCCGCGGACCGGGCGGATAGTTCAGCACCGGCGCCAGCCAGCGCTCGGCCTCCTCCACCGACCAGCCCTTGCGGCGGGCGTAGTCCTCGACCTGATCGCGCTCGACCTTCGCGATGCCGAAATAGTGCGCCTCCGGATGGGCGAGATAGAGCCCGGCCACCGAGGACGCCGGCCACATCGCAAAGCTCTCGGTCAGCTTGACGCCGATCTTCTCCGCACCCAGCAGCTCGAACAAGGTCGCCTTCTCGCTGTGGTCGGGCTGGGCCGGATAACCCGGCGCCGGCCGGATGCCGCGATAGCGCTCGGCGACGATATCCTCCGGCGACAGGGCCTCGTCCGCGGCATAGCCCCACAACTGGCGGCGCACCTCAAGGTGCATGCGCTCGGCGAACGCTTCCGCCAGCCGGTCGGCGATCGCTTTCAACAGGATCGACGAATAGTCGTCGTGCGCCGCCTTGAACGCCGCGCTTCTGGCGTCTTCGCCGAGACCGGCGGTGACGACGAAGCCGCCGACATAATCGGCAATGCCGCTCTCCAGCGGCGCCACGAAGTCGGCGAGCGCGACATTGGCGCGCTCGGAGTCGCGGCGGACGATCTGCTGGCGCAGCGTGTGCATCGTCGCCAGCGGGTTGGAGCGGCTGTCGTCGCGGAACAGCACGATGTCGTCGTCGATGCGGTTGGCCGGCCAGAACCCGACCGCCGCCCGCGCCGTCAGCCATTTCTCGTTGACGATCGTCTCCAGCATGCGCTGGGCATCGTCGAACAATGCCCGCGCCGCCGGCCCGACCTTGCCGTCGTCGAGGATGGCCGGATAGCGGCCCTTCAGATCCCAGGCGTGGAAGAACGGCGTCCAATCGATGAACGGCACGATCTCGGCCAGATCGAAATCCTCGAACAGCCGTGCGCCGAGGAAGCTCGGAGGCGCGACGGTGTAGCCGGCAAAGTTCGGCCGGAACGGATTGGCCCGCGCCGCCTCCAGCGTCAGGCGCTCGTTGCGCATGGCGCCGCGGGCGTGGGCCTCGGCGACTTTGGCGTACTCGGCCCGAAGCTCGGCCATGTAGGTGAGCTTGGTCTGCGGATTGAGCAGCGAGGCGGCGACACCGACCGCGCGCGAGGCGTCGGTGACGTAGACCGCCTGGCTGCGCTCGTATTGCGGCGCGATCTTCACCGCGGTGTGGACGCGGCTGGTGGTGGCGCCGCCGATCATCAGCGGCACCTCGAAGCCCTGGCGCTCCATCTCGGCGGCCACCGTCACCATCTCGTCGAGCGAGGGGGTGATGAGGCCGGACAGGCCGATGATGTCGGCCTTGATCTCGCGGGCGGCGTCGAGAATCTTTTGCACCGGCACCATCACCCCGAGGTCGACCACCTCGAAATTGTTGCACTGGAGCACGACGCCGACGATGTTCTTGCCGATGTCGTGGACGTCGCCCTTGACGGTGGCGAGCACGATCTTGCCGGCCGAGGAGTCGCCGCTCTGGCCGCGCTCTTGCCGCTCCCGCTCCATGAACGGCATCAGATAGGCCACCGCCTGCTTCATGACGCGGGCCGACTTCACCACCTGCGGCAGGAACATCTTGCCGGCGCCGAACAGATCGCCGACCACGCCCATGCCCGCCATCAGCGGGCCTTCGATGACGTGCAGCGGGCGCTCGACCTTGGTGCGGGCTTCCTCGGTATCGGCCTCGATGAAATCGGTAATGCCGCGAACCAGCGCGTGCTCCAGCCGCTTCTCGACCGGCAGCGACCGCCAGGCGAGGTCGGCTTCCTTCGCCACGCTCGCGCCGGTGCCCTTGAAGCGCTCGGCCAGCGCCACCAGGCGCTCGGTGCCGTCGGCGCGGCGGTTCAGCACCACGTCCTCGCACGCCTCGCGCAGCTCGGCCGGCAGGTCGTCATAGACCGCGAGCTGGCCGGCATTGACGATGCCCATATCCATGCCGACCTTGATGGCGTGATAGAGGAACACCGCGTGCATCGCCTCGCGCACCGGCTCGTTGCCGCGGAACGAGAACGACAGGTTCGAAACGCCGCCCGAAACGTGGGCGTGCGGCAGGTTGGTTCGGATCCAGCGCGTCCCCTCGATGAAATCGACGCCATACCCGGCATGCTCGTCGATGCCGGTCGCCACCGCGAACACGTTGGGATCGAAGATGATGTCCTCGGGGGGAAAGCCGTGCGCGGTGAGGAGATCGTAGGCGCGGCGGCAGATTTCGATCTTGCGCTGGTAGGTGTCGGCCTGCCCGGTCTCGTCGAACGCCATCACCACCGCCGCCGCGCCGTAGCGGCGCAGCAGACCGGCGCGCTTCAGGAACTCCTCCTCGCCTTCCTTCAGCGAGATCGAATTGACGATGGGCTTGCCCTGAACGCACTTGAGCCCGGCCTCGATCACCGTCCATTTGGAGCTGTCGATCATCACCGGCACCTTGGCGATGTCCGGCTCGGCGGCGACGAGGTTGAGGAAGGTCACCATCGCCGCTTCCGAATCGAGCAGGCCCTCGTCCATGTTGACGTCGATGACCTGGGCGCCGCTCTCGACCTGATCGCGCGCCACCGCGAGCGCGGTGGTGAAATCGCCCTCCTTGATCAGCCGCCGAAAGCGCGCCGAACCGGTGACATTGGTGCGCTCGCCGACATTGACGAACGGGATCGCGTCGGTCTTGGTGAACGGCTCAAGGCCCGAGAGGCGCAGCAGCGGCTCGATCGTCGGCACCTGCCGCGGCACCTTGCCGGCGACGGCATCGGCAATCGCCCGGATATGGTCCGGCGTGGTGCCGCAGCAGCCGCCGACGATGTTGACGAGGCCGGACTCGGCGAACTCGGCGATCAGCGCCGCCATCGCCTCCGGGCTCTCGTCATAGAGGCCGAACTCGTTGGGAAGGCCGGCATTGGGATAGGCGCAGATCAAGGTGTCGGCGACGCGGCCGAGTTCTGCGATGTGCGCGCGCATCTCCTTGGCGCCGAGCGCGCAGTTGAGCCCGACCGAGAACGGCTGCGCGTGGCGCAGCGAATACCAGAACGCGGTGGGCGTCTGGCCGGACAGGGTGCGGCCGGAGAGATCGGTGATGGTGCCGGAGATCATCACCGGCACGTCGATGCCGCGCTCGGCCAGCACCTCGTCAATCGCGAACAATGCCGCCTTGGCGTTGAGGGTGTCGAACACGGTCTCGACCAGCAGGATGTCGGCGCCGCCGTCGATGAGGCCGCGGGCCTGCTCGCCATAGGCGATGCGCAGATCGTCGAAACTCACCGCGCGGAAGCCGGGGTTGTTGACGTCCGGCGAAATCGAGGCGGTGCGGTTGGTCGGCCCCAGCGCGCCGGCGACGAAGCGCGGCCGGCCGTCCTCGGCCTCGGCGGCGATGGCCGCTTCACGCGCGAGCCGGGCGCCCTCGCGATTCAGCTCGTAGGCCAAGGCCTCCATGCCGTAATCGGCCTGGGCGATGGTGGTGGAGGAGAAGGTGTTGGTCTCGACCATGTCGGCACCGGCGCGGAAATAGGCGAGGTGCACCGCGCGCACGTCGTCCGGCCGCGTCAGGTTGAGCAGGTCGTTGTTGCCCTTCAGGTCCTGCGGCCAGTCCTTGAAGCGCTCGGCCCGGAAATCGGCTTCCGTCAGCTTGAGCTGCTGGATCATGGTGCCCATGGCGCCGTCGAGCACCAGGATGCGCTGGCGCGCCGCCTCATTAAGACGGGCGCGGGCGGAGGACGGAGCGGGCGTCTGGGCCATGATAGAACCTCGATCGGCCGCCGCGCTCACGGCGGCGGCAGCGTAATGACATAAAGCTATGGTCAGGAGCGCGTTTCCAGCGCCTGAAGGCGACGCTCGATCTCGGCGAGGCGTTCCTCGACCTCGGCGGCGGCATAGCGGCCGAGCACCGACTCGCCGAACGCCGCCTGCTTGACGCCCTCAATCTTCTTTTCGATCGTCTCGAACTTCAGGTCATGCTCGGCGAGCTTGGCATCGACTTTGTCGAACCTCGCCTCCATACGGCTACGAAGGTCCCGCAGCAGCGACAGCACCAGATTGTCCGGCTCGGCCATGGCGATCTCCCGAATTCCTGCCCCCATTATATGGGAACGCTCACGCCGCCGCCTGCGCCGCCTCGGGCCGGAGGCCAAGCAGGTGACAAACGGCATAGACCAGGTCGGCCCGGTTCATGGTGTAGAAGTGGAACTCGGTAACGCCGTGGTCGACCAGGTCCAGCACCTGCTCGGCCGCCACCGCCGCGGCGATGAGCTGGCGGGTCTTGGCGTCGTCGTCGAGCCCCTCGAACCGCCGCGCCAGCCAGCCCGGCATCTCGGTGCCGCAGCGCTCGGCGAAGCTCTTGGCCTGCTTGAAGTTCAGCACCGGCAGGATGCCCGGCACGATCGGGATCGAGATGCCGCGCGCCGCAACCAGATCGCGATAGCGCAGGAAATGGGCGTTGTCGAAGAAGAACTGGCTGATGGCGCGGCCGGCACCGGCGTCGATCTTGGCCTTGAGCACGTCGAGGTCGAGGTCGATCGAGCCGCTCTCGGGATGCTTCTCGGGATAGGCCGACACCGACACCTCGAAGTCGGCGATCCGCTTGATGCCGGCGACGAGGTCGGCCGAACAGCCGTAGCCGCCGGGGTGGGGCTCGTAGCGGCTACCGGGACCGGCCGGCGGGTCGCCGCGCAGCGCCACGATGTGGCGGACTCCGGCCGCCCAATAGTCGCCGATCACGGCGTCGATCTCATCGCAGGTGGCGGCAACGCAGGTGAGGTGCGCCGCCGGCTTGAGCAAGGTGTCATCGACGATGCGCTTGACGATGGCGTGGGTGCGGGCGCGGGTCGAACCGCCAGCGCCATACGTCACCGAGACAAAGTCGGGGCCAAGCGGTGCCAAACGCGTGATGGACTCCCACAGCTGCAGGTCCATCTCCGCGGTCTTGGGCGGGAAGAACTCGAACGAGACTTTGATGCCCGGCCCGCCGGTGAACCGCGACGGGCGTGAGGACGAACCGGTCATCTAGGCAACCTCCCGGCGCGAAGTTTCGGAGCGGGCGGTGCGCCGATCGTGTCCGACCCACAAAAGAACGGTAAGCTTGTCGTCCGCGCCGCCCGGCGGCTGGAGCGCGCGCTCGGGCTCGACCTCGAGGCCGGCCGCGGCCATCCAGCCGGCCACCTCCTCGGGCGCGAAGCCCAGCCGGCGGTGGCCGAACTCGGCGCGCAGAAACTCGTGGCCGTGCGGCGCAAAGTCGACGACCAGCAGCCGCCCGCCCGGCGCGACCAGCGCCGCCGCCTGGCGCAGTGCCCCGGCCGGATCGTCGAGATAGTGCAGCACCCGGTGCACCACCACGAGGTCGAACGCGGCGGGACCGAACGGCGGCGCGAACACATCGCCTTGGCGCAGCTCGACATTTCGCTGGCCCGCCTTCTCCAGGTTGGCCCGCGCGATCGCCAGCATGGCGTGGCTGGCGTCGAGCCCGACGGCGCGGCGCACCTTCGGCGCCAATAACTGCAGCATGCGGCCGGTTCCAGTGCCGAGATCGAGCAGGGTGTCGGCCTGCCGCGCACCGACCGCCTCCACCACCGCCTGCTCGACGGCGTCCTCGGAGACGTGCAGCGAGCGGATGCGGTCCCACTCCGGGGCGAGGCGGGCGAAATGGGCCAGCGCCGCGGCGGCGCGCGCCGCCCGTACCTCGGTCAGCCGCGCGCGGTCGCGCACCACCACCGGATCGGCCGGATCGACCAGGCCGAGCAGCGCGTCGGCGGCCCGCGCGCCGGGACCGCGGCCGGCCTTGCGGTAGAACGCCCAGGCGCCTTCGCGGAAGCGGTCGACCAGGCCGGCCTCGGCCAGCAGCTTGAGATGGCGGGAAATGCGGGGCTGGGACTGGCGCAGGATATCGACCAGTTCCGTCACCGTCAGTTCGGCCTCGGCGAGCAGCACGAGCAGACGCAGCCGCGTCGCCTCGCCGGCCGCCTTGAGGCCGTCGAGCGCCTGCTGAAAGGACAGAGTGTCGGCCATCACCGCTCCCAAAAAGACATAAACATATCTTTATGCGAGGTAGCCCGGATGTCAAGGTGCCGCGGCACCGCCAGCCGATGCCGCACCCCGAGTGGCGGCCGGCGCCGCGCGAAATCACGGTTAAACCCACGTCGCGTTACCGTATTTCGCCGTCCGCGACCGTCAGCGTCATACCACCTTCAAGCGACCTTGCCACACTCGGTCCTGCTGGGAGGCACCCTGGGCGATCCCCGTTCGGATGCCTCTGGAGACGGCGATGCACAACATCCTGATCGTTGCACGGGCCTGTTTCGGGCATCGCGTCGACATTGAGGCAATCGGGCGCTTCAATGCGTCGGTTCGGCGCTGGCTGCGCGGTCTGGCGATTCGCTGACGGTGCCCGCGCCCGGTCGCATCCGACCACCGCGCCGACATTCCAGCTCCACCCTTCAGCCACCGGGACTACGTGCGAACACCTGCGAATTGCGGCGGGTCGGCACCCGAACTGTTGCGTATCGGCAACATTTATCGGCAAACTTGGCGAATCGTTCGCATTATCGCCTCCGCATGTCCCCCTGCCGTTGCTGAGGATTCGGCGGCGCGGTAAAATGTAATACTATAACAGTTCCAAGCAGGGGATTCAGTTTGATGGGCATTCGGGGAACGGCGATTCTGATGGCGGCAGCGGCGATGCTGCCGGTTACGGCGCAGGCGGCAGATTTGCGGGCGAAGGCGCCGGTGGCGGCAGCCGAACCGCAGCTCTGCAAGGAGGTGACCGAGGTCAATCCGGACATTTTCGGCTTCTCCAGTGGCACCGACGTGGCGACCCCCGGCTCGCTCGCCCTCGGCCTCGAGTACGGCGGCGCGTTCGGCACCCGCAGCGGCTCGCTCACCGGCTCGGAAGGCAAGGTGCAGCTGTCGTTCGGCTTCGTGCCCTGCATCGAGCTCGGCCCCTCCATCAGCTTCGGCATGGAACACGCCACCACCGCGTTTAGCCCCGAGGACGCCAAGAGCGAGGCGATCGGCGGCGCCATCGAGGCCAAGTTCAAGCTGCTCGGCCGCGCCCAGGCCGGCGTCGGCATGACGTTGGTGTTCGAGCCGGGCTGGGGCCGGGTGCGCGACCGCAACCACATCTTCGACGACGGCGGCAACCTGTATCGCGACAGCAACAGCCACGACGAGACCAGCCTCGCCTCCAAGATTCTGTTCGACACCGTACTGATCCCCGACCGGCTGTTCCTCGCCCTCAACTTCGTGCACGAGGCGGCTTGGGTCGACGTCACCCCGAGCGAAGAGGAGTCGACCTTCATCACCTCGGCGGCGCTGACCCTGCAGGCGTCGGAGAACTTCTTCATCGGCGTGGAAGGCAGCTACCGCCACGCCTATGCCGGCGCCTGGTTCGACGAGGCGCAGGGCGACGCGTGGTTCGTCGGCCCGACCTTCCTGTGGTCGATCTCCGAGAACGTGGCACTGTCGGGCGCGTTGGCGGTGCAGGTCGCCGGCAGCGAGAAGTCGTCCGAGGACTACCTCGGCATGGGCGACATCAACCTCGCCGACTTCAACCAGTACGAAGCCAAGCTCAAGCTCGGCATCTCGTTCTGAGGGTCCGACCGACACCGGGACCGGGGATTTCGTGATTGACGAAACCCCTCTTGCCGAACCGGCCGCGAGCGGCGAGCCTTCGTCGCCCGCGACGGTGTGATGGCGATGACTGAAGGACCCGGCCCCCGCGAGGGGGAAATTGCAATCGATCTGCCGGCGTCGTTCGACGCCGGCATTTATTTTGTCGGCCGAATCCACACGCCGTTCGCCAGTCGCGCCGACTGTCCGCGCAGCGGCTCCGACAGCGACGCCATCTGCACCGTCGAGGTGTTCGAACGCTACGCCGCCGCCCTGCGCGGCATCGAGGCGGCGTCCCACCTTCACGTGCTCTATTGGATGCACCTGTCGCCGCGCACCGTGCTGGTGCAGCGGCCGCGCCACCGGCCCGAGCTGCGCGGCGCTTTCGCCCTGCGCTCGCCGGTGCGGCCGAACCCGATCGCCCTGTCGCTCTGCCCGCTGCTCGCGGTCGACGGCCGCATCCTCACCGTGCGCGGGCTCGGCTGCGTCGACGGCACCGCGCTGCTCGACATCAAACCCCATCACCGCGACCGGGCTGCGCCATGACCGCCGGTACCAAGCGCCAGCGCACGCTGCGCAAAGCGCTGCGCGAGCTTCTGCCGCTGGTGCCGCTCGCCGACGCCGAGGCGATCTTCCAGCGCGCACTGTCGGCGCCGGGGCTGCGCGGCCTGCCGCCAACCATCGCGGTGTGGCTCGCCGCGACCTCGCATATCCGTCACCGTTACACCGACTATGACGCGCTGCTGGCCGACGGCTACGACCGCGACGCCGCAAGGTATTTCGTCGCCGACCCGACCAATGAAACCTTGACGACGTGGGGCGCGACCCGGCTGGTCGACCCGCTGGATGAGGACGGCGCGGATTAACCGACGGTTATCCGCCGTGACAATGCCCAGGCGTGCCGCAACGCCTCGCCGCGGCAACACCACCGGCGCCGCAGGAACACCGCGTCGCGGCCGGAGCTTCGCCGACGTTTTGTCGTAATCTCTGGGCAAGACTCCGGGACTAGATTGAATCGCCCCCCGGGGATGGTCCCCGCTTTGGAGCGTGAGGAGATCGCCATGAAGTGTGCGTTCACGACGCTCGCCTGCGCGGGGTTGGTCGCTGCCACGACCGCCCTCGCCCCGGCCCCCGCCCAAGCCCGCGACCGCGGCGGCGCCGTCGCCGCCGGTGCGATATTCGGGCTCGCCGCCGGCGCCATGCTCGGCGCTGCGGCCGCCAACGCCGCGCCGACCTATTATTACGCCGATCCGCCGCGCCGGGTGTATTACGACGACCCGATCGATGAGCCGCCCTGTTACGTCGCCAAGCGCCGGGTGTGGGTGGAAGGCTACGGCTGGACCGTGCGCCGCATCGAGGTGTGCGAGTAGGCCGCCGCCCGCGAGGCTGCGCGAGGTCCGGCCTGACAGCCCAGAGAGTTTGCCGGCCCGATCGGCCGGCCACCTTATGGCGAAAGGCTTGGCGATCGATCTAAGGCGTTGGAGACGCCGGCCCTTGGGCCGGCGTTCGCATGTAAAATCCGCGGCCGAAACGTCCCGCCGTGTCTTGCCGTTGGCAGGATGGCCGATCGCAGCGCTAGCCACCATCTTTGCCTTGCGCCCGGCTGGTTTGGACGGTATCGGGCAATGGTCACCGACAGAACCGCTGCAAAAATCGTGTCCGAACACTCCGACGCCGACCAAATCGCCGCCGCCGCCGACGATCTTCTGACCGTGCGCGATCTGCTGCGCTACGCCGTCAGCCGTTTCAATGCGGCCCCGCTGGTGTTCGGCCACGGCACCGGCACCGCGCTCGACGAGGCGGCGTTCCTGATTCTCGAATCGCTTCGCCTGCCGATCGACGACATCTCGCCCTGGCTCGACGCCCGCCTGACCCGGAGCGAACGAGCCCGCCTGCTCGGCCTGATCGAGACGCGCGTGTCGACGCGCACGCCGGCGCCTTATCTCGTCGGCCGCACCTATATCCAGGGCGTGCCGTTCGCGGTCGATCCGCGGGTGATCATCCCGCGCTCTTTCATCGGCGAGTTGTTGTTCCGGCAGGACCTGTTCGGCCCCGACGGCGCCCTCATCGCCGACGTTGACGCGGTCGAGCGCGTGCTCGACCTCTGCACCGGCTCGGGCTGCCTCGCCATCCTCGCCGCCCACCTCTTTCCCAACGCCATCATCGACGCGGTGGAACTGTCGCCCGAGGCTGCCGAGGTCGCCGCGCAGAACATCGAGGGCAGCGGCTTTGCCGACCGCATCGCGCTCCACCGCGGCGACCTGTTCGCGCCGGTGAACAGCCAGAGCTACGACCTGATCCTGACCAACCCGCCTTATGTCGACGCCGAGGGCATGGCGAGCCTGCCGCTGGAAGCGCTGCACGAGCCGCGTCTCGCCCTCGACGGCGGCAGCGACGGCCTGGACGTGGTGCGGCGGATCATCGATCAGGCCGCCGATTTCCTCACCGCAAGCGGCGCGCTGATGTGCGAGGTCGGCCGCGGCCGCAC
Organism: Blastochloris viridis; assembly: GCF_001402875.1. Lineage (NCBI taxonomy): Bacteria > Pseudomonadati > Pseudomonadota > Alphaproteobacteria > Hyphomicrobiales > Blastochloridaceae > Blastochloris > Blastochloris viridis. Next base: position 407,900 of record NZ_CP012946.1, on the reverse strand, counting down.
CGCGGTCGAAGCGGCCTATCCCGACCTCGCGCTGTTGTGGCTCGACACCGAGACCAGCGAGGGCGAGGTGTTCTGGGCGAGAGCCGAGGATCTTGCCGCCCGCGGCCCTCGGTCGTGACGCTGCGATTGGCGCTGGTTGCACCGCTGGCGCTCCTCGCCGCCACCGCCGTTGCCGACGACGATCCCGATATGCGCGGGCTGCAGACGTCGGGGCGCGACGTCCGCGCCAGCGGCTGCGTGGCGCGGGTCATCGCCCAACACACCCCGCCGCGCGAGGGCGAGCGCAGCGACGCGGCCCGCCGCCGCCTTGAGCGGCTCGGCGCCGCCGTCTACGCCCGCTGCGGATTGCCGAAGTAATATCAGCAGCCGCCGCAGCGGATGCCATATGGCGCACCGTTACCACCGCTTCGTTGCGGCCAAGCGGACCATTGGCGGGTTCCGCGACGGTGGCAGCCGGTCTGCAAACGTACATTCTTGCATTTCATACGAAATCCGCCCGGCCCGAGCGACGTTTCGCATCACCCCGCCCGCGCCTCGCGGCGGAAGGCGCCGGGGCTTTTCGCCATCCATTTGCGAAAGGCGCGGTGGAAGGCGCTGGGCTCGGCGAAGCCGAGGTCGGCGGCAATGTCGCCGACCGCCTTCTCGTTCTCCGCCAGCCAGCGGATCGCCAGCGCACGCCGGATCTCGTCCTTGATGGTCTGGTAGGTCTGGCCCTCGGCCCGAAGGCGACGGCGCAAGGTGGAGGCCGGTATCCGCATCTGTTTCGCCAGCGCCTCGAAACTCGGCCACGCCGTCGGCGGCCGCGCCCGAAGCGTGGTGCGAACGGCGCCGGTGAGCGCGGCGTCGTGGCGGTAGCGCACCAGAATGTTGGCCGGCGCTCCGCGCAGAAACTCGCGCAGCGCCCGCTCGGTGCGGGCGGTGCGCAGCTTGAGAAAACCCGCATCGAACGCCAGTGCGCTTTCGGCCTGGCTGAACCGCACCGGCGCGCCGAAGAACAAGCGGTAGTCGGCGGCGAACGCCGGCGGCCCGCAGGCGAAATCGACCCGGCGCAGCGGCAGGCGGCGGCCCACCAGCCAGCAGGCGACGCCGTGCACCAGGATCCAGAAGGTGCGATAGGCGAAAGCAGAGCGCGGCGACCCGCGGTCGTGGAGCACGATGGTGGCGATGCCATCGTCCACCACCAGGTCGCCGCGCGGATCGTCGAGCGTCACCCGCAGGAACCGCAGCATGCGCCGCAACGCCTGCTCCAACGTGCCGGCGTGGACCACGGCATGGCACAGCAGCGTGAACGAGCCCGGCCGCATCGGCCGCCCGCCGAGGCCGAAAAACTCGTCATCCATCGCCGCTGCGGCCGCCAGCCATAACGCGCCGTACTGCTCAGCCGACACCCGCTCGCGCACCACCTCCGGCAGGCCGACCGAGGCCAGCACCGGCCCCGGCGAGATGTCCGAGCGCCTGAGGCAGTCCACCGCCTCGTCGACGAACATGGGCGAAATCGTCCGCCGCTCCATCGCTGGCTCGCCGCGCTGACATGGCAAAATCGACCACGAACTTAGGTCACTTTGGTCCTGGATTGCCACAGAATTCCACCGTTCAATCGGCTTCGGTGAAACCAACCCGATTGAGCCGCCCGCATAAAATCAATCAAAAAGGGCAAGGGAAGAAGCACGATGAGCACTGAGACGGGCCGTCCGGCCACCGGGATCGAAGACTACGCCGAGGCGGCGGCGGCCTTCCGCCGCGAGCACCTCGAACGCCTGTTCGACGGCAACTTCGCCACCGGCATCAACGTCTGCGTCGAATGCTGCGACCGTCATGTCGCCTCCGGCGGCGTCGCGCTCGCCTGGGAAAGCCACGACGGCCGCTCCGCCAGCTACACCTTCGCGGAGATGAAGGAGTTGTCGGCACGCGTCGCCAACCTGCTGGTCGAGCGGGGCGTCAAGCCCGGCGACGCGGTGGCCGGCATGCTGCCGCGCACGCCCGAACTGCTGGCCACCATTCTCGGCACCTGGCGCGCCGGCGCGGTCTACCAGCCGCTGTTCACCGCGTTCGGCCCCAAGGCGATCGAGCACCGCCTGAAGATGAGCGGTGCCAAGCTGGTGGTCACCGACCTCGCCAACCGCGCCAAGCTGGCCGACATCGCCGACTGCCCGCCTGTGGCGGTGGTCACCCGCCCCGGCGACAGCGTGCCGCTCGGCGACATCGATTTCCGCGCCGAAATCGCGGCGAAGTCGGCCGCGTTCGAGCCGGTGCTGCGCAAGGGCACCGACCTGTTCCTGATGATGTCGACCTCCGGCACCACCGGCTTGCCCAAGGGCGTGCCGGTGCCGCTCGACGCGCTGCCGGCGTTCTATGCCTATATGCGCGACGCGGTCGACCTGCGGCCGGACGACATCTTCTGGAACATCGCCGATCCGGGCTGGGCCTACGGCCTCTATTACGCCGTTACCGGGCCGCTGCTGCTCGGCCACGCCACCACCTTCTACGAGGGGCCGTTCAACGCCGAAAGCACCTACGGCGTGATCAAGCGCCGCGGCATCACCAACCTCGCCGGCGCCCCGACCGCCTATCGCCTGCTGATCGCGGCGGGGCCGGCCCCAGCCGCGCCGGTGAAGGGCCAGCTTCGCGCGGTGAGCAGTGCCGGCGAGCCGCTGAACCCGGAGGTGATCCGCTGGTTCCGCGAGCACCTCGACGCGCCGATCTATGACCATTACGGCCAGACCGAGCTCGGGATGGTGGTGAACAACCACCACCGCCTGCGCCACCCTGTGCACCCCGGCTCGGCCGGCCTCGCCATGCCCGGCTACCGCGTCGCGGTGCTGGACGAGCACAGCCGCGAGCTTCCGCCCAACGTCCCCGGCGTCCTGGCCGTCGACATCGCCCGCTCGCCGCTGCTGTGGTTCGGCGGCTATTGGCAGCAGGAGACCCCGGCGATCGCCGGCGGCTATTACCGCACCGGCGACACCGTGGAGCTGGAGCCCGACGGCTCGATCAGCTTCGTCGGCCGGGCCGACGACGTCATCACCTCGTCGGGCTACCGCATCGGTCCGTTCGACGTCGAAAGCGCGCTGATCGAGCACCCTACGGTGATCGAGGCGGCGGTGATCGGCAAGCCCGACCCCGAGCGCACCGAGATCGTCAAGGCCTATGTGGTGCTGACCGCCGACGTCGAGCCGACCGAGCACCTCGCCGAGGAATTGCGCCAATATGTCAAGACGCGCCTGTCCGCTCACGCTTACCCGCGCGAGATCGAGTTCGTCGAGCAACTGCCCAAGACACCGAGCGGCAAGCTTCAGCGTTTCGTGCTGAGAAAGCGCGAGGTCGAACAGGCCAAGGAGGCCGCCACTCACGCCGGCGACAGCGCGGCTTGAGCAGCGAAAACAAAGCCATGAACATTCAAGATCGTGTCTTTCTCGTCACCGGCGCCGGGTCCGGGCTCGGCGCCGCAAGCGCCCGCGCCCTGGTCGGTGCCGGTGCCAAGGTGGTCGGCCTCGACCTCAACCAGGCCGCCGGCGCCGCGCTCGAAGCGGAGTTCGGCCCGAGCTTTCGCTTTCTTGCCGCCGACGTCACCAAGCCCGAGGACGGCGCCACCGCGGTGGCGCTGGCGCTTGAGGCGTTCGGCCACCTCCACGGCCTCGTCAACTGCGCCGGGGTCGCGCCGAGCGAGCGGGTTGTCGGCCGCGAGGGTCCGCACAAGCTGGAGAGCTTCGCCCGCGCCATCAACATCAACTTGATCGGCACCTTCAACATGATCCGTCTCGCCGCAGACGCCATCGCCAAGCAGGCGCCGGACGGCGAGGGTGAGCGCGGCGTCATCGTCAACACCGCGTCGGTGGCGGCGTTCGACGGCCAGATCGGCCAGGCCGCCTACGCCGCGTCCAAGGGCGGCGTCGCGGCGCTGACGCTGCCGGTGGCGCGCGAACTTGCACGCCTCGGCATCCGCGTGGTGGCGATCGCGCCCGGCATCTTCGAAACGCCGATGATGGCCGGCATGCCGCAGGAGGTGCAGGACGCGCTGGGCAAGAGCGTGCCGTTTCCGCCCCGCATGGGCCGGCCCGCCGAGTTCGCCGCGCTGGTGCGGCACATCTGCGAGAACACCATGCTCAACGGCGAGGTGATCCGGCTCGACGGCGCGCTGCGGATGGCCGCGCGCTGACCCTCGAAACGAACCAATAGAAAAATCCGAGTCTCGGGAGGACTTTCATGACCGCTCACGATCCCGTCGTCATCGTCGGCTCTGCGCGCACGCCGATGGGCGGCTTCCAGGGCGAGCTGAAGGACGCCACCGCCCCCCAACTCGGCGCGGCCGCCATCAAGGCCGCGGTCGAGCGCGCCGGCCTCAAGCACGACGCCATCGACGAGGTGCTGTTCGGCTGCGTGCTTCCCGCCGGCCAGGGCCAGGCCCCGGCCCGGCAGGCGGCGCTCGGCGCCGGCCTGCCGCTGGCGGCAGGCTGCACCACCGTCAACAAGATGTGCGGCTCGGGCATGAAGGCGGCCATGCTGGCCAACGATCTTCTTCTCGCCGGCAGCGCGTCGGTGGCGGTGGCCGGCGGCATGGAGAGCATGACCAACGCGCCCTATCTGCTCGACCGCGCCCGGTCGGGCTATCGCATGGGCCACGGCCGGGTGCTCGACCACATGTTCCTCGACGGGCTGGAAGACGCCTACGACAAGGGCCGACTGATGGGCACCTTCGCCGAGGATTGTGCTGAGAGCTATCAGTTCAGCCGCGAGGTGCAGGACCACTTCGCCATCTCCTCGCTCACCCGCGCCCAGGCCGCGATCACCGACGGCACCTTCGCCCGCGAGGTGGCGCCGGTGACGGTGAAGGTGGGCAAGGCCGAGCGCACCGTGGCCACCGACGAGCAGCCGCTGAAGGCCAGGCTCGACAAGATCCCGACGCTGAAGCCGGCGTTTCGCGACGGCGGCACGGTGACCGCGGCCAACTCCTCCTCGATCTCCGACGGCGCCGCCGCCCTGGTGCTGATGCGCCGCTCGGAGGCCGAGAAGCGCGGCCTCGCGCCGCTGGCTGCCGTCGTCGGCCACACCACCTTCGCCCACGCGCCGAACCTGTTCCCGACCGCGCCGGTCGGCGCCATGCGCGCGCTGTCGGAGCGCACCGGCTGGGACCTCGCCGGCGTCGACCTGTTCGAGATCAACGAGGCGTTCGCGGTGGTGGTGCTGGCGGCGATGCACGATCTTGGCCTGCCGCACGACAAGGTCAACGTCCATGGCGGCGCCTGCGCGCTCGGCCACCCGATCGGCGCCTCCGGCGCACGCATCCTGGTGACGCTGCTGGCGGCGCTGGAGACGTACAACCTCAAGCGCGGCGTCGCCGCGGTGTGCATCGGCGGTGGCGAAGCCACCGCCGTGGCCATCGAGCGGCTGAGCTGAACCTGCAACCCTGTTGGGTCGATTGATCGGCTCGAAACCCGGCCGAACGGGAGCAGCGTTCTTCCCCTCTCCCCTTGCGGGAGAGGGTGGCGAGACCGAGCTAAGCGAGGTCGAGCCGGGTGAGGGGTAACTTCAAGCCGGCTCGATTTCACCCCTTGTAACTTGAATGCGCCGCGATCGGGTAAGCTACCGGGTGCGGTGACGGGTGGGAGCCCGCAAACCCCTGGGTCGTCCGAGACCGTGGGTGAGATCGGCGCCCCACCCGTCGTTCCTTCGAACCCGGACAGTCGCCAGGGCCGCACGAGCTCGCTTCGGCAAGGTCGGGTCATGTCGGAACAGATCACCGTCGGTATCGATGTCTCCAAGGATCGCCTCGATGTCCATGTCCGCCCCCTGGGCGAGGCGTTTGCCGTCCCGCGCGACGGCGAAGGCCTCGCCAATCTCTGCCACCGCCTGACGGCGCTCGCCCCCGCCCTCGTCGCCCTGGAGGCGACCGGCGGCTTTGAGGCGGTCGTCACCGCAGCGCTGGTTGCGGCCGGCCTGCCGGTGGTGGTGGTCAACCCCGCCCAGGTGCGTGCGTTTGCCCGCGCCCTCGGCAAGCGCGCCAAGACCGATCCGATCGACGCCGCGGTGATCGCCCACTTCGCCGCGGCCACCGCGCCGGAGGTGCGGCCGATGCCCGACGAGGCGACGCGCCGTCTCGCCGCGCTGATGGCCCGCCGCCGGCAGATCGTCGAGATGATGGGCGCAGAGCGCCAGCGCCTGCGCCATACCGCCGTCGCGCGCGTGCGCCAATCGATCGAGCGCCTCATCCAGGCCCTCGAAAAGGAACTCGCCGAGATCGACCGCGACATCGACACCGCCGTCCGCAGCTCGCCCGCCTGGCGCGAGGCCGAGGACCTTTTGTCCTCCGTTCCCGGCGTCGGGCCAATCGTGGCGCGCTCGCTCCTCGCCGAGCTGCCCGAGCTGGGAACGCTCGACCGCAAGAAGATCGCCGCCCTCGCCGGGCTCGCCCCCTTCACCCGCCAGTCCGGGTCCTGGAAGGGGCGCAGCTTCATCGGCGGCGGTCGCTCGACCGTCAGAACAGTGCTGTTCATGGCCGCGCTGGTCGCCAGCCGGTACAACCCCGTCCTGAAAACCTTCTACCGCCGCCTCCTCGACGCCGGAAAGCCCAAGATGCTCGCTCTCGTCGCCGTCGCCAGGCGCCTCCTCGTCATCCTCAACGCCATCCTCAGAGACAAACAGCCATGGCGAACCGCTTGACCAGAAAGACAGTCGCTCACCCGCCTCGCGATCTTTACGATCGCTCGGCACCCTCTCCCGCAAGGGGAGAGGGAAGACGGGAGCCGCGCCGTTGGGCCGGAATCGAATTCAATGATCCTCACCGACATCCAGAGCCAGATCCGCGACACCGCGCGCGACTTCGCCCGCGAGCGGCTATTGCCCACCGCCGCGGCGCGCGACGCCGCGCATGCCTTCCCCACAGCCGAGCTGAGGGAGATGGGCGAACTCGGCTTTCTCGGCATGCTGGTGCCGGAAACCTATGGCGGCTCCGACACCGGCATGGTGGCCTATACGCTGGCGCTGGAGGAGATCGCCGCCGGCGACGGCGCCTGCTCGACCATCGTCAGCGTGCATTCGTCCGTCGCCTGCATGCCGATCCTGAAGTTCGGCACCGACGACCAGAAGGCGCGTTTCCTTCCGAAGCTCGCCAGCGGCGAATGGATCGGCGGCTTCGCCTTGACCGAACCGCAGGCCGGCTCCGACGCCTCGGCACTGCGCACCCGCGCGCGCCGCGACGGCGACCACTACGTGCTGTCGGGCTCGAAGCAGTTCATCACCTCCGGCAAGAACGGCCAGCTGATCATCACCTTCGCCGTCACCGACCCTGCCGCCGGCAAGAAGGGCATCACCGCCTTCATCGTGCCGACCGACACCCCCGGCTACGAGGTGGTGCGGGTGGAGGAAAAACTCGGCCAGCACGCCTCCGACACCTGCCAGCTCGCCTTCAACGACATGCGCATTCCCGCCGAGCTTCGGCTCGGTGCCGAGGGCGAGGGGCTGAAGATCGCGCTGGCCAACCTTGAAGGCGGCCGCATCGGTATCGCGTCGCAGTCGGTCGGCATGGCGCGGGCCGCGTTCGAGGCCGCGCGCGATTATGCCAAGGAGCGCGTCACCTTCGGCAAGCCGATCATCGAGCACCAGGCGGTGGCGTTCCGCCTCGCCGACATGGCCACGCGCCTTGCCGCGGCGCGGCAGTTGGTGCTGCACGCGGCATCCTTGCGCGAAGCCGGCCTGCCCTGCCTCACCGAGGCGTCGATGGCGAAATTGTTCGCGTCGGAGACGGCGGAGGCGGTGTGCTCGGGCGCCATCCAGACCCTGGGCGGCTACGGCTACTTGAAGGACTTCCCGGTCGAGCGCATCTATCGCGACGTGCGGGTGTGCCAGATCTATGAGGGCACCAGCGACGTCCAGCGCATCGTCATCGCCCGCAATCTGTGACCGCAGCCAGCGTTGACGCCGAAACCCTGCCCGAGGCCATCCTCCGGCAGGGTTTTCTGCTCGACGCGCACCTTGCTGCCTCACACGAGGGCCGCCCGATCAGGCTTGCGGTCCGTCGTCCGACGCCAAAATGTCCTCGCCCGATCACGGCTTTTTCGGTGCTGCTGTTTCCGCGATCACGCGGCGCGCCCATCCAGCGACAGTATCAAGGAACAACAATTCCACACCAAGCCATTTCTATGTATTCATTTTCTACGGCATTTTGATTCCGAGTTATTTTATGCTTATTTATAGGCCTCCCGCGATATCGGCTTGAACTCGATGACGGCTGTGGTTGTCTCTGCCGAGAACATCCTTCCGGCACCACCGTAACAGCCGAGCCGACCCAAACTCATTGCGCCCGCCTGCCCGCATCCCCGGCGCAGCAGGGCCGCGCCGGGTTGCGCTCGCGTCAGGACTGCACGACATGAGCCACGCCGACGACCGCCCGTACTGGGACGCCAAGCTCGAAACCCAAAGCCGCCAGGACTGGGATCGCCTCAAGCTCGCGCTGCTGAAGCAGCATCTCGCTCACGCCTACGCTCGCTCGCCTTATTACCGCTCGGCGTTCGACGCTGCGAAGGCGCACCCCGACCAGATCAACACGCTCGACGACATCCGCCGCTTCCCGTTCATCGACAAGCGCGTACTGCGCGACCGCCAGTTCGCGGTACCGCCGTTCGGCGACCTCACCGCCGTGCCCGAGCGCGACATCGTCTATATCTCCGCCTCCTCCGGCTCGACCGGCGTGCCGACCGCCTCGCCGTTCACCGCGCGAGATTTCGACGACTGGATCGACTATGAGGCGCGCCAGTTCTGGTCGTCCGGCATGCGGCCGCATGACCGCTACGCCCACTCGCTCAACATGTCGCTGTTCATCGGCGGCCCCTGCGTGCTCGGCGCCCAGAAGCTCGGCGCGCTCTCCATCCACGCCGGAACGCTGCCATCGGAGCGGCTGCTGGGCATCCTCAAGCAGTTCCAGGCCACTGTGATCTGGACCACGCCATCCTACGCCTGGTACCTCGGCGAAACCGCGGTGAAGGAAGGCTACGACCTGCGCAAGGACCTCTCGGTGAAGCGCATCTTCGTTGCCGGCGAGCCGGGCGGCTCGATCCCTGAGACCCGCACCCGCATCGAGGACCTGTGGGGCGCCGCAGTCTACGACTATTATGGCCTGTCCGACATCTTCGGCTCATGCGCCGGCATGTGCGAGGAGAAGGACGGCCTGCACTGGGCGGAAGACCACATCCTGATCGAGGTGCTCGACCAGGTCACCGGCCTGCCGGTGAAGCCGGGCGAGCGCGGCGAGATGGTGCTGACCACGCTGAAGAAGTCCGCACGGCCGATGGTGCGCTTCCGCACCGGCGACATCGTCTCCTACAACCCCGCCCCCTGCAAATGCGGCCGCACCGCGCTCCGGCTCGACGGCATCCACGGCCGGCTCGACGACATGCTGATCATCAAGGGCGTCAATCTGTTCCCCAGCGACGTCGAGGCGGTGGCGCGGCAGGACCACGAACTGACCGGCGAATATCGCCTGATCGTCGACCGGGTGAACCACCTCGACCGCCTCACCGTCGAGGTCGAGAAGGTGCGCGGCTATAACGGCCACGACCACGACCTCGCCCACCGCTTCGTGCGCAAGCTGAAGTCGGTGACCGGCGTGTCGGCCGACGTCATCGTGCTGCCACCCGACACGCTGCCGCGCGCCACCCACAAGGCCAAGCGCGTCGAGGACCGCCGCACCGGCGTGTGGGGATAATCGCCGGCCGGCCACGGACATCCTCGCCGTCGGCGGCGAGGATGTCCGCCGCGCCGTCGCAGCGCCAGGGCCGCCGTCGCCGCCTCCACTGAAGCAGACACCTCTCCATTATCGTGGTCGAACGCTCCGCCGTCGTCCCCGTTGCGCTGCCGCTACTGGACGAAACGTAACCGCGGCAACGCCGCGCGATTGCGTGAGAGCCCGGCCGGCGTACGGTTGCCGTGACCTGAGGCCCTGGAGCGGCTTCAACCAAACGAACGGGAGAGAACCATGACTGCCACCGCCGCGACGATGCCAATGACGAGCAACATGATGCCGATGCCCATGATGCCGATGATGAACGGCATGATGCCGATGAACTCGATGCCGATGATGGGCGGCATGATGCCGATGATGATGGCCACCATGACCTGCAAGATGACCGACACCGGCATGGTGTGCGAGATGATGCCGATGGCCGGCATGTCGAAGGAGATGTTCATGGAATGCTGCAAGAGCATGATGAACATGATGGCCGCCGGCATGCCGATGATGTGCTGCTGCGGCATGATGACGATGTGCTGCATGCCCGCGGCCGCATGATGGCGCCGGCCGAGGCCGGGGCCGCCGCAGCAACGCGGCCCCGCAAAGCCGCCGGTCGGCAGGCGACAGCGACATCGCCCGACCGTGAAGCGAACCTCCGGCCCAAGCGGCCGGTTTTCGTTCTCGCACGCCGCGCGGGCATCTTTCGCGAACGCTGCTGCCGGTGCGGGCGAGTTTCCACAAATCGGAATTACTTGGCCGATCAGGCCGACGGCCGCGACGGCCGGGTCGCAACCTGGCCGCGCTTCATGCCGTCACGCTCACCACGCCGCGACATAGGCGCCCTTGAACGCGGTGGCGATGAACTGCTTGACCGCATCGCTGTGATAGGCGCGCACGAAGGTCGCCACCCACGGCTTGTCCTTGTCCTCATCGCGCACCGCGATGATGTTGACCCACGGCCCGTCGGCGGCTTCCTTCAGGATCGGATCGCGCACCGGATCGAGCCCGGCCTGGACGGCGTAGTTGTTGTTCACCGCAGCGGCGTCGACGTCGGGGAGCGAGCGCGGCAACTGGGCAGCGTCGAGCTCGACGAACTTGTAGGCCTTGGGATTGCCGACGATATCGGCGACGCCAGCGGTGACGCCCGCGCCCTCGCGCAGCGTGATGATGCCGTGGGCGGCGAGCAACTGCAGCGAGCGCGCACCGTTGGTCGGATCGTTCTGGATCGCGATGGTGGCGCCGCGCGGCAGATCATCGAAGCTCTTGTACGTCTTGGCGTAGAACCCCATCGGCGAGGCGATGGTGTCGGCCACCTTCACCAGCTTCCAGCTGGTCTTGGCGAGCTGGTTCCTCAGGTACGGCTCGTGCTGGAACGAGTTGATCTCGATGTCCTTCAGCGCCAGCGCCTGATTGGGAATGACGTAATCGGTGAACTCGACCACCTTGACGTCGAGCCCGAGCTTCTTGGCCTCCGGCACCACCTGCTCAAGAATCTGCGCGTGCGGCCCGGCGCTGACGCCGACGCGGATGGTTTCGGCGACGGCCGGCGCGGCGAGCGCGACCACCACGGCCGAGGCGAGGAACAGTCGTTTCATGATCGGATGTCCAGCTGTTGTGTTGGCGGGGGAAACGAACGGCGGCGCGGTCATTCGCGGCGGGTGCGGCGATCGAGCCGGCGGGCCAGGGAATCGCCCGCGCTCTGCACCAACTGCACCAGCGCCACCAGGATCACCACCACCGCCAGCATCACCTCCGGCATGAAGCGCTGGTAGCCGTAGCGGATGCCGAGGTCGCCGAGCCCGCCGCCGCCGACCGCGCCCACCATCGCCGAATGGCCGATCAGGCTAACCAGCGACAGCGTCAGGCCGAGCACGATCGCCGGCAGCGCTTCGGGCACCAGAACCTTGCGCACGATCTGCAACGGCGAGGCGCCCATGGCGCGGGCGGCTTCGATCAGGCCGGGGTCAACCTCGCGCACCGCGCCTTCGACGATGCGGGCGATGAACGGCGTCGCGGCAATGGTCAACGGCACGATTGCCGCCGCGGTGCCGATCGAGGTGCCGGCGACGAGGCGGGTGAACGGGATGATCGCCACCACCAGAATGATGAACGGCGTCGAGCGCGTCGCATTGACCACCGCGCCCAGCGCCGAATTGGTGACGGGCGCGGCGAAGATCTCGCCGCTGCGCGAGGTTGCGAGGAACACCCCGAGCGGCAGCCCGAGTACGGTGCCGATCAGACCGGCGACGCCGACCATGAACAGCGTGTCGAGCAATGCGGCAATCAGCTGATCGACGATGGCCGGCGACAGCAGCAGGCCGGATAAATCGAACGGCAGCTCAAGCGACATGGCCGAGAATCTCCGTCGAGAGGTTGAGGCGGGCGAGCGCGGCGCGAACCGCCTCGACAGTGACGGGCTCGCCCGGCACCGCAACGATCAGCGTGCCGAACGAGCGGCCGGCGATCGGATCGATCTGGCCGGCCAGGATGTTGACGTCGATGCCGAGCAGGCGGGTGACGCGGGACAGCACCGGCTCGTCAGCGTTGGGGCCGGTGAAGACGATGCGCAGCACGGTGCGACCGCCCGCCACCGGCTCGGGCTGCAGCCGGGCCCGCAGCTCGTCCGACACCAGCGAGCCGGTGACCGAGCCGACGAAGCTCTTGGTGGTGTCGTGGCGCGGATGCGCGAACACCTCGAAGGTCGAGCCCTGCTCGACCACACGGCCCTGGTCGAGCACCGCCACGCGGTCGGCGATCGACTTCACCACATTCATCTCGTGGGTGATCAGCACCACCGTGAGGTGAAGCTCGCGGCGGATGCGGGCGATGAGCGACAGGATCTGCTGGGTGGTCTCGGGGTCGAGCGCCGAGGTGGCCTCGTCGCACAGCAGCACTTTGGGCCGCACCGCCAGCGCGCGGGCGATGCCGACGCGCTGCTTCTGCCCGCCCGACAACTCGGACGGATAGCGGTCGCGCTGCGCCTCAAGGCCGACCAGATCGAGCAACTCGTCGACCCGCGGGGCGATGTCGCGGCGCGCCCAGCCGGCGATCTCCAGCGCCAGCGCGACATTGTCGGCAGCGGTGCGGCGGGCGAGCAGCGCGAAATGCTGGAACACCATGCCGATCGACCGCCGCGCCGTGCGCGCCGCCGCCTCGGGCAACTCGGACAGCACCACGCCGTCGAGCTCGACCCGGCCAGCGGTCGGCCGCTCCAGCGCGTTGACGATGCGCACCAGCGTCGACTTGCCGGCGCCGCTGCGGCCGATGATGCCGAGAATCTCGCCAGCACCGACATCGATCGAAATGTCATGGAGAGCGGTGACCGGCTCGGCATTGCCGCGCGGCCGATAGATCTTGCCGACGCGGTCGAGCCGGATCACCGGCGGTCGCGGCTCTGGCAGCGGAACAGCGTCGTCCGCGCGCAGCACCGCAGTGGTGTGTGCGTTCATGGAACACTCCGATGCGCCGCGAGGCTGGCGGCGATCAGCGAAACGGGATTGATGAAGCCGGACCAGCCGGCGGCGCGACGGAACCGTCAGCGACAACAGGTCATGGGCATCATGGCACACCTCATTCGGCGCGGTCCCACGAACGCATGTCCGGGGCGCTTTAGCGTTTGGTGTCGCGGCGCAAGCTGCTGACTCAAATCACCGCGGCCCGCGGTTTCTGCAGCCGCGGACGGAATAAGCATCGGGCGCAAGCCGCAGAGCGTCAAGCGCGATCCGCGCTGAAACAATGGACTTTTGGCGGTGGCACCACAAATAGCGATCCCGTTCTCCGATCGCGCCAGGTGAGAAAAGAACGATGTCCGACAGGGCCGCGGTGGAGAATACTTCCCCCGAACGCTGGGCCGGTGCCGGCGGGCCCGGCCCCTCCGCGGCATCGTGCCGCGTCCCGCGATTCGGCTGCGGGCTGATCCGGCCGGGACCCTCAATCCGGCCGCCGAACAATCCCCCTGATCCAGGATCCGTCACCGAGGTGATTTCGAAAAGCCGAAGGGGCCAGCCGGAAACAGCTTGATCCGGCTTCGCGGAAGAACAACCCCGAAATCGCCCGAGATTTCGAAGGACTTTTCCCATCGCCGCGACAAATTGAAGATGTGTTTCCTGGGCGGTGATTGAAACGGCAGACCGTGCTCTCTAAAATTCGGTATCAAGGCTCGCGACATCACCCCCGCATTCCGCGATCGGGTGGACGCCACGGCTGCTGCGGCAAGGTCCAGAGAACATTCCATGGCAAATTCGATCTTCGGCGCCGCCGGCACGACCATCTTCGAGGCGATGTCGCGACTGGCAGCGGAAACCGGATCGATCAATCTCGGCCAGGGCTTTCCGGAAGGGCTGGAGCCGCGGGAGGTGATCGAGGCGGCGGCGCGAGCGATGCGCGAGGGCCCGCATCAATACCCCTCGATGATGGGAACCCCCGCTTTGCGCCAGGCGGTCGCCGCCAACGCCAAACGCAACCTCGGCCTCGACGTCGACTGGGAGCGCGAGGTGATGGTCACCTCCGGCGCCACCGAGGCCTTGGCAGACGCCTTCTTCGGCCTGCTCGACACCGGCGACGAGGTGATCGTGCTGGAGCCGGCCTATGATTCCTATGCGCCCATCGTGCGCCGGGCCGGCGCGGTGCCCGTGGCGGTGCGCCTGACCCCGCCCGATTGGAGCCTGTCGCTGGACCAGCTCAACGCCGCGGTAACGCCGCGCACCAGGGCCATCGTCATCAACACTCCGATGAACCCGATCGGCAAGGTGTTCTCCGCCGCCGAGTTGCGCAGCCTCGCCGATTTCGTGCTGGCGCATGACCTCGTCGTCATCGCCGACGAGGTCTACGAGCATCTGGTCTTCGACGGCCGCCGCCACCGCACCCTGTTCGCGATCCCGGAGATGCGCGAGCGCGTCGTGCGGATCGGCTCGGCCGGCAAGACCTTCTCGGTCACCGGCTGGAAGGTCGGCTACATCACCGCGGACGCCAAGCTGCTTGGCCCGATCGCGCGCGCCCACCAGTACATCACCTTCACCACGCCGCCGGCGCTGCAGGCCGCGGTTGCGTTCGGGCTCGCCCTGCCCGACAGCTATTTCGACGGGCTGCGCGCCGACCTCGGCCGCCGCCGCGACCTGCTGCTCGCCGGCCTTCGGGGCGCCGGATTCGAGGTCGGCGACGTTGCCGGCACCTATTTCGCCGTCGCCGCGGTCGGCGACCTCGACCCCGACCGGGATGACCTCGCCTTCTGTCGACGCTTGACCCATGAGGCCGGCGTGACCGCGGTGCCGATCTCCTCGTTCTACGGCGCCCGCGACGTGAAGAGTCACATCCGCTTCTGCTTCGCCAAGACCACCGACACGCTGGAGGAGGCGGTTCGCCGTCTCACAAGCTGGCGCGGCGGCGTGGCTCTCAAGGCCGCTTCCTGACCTGACGCGCCGGCTGGTTTCGGCGCCGATTTCGTTCCTACGCCCTCAATGGGCCTGATCGGACCTTGCGCCGCGCGGGAATCGTTCGCCTGCGCGAACGGCGCTGGCTGGATATTTGTGAGGACAATCATGACGGTGCATCGCGCACAGCCGGACCGCAACGGCGTGCTCGCTCTGATCGGAAACACGCCGGTGGTCGAGATTTTGAAGCTCGACACCGGGCCTTGCCGGTTGTTTGTCAAGCTGGAGAACCAGAACCCGGGCGGCTCGATCAAGGACCGCGTCGCGACCTCGATGATCGAGGCGGCCGAACGCGACGGCCGCCTGACGCCCGGCTCCACCATCATCGAGGCCACCGCCGGCAACACCGGCCTCGGCCTCGCTTTGGTGGCGGCGCAGAAGGGCTATCGGCTGATCCTGATCGTGCCGGACAAGATGGCCCGCGAGAAGGTGCTGCACTTGAAGGCGCTCGGCGCCGAGGTGCGCATCACCCGCTCCGACGTGCCCAAGGGCCACCCCGATTATTACCAGGACATCGCCGAACGCCTCGCCGCCGAAATTCCCGGCGCGTTCTACGCCAATCAGTTCGGCAATCCCGCCAATCCGCTGGCGCACGAAACCACCACCGGGCCGGAGCTGTGGGATCAGCTCGGCCACGACGTTGACGCGGTGGTGGCCGGGGTCGGCTCGGGCGGCACCATCACCGGGGTCGGGCGGTTTCTCAAGAAGGTCTCGCCCCAGACCGAGATGGTGCTGGCCGACCCCGAGGGCTCGGTGCTGGCGCACTACCTCGCCACCGGCGAGCTGATCGAAGCCGGCTCGTGGCGGGTGGAGGGCATCGGCGAGGACTTCGTGCCGCCGGTCTCCGACCTCGGCCTCGTCGGCCGCGCCTATACCATCACCGATGCCGAGAGCTTTTCGACCGCGCGCGACCTCCTGCTCCACGAGGGCATCCTCGCCGGCTCGTCCTCCGGCACGCTGGTGGCGGCGGCACTGCGCTACTGCCGGGAGCAAACCGTGCCGAAGCGGGTCGCCACCTTCATCTGCGATAGCGGCAACAAGTACCTGTCGAAGATGTTCAACGACATCTGGCTGATCGACGAGGGCTTCTCGAAGCGCGACGCCACCGGCACCGTGCGCGATCTGGTGACGCGCGGATTCGACAGCGGCGGCACCATCGTGGTCGGCCCGAACGACACGCTGCGCACCGCATTCAACCGGATGCGGGCGGCCGACGTGTCGCAGTTGCCGGTGGTCGAGGGCGGCCGTGTGGTCGGGCTGATCGATGAGAGCGACATCCTCAACGTCATTGCCACCGGCACGCCCTCGTTCGCCCGGCCGGTCGCCGACGCCATGGTGCGCGACCTCGTCATCACGCCGGCAGCCTCGCCGATCGCCGCGCTCAACGAACTGTTCGAACAGGACCGCGTCGCCATCGTGGTCGACGGCGAACGCTTCGTCGGCCTCGTCACCCGCGTCGACCTGATCAACCACCTCCGCTTGAGGACTGCATGAACGTCATGACCAAGAGTTCCGACCGGCGGGACAATCGGCTGCACTTCGTCACCCGCACCATTCATGCCGGCCAGTCGCCCGATCCATCGACCGGGGCGGTGATGGTGCCGATCTACGCCACCTCGACCTTCGTGCAGGAGAGCCCCGGCGTTCACAAGGGCTTCGAATACGCCCGCAGCCAGAACCCGACCCGGATGGCGTTCGAGCGCTGCGTTGCCGACCTGGAGAGCGGCAGCCGCGGCTATGCGTTCGCCTCCGGCCTTGCCGCCATCTCCACCGTACTGGAGCTGTTCGACGCCGGCAGCCACGTCGTCGCCTCCGATGACCTCTATGGCGGCACCTTCCGCCTGTTCGAGCGGGTGCGGTCGCGGACGGCCGGGCTCGCCGCCTCTTACGTCGATATGGCCGACCTCGACGCCCTCGCCGCCGCCATCGGGCCACAGACGCGGCTGATCTGGATCGAGACGCCGACCAACCCGACGCTCAAGCTGGTCGACATCGAGGCGGTGGCACGCCTCGCCAAAAGCCGCGGGGTGGTGACGGTGGTCGACAACACCTTCGCCAGCCCCTACGTGCAGCGCCCGCTCGAACTCGGCGCCGACCTCGTGGTCCACTCCACCACCAAATATCTCAACGGCCATTCCGACATGGTCGGCGGCGTGGCCGTGGTCGGCGGCAATGCCGACCTCGCCGAGCGCTTGGCGTTTCTGCACAACGCGGTTGGCGCGATCTCCGGGCCGTTCGACAGCTTCCTGGCGCTGCGCGGGCTGAAGACGCTGGCGCTGCGCCTGGAGCGCCACTGCTCGAACGCGCTGGAGCTGGCGCGCTGGCTGGAGCGCCAGCCGCGGGTGCGGCGCGTCCATTATCCCGGGCTCGAAAGCCACCCCCAGCACGCGCTGGCCAAGCGCCAGATGCACGGCTTCGGCGGCATCGTCACCGTCGAGCTCGACGCCGACCTCGGCGCCACCCGCCGGGTGCTGGAGCGCACCAAGCTGTTCCAGCTCGCCGAGAGCCTCGGCGGGGTCGAGAGCCTGATCGAGCACCCTGCCATCATGACCCACGCCTCGATCCCGCCGGAGCGGCGGCGGGCACTGGGCATCGACGACGGGCTGATCCGGCTTTCGGTCGGCATCGAGCACGTCGAGGACCTGCGCGAGGACCTCGACGCCGCGCTGCGCGGGTAACCCAAACACCGCTCCGGCGCCGGGGGGCGGCGCCGGAGCGACCGCCGGACCAAACGTCACCCCCGGCCGGCCCGAACGCCGGCAGTCAGCGCGCGATCACTTGACGAAGCGTTTGGCGAATTCGCCGAGGCTGGAGTCCCACACCTCCAGGAAGCCCTTGAAATAGTCCTCCGACACCGGCTGCTGCAGCCACAGCCCGGCGCGCAAATGGGGATCGCCGTCCTTGTCGATGGCGCCCTTGCTGAGGGCCTTGTCGTAGTTCCAGTCGTTGATGTCCTGCAGCGTCGGCTTTTCCTTGGTCAGAAAGCCGGCGGCGAACACGACCTGATTGCAGTTCGCGCCGTTGTCGCAGCCGAAGAACACGACGCGGAAGCGAAAGCCGGCGGCGCGGCTCTCGATCATCGGATCGCCGGTGGCGTCCTTGGTCAGCTTGGCCTGATAGCCGGCGTTCTGCAGCGCGGCGATCAGGCTGTCCGGACGGGTGGCGGTGACGTCGGCGGCAACGGCGGACGTCAGGGTGAGCATGCTGGCGGCAAGTCCCGCAACGATCGGTGTTGGCAAAGGCATCGCGCTTTCCCTCCCACGCGTCGAGCCGCGCGGCCGCCCATGGTCGCACGACGGCGCCGAAGGTTCGAGAGGACGCGTCTGAAATGTCGATCGCATTCCACGACGTGGCCGGCCAGGTGACCTGTTGTGGCCAAGGCGCTCAAGCCGGAGTTCATGCCTGTGCTGCCATGCCGGCTCCTGTTGAGCCAGCATGGCATGGGAGCGTCCGCCGCTCAGCGCGCGAATTTCTTGTACTTCAGCCGGTGCGGCAGGATGGAGTCGGTGCCCAGCCGCCGCATCTTGTCGGCCTCATAGTCCTGGAAGTTGCCCTCGAACCATTCGACGTGGCTGTCGCCCTCGAACGCCAGGATGTGGGTGGCGATGCGATCGAGGAACCAGCGATCATGGCTGATGATCACCGCGCAGCCGGCGTAATCCTCTAAGGCCTCTTCCAGCGCGCGCAGGGTGTCGACGTCGAGGTCGTTGGTGGGCTCGTCGAGCAGCAGCACGTTGGCGCCACTCTTCAGCATCTTGGCGAGGTGGACGCGGTTCCTCTCGCCGCCCGACAGCTGTCCGACCTTCTTCTGCTGGTCGGGGCCCTTGAAGTTGAAGGCCGAGCAATAGGCGCGCGAATTGACCTCGCGCTTGCCGAGCTGCAGCATGTCGAGGCCGCCGGAGACCTCTTCCCACACGTTTTTCTTACCGTCGAGCGAATCGCGGCTCTGGTCGACATAGCCGAGCTTGACCGACTCGCCGACCGTGATCGAGCCGGCGTCGGGTTCTTCCTGGCCAGTGATCATGCGGAACAGCGTGGTCTTGCCGGCGCCGTTGGGGCCGATCACCCCGACGATGCCGCCCGGCGGCAGCTCAAACGAGAGCCCCTCGATCAGCAGCTTGTCGCCAAACGCTTTTGAGAGGCCCTTGAACGAGATGACGTTGTTGCCGAGCCGCTCGGCCACCGGAATGACGATCTGCGCGGTGGTCGGCGCCTTGTCGGACGCTTTGGCCAGCAGTTCGTCATAGCGCTGGTAGCGCGCCTTGGACTTGGCCTGGCGGGCCTTGGGCGAGGCGGCGATCCACTCCTGCTCGCGGGCCAACGTGCGCTGGCGCGCCTCGTCCTCGCGGGACTCCTGCGCCAAGCGCTTTTGCTTCTGCCCCAGCCAGGACGAATAATTGCCCTCGTAGGGGATGCCGCGGCCGCGATCGAGCTCGAGAATCCAGCTCGTGACGTTGTCGAGGAAGTAGCGATCGTGGGTGACGATCAAGATCGCGCCGGGATAGCTGCGCAGGTGGCCTTCCAGCCAGTTCACCGTCTCGGCGTCGAGATGGTTGGTCGGCTCGTCCAGCAGCAGCAGCTCAGGCTGCTCCAGCAGCAGCCGACACAGCGCGACGCGGCGCTTCTCGCCGCCCGACAGCCGGTCCACCGGCCAGTCGTCCGGCGGACAGCCGAGCGCTTCCATCGCCTGCTCGACCTGGGAGTCGAGGTCCCACAGATTCTGCGAGTCGATCTGATCCTGCAGCGCCGATGCCTCCTCCGCGGTCTCATCGGAGTAGTTCATCATCAGCTCGTTGTAGCGGTCGAGGATCGCCTTCTTGGCGGCGACGCCAAGCATGACGTTGCCGCGCACGTCGAGCGCGGGATCGAGCGGCGGCTCCTGCGGCAGGTAACCGACCCGGGCACCCTCCGCCACCCAACCCTCGCCGGTGTACTCGGTGTCGATGCCGGCCATGATGCGCAGCAGCGTCGACTTGCCGGAGCCGTTGACGCCGAGCACGCCGATCTTGGCGTCCGGGTAGAATGACAAATTGATGTTGTTGAGAACCTGCTTGCCGCCGGGATAGGTCTTCGACAGACCCCGCATGTGATAGATGAACTGCCGTCCGTTCATGTCGACCGCTACGGTCGGCCGTCGACACGGCCGCGCCGCCCTTGTTGGGTTTCGGGAAGTTGCGGTCGTTCTAGTCGAGCGGTTCCCCGGTGGCAACGGCGGCCGTCACCGGAGCCGGCCCAATTCCCCCTGCCGCGCCGGGCGCGCCACGCGCGGCCGGCGCGGAACTTCCGCGGTCAGATCACGTTGAATAGATAGAGCAGAATTAGGATCGGGATCGGAATTCCGAGCAGCCAGAGCAAGATGCCACGTCCCATTAGGATCACCTCTTCGTTTCGTTGGCCTTGATCGCAAACGCGGAAAACCCCCAAAGGTTTCATGCCAAGCCTCCGCCTGATAGCAGCGCGCAGAGTTCCACGGAAGCGGTGGGCGCGTAGGCTTAACTGTAACTATTCGGAAAGATCAAAGCTCTACCGTGCAAGGACGCGACCCCCGAATTAGGTTTTCGGCACCGATGGCTTCAGCGGCGCACCTGGGATGGAACCACGACGCCGTGCGGCCAAGGTCGAGCCTTGGGCCGGCAGACAGTGCCGCCGACCTTGCGCTCGCCGTACTGGCCAACCTCAAGCTGGCGGTCGCAGTGCTCGATCCCGAGGGTGGCATTCGGCTCGCCAATCCGCGCTTTGCCAGCCTGTTCGCCGACGCCAGCGCGGCAATGGCGCTACGCGCCGCCCTTCAGGCCACCGCCGGGGGCACCTGCGAAGTCGCGCTCGACGACGGCCGCGTGCTGCGGGTTCAGGCGGCAGCGCTGGCGCACGACCTCCTCGTCACCGCCGAGGATGTCTCTGACCGCGTCGCCGCGCACGCACGCGCGGCAGCGGACGCTCGCGTGGATGCGGTGACCGGCCTCGGCAACGGACTTCTGTTCAAGGAGCGACTGACGGCGTTGGCGTCGGTGCCCGAACGTGAGGCCGGCCCGGCCGCGGCGCTGACGATCTGCCTCGACCGCCTGCGCGAGATTTCCGAACCGCTCGGCCAGCCGTTGGGCGAGGCAGTGCTGCGGGCCGCCGCCGACCGGCTGCGCACGGCAACGGGCCCCGGCGATGTCGTCGCCCGCCTCGACGACGGCAAGTTCGCCGTGCTCCAGCTCGGCCAGCCGCAGCCGCTCGCCGCCACCGAACTGGCCCATCGCCTGGTCGACCTCCTCGGCCGCCCTTATATCCTTGACGGCCATCTGCTCACGGTGGAGCCTCACATCGGCGTGGCGCTGGTGCCGCTCGACGGCCAGGACGGCGCGCAGGTGCTGCGGGCGGCCGACATGGCGCTGTCACTGGCGCGCCGCCACGGCCGTGGCGGGTTTCGTTTTTTCGAGTCGGCGATGGAAGCGCAGATCCAGGCGCGACGACGGCTCGAACTCGATCTGCGGCGCGCCCTCACCTTGCGCGAGTTCACGCTGGTCTACCAGCCGCAGGTCAACGTCGCCACCGGTCAGATCACCGGCTTCGAATCGCTGCTGCGCTGGAACAGCGCCAACCACGGCACCGTCTCGCCTGCCACCTTCATCCCGCTGGCCGAGAGCAGCGGTCTCATCACCGCGCTCGGGGCATGGGGCCTGCGCACCGCCTGCTGCGAGGCAGCACGCTGGCCGCGGCCGCTCAGCATCGCCGTCAACGTCTCCGCAATGCAGGTGGTCGACCCCGGCTTCCTCGCCACCATCCACGGTGCACTGACGGAAAGCGGGCTCGCCCCCGAGCGGCTCGAACTCGAGATCACTGAAAGCGTGCTGCTGCACGACGACGGCGCCGCGCTTGATGTGCTGCGCGCGGTGCGCGACACCGGCGTGCGGGTGTCGATGGACGATTTCGGCACCGGCTACTCGTCGCTGTCGCGGCTGCACAGTTTTCCGTTCGACAAGATCAAGATCGATCAGTCGTTCGTCCGCGCCGGCCCCGACCATCCGAGCGGCCGGGCGATCGTCCGCGCCATCGCCGCGCTCGGCCACGCCCTCGGCATCGATACCACCGCCGAGGGCGTCGAGACCGAGGAGCAGTTCGCTCGCGTTGCCGCCGACGGCTGCACCGAGGTGCAGGGCTATTTGATCAGCCGGCCGCGGCCACCGGAGGAGATCGGCGAGCTGATGCAGGCGCCGGCATTCGGCGCGCGCCGCTCGACCTGATCGCGCCGACACGCCGTGCGGATCCGGACGCCCCCGCCGTCTGTCCGCGTAACCGGCGCGCCACCACCTTCGACCACAGCCCTCGTCCGACCTCGGGTTCGGCAAACTGTCGGGAGAACGCCATGACAATGAACACCATGACGACCAACGATATGGCAACCCAAACACCACCCGAACCGGCCGAGGCCGAGGCCGAGCTCTATCGTCTGGTCTATGTCAGCAGGAACCGGATTCCCGGCACGCCGGCCGAGGTGCTGGCCCAGGTCGAGTCGATCCTGGCGGCGTCCCGGCGCGCCAATGCTGCGATGAACATCACCGGCGCGCTGATCTTCAATTCCGGGACGTTCGCCCAGGTGCTGGAAGGCGCGCGCCGCGACATCGAGGCGCTGATCGAACGCATCTTGCGCGACGAACGCCACGGCGAGGTTCAGGTGCTGGCGTTCGAACCAGCGCCGAGCCGCGCCTTCCCCAACTGGTCGATGGGGTTCATCGGCCGCTCGCGCGAGGACGACAACCTGTTCGCGCACGTCGGCGCAGTCACCGGCTTCGAAGCCGGCCGGCTCGGCAGCGACCGCCTCCTCGAGCTGATGCGCACCATCGCCATTGAGGACGAGCGGCGCACCCCCTGATCGCGATGGCGGCAAGCCTCGCTCAGGCCGCTTCCTGCAGCGCTGCCAGCGCCGACTGGAACGCGGCGGCCCGGGCGGCGACCTCTGCCGGCGTGCGGCCGGCGGCGTAGAGCGCAGCGCCAAGGCCGAAGCCGTTGGCGCCCGCGGCGAAATAGGGCGCCATGCTCTCCGGCGTGATGCCACCGGCCGGCACCAGCTTGATCGACGGCGGCACCACCACCCGCAGCGATTTGACCACCTCCGGCCGGATCATTTCCGCCGGAAACAATTTTATCGTGGTGGCTCCGAGCGCGGTTGCGGCGAACAGTTCGCTCGGCGTCGCCACCCCGGGCATCCCCGCCAGCCCATATTTCTTGGTGAGGCGGACCACCGTCTCGTCGAAGCTCGGGCAGTCGATCAGACGGCCGCCGACGCGCGCGACGTCGGTCACCTGCCGCTCATTGACCACGGCACCGGCGCCGATGACGGTGGACTCGCCGAAAGCATCGACCAGCCGCCGGATCGAGTGAAGCGAGTCCGGGGTGGTGAGCGGCACCTGCATGATGCAGAACCCGGCCTCGACCAGCACCTTGCCGATCGGCACCACCTCTTCCGGGGTCACGCCCCGCAAAATCGCGATCAGCGGACAGGCGGCCAATGCGGCGTCGAACGTCAAAGCCATGTCATCGTCCTCCTCGTGGTCCGTTCCGGCCCCCGCGCCAAGGTCAGAAAACGGCCAACCCATTATTGAGCCTGCGGATGAAATCTTCCGACGCGTTGCGACCGGGCTGGCGGTGCTGGCCGGCGCCCGTGCCGGGTGTTGTCCCCCGCACGATAGCAGTTGCGAGGATGGGCGCAGGCACGCGTCCGGCCGGTTGGCGCGGCGGTCTGACCGAATGGCGCGATCGGACCGCATCCGGCACCTGACCTCGACAGAGTCCCATCGTGTCCGATCGGATACATCCCCGTCGACGGCATCCACCAGTCTCGATCTGCACAATTCGAACTTGCCTTCTTAAGCAGATTTGAATGACTCCGCTAGATTGTGACCGACGCGGATGCCCAGCTGCCGGCTAAGATTCGGGCATTGTTGCAGATGAAATCGATTCGACGTCCTTCGCCGCTCGCCGCGAAATCATAGCACCGCTGGCTTGATCTCACCGCCAGCGCTCGCAACCGTCGTCACCGACGATTCGCGAAGCGCCGAATGTTACGGTCGCGCGGCCGGCGCTACGGTGACGCTACAATCATCGGCAAATCCAACCACCAGGCGACACCTGGGCCGGGCGCCGTGTGCCGGTTACGGCGTCTTGGCCGGCGCGCGTCGCGGCGCAGCGCGGCGGCGCCCGGCAGGTGTCGCGCTGTGCGGCCGCGCCGCGGTCAGGGTGTGCTGGCCGGCATAGGCCATCAGCCGCTCGGCGAAAGCGCGCGGCCGTTCGGCACCGAGCCGCGCCAGTTGCTCCTCCGCGGCGGCGATGTGCTGGCCCTGCCGGGTGCGAATCGCCGCCAGCAGCCGGGCACGGCCGCGGGCGTCACACAGGTGTGGCGCGGCGGCGACGAACCGGATCAACGCCTCGAGGTCCTGGTTCTGGCCGAGACGGTCGCGCAGCTTCTGCACCTCGTCGATCCAAAGCTCGATCGGCCGCGGCCACAGCGGCTGCGCCAGTTCCATCTGGTAACGGTGAATCACCACGGCCTTGCGCAGCTCGTGCAGCGATTCGGCCGGCGCGGCCGACCAGTCCGCTGGCGCCGCATTGACCATCCGGCGGTAGCCCTTGGCGATGGCGAGAATCAGCGACCGCACCGGGATATCGGCGTCGGCGATCTTCGCCGCTTCGGCCCGCGCCCGGGCGAGGAAGGCCCGCACCTCGGCGCGGACAGCGTCGTCGAGGTGAGCGGCCTCGGCCGCCTTGCGGGTCGTTTCGAGCGCCGCCCGCACCGGCGCGGCGAGTTCGGCCCGAATCAGCTGCTTGTCGAGGATGTCCTCCAGCCCTTCGAGCGACGCGGTGAGGTCGCGCGCGCCGGACAGCCGGCGCGCCAGCGCTCCGGCCTCACGCCGTTCGGCAGCGGCCCCGCCGCGCGCCGTCTCGGTGAGTCGCAGCAAAGCGCGGTGGCGCTTGATGGCCTTTCGGAACTCGTGGATCGCGACGTCATCGCGACAGTGGCCGGGTTCGACGGCCGCGGCAGCTTCGTCCAGCCCGGCGATCAGGGCTCGCGATACCTCTCCCGCCGCCGCTTCGTCCCGTCCGAGCATGCGTTTTGGCATGTTTCCCCCGTTTCCAGCGCCCTCCCGGCCATCCGTGTCCGCTCTCGACAACAATAATATGACGATTTTCCCCCGATCCGGGCTTCCCTTCGCGGTGAGCAGTTGCTAGATAACCGCCGCGCCCGGTGCTCTGACGACGGAACAACTGGCGCCGTGACGCGGGGTGGAGCAGCCCGGTAGCTCGTCAGGCTCATAACCTGAAGGTCAGAGGTTCAAATCCTCTCCCCGCAACCAAATCGACCATAACTCAATCGCCGTCCCAGTGTGAAAGCACCGGGGCGGCGATTGCGTTTGTGCGCGGAATTGGCCCGCCTGTCAGGCATCGCTGCCTTGAGTTGGACGTCGCGGCAGAGGGCCGCCTCGAATCGCTCACCCGCCACGCTGCCGGGGAGAGCGGCGTTGAGGGCGAGCCGCAGGTGCCGCTCCCCGTCCACCGTGAACCCGCAATGATCGAACGGCACCGCGCAGATGCCGTCGGTAATAAAACGGCGCCGGCTCACGCAGCCTCCCGGCCTGGCATGGCGGTGCCAAAGATCGCAGACCACAGGTGAGGTCGCCGACCTCGCCGCGACCGCCCCGGCCATGCGCTGGTGTTCCGGCCCTCCCCGCGGAGGTTCGGCACGATCGCGCAGTCCACCATTCGCCCGCTCAAGATCTCGTCAGCGAACAGCCTCCACATCGTGTGGCGCTCGGCCCCATCCCGCTCCGAAGCGCCGAACAGGATCGTCGGCGGCTGCAATCCAGCCGACCACGTCCGCGCAGGCGACCTCATAGGCGGGAAGGCGCGTCGGGTCGCCAATCGTCCGCCGCACCCGTTGCGGCAGGATGCAAGGGTGCTGCGCCTTGACTGAGTGCGACCTGCCGGTTAGTTTTTATTCGTAATTATTTGCAGAATGAAGCGAGAGACACATCGTGCTGCCAAACGTCGATGCGCTTCAGCGCGACTGCGGGGTTTCGCTTTGCCGGCAAATTGGCAAGCGACCACCGCCCACGTGAACGCCAAAAGTCCTGACCGTCCATCGCCGCCGCGCCGCACCGTGCTGCAACACCGCGCCGGGCCGCCCCTGACCACACCGCCAAAGGACGACCGATGAGCCAGCTTGAAGGCCTTCGCCAGCAATTGCCCGACTACGCCCGCGACCTCAAACTCAACCTCGGCACGCTGCTCGGTGCCGGCGGCGTGGCGGACCTCTCCGCCGCGCAGGCCTGGGGCAGCGCGCTCGCCGCCGCCATTGCCTGCCGTCAGCCGGCTCTCACCGCCGCGGTCGAGCACGATGCCGCGGCGGTGGCCGACGGCGCGACGCTCGAGGCGGCGCGCACCGCGGCTGCCATCATGGCGATGACCAACGTCTATTACCGCGCCGTTCACATGGCGCACGACGCCGAACTGGCGCGGCTGCCCGCTGGCCTTCGCATGAACGGCCTCACCAAGCACGGCATCGCCCCAGCCGATTTCGAGCTGTTCGGGCTCGCCGCCTCGGTGGTGAAGGGCTGCGAGGGCTGCACCAAGGCCCACATCGATGGCGCCCGCAACCACGGCGTCCCGGTCCAGGCCATCGGGGCGGTGCTGCGCATCGCCGCCGTCATCCACGCCGTCGCAACCGTGCTCGACGCGCGCGGAGCCGCGCCGGCGCAGCCGGTTGCCACCGGCCATCCCGCCACCGAATTCGCCTGAGCCCGCCCAGCGTCGGTCTCGCCTGCCATCGATTTTCACCCCACCGTCAAGGAACCACCATGCTGACCATCGGCGCCAAATTCCCGGCCTTCGACCTTCAGGCCGTCGTCTCCGCCAACCCCGCCACCGCCTTCAGCCGCGTCGACAACGACAGCGCCCAAGGCAAGTGGAAGGTGTTCTTCTTCTGGCCGAAGGACTTCACCTTCGTCTGCCCGACCGAGATCGCCGCATTCGGCAAGCTCAACGGCGAATTCGCCGACCGCGACACCGTGGTCTACGGCGTGTCGACCGATTCCGAATACGTCCACCTCGCCTGGCGGCAGAACCACCCCGACCTCAAGGATCTGCCGTTTGCGATGGTGTCGGACATCAAGCGCGAGCTGAGTTCGGCGCTGGGAATTCTGCATCCGGAGGAAGGCGTCTGCCTGCGCGCGACCTTCGTGGTCGACCCCGGCAACATCATTCGCTTCGTATCGGTCAACGACCTCAGCGTCGGCCGCAATCCGCAAGAGGTGCTGCGCGTGCTCGACGCGCTGCAGACCGACGAGCTGTGCCCGTGCAACTGGCAGAAGGGCGACGCGGTGCTGAAGGCGGCGTGATTGGTTGCCGCGCGCGCGGAGCCGGCTGCCGCGCGCGCCGCACCGGCGCAGGTCACGGCCCGCGCCGATAGCGCAGCACCAAAGCCTCAGGCGTGGTGATTTCGAGCACATCGTCGGCGAGCCTGAAGGAATAGTCGACGATGGCATCGGTCGCGGTCGAAATCGCCAGCCGGTCGGAACGCACCTTGCGGACGGTGCCGTCATCCCAGATCAGGAACCGCCGCTCGCCGGCACTGCCGCCGCGATAGATCCCGGACGGCTCGATCCTGAGGACGTCCGGGTACTCCTCCGCCTGGGGCGCGGCATCGAGCTTGATCCAGCTGCCAACCAGATCGGCCGGAATCTTATCCATCGCCGTTGCCCCTGTCTGCGCTGTGTTCTCCACCCGCGCACGCTCACCGCGGCAGGCGGTCGACCGCCGCGGCCACCGCGTCCGGCACCGACATCCGCTCCAGCTTTCGGCGCAGCACCACACCGATGGCGCGGGCGGCGCCGTCGTCGGCGTCGTTGAGGGCGCCGCGCAACACCTCGTCGGCGGTGCGGCGGATCTCGGACGGCGACATCACGGTGTCGAACGCGATCAGCGCCTGCGCTCCGGCGAGATCGGCGCTGCGCTGCCGGAACGGCTCGAACCGCCGACGCGCTTCAACATAGCCGTAATGCGACCGCAGCACCGGATCGTCGACCGCAGCGGCGATGGCCGCAAGGCCCGCCGGCAGAAAGTCGCCGCCGAGGATCAAGGTCAGATGCAGGTCGGGCGTGGCGATGAGCCTGCGGGCGAGCTTGGCGTGGCGGTCGCCGGCCGCCGGCAGCACCTCGACCGCGGTTTCGCCGACGACGCGGCTGACACCACCGCGGTGCTCCCACGTCACCGAAACCCTGACGTCGTACCGGCCCGGAATCGGAAACAGCGCGCCCTCGGCGCCACGCAGCAAGGTCAGCGCATGGCTCACCGCCCCACCGGGCGGCAGCAGTTGCAGCGGCGCGTGCTCAAGGCAGACGATCAGCGGCCGAAAGCTGCGTACCGTGCCGGCTGGGTCGACCACCGCGCCGGACACCCCGCCCGATTTCATGCTCAGCGTCGCCGGCGCCAGCGCCGGCTCGGCGCCGTCATTGCGGAGCGTGATAAGAACGCGCACCGGCGCGCCGATCGGCACCGCCTCGAGCAGCGGCGACACCTCGAGCCGCAGAGGCCCCCGCGCGGCGCCGGCATCGGCGGTGGCGAGTGGAATGCTCGATCCCGCCGCATCGCCGAACGGCGCCCCGCCCGGCCGTACATAGGGGTCGGGCAGGTGGCCAAGCCGGTGCTGGTCGTCGGGCGCGAACGCCCACGACACGTTGGTCGGAAACGGCAGCGCGGCGGTGCCGCGGTCGGCGATCCGATCGGTGGTCGCCATGAAGCCGTTGTCGACCGAATTGTGGAACAGGCCGAGGGCGTGGCCGATCTCATGCACGGCGGTGCGAAAATAGACGTCGGCAATGGTGCCGACCCGGCGGCCCTTGGCCAACCCCCAGGGGTCCTGGTCGGGCACCACCCAGTGCGAGGCGATGGCGACGCCTTTGCGCGGGCCATTGTTGGAGTCGGTCGCACCGACGTCGTACATGATGCCGCGGTCGGTGGATTTGAGCCGCGGCACCGCGAGAATGTGGAACTGCCAGTCGTTGTCGAGATCGACGTCGCCGCGCAGCGTCATCATCGCCGCATGCAACTCGGCATCCGACCACGCCTCGCTTAGCGGCGGCTCGACCGGCGCGTCGCTGACGGTGGCGGCGACATCCCACCCGACCGCGCCGAAGATATCCGGCCATGACGCGCCCGCGTCGTTGGCGGTCGGCGCTTCCGAGCCCGCCGCGTGGTTGATCGCGATCGAGGCGCGGCGCAACTGCGGCGCCACCCACGCCATCGTCAGCGTGCCGGCCGGCGCGCCGGCGGCGGTCGAGACCGCACCGGCAAAGCCATCAGCGGGCAGAGCGGGGTTTGGCGCCCGCATCATCCGCGCCGACAGCACCTCCTGCCTCGCCCACAGGTTCATCGGCTTGAGCCGCCAGGTCTCGAAGCCGAGCGTGAAACCGTCCCGCCCGGCATCGGCGAACTCGGTGACCTTGAGGTAGTAGCGATACTGCACCCGCGCGAACACCGGAATGCCGGCGGCTGGCATTGGCGCAGCGCCGCCCGACGGCCGTTGATAGAGGTCGCCGCTGGCGAACACGCCGGCGTCGGTGCGCGTGATCCGCAAGCTCCCGTCATAGCTCGCGCCGTCGCCGCTCAACGCGATGACATAGCAGCCGGCTCGGAGTGCCGCCGCAAGCAGCGCCGACGCCACGGAGTCCGTGCGCGAGGTCGGGTCGGCCAAGGCCGCCGGCGCCAGCATCGGCAGCTCGTCGCACACCCGATGCATGAGCCGGCCCCGTGATGAGATGCTGTCCGCAAAGGGCGCCCCGTGGCCGCAGGTGGCCGGGCTTCAAGCCCGGCCACGAGGTTGGCTGGAGCGTCCGGTTCGTAACCGCGGACCAAGGCGCAAACGGCCGCCACCACGGCCGAGGCGGTGGTCCCGCGTCGCTCAAAGCGTGGCGACGAAGGCGTTGACCGCGCCGGCGATCTGATCGGCGAACTTCTTGTCGCCATCGAACAGCAGATCGAGGTGGCCGGCACCGCGGACCCAGAACACGTTGGCGTAGGGAATGATCTGCGCGGCCTTCACTACCATGTCGGCCACCCGGCTTTTGGTGCCGCCGATCAGCAACACCGGGATCTTCAGCTCCGCCAGTTCGCGCTCGGAGATCGGGTTCTCGGCACGAATGCGGAATTCATTGGCGATGGTGGCCGCGTTCTGCGCCGCGCCGGTGATCTGCTTCGCCACCTTGGCCGACTTGTCCTCGTCGAGCCCGGTGCCGCGATCGACGTAGCTGAGCATCACCTGGATCGCCTCGGTCTCCTTGCCGCCTTCCGCCAGCTTGGCGCGGCGTTCCAGATCGTCGCGGTCGGTGAACAGCGCCGGCTCGACCAGGATCAGGCCCTTGACCTTGTCCGGGTTGCGCAGGGCATAGACGGTGGTGAAATAGCCGCCGTGGGAATAGCCCAGCAGCACCGCCTTTTCCATGTCGGTGCGTTGCAGCGCGACGTCGAAGTCGGCGACGTAATGGGACAGATTGAAGGCGCCGACATTGGCGGCGTCGGCATTGACCCGGCTCTGGCCGAAGCCGCGCAGCTGCATTTCGGCGATGGGTTGGCTGACCTTGCTCAGCAGTGAAGCGACGTCGCCGCACGCCACCGCCAGAATACGCGGCGCAGCGTCGGCCTGATCGGGCAGGCTGAGTTCGATCTTGGCGCCACGAGACTCGACAACCGCCGTCCTTGCCATTGCATCCTCCTGTCTGAAGTCGGCAAATTTGGGCTGGCCTGGGCAACACCGCGTGCGCCCCGGTTCCCGGACTCGCCGAAACCCCGATGAGGCGGGGGCGTCCGGCGATTGGTCTGCGAATCCGGCCGAGGTGGCCGGGCATCGATTCGGACATTGCGGCACCAGCCTTTGCGTCGGCGATCCCGTTGCGCGCGCGATCGCGCATCGCATCAAGGGGGCGCCACGCTTGGCTGATCGCTCCGCCGCCGGCCGGCACCACCCAGGCGCGGACGGCGCCGACACTACAATCAGGCGTCGAGCGCGGATTATACCGCTATTATGGGTTGTGTAAAGCGTCGCCAGCAACCGGTCGCGGCGGCGCCACCGCGTCGGCCATGGCGGCGACCGCGAGATCGCGCCCGAGAAAGTCGCAGATGGCGGCGGACGCCAGCTTCGGCGCCGCCACCGTGTCCTCGTAGCGAAGGCGCAAGGTGCGGCCGGCCGGCATCGCCGCGCACCACGCCTCGGTTTCCGCTTCGATCGCGGCGAGTCGCGACCGCCAATCGGCCTCGCCCGGCTCCCCGCCGCGCCGGCGCACCATGCGGTCCTGCGAGCGGATCACCGCACCAAGGTCGCGGCGGATGAACAGCACCCGATAGGGACGATCGGGCGGCAGGCGGAGCACAAGCGGCGTGACGATCTTGACCGCCCGCCCGGCCGCAGCGTCGAGCCAAGCCACCGAGTGGGCAATATCCTTCGCCGGCTCATATTCGAAATAGCCGTAGACATTGTCGTCGTCAGCGCCACGCAGGCCATCGGTCAGGATCGGAAAGCCGCCCTCGGCCAGCATCCGCATCACCATCGACGT
This sequence comes from Blastochloris viridis, assembly GCF_001402875.1. Taxonomy (NCBI): domain Bacteria; kingdom Pseudomonadati; phylum Pseudomonadota; class Alphaproteobacteria; order Hyphomicrobiales; family Blastochloridaceae; genus Blastochloris; species Blastochloris viridis. The sequence goes on along the minus strand of NZ_CP012946.1, from coordinate 376,164 downwards.
GCCCGACCTCGGCAACCCGGTGACGACCGTCACCTGCCGTCCCGCGTCCGTTTCCATCGCATCCTCCGGCTTCGCCGCGGCCGCCGCGGCATCGATCAACCCCGCAGGTGGCGCGCGACCCAGCGGTCGAGCACGAACAGCCGCCACCACACGTCGAACGAGGGCGTGCCGGCGAGGAGCCGCGCCAGCGCGCCGGCGTCGATGCCAATGTCGGCGAGCACCGCCGGCCGCCAAGCGAGCTGGCTGCGACAACGCTCGAGCCACATCGCCACCGGCCGGCTGAGCGGCAGCTTCGGCCGCGCACACGCTTCGGCCGCCAGCCAGCGCCGGGCGGTGCGGCGCAGCGCCATCTTCTCCTGGCCGGGCACCGCACCTGGCGCGCTCGGCACCCGTATCGCCACCGTGGCCACCGCCGTGTGCAGGAACGGCACCCGCGCCTCGAGCGAACGGTCCATGCACATGGTGTCGGCAATGCTGAGTTCCCAACCCGGCAGGTGGGCGACCAGATAGAACAGGTCGAGCACCCGTCCCGGATCGTGCGCGCCGAGCGAGGGCAGCATCGCGCACGCCCGCGCGATGAGGTCATCCACGATGGCGCCCTCGTCGATGGCCGGCACCAACGCCCGCAGCGCCGGCCGCTCCTCCGCCGCCAGCGCCGAATAGAGCGTGAGATAGCGCGCCATCTGCATCGGCAGCGGGCCGGGCTCCGGGCCGAAATAGGCGCCGCGATAGCCCCCGAACAGCTCGTCGGCGCCGGTACCAGTCAGCACCACCTTGGCGGCGGGCGCGGCATTGCGCAGCGCCCCCGCCAGCACATGCGCCGCCACCGCGTCGCGCGCACCGCATGGCACGTCGAGGGCGGCGACGGCGGCGTCCACCGCTCCGGTGCCGTCGCCCATCTCGGCCACGGCCGAAACGTGGGCGTAACCGAGCCGTGCCGCGAGGTCGGCAGCGGCAGCCGCCTCATCGTCGGCGCCGCCGAAGCTGATGGTGCTGGCGACCGGGCGCAGCGGCAAGGCCGGTCGCGCCAGGCTGGCGACGATGCCGGAATCGATGCCGCCGCTGAGGAAGACGCCGACGCCGGCGTCGGCGCTGCAATTGTCGGCGACCGCGCGCTCGAGCGCGGCGGCGAGCTCGGGCACCGCGCCGTCCGCCGCCACCTCCGGCGCGGGTCCCTCGCCGAAGCGCCAATAGCGCTCGTGCCGCGTCGTGCCGCCGTCGATCACCGCGACCTCGCCCGGCCCGATCTGACGGATGCCATCGACCAGCGTGCGCGGCGACAGCACGTAGCGCAGCAGCAGGAACTGCTGGAGCGCAGCGGGATCGACCCGGCCGAAGCGGCCGGCAAACGCCGCGAGGATGGCGCGCACGCTGGAGGCCACCACCACCAGCCGCCCGACCTCGGCGACATAGAGCGGGCAGATGCCGAAGCGGTCGCGGGCGAGCACCATGATGCCGCGCGCCTCGTCGAAAATCGCCAATGCGAACTGGCCTTCCAGCGCTTCGACGATGCCGGCGCCGTGCCGCTCATAGCCGGCGATCACGGTCTCGGTGTCGCCATGGGTCCGCCAGCCGCCGGGCGGCGGGCCGAGGTCGCGGCGCAGGGTGCGGTGGTTGAAGATTTCACCGTTGAAGGCGATGTGGGCGCGGCCCGCGGCGCCGCTCATCGGCTGGTCGGCCGCCGCGCTCAAATCCTGGATGCGGAGCCGCACGCTACCGAGTGCCGCCCGCTGCCAGCCGCGCCAGCCGGCATTGTCCGGGCCGCGCTGCCACATTCGCGCCAGCATGGTCGCCATCGCGGCCTCGACCGGCCCGATTTCGCCGTCGCGCGCGTAGAGGGCGGCGATTCCGCACATGGTCAGTTCAGGTAGCGACGAAGGGCGTCGTCGAAGCCGGCGACGAAGCGGTCGATGTCGGCCGCGGTGGTGCGGGTCGACACGCAGCCGAGCCCGGCCGGAGTCAGCAGCACGCCGGCATTGATGAGGCCGAGATGCAAGGTGTCGAACAGCACCCGGTCCTGACGCTGCAGTTCGGCGTGGCTGCGCGCCGGTGCCGGCAAGGCATGCAGGCAGAAGAATGCGCCGGCCTGGGCGATCGAGGCCGGGATGCGGCGCTGCCGCAGCAGTGCGCCGGCCCGCGCGACCAGGTCGGCGGCGAGGTCGTCCATCCGGACGAAATCGTCCGGTTGCAGCGCAGCGAGGCACGCCACCCCCGCCGCCATCGACATCGGATTGCCGTTGTAGGTGCCGGCCAGCCGCACCCAGTCGGCGCGATAGGGGTTGAACACGTCCATGACGTCGGCGCGGCCGCCGACCGCGCCGACCGGCAGGCCGCCGCCGATCAGCTTGCCTAGCACCGTGAGGTCGGGCTCGATGCCAAGTCGCGACTGGACGCCGCCAAAGGCGACGCGGAACAGCATCACCTCGTCGAAGATGAGGAGGATGCCGTGGCGCGCGGTGAGATCGCGCAGCCGGCGCAGCAGGTCACGGTCGACCGCAATCAGGCCCGCGGCGCCCTGGATCGGCTCGACGACCACCGCGGCAAGCTCGCCAGCCTGGGCTGCGACCGCCGCGAGCACGGCATCAGGCTCGGCGGCCGGCAGCACCACCACCGCGCCGCCGCCCGAAGCCGCGCCGGGCGCGGTGCCCGGCCCGCCGACCGCGCCGAATTCGCTCGAGCCGTGATAGCCGCCGTGCAGCTTGGCGAGCCGCCGCCGGCCGGTGAAGGCGCGCGCCGCCGTTATCGCCACCATCATCGCCTCGGTGCCGCTGCTGGCGAACCGGATCGCACGCAGCGACGGCACCCGGCGCTGCAGCAGTTCGGCCAGTTCCGCCTCGCCGGGCGATGGCGCGGCGAAGCACAGCGCGGTCTCTGCCTGACGACGAATGGCATCAACGATCGGACGGAAGCCATGGCCATGCACGGTGACGCCGAAATTGGCGTTGAAGTCGAGCCGGCGATGGCCGTCGAGGTCGGTGACGACATCGCCCTCCCCGGCGGCGAGCACCAGCGGGAACGGGCTGAAATGGTAGGACGAGCGGGTGCCGCCACCCGGCAGGAACGCCGCGGCGCGGTCGCGATAGGCGCGCGAGTTGGGGTTGGCCGCGACATAATCGGCGCGCGCGCGCGCAAGTGGCAACGGTTCAGCCATGGTGCGCCTCCCCGACCGCCGCCCGCAGCACGGCGCAGGCGGCGGCACCGCCGACGCCCAGCGCGGTGACGGCGACCTCGCCGACCGCGTCGTCGCCCGCCGCACACGCCATGCCCGCCGCGACCGCGGCGAGCGCCTCGGCCGAGCCGCAGTCGCCGAACGCCGGCGCAAGGCTGGCATCGGCCGAGGCCAGCGCATCGCCTCCGGTGCAGCGGTGAAAATTGGCGGTGCCATCGATGCGCAGCGCGCAGCCGGCGCCGCCCAGCGCCGCGGCCACCGCCTCATCGACCAGGCCTGGCGCGGTCCTGCCCGCCCCGACCGGCGCGAAGCGCTCCTCCACCGCCGCCAGCGCGACGCCCCGCCGGCCGCCGCGGGCGTGCCGCGCCGCCTCGGTCTCCACCAGCACCGCCGCCGCGCCGTCGCGCGGGCCAAAGCCAGTGTCGCGGCCGGCAACGGCCGGCGCCCGCAGCAGCGCCATCGCCCGCACCATCGGCGCGTCGGCGATGTCCATCGCGCACACGACGGCGCGGTCGATCTGCCCGAGCCGCATCAGGTCGGCGGCATAGCCGAGCGCCGACAGCCCGGAGGTGATGCCGCCGGTGAGCGTGACGGTCGAGCCGATCAGACCGAACCGCCGCGAGATCAAGGTGGCGCCGAGATGGGCGCCGTGGCACAGCGCCATCGACGGCGTGATGTGGCGGGGATTGTCGGCATAGGTGCGCGCCAGCACCTCGCTCCAGGTCGAGGTGCCACCGACCATGGTGCCGACGATCAGCGCGAACCGCTCGGAGACGAGCTCGGCCTCGCCAAGCCCGGCCGCCTCGATCAGCCGGGTGGCCACCGCCAGTGCGAGGCGGGCGGCACGATTGTAGTGGGCGTTGGCGTCGCCGCCGGACAGCCGCGGCAGATCGTCGAGCGCCGTCCAGTGGAGGGTGGTGGGCCGATCCGCCGCGCCGGCGCCCTGCAGCGTCGGCGGCGATTGCGACACCACCGCCGCCGCGCTCAGCCACACCGTGGCCGCTGCCGGCTGCACCGGCGAGGACATCGCCGGCCATGTCGGCAACGTGGCGGCGGACGACAGCACCACCGCGGTGTTGACCCCGCCCGCCCCCATCGCCAGCGACAGCGCCCGCGCGATGGCGCGGCGCTGGCCGCCGGGCGGCACGAAGGCGAGCGCCAGCGCCGGATCGGGCGCGTCGAGCCCGGCGGTCTCGTGCAGGAATCCGCTCTCGAGCGCGTCGACCGCAGCGGCGACCTCGATCACCGCCGAGGCCGACGACAGGTGCGCGGTGAACGACTTGGTGGCGTTGACCGCGATGCGGTCGGCGGCGTCCCCGAACGCGGCGCGGATGCCGGCGCACTCGCTGATCTCGATATTGACCGTACCGGTGGCGTGGGCGTTGATGTAATCGATCGTTGTCGCCGCCACCCCGGCGTCCGCCAGCGCGGCGCGGATGCAGCGCGCCACGCCGCGGCCGTCGAGCTGCGGGACGATTTCGTGTGGATCTTCCGAGCAGCTGATGCCGAAGCCATCGACCACGGCGCGGATACGGGCGTTGCGCGCCTGCGCCGATGCCAGCGTCTCGACCACCAGCGCCCCGGCGCCATCGCCGAGCGCGGTGCCGTCGCGGTCGCGGTGGAACGGCCGAACGGTCGAGCCGAGGATGTTGGAGCGCTCGGCGCCATAATAGGTGATCGGCTTCATCTGGTCGGCGCCGCACACCACCGCGAGGTCGATGCGGCCGGCGCGGATGGCGTGGACGGCACGGGCGAGCGCGATGTTGCCGGAGGCGCAGGCGTTGGTGTTGACGTCGCGCGGCCCACCGAGGCCGAAGTCGCGGGCCAGCCGGTCGGCCAGCGCGCCGGACGGAAACGTCGCCAGTGCCGCGCGCTGCGACCGGGTGGCGACGGCGGCGGTCGCGATGGTGCCGCACATCCGCTCCGCGGTGAGCCCATCGCCCGACACCGTCGCCAGATAGAGCCCGGCCCGCGCCGCCTCCGCCGCCGTCACGCCGGCATCGGCCAGCGCCTCCGCCACCGCCCGGCGGGCGATGCGGCGCAACCGGCCGGGGACGGTGAGCGGAACGTCCTTGAGCTGGGCAGCGATCGCGGCCTGGCGCGACACCGGGATCCAGGCGATCGGCGAGGTGCCGGGCACCCCGGCACGAAGCGCGGCGCGAAACGCCTGGAAGGTTCGTCCGGCGGCGCAATTGACGCCCACCCCGGTCACCACGATCGTCGGCAAGGCACCCTCCCGGCTGACAGCGCCTGCAATTTATACGGGAGCTATACTAGCTATGCAATCTGAGATACCGTTCGCCGACCGCAGCAATCGAAGGGTGCAGGCGTGAAGTCCCCGCGCACCAAACCGTTACGTCCGGCACCGCCTGCGACGACAACCGAACGGCAGCGCCGCAAGCGCGTGGTGCTGCCGCTGACCGCGGCCGAGCGCGCCGCGCTGCGGCGGGCCAGGCTGGTCACGGCAGACCTCGCCGGCATGGCCGCCGAGGAGGTTGCGGCGCTGGCGCAACTCCCGCTTCCCCGCTGCCGCGCGCTGTGCGCCTTGGCGCAGTTCCAGCGCCTCGATTCGGTCGGCCCCTCGATCGCCGCCGATCTGGTCGGCCTCGGCCTGACCTCGCTCGACCAGCTGGCCAAGGCCGACCCGCTGCGGCTCTACCGCGAGCTGGAGCAAGCAGTCGGCCGCCGCGTCGACCCCTGCGTCGAGGACGTGTTCCGCTGCGCGGTGGCCCAGGCGCGCGACCCGGCGCTGCCGGAGGCGGCCCGCAATTGGTGGTATTGGATGCGTTATCGCGGCACCGCCGTGGTCGCGCCGCCGGCACGGTAGGCCGCGGCGATCACCGCCATCACCTGAAGGCCCTGGTGCCCGGTTGCCGCCTCGCCGCGCTCCACCGCCGCGATGAGCCGGGCGAAATCGGTTGCGGGGTCGCGGTCGAGCGCGATCTCGGCGGTCACCGCCCCGGCAAGCCGGCCGACCGTGCGGCCTGGCGCGAAGCCGAACAGGGTGACGAGTTCAAGCCGGCCGTGGCTGCCGACCACCTCGATCGTGGTGACGTCCTCCTCGACATCGGATGCCCACGCCACCTCGACCTCGTACCGGCGCCCGGCGGCGTCGGACAATTCCAGCCGTGCCGCCACCTCGACATCGCACGGCAGCTCGTCCCGGCCACCGTCCGGCATCCAGCCGCTGGCACTGATCCGCCAGTCGGCGGCGGTGGCGAAGCTCGACGCCGTCACCGCAACCTCCGGCCAATCGGTGAGCGCCAACGCGACGTCGAGCAGGTGCGGCCCGAGGTCGACCAGCACCCCGCCGCCGGCCCAGCGCCGGCTGGTGTACCACGAGCCCGGCCGCGGGATGCCGGCGCGCCGCCGCCACGCCGCGCGCACCTCGCGCACCGCGCCGATGCGGCCCGCGGCGACCGCCGCCATCAACCTCACCACGTCGGGGCGGAAGCGGTAGGGCGCGCTCACCCACAGCCGGCTCAATGCGTCGCTATCCAGCCCCGGCGCGGCGCGGTCGACCTCGCCCGGCAGGCTGAGCGGCTTTTCGACCAGCACGCGGGCGCCGGCCTCCAGAAACGCAGCGGCGAGCGGCCAATGGCTGGCGTTGGGGGTGGCGACGATGGCGAGGAGATCGCGACGGCCGCGCGCCATCGCCAGCGCCCGCTGGACCGCCGCCGCGCCGCCGTGCTCGGGCGCGCTGTCGATCACCACCGGCTCCGCCGCGCCCAGCCGGCGCAGCGCCGGCAGGTAGCAGGTACGGGCGACCCAGCCGTCGCCGACGATCACGAATTTGGCGGCAAGCCCGGTGGGGTGGTCCATCGTTCGGCCTCTCGTCTCGCCCGGTTGGTGCGCGCCAGCGCTCTGCACCAATAGCGTGTAAGCGGAATTGATTGCCACTTATAAATGTGTATCCTCCGCCACGGCAATCAGGAGGCGCAGATGCTGGACGGTCGCCCGCATACCCCCGCTTTGCTGGGCGGCCCTCCGGCTGTGACCGGCGAGGTGCCGCCGTGGCCGCCAATCGACCCCGACCAGGACGGCGCCCTGCTCGCGGTGGCGCGGACCCAGCAATGGTGGTCGAAGGGCGGCCGGGCGGTGATGTCGTTCGAGCGCGGCTTTGCCGCCGCCCACGGTGCCCGCCACGGCATCGCCTGCACCAACGGCACCCACGCGCTCGAGCTTGCGTTGCGCGCGCTCGGCGTCGGGCCGGGTGACGAGGTGATCGTGCCGGCGATGACCTTCGTCGCCACCAGCATGGCGGTGATGCTGGTGGGGGCGCGGCCGGTGCCGGTCGACGTCGCGCCCGACACATGGTGCCTCGACGTCGCGGCCTGCCGGCGCGCCATCGGCCCGCATACCCGCGCCATCGTCCCGGTCCATTTCGCCGGACACATCGCCGACATGGCGGCACTGACGGCGATGGCCGAGGCCGCCGGGCTGCACGTGATCGAGGACGCCGCCCACGCCCACGGCGCGCGGCGCGGCGGCATCTCCGCCGGGGCCGCCGCGCCATTGGCCGCCTTCAGCTTCCAGAACTTCAAGCTGATGACGGCGGGCGAGGGCGGCCTGCTGCTGGCGAACGACGATGCGCTCGCCGAGCGCGCCCGGCTGATCACGAATTGCGGTCGGCCCGACGGCGACCGCCGCTATGCCCACCTCGTGCTGGGCAGCAACATGCGCATGACCGAGTTCCAGGGCGCGGTGCTGGCCGTGCAGCTCGCCCGCCTCGACGCCCGCGCCGAGTTGCGCGCCCGCCGCGCCCGCCAACTCCGCGACGTGCTGGCGCGGTTGGGCGGCCTGCGGCTGCAGGCCGTGGCGGCCGACGTCGACCGCCACGCCTGGTACATGGTGGTGATGGAGATCGAGCCGCAGGCGTTCGGCGGGCTCCCGCGCCAGAGCATCGTCGACGCCCTCAACGCCGAGGGCGTGCCAGCCTACCGCATCTATCCCGCGGTGCAGGACGTGCCGCATTTCGCCGCCGACTTTGCGCGGCGCGGCGGCGATCCGGCAGCGCTGGCGCCAACGCCGGTGGCGCGCCGCCTCGCCGAGCGCGGCATCTGGCTGCACCACCGCATCCTGCTCGGCGGCGACGCGCTGATCGATCAGGTCGGCGAGGCGTTCCACAAGATCGCCGTCCACGCCGACGCGATCCGCACGCGGATTTGAAAGCGCGGCGTTGCGAGACCTACGGCTCGCGCCGCGGCGGTTGCTTGGCCGGTCGGGCGCGCGGCCGCCGCGGCGTTGCCGGCGCGGCGCGGCAAAATGCGATGCTCCTGCGCAGCCATTCGCCGAGCCGCGCATCGTCGCCGAGAACGTCGTCCGGCACCACCACCGAACTCTTGCTGACCGGCCCGCCCGGGTCGTATTGCAGCGGCCGCCCGCCCAGCGCCAGCAGCGCGGCGCGATCGTCCGCGCCGAGCTTGAGGGCGAGCCCGACATCGGACAGCGACACGAAATTGCGGCCGAACGCATAGCCGGTGATGCCGCCGAACATCGGGCGGAAAGCGATCTCCAGCGCGTGCGCCTCCGGACCGAGCACGGCCTCGATTCGCCCCCGCAGCACCTTGGCATCGAACGGTCCCATCACGGTCCCACCGCCTGCTCAATCGATCGCCACCGCCTCGATGGCGTCGGTCATCGCGAACACCCCTTCGGTGACGCCACCGGCGATCAGCAGCCGGCCGCCGACGATACCGCAACCGGCCGCCGCCCGCCCCTCCTGCATCCGCGCGAACGGCGTCACCGTCATCGTCGCGGTGTCGACCGCCTCGATCAGGTCGGAGGCGTGGGCGGGCGGGTTGAGCATGCCGCCGATCAGGAAGAGCCGGCCGTCCTCGGCCACCACCACCAGGCTCTCGCGCGGCTCGATCGCCGCCGGCAGCCGGCTCCATTGCGCCGTCGCCGGGTCGAACCGCGCGCAGACGGCCAGCGCGTTGGCGCGCATGCCGTCGGTGTCGAAGGTATCGGCCCCGCCGAACGACAGGATGTGGCCGCCCACCGCGGCGATGGCATTGCTGCCGAGCGCGCCCTTGGGAAAGATGTGGGCGGGAAAGCCATTGCCGAGGCTCCAGCGATCCTGTGCCGGATCATAGGTCGCGACCTCATCCCAATAGCCATCGGGAATGGAAAAGCCGCCGACGACGAAAATCCTGCCGTCGAGCTCGGTGGCACTGAACCAGGCGCTTTCGCGCGGCATCGGCGCGATCGGCCAGCTTTCGAGCGTGCCGAGGTCGATTCGGTAGGCCTCGCGCAAGGTGCCCTCGGCGAAGCCGCCGAGCAGATAGACGCTGTTGCCGATCTTGACCGCCTGATGGCCGCGGCACGGGCTGGGCAGCCGGCCGACCGGACGGACGTTGCCGAGCCCGTCCACGTGGAGAATTTCGTCGCGATTCTCCGCACCGGACGCGCCGCCGAAAATTAACAGCGCATCGTCGTGGCCGACCGCCGGCATGTCGCCGAGCACCCAGGGCAGCCTGCCGATCACCGCGGTGGTCCTCATATCCAATCTCCCCGACTGTTCATTGAAGGCGCGAGCGTCGCAGCGGCGACGCCAGTGTCGAGTACCTTGTCCGCGCCGAGAACATGGCGCACCAGCGCGCACGGCGTCTCAAACCGCAGATCCCACGGCTCTACCGCAGCGGCGCGACCCGGCCCCCACGCTGCGAGCGCGGCCGGCACGGCGGCGGCGCGCGCGGTCTGGCGGTCCACCGCGGTGTCGCCGACGAAGAACAGCGCCTCGTCGGCACCAAGCGCGACGAGGCAGTGGCGCAGCGCCGCCGGGTCCGGCTTGCCGGGCGCATCGTCCGGCGTCACCAGCGCGTCGATCGCACCGGCAAGCCGGGTGTGCTCCAGCACCGCGAGCGAGCGCGTCCGCGCCTTGCCGGTGACGACGCCGACCGCGACCTCCGCCCGCCGCAGCCGCAACAGCAGCGCGGCGACACCGGGAAACGCCGTTACCGCCTCGGTCATCGCCAGGGCGTGGCGGTCGAACGCCGCCGCGGCCGACCCCGGCAGCCCGAGTTCGCCCAAGATCACCGGCAGCGGCTTGCCGAGCCGGACGCGAAAGCCGGCGAGCGGAACCTCGCCGGTAAAGCCGACCTCCGCCAGGGCGGCGGCGAGCGCGCGACGCGCCACCCCCCAGCTATCGACCAGGACGCCGTCAAGATCGAAGATCACCGCCGGTCTCGCCATGGTTCGCTCTCCCCCCTTGTGCCGGCTCATCGGTGGGCCAGCACCGGCGCGCACCACGACGGGGCGTCGCGTCCGGCCAGTGCGGCGATCGTCGGCGCGATGCTCTCCAGCGAGGCCGGCCGCGCCGTGTCGGCCACGGCGCGACCGCCCCGCACCAGCACGAAGCCGTCGTCGCGATGCCAACCGGTCTGCAGATGGCGATTGACGTGGCGGGCCCAGCGCGGGTCACCGCCCGGCGGCCGGGCAGGGTCGGCCGGAATCACCACGATGTCGGGCGCCTCGGCCAGCGCCGGTCCGTCATAGACCTCCTCGCGCGGCAGCGCGGCGGCGACCAGCCGCGCGCCGTCCTCGGCCCGCGCCTCGAGCAGGCACCCGATCACCTCCTGGCGCAGCGTCGGGTCCGATCCGGGCGCTGCCAGCACGATGCCGTGGCTGCCCTGCACCGCCTCCCGCGCGCGGGTGCGTGGCGATACCGCCTCGCCGTTCGGATCGTCGTGGCAGAAGCCGGCGGCGGCCAGCGCGCGGTTGAGCGACTCGAAGCGGACCAGCGGACCGAACCCGATCTCCGACAGCACCAGCAGCGGATCGGTGCCGGCAAGATCGTCGAGCGCCGCCAGCGCCCGGTCGACGAAGGCGTAGCCCGCCAGCACCGCCGGCTCAGCCGCGCCCGGCGCCGCCAGTTCGTGCCAGAGGAAATGGGACAGCCGGTCGGCCACCGTGAGATTGACGATGAGAAGGTCGTGGCCGCGGCCGACCGCGAGCGCGGTTTCCAACTGATAGCGCGCCACCGCCAGCACCCGGTCGCGGAACGAGGCCGCCGGCTCGCCACGATAGAACACCGAGACGTCGTGGCCGTAGCGAAGCCCCCGCCGCCTCATCTCGTGCTCGAATCCCGGCGGGTAGGCATAGCGCAGCGTCTGCTGCATCAGATAGGCGAGCAGCACACCGTCGAGCGGCGTGGGCGGATAGGTGAGCTGGACATTGAGCACCGCGATCCGCAGCCCGGCCAGCTCCCGCCACACCCACAGCCAGGGTTGGCGCACGTCGCCGCTGGTCAGCACAGCGGGCGGGCCGCCGTCATCGCCGCGAATCCGCCAGTAGGAATAGCAGCCGTGGTGGCCGCGGCCGCGGCCGGTGAAGGCGGTGGCGAGGTTCGACGGCTCATAGGGCGCCGGCCCGCACGGCAGCCGCCACCACGGCGCCGCCGCCAGATGCCGGGTCAGCCACGGGCAGGCCGCCCGGCCGCGGGGCGTGGCCAGCAACCCCAGATCGAGGCCCTCGGTGACGGCGACGACAGCGACCATTGCGCGCTCGCTAAAGTTGCGTAATGATATCGCAAAACCTAGACGTGTCCACCGCCGTCCAGCCGGTGCGCATGAGGAAGGCCCAGCCGCCATGACCGGACACCGCACCCGACCCCGCCCGCGGCTGGTGATCGTCGGCATCGACGGTGCGTCCGACCGGCTGGTCGGCCGCTGGTGCGCCGAAGGCAGGCTGCCGACGCTGGCGCGCCTTGCGGCAGCGCAGCCGCGGGCGCCGCTGATGACGCCGTTCCCCCCGCACACCGCGCCGGGCTGGGCCAGCATGTTCACCGGCGTCGGGCCGGGCGAGCACGGCATCTACCAGTTCTGGCAGCTGCAGGCGCCGAATTATCGCCCCGCCCTCGTCACCGTCGGCGATTTCGGCCGCGAGCCGCTGTGGCGCACGCTGGAGCGCCACGGCCTCGCGGTCGGCCTCTACCACGTGCCGATGACCCATCCGCCGGCGCCGCTCGAGCGCGGCTTCATGGTGACATGGCCGCTGACGCCGACGCTCGGCTACGCCCACCCCAAGGACCTCATCCACGACCTGGCGCGGCAGGGCCTGCACTACCAGTCCGACCTCGTCACCATGTACCGCGACGACGTCGACTACCTCACCGCCGCCTGCGAGCAGATCGAGCGCAAGACCGACACCATTCTCTATCTGCTCGAGGCGCGCCCGGTCGACGTCCTGATCGCGGTGTTCACCGAGGTCGACCGCGTCTCGCACTATTATTGGGGACAGGGCGATGAGCCCGGCCCCGAGGTCGAGACCGCCTACCGTGCCATCGACCGCGCGCTGGAGCGGCTGCTCGACGCCATCGACGATGACGTGCCGGTGGTGGTGGCCTCCGACCACGGCTTCGGCCTCTGCCGCGCCACCTTCAACGTCAATGCGCTGCTGGAGCAAGCCGGCCTGCTCGCCTGCCGCGCCAGCGCGGCCGACGCCGCCGCCCCGCGCTGCTGCAAGCGCTTCTTCACCGACGTCGACGCCGCGCTCGCCGCCGGCTGGTTCACCGCCGCCGACAGCGGCCGCACCGTCGATTGGAGCGCAACGCGCGCCTTCATGCCCGCGCCCGGCTGCTTCGGCGTCAACCTCAACCGGCGCGGCCGCCAGCGCGACGGCATCGTCGGCGACGATGCCGAGGCGGTCGCCCGCGACGTCATCGACGCCATCGCCGCCGTCCGGCTCGACGACCAGCCGGTGTTCGACGTGGTGCCGCGCGAAAGCGTCTATTGCGGTCACCGTGTCGCGGATGCCCCGGACCTGATCCTGCTGCCGCGCCGCTGGGACGTGATGGCGGCACCCGCCGTCGCTGACGGGCTGTGGGGGCCGCCGGCCCAGGCCGGCATCCACCGCCCCGACGGCATCCTGTTCGCCCGCGGGCTGTCGCTCGCCGCGCCGGCACGCGACTACGCCGTCGAGGACGTTGCGCCGACCTGCCTCGCCCGGCTCGGCCTGCCGGTCCCCGACCACCTCGACGGCACCGTTCGCGACGCCGACGCCGTGGCACCGGCGCGCGAGCGGGCCCGCCGTTTCGGCGCCTCGCCCGCCGCCCGCAATCTCGCCGATCAGGTCGAGATCGAGCGGCGCCTCGCCCAGCTCGGCTATCTGTGAGGGAACGCGCCGTGATGGAGTGGTCCGACCTCACGCCACGGATCGAGCTGTCGAGGCCGCGACCGCTGCGGGTGGCGCTGCCGGTCCTGCTGTGCGGCGATCTGGTCGACAGCCCCGAGCACCTTGGGCCGGCCTACATCGCCGCGGTGCTGCGCGCCGCCGGGGCCGAGGTCGCCATCATCGAGGCCGAACTCGACCGCGACGACGACGCCCTCGCCGAGATCATCGCGCTGCGGCCGGACATCGTCGGCATCGGCCTCACCACGGTCGCGGTCGAGCCGGCCCGCCGGTTCGGCGCCCGCCTGCGCGCGGCGCTGGGTCCGGCGCCGCTGATCGTCGGCGGCGGCGCGGTGGCGACCCATCTCGGCGCCACGCTGCTGACGAACTCGGGCTGGCAGTTCCTCGACGCCGTGGTGCGCGGCGAGGGCGAAATCCCGATGCTGCGCCTTGCCGAGACGGTGCATGGCGGCGGCGACCTCGGCGCGGTGCCGAGCCTGTGCTGGCGCCGCGCCGACGGCACCATCGCCGAGACGGCGATCCAGCGCGGCGCCTCCGACCTCGACCGCCTGCCATTTCCCGCCCGCGACCAGCTCGCCCGCCACGGCGGCCGGCTGCCCTATGTGCGCCTTTCCACCAGCCGCGGCTGCACCGGCCGCTGCGCCTTCTGCAACGCGCCGCATAGCCGCAATGGCGTCGGGCCGGCGGCGAAGCCCTGGCGCGGCGCCTCGCCCCGCCGCATCGTCGACGAGATCGCGGCGCTGGTCGGCCGCTTCGGCTGCAACACCTTCGATTTCATCGACTCCACCTTCGAGGACCCCGGCGGCGGCGAGATCGGCAAGGCGCGGGTCCGCGCCATCGCCGAGGAGATCATCGCCCGCAACCTCCGCATCTATTTCAACGTGTTCATGCAGGCCCAAAATTGGAGCGCGGCCGACCAGCCGCTGCTCGAGCTGCTGTGGCGGGCGGGACTGGAAAAGGTCTGCGTCGGCATCGAGTCCGGCAACGACGCCGACCTTGAGCGCTGGCACAAGCGCTCCCGGCTTGCCGACAACACCCGCATCATCGCGCTGCTGCGCCGGCTCGGGGTGCATGTCGCGTTCGGCTTCATCGCCTTCCATCCGTGGTCGAGCTTCGACACCGTGCGGGCCAACCACGCTTTCCTGCGCGACCATGTCGGCCACAATCTGCGGCGCTTTACCGTTCGGCTCGAACTCTATCCGGGGGCAGAGGTGGTCGAGACCCTGGCGTCCGCGGGCATGCTGTCGCCCGACTTCCATCAGACGCTCAACCCCTACGCCTACCGTTACCGCGACGAGCGCATTCAGCGCCTGGCGAGCTGCCTCAGCGCCATCTTCGACGAGGAGTATTCGCACAACAGCACGCTGCGCGAGGTCCCCGCCGTGTTCCGGTTCGAGACCTACGACATCGTGCTCCACAATTTCATCAGCCGGATCGCACGGGCGTACCCCGGCGACGGCGTCGCCGGTGACATTCTCGCCGGGTTCCGCACCGAGCTCGCCGCGATCAAGCACGAGATGGCCCGGCACAATTTCGCGCTGGTGTGCGAACTGACCGACCGCGCTGAGACCGGCCGGCTCGAGGTCGCCGACGCCCGGCGCTGGGCGGCACCGACCCAGCGCCTGTTCCTCGACCGCATCGAGCAGATCGAACGCCTCAAGATGCGCTACGGGCTGCGGCTGCGCCGGCACGGCATCGACGTCGCCGCCATCGCCGCCGCCAGCCAGCCCGCGAGGATTTCGGCATGAGCGGCACGCTGCTTGGCAACGACCTCGTCATCAACGAGACCGACTGCAACCTGTCATGCGCCTACTGCCTGACCGGCCAGAGCAACCTCAAGCGTTCGCACCGCGAACAGCTGATTTTCGCGCCACCGCAGCGCGGCTGCTACAGCGCGAGCACGCCGCTCGGCCAACGCATCGACACGGTGATCGAGCGCATCGCCACCGAGTTCGGCACGCCGCTGCTCAAGATCACCGGCGGCGAGGTGTTCCTGGTGCAGAACGTGCTAGACTTGGTCGAGGCCGCGGCGCAGCGGTTCGCTTCGGTGGTGGTGCAGACCAACGCCGCCCTGCTCCGGCCCGAGCACCTTCGACGGCTCGCGCAGCATTCCAACGTCACGCTGCAAATCTCGCTCGATTCGCACCTGTTCGAGGGCAACAGCTTCCGGGTGCCGCGCGGCGACCTCCACGACAAGATCATCGCCCGCATCGCCGCAGCGATCGAAGCCGGGCTGCCGCTCGAGGTGTACGCCGTCGTCCATTCGCGCAGCGCCCAACACCTCGTGGCGTTCGCCGCCTGGCTGGACCGGTTCGGCACCGAACTTCGGTTCCTGCCGTTCCCGGTCCGCGGGCCGGACAGCGCGCACTTCGCCTGCCGGCCCGACCAGATCGGCCATGTCGAGGCACTGGCGGCGGCGTTCGAGCGCTTCGCCCGCATCCTGCCGCCCAAAGCCTATCTCGACCGGCTGGTGCGGTTTCTCCACGACGGCGGCCGCAGCGCCCGCTGCCACCTGCCGCGACTGGTGGTGTCGAGCTTCAGCGACGGCACCATCACCGCCTGTCCCAACATCTGGTTCAGCGAACTCGGCAACGCCGCCGGCGACGGCTGGCAGGCGGCGCTGGCGCGGGTCGGCCGCGCCCCGCTCTATCGCGCCCTGCTGGCGCCGCGGCCACGGCTCGCCGCCTGCCGCGGCTGCTTCACGCCATGGGACCTGCTGTCGCTCTATTTCGACGACGACATCTCGCTGGACGAATTGTGCGCCAGCCCGCCCTACCGCCCCGCCGCGGTGCGCGAGCGGATCGCCGGCATCAAGGCCGAGCACGTTGCGGAGCACGCGGCATGATGGACGCGGTGCTCGCCCAAGGCTCGCTGCTCGCGCCGCTGCGGCTGCGGCCGAATGACGGCGCGCTGCTTCCGGGCTGGCCGCGGACGCGCGTGCTCGACTGGGTTGACGGCGAGTCGGCGCAGATCGGCGAGCTCGACGGCGAGATCATCGCCATGCCGCTCGCCAACGACGGGCCGAGCCTATTGGCGCTGCTGCTGATCGGGGCGTGCGGCGGCGCGGCGCTGCCGCTGGCGCCGGAGGCGACCGAGCGCGAACAGGCATCGGCGATGGCGCGCGCCGGCGCCGGGCGTCGCTTGGTGCCGGGCGAGCGGCCGCGGCTGATCGGCCCGCCCGGCCAGGCCCGGCTGAGGCCGGGGGACGTCGTGCTGGCGACATCGGCCTCGACCGGCGCGGCGAAGCTGGTCCCACGCAGCGCGGCGTCGCTGATCGCGGAAGGACAGCGCTATGCCGACCTGCTGCGGCTCGGCGGCGGAGCGCACATCCTGGTGCCGGCGCCGCTGGTGCATGCCTACGCGCTCGGCTGGTTCGCCGCCTGCGTGGTGGGCGGCTGGTGTGCCGACCCGCTGCCGCCGGCTGCGCTCGGCGCCATCGCCGCGGCAATGGCGCAGGGTGCCGACTGGACGGTGATGACGCCGGCGCTGGCGCGCCTGCTGGCGGCGCGGCCGGGCCGCGGCACCGCGGCGCGCTGCCGGGTGATGGTTGGCGCCGGCCCGGTGACGGCCGAGCTCGACCGCGCCTTTCGCGACCGCTTTGCAGTCGGCCTCGCCCGCAATTACGGCTCGACCGAGACCGGCGCGGTGCTGTCCGGCTTCGAGGAGCTGCCGCCCGGCTGCGTCGGCACGCCGATGCCGGGCGCCACCATTCGCATCATCGACCACCAAGGCGTCGCCGCTGCCACCGGCACCCCCGGCCTGATCGAGGTTCTCACCCCGGCCGGCTGGCACGCCATGGCCGACGTCGCGGTGGCGGACGGCGAGGGCCGGGTGACCATTCTCGGCCGCCACAGCGCCGCGCTGCGCCGCGGCGACCGCTGGATCGCGCCGCTCGAGGTCGAGCAACACCTGGCGGCGTTCCCCGGCCTGCGGGCGCTGCGGGTCGCCAAATCGACCCCGGCCGCCGGCGGGCGCGACCGCCTGGTCGCCGAGCTGTGGCCCACCGACCCGGCGTCGTTCGACCGCGCGGCGTTTTCCGCCTTTGCCGAGGCCACGCTGCAGCCGGCGATGCGGCCGGACGACGTCCGTGTCCGCACCGTGCTGACGCGGACCGACGGCGGCAAGATCGCCGCGCCGGCGGTGTGGCGGCGCGGCCCGCCTGACCGGGTGGCGGCGGCGGCGCGAGCCTACAAGCGCAGCGAGCTGGCGTTCGCGCTGGATGCCGCCGGCGTGCTCGGCGCCCTCGACGGCAACAACACCACCGACGCCATCGCCGCCGACCTCGGCCTCGATCCGGGGCTGCTCGAACTGCTGCTGCGCCTTGCCGGGCAGTTCGGTTTGGTCGAGCCGGCCGGCGCCGGACCGGCGCCGCCGCACCGCCCGACCGCGCTCGAGGCGCAACTGTCGGCCGTCGTCGTCACCCGCCAGCACCTGCTCGAGCTGATGAGGTCAGGCTTCGCCGGCCGGCGCGACGCCTTCGCCGATCCCGCTCTCACCGCGAGCTATCTGGACGCCATGAACGGCGCCGCGGTGGCATTCCGGGTCCGCTTCGGTTTGCGCCAGCTTGGCCTGCCGCCGGGCGCTCGCCTGCTGGAGGTGAGCGCCGGGCCAGGGCGCTACGGCAAGGCGGCCGGCGACCGCGTGGTCTCCGCGCTGTGGGCGGTCGGCCCGGCGGCCTGCCCCACCGGCCCCGCGGCAGCGCCGCCCGCCGGCGGTCCGTTCGACGCCATCGTGCTGTTCAACGGCCTGCGCTGGGTGCCAGACCGGCTCGCCGAGCTCGCCGCCACCCTCAGCGCCGGCGGCACCCTGCTGATCGACGAGCTGTTCCTGGAGGATGACGACGCCTCGGCGGAGTTCGCCCTCGACTGGATCACGCACGGCGGCCCCGCCTTCCTGACCCTGGCCGAGCTGACTGCGGCGCTCGCCGACCTCGGCCTTGAGGTCGAGGTCAAGGCAGTGCCGCGTTCCACGGCTGCGGACACAATCCAGGCGCGGCTGGTCCTGGCCCGCCATCCACCGGCCTGAATGAGGGCAACACCATGCAACCGATCCGAGAGCGCATTGCCGACACCATTCTCAAATCGCTGCGGCTGACCCAGCCGCCGGCATCGCTGGAGGGCTTGAACCTCTTGCGCGAGGTCGGCATCTCCTCGGTCGACGCGCTCGAGATCCTGATCGGCATCGAGGTCGAGTTCGGCGTCGAGATTCCCGACGAGGATCTGCGCAGCGACCTGCTCGAATCGCTCGACGTGCTGGAGGCCTACGTCCGCCGCCGGCTGGCGGCCGAGCCGCCGTCGGCAACGCAATGACCGCGCCGCCAATGGTCGCGGTGACAGGTGCGACCGGGCCGATCGGGGCCGAGATCTGCCGCGCGCTGGCGCGCACCATTCCGGTGGTGGTCGGGCTCTACCGCAGCCGCCACGACCGCGCCGACGCGCTCGGCGCCGAGATCGCCGCGGCGGGCGGCGACTTCCGGCCGCTGCGCTGCGACCTCCTCGAACCCGATGGGCCGCAGCGCGCCGTCCGCGACCTCAAGGCCACCGCCGGGGCGCCGACGGTGGTGGTGCTCGCGGCCGGCGCCAAGGTGCGCGGGCCGGCGCTCACGGCACGACCGGACGCGGTCGGGCCGCTGCTGCACCTCAACGTCGCGGCCCAGATCGAGTTCGCCCGCCTCACCCTGAAGGACATGATCAAGGCGCGGCACGGCCGCATCGTCGTCATCGGCTCGCGCGCCGGGCAGGCCGGCCTGCCCGGCCAGGCCGCCTATGCCGCCTCGAAGGCGGCGCTGGCGGCGTGGGCGGCCTCGCTGGCCGGCGAGGTCGGCGGCTTCGGCATCACCGTCAACGTGGTGTCGCCGGGGGCGATGGAGGACCGCGACAGCTACAGCGCCGAGGAGCAGCACCGGGTGGTCGAGCGCATCGGCTGCGCCCGACTCGGCACGCCGCGCGACGTCGCCGCCGCGGTGGCGTTTCTCGCCTCGGCCGAAGCCGCCTACATCAACGGCACCACCCTGGCGGTCGATGGCGGAGCGCGGTTCTGATGTCCGGGCGCGAGGTGTTCCTATCGCCGCACCCGGACGACGCGGTGTGGTCGTGCGGGATCGAGCTGCTCGGCGTCGCCGCAGCCGGAGCCCGCCCGCTGGTGGTGACGGTGTTCGACGGTGACGCCGCGTTGCCCGGCGAGGGCTGGCGCCGCGTCGCCACGCCGGCGCTGCGCCGGGCCGAGAACGCCGCGGCGCTGGCGCAGATCGGCGCCGACGCCCTCTCGCTCGGCTTGGTCGACGCGGCGCTGCGCACCGTCGGCGGCGCGCCGATCTATGCCGACGCACAGGCGTTGCGCGGCCCGCTTGCGACGGCCGACCGGGCGTTGCCGGTGGTGATCGCGGCCCGCCTCGCAGCAGTGGTGCATGCCGGCGACCGCCTCCACGTCCCGGCCGGCGGCGCGGGCGCGCACGTCGACCACCGCGTCGTCCGCCTCGCTGCAGCCGGCATCGCCGCACCGCAGCGGCACTACCCGGATTTTCCATACGCGCCGCGCCGCCATCCGGCCGCCGCCGATGCGGTGGAGCCGTGGATCGCGGCGGCGGCGCTCTACCGCAGCCAGGCCGTCGGCCTGTTCGGAAACCGGGCTGCCCTCGCGGCGGCGCTGCGGGCCTGGAATGGAGACAGCGATGTCACCGCCCCACGCCGCTGACCCCGTCCGCCGCCAGCGCGGCGCGATAGCGCTGGAGCGAGCCATCCGGCGCCAGCAGGCACGGCAGCGCGGCGACCGCGGGGCCGGGATGGAGGTCAAGAAACAGCTCGTGGGTGCGGGCGTGGGCGCCCCACCGTCCGGGCTGGACATGGGCGAGATGGTAGCCCACCGCGTCGGCGGCAAAGGCGATCGGCCCGACCTTTGCGGCGCGGTAGGCGAATTCGAGGTCCTCGCAGCCCCAGTCGCGGCCGAACCGCTCGTCCTGGCCGCCGAGGTCGGCCCAGGTCGATCGCCGCACCATGAAATTGGCGCCCGCCGCCGCCAGCCACGGCGGCAGCGCCGCCTCGCCGGCGACGAACCGCGCCTCGACCGCCTGCTCCAGCAGGCTGATGCCGAGCCGGTAGCCGACCGGGGCGAAGCCGGCCTGCGCCAGCGCCTGCGGCGCAAGCGGCGGGAACCCCGGCCCGCCGGCGGCGAAGTCGCGGCACGGCGCCGCCCCGAGCAGATCGCGAATACGGCCACGGCCGAGGATGCCGGCCGTCAGCGCCGCCTTGAGCCGCTGCAGCCAGTCCGGCGCGGTGAGCACATCGCCGTCGAGAAAGGCGAGCACGTCGCCGGTTGCCGCGCCCGCGCCGGCGTTGCGCGCCGCCGCCCGGCCACGGCCGCCGCCGCACACCAGCCGCCAGCCGGACGCGAGCGCGTCCAGGGCGGCCGGCACCTGCTCGGCGTCGACCACCAGGATGCGCTCGTCGGCGGCAGGACGGTGGGCGGCGGTCGCGGCCAGGCAGCACGCCAGTCGCGCGCCGGTCTCCCGTGTGATGACGATCAGGCTGACGGACATCGGGCCTCACGGCGGGGGACGGCATGACCGCGCACATTCCACACGTAAACCGCGCGCCGATTCAAGATGAAACCCTGCGGTTGCTGCCGCTCGCCATCACGACCGAGGACGAGGCGCGCGGCTGTGTCGCCGGCATCACCGCGCACGGCGCCTGGATCCGGCCATCGCCCATCCCCGCCACCTGGGCGGATGATCCCGGCGGGCCGTTTCGCTATCGCCGGTGGACGCGGGTGGCGGTGGCGGCGCACCCCGGCGCCGCGCGTCCCGAGGACCGCCTCCTCGCCGGCGCGCCGGCACCCGACGGCGCCGTGGCGGCGGCCGACTTTCGCGCCCTGCTCACTGCCGTCTGCGCCGACGACGTGACGACCGCACTGGCGGCGCCGCGCTCGGCCGGGCTGGTGCGGGCGCGCCTGCTCGACCTCTACGCCCGTCGCCACACCCGCGGCCGCACCTTCCTGCGGCTGGTGTTCGACGATGACGTTGGCGAACGGTTCGACTGGATCGTGCCGGAGACGGCGACCCGCCAGGCCTGCGCCCCGCACATCGGCGATGGCACGCTCGACCGTGGCTTCGCCGCGGCCTGGCTCGGCGAACGCGCCGAGGGCGAGGTGTTCCTCGCGCTCGGGCTCACCCTTCCCACCTCGCGCGAGGGCCGGTTCGCCGGCTGCCAGCCGCTGGTGGTCGGCATCCACCATCTGGTGCGGCCGGCGTCGCCGCGGCCCGGAGCTGGACCATGACCACCGATGCAGCGCCCGAACGGCTGCTGTTCTGGGCGATGGCCTACAAGCTGTCCGAACTGTTGATGCTCGCCGAGCGCGATGGCGCCCTCGCCGCGCTGGAACGCGGCGTCGGCGTCGAGGAGCTGGCCGGCGCCACCGGATGGCGCCCGGATTCGGCCGCCATCGTGCTGACGCTGCTCGGACGGGCCGGGCTGGTCGAGCACGACGCCGGGCGCTACCGGCTCTCGCCGGAGTTGACGCGCTACCGTGTGCTGCTTGCCTTGGAGCAGCGTCTGCACGACTGGCACCGAAGCCGCGACAGCCTCCGCCGCGCGCTGGTGTCGGACGAGACCAACGACCCGCTCGACGACCTCGATGACCCCGCCTTCGTCGCGGCCTTTGCGCAGGCGATGGCGGCGACCGCGCGCGAGACCGCGCTGCGGGTTCGCAAGATCATTGGTTCGGCCGGCGCGGCGCGGGTGGTCGACCTCGGCGGCGGCGACGGCAGCGTCGCGGCCGAACTCGCCGGCTTGCTGCCGGCCGCCCGCTTCCGCGTGGTCGACCGGCCCGCGCTACACCCCGCCTTCCAGGCTCGCGCCGATGGCGCCAACCATCGGATCGAATTCATCGCCGGCGATCTGCGCGATGCTGTGGTGGTGGCCGGCGCCGTCCGCAGCGCCGACCTGATCTTGCTGCTCAACGTCGCCCACCTGCTGGCGGACCACGCCCTCGACCGGCTGCTGCACGCCGCGCGCGGCGCAGCAAAGCCGGGCGCCACCTTGGTGGTACGCGACATGTTCCGCCAAGACGACGGCCCGCTTGCCCTCACCGACCTCATGCTGGTCGACTGGCTGAGATGCGGCGCCAGGTTCTGCGACGACATCGCCGACTTCACCGCACGGCTTAAGCGCGCCGGCTTCAGCGACGTCGCGGTGCGGGCGATGCCGGGCAGCGTCGACAAGTTCGTGACCGCCACGGTCGGGTGACACGAGCGCATGCCAATCAGGCCGAGGCAGCGTGGTCCGAGCACCGCGAAGGCAGACATGCCGCATTTCGTCCGCAAACCGGTTCCCGCGTCGGCGAAAGGTGCTGGGCCGGCCAAGCCCCGCGCCGCTGCGTCGGACGCGCTGCTGCCCCTGGCGCTGGACATCGGCGCAACCCACACCCGCGGCGTGGGGATGGTGCGCAGCGGCGAGGTCCGTTTCGTCCGGATCGCGACCCCACCGCCGCAGCAAGCCGGCACAACGCTGCGCGCGGTGGTCGAGCGGATCTGCGGCGATGCCGCCCCCGTTGGCGTCGGGCTGGCGCGCGCAGCCGGGCTCGATGCCGATGGCCGGATCGACGGCTGGCCAAGCCGGCCAGACTGGATCGGCCTCGGCCTCTCGGCGCTGGTGCGGCAGGCGACCGGCGGCGCGACGCTGTTCGACCTCGACGACGGCATGGCGGCGGCGGTGTGGGAATTCCATGCCGGCGGGTTCGGCGGCGCCGACACCGTTGCCGTGCTCAGCCTCGGCACCGGGCTCGGCGTCGGCCTCGTCCGCGGCGGCGCGCTGGTCGCGACCGGCGATGGCGCCGCGACGCTCGGCCACCTCCCGCTCGGCGATCCCGACCGGATCTGCCGCTGCGGCCGGCGCGGCTGCCTGCAGGCAACCCTGGCCGACCCGGCGCTGCCCGACGCCGCGTTCGCGCGGTGGCTGGCGCGAGCGAAAGACGGGCTGGCCGACCGCTTCGGCGTCTCCCGCCTCGTCGTCACCGGCGGCGCCGCCCGCTTCCGCGCCGACGCCTGCCGCAGCGTGGCCGGGGTGCACGTCTCGCACGAGCCCGACGCCGCCGCCGCGCTGGGCGCCGCGCAATTCGCCCGCGCAGGCGGCAAACTCGGCGCGGTCGCGCTCGACGCCGCCACCTTGGCCGCCATACGAACGGCGTTGGCGCCAAGCCTCACCGACCGATAGCAACCGCGCCGGATGCTGACGCATGGAGCCGTCGAACGCCCAAGATTTTCATTATTACAATCAATATCTTGCTGAAACTGCGCTCGGAACCGACGGCCGGCCGCCGGCGCCGTTGGTATAATTCCGCCAAGGCCGGGCGGAGGTGGTAAAACCAGAACGTTGCTGGTAGATGGGGCCGGGGACCCTGCTGTCTCCGCCGTCGCATCGTCGTGATCGAGCGGGAATTTTGGTGTGAGTACCGCCGGCATCGATGGGCCTTCCGCACGGCCTTTGCAGCAGCAGGACCGTCAGGTTTCCAGCTCAATCAACGGCTTGGCTGACAACGGACGACCGCGCCTTGACCGGCAACGGCCGGCCGGCCGCGGCGGCGTGACGCCGGTCGACCGAGATGAACCGACCACGGACGGGAGAAAGAACGACGTTATGGCGAACTCGGTATTGAACCGGTTTCTGAAACGAATACTCGGAAACGTCGGCGATGTTCTCGGCGAACTGAACCGCAAGGGATCGCTGGTTCTGATCGTCGTCATCATGTTCGCCGCCAGCATCGCCGAGATCGTTGGCGTTGCCAGCATTGCGCCGTTCGTGAACTACGTCGCTACCGGAAATATCGGCAATCCCCTGCTGAAGGAGGTTGTCGGCGCCATGCCGTTCTCCAGTCCGATTGTCGGGCTGGGGCTATTGTCGTTTACCGCACTTCTTATCGGCAACGCACTGCAGGTCGCCACGACTTACAGCATCTTCCAGTTCACCTGGCGTGCCGGCGAAATCCTCTCGACCCGAATTTTCGAGAACCTGCTGGCGCGGCCCTACGCCAGCTTTCTGAGCGGCAATTCCAGCGAGGCGCTGACGACGCTGTCTGTCAACGTGACCAGCACGGTCGCCAACGTTCTGGTCCCGCTGCTGTCCAACGTCGCGCGCTTCGTCTCGATCTTCGCCATCGTCACCTTGCTCGTTGGCGTCGAGCCGATGATCGCCGCGATCGCCTTTCTGGTGGCGGGCGGAAGTTATTTCGTCGTTTTCAAGATGCTGGCGCCGCTGATCGCCAAGCACGGCCGGAAAACCTATTCCTACCGCATCCAGATGCATAAGATTGCTGCGGAGATGTGCAGCGGCATCGCCGAGGTTAAGGTTTTCTCCTGCGAGGCCTATTTCGCCAAACGGTTCGCGGCCATGGCCCACGCCTCGGGCGCCGCAGACGCCCGCAGCCAGATCATGCGGCAGGTGCCGCGCTACGCCATCGAAGCGGTCGCGTTCGGCGGCATGATCATCATCGTCATCGTGCTGGTCTCGACCCGCTCGGGCAGCGGCGACGTATGGCCGCTGCTTGCCATCTACGCGGTCGCGGCTTGGCGCCTGCTGCCGTCGGCACAGCAGATTTTCCACAACGTCACCTCGATCCGGCACCATTGGGCGGCGCTGGAGGCGGTGAATCGCGAACTCGGGCAGTGTCGCCCCGCAATAACCGCGAGGGAAGCGCCGCCTTCGGCTGCGACCGCGGGCACGGCCAGAGGCGTGGAGTTCCGAGACGTCCGCTTCAGCTATTCCGAGGGCATGCCGCCGGTACTCGACGGCCTGTCGTTTCGGGTCGAAGCGGGCGAAATCCTCGGCATCGTCGGTCCCAGCGGAACCGGCAAGACCACCATCCTGGCCCTGGCGCTCGGCCTGCTCGAGCCACGGGCCGGGACGGTTCACATCAACGGGCTGCCACCACAGCAACTCGCCGCCGGCGGGCGGGTGGCCTACGTGCCCCAGCACCCGGCGTTTCAGGATGACAGCATCCGCCGCAACGTCGCGTTCGGCATCGACGATGACGCCATCGACGACGGCCGCGTCCGCGCCGCGCTGGCCGCGACCGGCCTGCTGCCGACCCTTGAGGCGCTGCCGCAGGGGCTCGCCACCCGGGTCGGCGAACACGGCAGCAACCTGTCGGGCGGCCAGCGCCAGCGGCTGGCGCTGGCACGGGCGCTCTACCGCGACCCGGTGCTCATCGTGCTCGACGAATTCACCAGCGCCCTCGACGACGAGACCGAGCGCCAACTGCTGGATGTTCTTGAGGACATGTTGGCCGGGCGGACCGTTCTAACCGTGACTCATCGCTCGGACGTGTTGAGGATTTGCCATCGTGTCTTGAACCTCGCACAGCGACGGCTGTCATGACGCGGCGGCGAGCCTGGGCGTTGCGAACCGGCGCCATGGTCCCGGCATTTCGGGGATCGGCTTTTTCGTTCGCGCAGGGCGCAGCCCTCCGCGGCGATGGTACAGCTGGGTGGACTCGAACCACCGACCTCCTGATCCACAGTCAGGCGCTCTAACCAACTGAGCTACAGCTGCATAACGCGAGGGCCGTTCTGTAAGCTGGGGGTGCGATGATTTCAAGCGCTGCCATGGGGTTCGGCACAAAATTCCCCGAATAGGCCGCCCGTCAACGCGGCGCGGCGGCGCGGCGCAGCCGGTCGTGGATCGCCTCGCCAAGCCCCGCCGCCGGAATCGGCGCCACCGCGATGGACGCGGCGCCGGAGCGGTCGAGCGCGCGCAAATGGGCATAGAGGTTGGCGGCAGCCTCCACGAGGTCGCCCGACGGCGACAGGTCGAGCCGCGACGCTTCCGGATGGCCCGCCCCGATGCCGCTGGCACCGAAATCGAGCAGCGCTTCGCC